>NZ_CP197412.1:0-652037 GCF_052161625.1 Brakhagea slesvicensis
ATGGCCATGCCAGCATCTGCTGATTCGCTCACGTCCCTGGCTATTCATTCGCCTCGTCCGCGCAAAAACAGCACTCTTATCTTGCCCGGGTTCAAACCGTTGCTGGACAGCTTTTTGATAGGCCCAGAAAACGAACCCTTGCGGGAGCTTGCCCAAGCCGCGTCGATCGCCAAACTGCACGAGCGGAGTCCTCTCCTCCTGTTGGGGCCGTCGGGCGTTGGCAAAACGGCGGTCGCCATGACCTTGGCAACTCGCTGGATCAACGATGCCCCCAACCGCACTTATGCCATTGTCTCGGCCCTCGACTTCGCAAGGTCGATGGTGCTCGCAATCGAATCCGACGACATGCCACGTTTTCGCGATCAGTACCGGCAAGTCTCTTGTTTGGTGATCGATAATGCCCACGAACTCAGCGGAAAAGATGCCTCTCAGAATGAATTGATCGAGGTTCTCAACGCACACGAAGGAAGCAATTCGCTGGTAATTCTAACTTCGCTGACCTTGCCCGCCTTCATCCCCGGTTGGAACCACGCGCTGAGCAGCAGAATGATCGCTGGTTACAGCTTGGAATTGCAACACCCAGGTGCAACCACCCGTTCCGAACTGATCAAAAGACTGAGCGACTCCCAGTCTCTTCCGATTACCGACGAAGAAAGGAATGAAATCAATTCGCAACTAGGTGAAAACCAATCCCTTCATCAACTCCAAGGGTTACTGCTCCGCTGGCAGCATCATCATCGAGCCCACGAAGGACGCATAAAGCCGAACAAGACAAAAGTGATCGAATCGTTGGTGGAATTGCAAACACCTTCCCCGAAGACTCCCCTCGAAATTGCGAAGTCGGTCGCGAGGGAAATGCGACAAACAATGGAAGCGATGCGAGGCCCGAGTCGCAAAGCGAGCGTGGTCCGGGCACGCGGCCTCGCCATGCACTTGATACGAGAATGGACAGACGCGTCCTACCAAGCAATCGGAAGTTTATTCGGAGATCGGGACCACACGACGGTCATGCACGCTTGCAAAAAGATCGAAGACGCCATCGCGAGCGATCCGGAGCTCTTGCGATGCATCGATCGAGTTCGGCAAAAACTCCTCCCCTGACCCGGAAGCATTCCATCATTGCATCCGGATAGGCGGCTGGTATATTGCCGGGATGAATACTCCGCCAATGATCACTTGGATGCAAAGCCTCTCGGACCCGATCCGCGCTCGACTGCTCAGGTTGCTAGATCGATCGGAGTTGACGGTGGCGGAGTTGTGCACCACGTTGCAATTGCCACAAAGCACGGTAAGCCGGCACTTGAAAGTCCTCGTGGATGAAGGCTGGATAGCCTCGCGCCGGGATGGAACTAGCAATCTCTATCGCATGCGAAGCTCGGAAATCGACGCTGGGCAAAAGAAACTTTGGCAGGTTGTGAAACTCCAAAGCGTCCTCGAATCTACGGCGGAACAAGACGACGCACGGTTGGAGCAAGTCATCGAGGCGAGGCGTTCGCGTTCGCAGGCTTTTTTCTCGTCCAGTGCCGAGAAGTGGGACCGCATGCGCAGTGACTTGTTCGGCACCCGTCTCGATGCCTTTGTCCTCGCCGCCGCAGCCGATCCGGATCATATCGTCGGTGATTTAGGGTGCGGCACAGGAGCCTTTTCCCATTTCATCGCTCCTTGGGTGCGCAAAGTGTTTGCGATCGATGGCTCGTCGACAATGTTGCAGTCCGCCCGCAAACGATTGAAGGATTTCTCGAATGTTGAAGTTCGAAAGGGGGAGCTCTCGCACCTCCCTCTCGACGACGAATCTCTTTCTATGGGGGTCATGGCTTTGGTGCTGCCTTATCTTCCCAACCCCTTGGATGCGCTGCGGGAAGCGCATCGGGTCGTTCAGGCACAGGGGCAATTGATTCTTCTGGATATGCTCCCCCACGATCGCTCGGAATATCGCGAGCAAATGGGGCACCAGTGGCTCGGTTTCTCCGAGCAGCAAATGGGTGCTTGGTTGGACGATTCCGGATGGAGCCTGGTTCGATTCCTACCCCTTCCCCCCGATCCCGAGGCGAAAGGGACAGGTCTATTCCTCGTTAAAGCCACCCGCAATCGATAAGGTTTGCCGAGCTTTCGCCATTGGCAAACTTCGATTTGTATGAATTCGCACGAAACACAAAGCCGATCCGCAGACTTAACGTGGTTTTCTCCCAACGCGAAAAGTCGGAGTCACATCTGTGCTGCGTCTCTCTATCATCGTTCCGTTTTTGGATGATCATGCAAAACTGGAATCAACTTTGCTGTCATTGCTTGAAAACCGAAACTCGGATCTCGAGATACTCGTTGTCCACAACGGGAATTACGATGACCCCTATGAATTAGGCGATGATGAAGTCGTCTTGATCCAAGCCCCGACCAGCTTTGGGCAAACAGAGTCTCTTAACCTTGCGATGGCCACTGCCAGCGCGCCGGCGGTTCAGATCCTGCTACCCGGTATGCGGGTTCAGAAAGACTGGTACCGCCCTGCTCTCGCGAAACTGGAAAGGGAGGAATGGGACGCTGTCGCCGCTCCTTGCTCCATCGACCTAACCCAACAAGTCATTTTCGGATTGGATAGGACCTCTCTTCCACATCGACGCCTCGCGACTCGCATTTCGAATCACGTTGCACCTCTGCTCGCCGGCACATTGTTCCGCAAAAACGTCCTTCTGTTGATTGGCGGACTATGCCCTCAACTCGGACGCGAAGGGGCGGAAGTCGAACTGCAGTTGCTCATGGATGCCATGGACCTGCAGACAACCATCGTCCCAGATGCCTTGATCCAAGGTCCACAGCGGGTAGTCGCTGGAATGGACATCGGTTTTGAAATGGGCAAGATTTGCGGGCAGATCGCCTGCGCCTACGGTGCGGTCGAAGGGAGTGGTGTCGAAGTCGATTCGCTAGCGAAACAACTTGGACATCTCGCAGGTGGCTTGATGAACCCCAAGTCGGTCGCGGAAAGACTGGGGTGGGTCATGGGGATTCGAGACCGCTCCCTGGAAAGCTTGATCCGAGACCGACTGGTGACCGCTGCAGATCGATTGGACGAGGCGGTGGAAGATGCAGTCAGAGTCCACGATTCCCATTCGATTCGTCGCGCTGCCTAGACTTTCCATGCGTCGATCGGATCCGAGCCATTGGAAGAAGTGTTCGAGACTTCGAAGGGACCGATTGTGAAGATTTGATGAACTTGCATCGCTTGATGAATTTCTGGTGAACGGGGTGAGAAGGGATCATCGATATTCGATCCAATCCCTTCAATCCCTCCAATCCGAAGTCTTCGATGCCTTCACCATACCGCTTCCGGCACTTCCTCCGAGTCTTGGCCTCCATGAGCCCAAGCTATCTAGTCTTGGGAATCGCCGCTGGAGTACTGGGAACTCCGAGCATCTCTTTGTCCCAGGAGCGGACCGAACCTTCACTCGCGATCGCCCCGGTTGGGGTAGAAGCATCGTCGGCGGAATTGCAAGCCATGCAGGAGAGACTCCGTGCTCTGGAGTTGGAGTTAGAAGAGACCAAGGAGACGTTGCATAGTTCCGAGTCACGATTCGATTCGTTTTTGAAGGATTGGAAAGAAAAAGGAGACCCCGAGGTCGATGTGGCAAAGTCTCAAGCTTCCGAAAAGAAAGAGGCGGGTAAAGACGAAAAGAAAAAGGAAAAGAAGTGGTTTGAGAAACTAGGTATTCGGGGTTACACGCAGTTTCGACTCAATGATGTCCTTCGCGAGGAAGGAGCTCCGGCCCAACTGGTTGGAGATCGATCGGTTGGGGACAACCAGTCGTTTCTCATACGCCGTGCTCGGGTCATTCTGTTCGGTGATGTTTCGGATCACCTGTACGTATACTTGCAACCCGACTTTGCAGTAACCACTCCAGGAAGTACAGACAATACTCACTTTGTCCAGGTGCGCGATTGGTATGGGGACATTTACTTGACAGAGAACAAAGTCCACCGAGTTCGCGTCGGTCAATCCAAAATCCCATACAGTTGGGAGAATTTGCAGTCCAGTTCCAATCGATTGGCTCTCGATCGATCCGATTCGATCAACAGCGCGGCACGCAACGAGCGAGACCTCGGCGCGTTCTACTATTGGACTCCCGAACCGGCGCAAGCATTCTTCAAAGAGGTTCTCGACGAGGGACTCAAGGGCTCCGGGAATTACGGCGTCTTCGGATTCGGATGTTACAACGGCCAGGGTGGCTCGCTTCAAGAACAGAACGACAACGTGCACATCATCGCACGATTGACTCTGCCTATGAGGCTGGCAAACGATCAGCTCTTCGAAGCGTCCCTACAGGGATACCGAGGTCACTACACCGTGCTGAGTTCCCCCATTCAACCGCTCGGAATCGGATCGGCGAGCCGGCCCCTTGGAACGTTAGAGACTGGAAATCGTGCAGGACTATTGGACGAACGCATGGCGGTCTCCGCGATCTGGTACCCCAAGCCTTTTGGGATCCAATGCGAATGGAACGTCGGTCGATCGCCACAGTTGAATGCTTCCCAGACCGCGGTCGAAGTTGGAGACATTCGCGGCGGTTACGTCATGGCGATGTACAAATGGGACACGTGCCATCGCGGAACGTTTTTTCCGTTCTTCAAATACAACCGATACGAGGGAGGGATGAAGGCAGAGCGGAATGCTCCCTTTACCGATGTGACCGAGTACGAAACGGGCGTCGAATGGCAGATCACCGATTCGGTAGAATGGACCAACATGGTGACGTGGACCAATCGAACCAATACGACCGCTCTCTCCTCCGGGCGATCCTATGAGCAGTTCGAAGGGGAGCTTTATCGAACCCAAGTCCAAATCAATTACTGATTGGCTTGATCTGCAATGGCGTAGAGCTGATCCCCTCGTCGGATAATCAATTTGTTCCCGACGTACACAGCAGCATATTGGCGAGGTTTCGTCTTGGGAATCTCGGTTTGTACGATAGGCTTCGAGTCGGAAGCTCCGTTGGCATCTCGGTTCCCTTCTCCTCGAGGTGTACGCGAAGGTGGCGCGTATTGAGCGTCTGCATCTTCTTCCCACAACACGTTGGTGGCGAGTTTCTCGAATTTGGGTCCCGCACGGAGAACCAACGTCGTTCCTACCTCTCCCACGAAATAGAGCTTATCGCCGACTCCAAAGGGAGTCGCCCACACGCTTTGATCTAAACGTTCGCTATACACCACCTCCCCGGAGTCGATGTTCATGCAGGCAACGATCCCGCGACGATCGGTAAAATACGCATACCCATCGTGATAGGTGGGAGAGCAAAATCCGCAGGTCGCGCGTTGGGATCGCCACACGTAATCCGCTTGGTAACCGGAAGCGGTTTTCGTGATCTTCACAAGACCGTTTGTCGCGATTGCCTCTTTGCTGGGACCACCTTCTCGGCCTGCGCTCGCTCCAATCAGCACTCTCCCGGCGGACACGATATAGGGTGTTTGCGACGAATTACCGGAGAGGCCTTCTAATCGCCAAAGCTCTTCACCTGTTTCGGTATCCAGTCCAGAGAGAAGCCCTGCTCCTCCGTCTCGTCCCGAGCAACTCATGACCAATTGAAACGCGCCTTCCTCTGTCGGCATCATCACCGGTGAGCCCCAAGCGACGCCGGCGGGTCGTTTGACTCGCCAAACTTCTTCGCCCGACGCTTTGTTGAGAGCCACAACGTAAGGATCGTCTTTGCGTTGTATCCATACGAAGGCACACTTTTCAGACTGGCAAAGAGACGAGGATATGCCGTGGTTGGTCTCGGTCGAACCATACTTCTCAAAGAGATCGACGCTCCATCGCTTCTGACCGTCGCGATCCAGCGCAACAATCAATCCGGACTCGAAGCTAGCGATCACACCACGTTCATCAGCGACAGGAGTCATCGCACTGCGAGAATGGTAGTCATCGTTTGGGATCAGATTCTTCGTCGATGCATCGTGTGTCCACTTCGTCTCGCCGCTGCTCAAATCGATGCACTGAACACGACATACATCTTTCATGGGCCCATCGATGCAGGTCACATAGACTTGATCCCCCCAGACGATGGGACTGCTCTGTCCGTATCCCTTCAGCTTTGTGTTCCATGCGACGTTCTTGTTCGCGTCCCATACAACGGGCGCGGCAGCCACATTTCCGGCAGAAGATCTGCCGAAACCCAAGAAATTAGGCCACTGCGACGCGTCATCGGCGCCCACCGTCCTGCCTCCGAGCAGCGCACATGCTAGCAGAGTAGCTACTTGAATACGGTGCAGCCTTGGGTGGAGTTTCATGGATGATCTCACAACAAAATAGATAAGCGAAGAGTAGGGAAAGCATTCGGACTGGATCGTGATCAAGGATCCAGTTGATGGTTCACTTCACCACCCATTCGGGTCGATAACGCTTGGTAGATGGAAAGATCGATGTTCTGTGAAATAAAGTGTGTCGAGCAATCACCCAGCACGAAGTTAGCGCCACCCGTATGCCGGCTCGAGAAGTCGTCGAAGTGACCCTCTTGGCTATTGGGGGTGTGATCGGTGCTGCCAAGAATCCGAACCGGGGCTTCGGCAACTTCTTCGATCATACCATGCCAAATGGAGCCTCCCAAGCGATTGGTTCTTTCCCCGACAATGAAGGTGTTCGACAGGCCATCGGAAAGATCTCGAAAACGGATCGACGAGTTTCCGAAGAATGTCCCATCGCCACGATAGGGGTCGTCTTCGATTTCGAGCGAACCGAAAACTCCTATGTAATTCGATTTCGCAATCTCAAAGAGCTTCGGACCATCATCGACGTTTTCCGAGTTGAGGGGCTCCTCGGCGATCTGAAACAAATTGCTCCCTGGGTCCGATGGGCAGATAAACGTCGGCAAGGACTGTCTAAGAAAGGGTTCGTTCTGAGGAGCCAAGATCGGACTCGCGAAATCGATCTGCGCGTGAAGGTTGTTCTGTTCCATGAACGGCAACAATGCCGAGCCCCAGGACCAGCCCGGCAAGGTCGTTTGGCGGAAATCCACCCAGCCCGAAGGAAGCCTTCGATAGGCCGACTCGTAGTTCGAAACGGCAAGTCCCAACTGACGCATGTTGTTCGTGCACTGCATGCGGCGAGCGGCTTCCCGGGCTGCTTGGACAGCCGGCAGGAGCAAACCGACCAGAATTCCGATGATCGCGATGACCACCAGCAACTCCACCAGTGTAAAACCCGATTTTGTTTGTCTTGTGCGACCCATGTGCATATCCCTCAAGTTAACCATATGCAATCAAATTGCGAATGTACTTTTTATCGACTGACAAATAGGGTTGTCAATCGTCGAGGTTGAAACGGACGTCAGAATCTCGTACTTTTCCCGGTTGGTTGGGAATGGCAGGCGAACGGAACTCCGTATAATCCGGTCCCTACCCCGACGATTTCGATCTTTTACCGCCGAACGGGAACCATGCTGACTTCACAGGAACTCCTCAACGATCCACGCGTAGCCCAGGCCAAAGAACTTCTCTTGGCAGCGCTCCGCGACCATTCGCAGAAGATCACGGGAGTTCGTCCGGGGCGTGAGGAGCACCGAACGGAATACGCCGACGCGTTGACTCGGTTGGCCAATGCGCGCGGAGGAGCTCCCTATTTCCCCTACATATCGAGCGGCTTGGGAAATGGGCCATGGGTGGAACTTGGCGACGGGAGTGTCAAATTGGACTTCATCGTGGGCATTGGAGTCCATGGTTTGGGCCACAGCCATCCTGCCATGTTGAATGCCACGATCGATGCAGGCTTGGAAGATACGATCATGCAGGGAAACTTGCAGCATGACGCGTACTCCTTGGCAATGTGCGAGCGATTGATTGGATTGGCCCAAAGGTTTGGAGCGCCGCTCGATCATTGTTTGCTCAGCACCAGCGGAGCCATGGCGAACGAAAATGCCTTGAAGATCGCATTTCATTCGCGGTTCCCTGCCACGCGGGTCATCTGCATGGACAATTGTTTCGCCGGTCGGAGCATGGCCCTCGCGCAGCTCACCGATCGCCCCGCCTATCGAATGGGGCTTCCGAAGACCCTCGATGTAGACTTCATTCCAATGTTCCATCCTTCCGATCCGGAGGGGACCACGCGCGGCGCGATGGAAATGCTCCAAAAGCATTTGGCGAGGCACCCCGGCGAGTACGCCTGTATCTGGCTAGAGTTGGTCGCGGGCGAGGGTGGCTATTATCCGGGTACAAAAGAGTACTTCGAAGGCCTTTGCAGGGTGTGTCACGAAAACAACGTCTTGGTCATCTTCGATGAAGTCCAAACCTTCACGCGATTGAGCCAACCGTTTGCATTTCAGCACTTTGGGCTCGATGCCTATGCCGATCTGGTCACGCTCGGAAAGATCACGCAGGTTTGCGCGACCCTTTACGGAGACCAACTCAAACCGAAGGGACCGATTCTGTCTCAAACGTTTACCGGCGCGACAGCATCGATTCGAGCAGGGCTCGCCGTTCTTGATATCTTGGAAGAGAAAGGTTGTTTCGGCGAGGGAGGGTGGAACATGGAACGCCATCTCTATTTTGCGAAGAAGCTCCAAGCCCTTGCCGATCGATACCCTGGCCAGCTATCGGGGCCTTATGGGGAAGGGATGATGATTGCCTTCACGCCAGGAGATGGTTCGGCGGAGACCGCCAAGACGATGTTGCAGCGACTGTACGATTTGGGACTGATGGGATTCCTAGCTGGCAGCAACCCTAATAGAATCAGGTTCTTACCCCCACCGGGAATCACCACCCACGAGCATATCGATATCGCGTGCGAGATCATCGAGCGTGCCCTCTCGGAAAGCAACTAAGGAAAACGGCATGTCGAGTCCCGCGAAAACAGGGAAGTCGGAAACGTTGGTCGAGGCGGATGGATGCCAAATCGACCTGAGGAATCCCTACTTGGCCGCATTGTTGGCTTTTTTGATCCCCGGCGCAGGGCACTTCTATCAAGGAAGGACGAACAAAGCCTATCTCTATGCAGCCTGCATCCTGGGGCTCTTTTTTCTCGGATTGTTCCTTGGACAAGGGCGTGTGGTTTACGCTTCGTGGTCTCCTGAGGATTATCGCATTCAATTCCCTGCGCAAATGTGCGTGGGCCTGCCCGCGTTTCCCGCATTGCTGCAATCCATCGTGCGATCCGATGACGAGGAATCCGGCGCAGGCCGCGGTCGCTCGAACGCAGCCCGCAATGCGATTCCGACGGAACCTTCGGAATGGAAGTGGTCGGAGTTCATGGCCCCTCCTCGGAATCTGAATGTCCTTTCCCAATGGCATTATGAAGGGTCTGCAGGCTTTGAGCTTGGAACCCTGTTCACGGCGGTTGCCGGACTGCTGAATTTACTGGCGATCTTCGATGCGTTTGCCGGCCCGATGCCGTTGCCGCATTCGCCCGAGCGTCGGAAGAACTCGTAAACAACCTCTGGAGCGGAGCCATGAACGAAGCGGAGCTCCCGGCCGAAACGGAATCGTTGGCAACTGAACTCATCTCGCATGTCGGTCGCTGGAGCGATGCGGTCGTTGCGTTTTCTGGCGGTGTGGATAGCGCTGTGGTCGCGGCCGCTTGCTACCGCGCACTCGGTGCGCGCGCCGTCGCGATCACGGGGATTGGCCCCGCCGTTTCGGCTTCGGAACTTTCCGATGCCCGAACCGTCGCGGCCCGGATCGGTATCCGGCATCTAGAGCTTCCCACCGACGAGATCGATGATCCGGATTACGTTCGCAACGACGCGCGCCGTTGCTTCCATTGCAAGAAAAACTTGTATTGGAAACTTAGACAATGGGCCCAACAATCGGGTTTCACGACGCTCGTTTCGGGTACCAATCGAGAGGATTTGGGTGACTATCGCCCGGGTTTGCAAGCCGCTGCGGAGTTCGAGGTTCGATCGCCCTTAGCGGATCTCGGAATGGGAAAAGAGCAAGTCCGCCGGGTCGCGGCTCTGTGGGGACTCCCTGTCGCTTCCAAGCCCGCATCTCCCTGCTTGGCCAGTCGCATTGCCTACGGCGAATCGGTAACGCTAGAGCGATTGGGACGGATCGAAAGCGCCGAATCCTTTTTGCATTCCCATGGATTCCTTGATGTCCGAGCGCGCGTCCATGCGGACGATTTGTTGAGATTGGAGATCCATCGCGAAGATTGGGCACGCCTGCTCGATCCCGATACGAATCGCCTCATTGCTGACTTTATGGAGTCGTTAGGATTTCGCTTTGTGACGATGGACCTGATGGCTCGCCAGAGCGGATCTCTGAATCGTGTTCTTCCAATTTTGACGGGTGTTGACTCCACCACGTAGCGAGCAGCGAACCGGTGATATTCATTACCGGTGCGAAGACGGCTGGGGCGATCGCGGCGTTCGCATTCTTCAACACGTTCGTCGCCAAGTTCGCGGCCATTCCACCGTTCTGCAGCCCCACTTCGATCGCAATCGTTCGCGCGTCGACGACATTCAATCCGGCCGCTCGTGCCCCCCAATACCCAAGCGTGTAGCCCAAGCCATTGTGCAACAAGACCCCTACCAACAGGAGCCAACCCATCGACTGCAAAGCTTGATGGGAATTGGCAGCGATGATCGTGCATATCCAACAAATCGCGACGATCGAAACCACGGCAAGTCCCGACTCCAGCGTCTTGGTTTGCCAACGCATTCGCGTCAGGAATTGATTGACGATCAACCCTGCCACCACTGGGCCGACCACGGTGAGTGCAATGCTTCGCATCATGTCCCAATAATTCACCGGAACGGTTTGCCCTGCCAGCAAGAACATCATTAGAGGTGTCATGAAGGGGGCAGCGAGAGTCGTGCACGCGGTCATGGTGACCGAAAGCGCGACATTCCCGCGCGCCAAATAAGTCACCACATTCGATGAAACGCCCCCAGGGCAGGCCCCGGTCAAGATCACGCCGGCTGCAATTTCAGGAGGAAACCGTAGCCAATTTGCGACGCTCCACCCCAAAAGCGGCATGATACCGAACTGCAGCGCGAACCCGGTCGCAACTCCTTTTGGCATCCTCAGGACGCGGCGAAAATCTTGAAGCGTTAACGTCGCTCCCATGCCGAACATGGCGAGCGAAATCAACCAGCTGATCTGATCGATGCCCCGGATGGGTTCGTTCCAAAGAGGAAGACGCATCAGTAGAAATCGATCGGGATAGAATACCCCGACCACGACTCCAGCGACCACCCATACGGCGAAGGCGTAGATGCGGGTCCGTTTTTCGAAGGTGATCGCAATCGCGGAAGCGACCAACGCAGCGCAAAACCATGCGATGCACCGCCGCGGTTGCGATGGTGTCGCCTCGACTTCGCCCGCTAAGGAAATCCAAGTGAGGAGGCTCATGGCATAAAGAAAAGCCACGACCAAAAACAGGAAGATCGAAAGTGGACCAAGGACTTTGGAGCGAGAGGGTTGAGAGGACAAGGGATCACTCGAATGGGTATCGACGTCAAAGCAGATGCGAAGGGAGAAAATACCGCACCGCTGCTCTTGGAAAGGAAAAGGGCCGGATAAGCTAGCCCCTGGAAATGGGGACGGGAAAGGTTACCTGTTTTTCGATGCGTTTGCAGCTAGCCCACGCTGTAGAAATTCCGAAAACACCTTCCGCTAGCGATGGACCGTAGATCTCGCGCCACCCCACATAACTCGTGGTGAGCCGGGGGTTGATCTCGATAAGACTCCACGGGGCGGATGCTCTAAATCCATCCGCGAAATGGCCCGACGCACGTGAACGGTTTCGAAAATCGTGATCCTCTCGACTTGAGCCCATGATTATATCTAAACCCATCCACCCCCGAACGCCTTCGTAAGGTGCGATGACTTCTCTCGCCCAACTCTGAAGCGATTCGAAGGAATCTTCCTGGAGGGGACCGAATCCACCCGCATACCGAACCGCTTCATCCCGTTCGATACGTTGCCCCATGCAACCGACCAACCGAGGTGGACTTTCGCCGTCAGCAATCAAAGACAGGCTCGCAGGCATCCCGGCTCGCCATGGCTGCACAATCCATCGATCGCCCCATCGATCGACGCCTGCATGCCCCCCGCCGGTTCCCGAACTGAAAGATGCTCGTGTAGACGCGAGCCAATCTCGCAGTGCATAGGCGTTGGGAAACCACTTCATTTCCGAACAACCTGCTCCCCAACGATCTTTGTACACCCAGCCATTATCGGCAGCGGATTCAAGCACCTGTTGATTCTCATGGAGAAGGGCAACCCAATCGGACACCGCCCAAGTTTTCGGGTGGTCTGCCACAGGCGGAAGAGACGCTGCCATCGCTAGCTTGTCGGCACCGTGTGCGAGAAATGTGCCCATCGCTCCCCACAGCGGGACTCCCTCACGCTGCATCATTTGGGTGATGCGCTCCAGTTCGCCTCCTATTTCAGGTGCGATAACGAGTACGCGATCTGAATCGCGCGCTGCATTCAACCATTGCGCTTGATATTCTTGCTCCGCCAACGGCGACGGATCGAGCAAGATTACTTGCGCGATGGACCGTAGAAATTCGAGTTCGTTCGCAGCGACAGCTTGGGAATCGATCACCGTGGTGACCCGATGCCCGCAAAGGGCCAGATCCTCCAGCAAACAACGAAGCATTCCAAGCCCTTCTTGATAGAGGCTTCGAAGCTCATGGTGAGAGGAAGTTTCCGAAGAAGTCCCAGCCAGACCTCCACCGCACAGGAATTCCAGAACAGCTAGTTGCACCGGTACTCCAGATCAATCGAATCGGCGCAGATCCAAGTTAGAATTCGCATAGGTAAGTGCATACCATGTTCGCCAAGCATCCTGATCGTATCCAAAGGATTGACCGCTGATGGCGGCCAACGCAGACAAGACCCCCGCTTGATTCTCGGTCACAAGGAACTGAGAGGTTCCTCCGGTTGACTGCGAGATCCCGCCGGTCGCCTTATCCATCGCCGCTCCCCCTTGGTTGACTTTGGTAACCAAAGCCGACGTCTTGAGTCGATCGATGAGCATTGGGATGATTCGGACATCTCCGACGGTCTCTAAGTTTCTACCGGCGCGATTGATGTATTCGATGTCGGGGGTTTTGGCGGGTCGGAGGTCGGCAACGAAGGCCTGCATCGCAGCGATCCGGGTTCGTTCATTCGATGCCAACGCATCGAGAACAGGGTCGACAATCACCGGATAATCCAGTTCTCGCGCGATCTGAATAAATTGTGCTGTTGCGGACCCTGGGGGCATTCGCATCAACATACCCAAATAGGGCTGACCATCGTAATTGGTAATTCTCGCGCGGGCTTTGATCTTCGTTTCTTCGATCAACATCGTCGCGAGCGCCTGGTTGGCGCGCGGGTCGTCGAGGCTCGCGAGAAATTGCTGAGCTTTCACACCGGCTTGCCCAGGCTTGCTGACATTCGCAAACGCAATCCTTAGCTCTCGGAGGAATGCCGCATCCTCTTCGCGGATTCTCTTTTTCGCCTTCTCCAACTCGGCGGCATGCAGCGTCGTCCGCTTGCCATCCACGACGACGAGTCCAAGCCTCTTGTTGAGCGAGTCCTTGGGAAGCCACTGTCCTGATCGGCTATCGAAGACATAGCCGAGAGCGGCCCAGGACTGACCGTCGTTTGGATCAAGCTCAACAACCCGCTCGAAATGAGCCAGCGCCAGGGTACGTTGATCTCTCGAATAACACTCTCTCGCTATTTCACGATTGACCTCCGCGGTGTCGGGACGATCCGCCATTGACTGCACATAGGCGGCTTCCCGTTCAGAGGTTTTGATTTCTCGGCTTATTTGCGTTTGAGGCAACTGGATGAGAACTCCGTCGTGGGTCCGGACGACGACCGAGCTTTCATCCTTAAAGGGAACGGCCGTGCCGGAAACGACACCGGCATTTTTCAAATTCCAATTGTCTGCTCGCGATAGGGCCGGGAATGCAACCACGGATCCTATCAAGAACGAGCGAAAGAGCAGAGACGTTGGCATGGCAGAACCAAGGGAATGGACGAGCAGGGGATCGGTGGGAACGCGCCCATCCGCTCACAACCGAAGCAATCGAATGCTTTAGCAAACGCATTCAATGCATTATAGGTGCCACGAGAAGTCGCAGTCCATGAAAGGGGTAGGCAAAGGACAAAAAACCGGAGAGACGGCCTCCTTCGACCGTTCCAGGCTTACCTCGTTGTCTTGGTAAAGCCAGAAAAACCTAACCATCCCCCGGCAGCTTGCTCCTGCTGTCTCGATTTCCGCGGTAGGACGACTACTTCTGAATCGCTGCTGCGGCTCGGACGATCGCCAGGAAGGAATCTGCTTTGAGAGAGGCACCTCCGACCAGAGCGCCGTCGATGTTCGGTTGCCCGAGCAGCTCGGCGGCGTTGTCCGCCTTCACGCTGCCGCCGTATTGAACGACAACTTGATCGGCGACCACAGCTCCGAATTGGGAGGTGAGCAAAGCGCGAATGTCCGCGTGCACCTCTTCCGCTTGTGCGGGTGATGCTGTTTTTCCGGTCCCGATAGCCCAAACAGGCTCATAGGCCAGCACGGTCTTCGCCATCTGCTCCCCAGTGAGTCCCGCGAGGGAACCTGTGCACTGTTCGCGAACGACCTTCTGGGTTTCACCCGCTTCTCGCTGCGCGAGCGTTTCTCCAACGCAGACGATCGGAATCAAACCAGCTTTCAAAACTGCATGCAGCTTTTCGTTGACCATCGCGTCCGTCTCGCCAAACAAGGTGCGGCGTTCACTATGCCCCAGAATCACGTAATGGCATCCGACATCCTTTAACATCGCACAACTGATCTCGCCGGTGAAAGCGCCTTCCGCGGCGGGGGAAACATTTTGTGCCCCCAACCGGAGGCTGCTGCCTCCCAACGTGTTCCCAACCTCCTGCAAGTAAACGCTGGGGGGGCAAACGGCAACGTCGACGCCAGAAACGCCCGTCAAAGCCTCCATCAACTGCTGGACCAGCGATACGGAGGACTCTCGAAGCAGATTCATTTTCCAGTTACCGGCTATGAAGAAAGTACGCACCGAGAAAGCCCTTTGCTAGCGTGGAGTGAGGAAACGATGGAGGCCCAAAGAATCCCAAAATCCCCCATCTTGTCAACGGAGGAAGATTGATCTGGATTCCTTATCAGCAGGTTTGCTACCGTTCCCCCACAAGCCGAGCGCCTTCGCCCCTCCAAGGAACGTTCCCGTCAACGTCCCTGCCCGAAGACCCAATCCAAGCTGCTGGGCTTTCCCCGTACGACGACAAGGATGTTGAAATGCGAAAAATTGCGGTGATCAATCAAAAAGGTGGAGTGGGTAAAACGACGACCACCGTCAATCTGGCTGCAGCGTTGACGCAGTGTGGAAAAAAGGTTTGCGTCATCGATTTGGATCCACAGGCACACGCGTCGCTTCACTTGGGTGTCACGACCGGGGAGCAAGAGATCAGCGTCTACGATTTGCTTTGTGGGGAAGCCATGCTTTGCCATGTTCGCCGCTGGGTATCCCCTCAATTGGCTGTCATTCCCGCGAATCTGGATTTGGCAGCAGCCGAAATGGAACTGGCCGGCGAGGTAGGACGCGAGGTGATTCTCAAAGACAAAATGGACCTCGACACCGAGGAGTTCGACTTCACGATTATCGATTGCCCTCCATCCCTTGGCGTGCTAACCCTCAATGCCTTGACCGCGGTGGATGAAGTCTTCTTGCCATTGCAGCCTCACTTTCTAGCCCTCCACGGATTGAGCAAACTGCTGCGAACCATCGAGATTGTGGCGAAGCGGCTTAACCCTTCGTTGCACCTCGAAGGCATCGTTTTGTGCATGTACGAATCAAGTACGCGACTGGCAGCGGAAGTAAGTCGCGATGTGGAAGAATTTCTGCAACGCAATGCATCGCATAGCCCGGTCTGGGCCAGCGCCAAATTCTTCAAATCGAAGATCCGACGCAATATCCGCTTGGCTGAAGCTCCCAGTTTTGGTCAAAGCATTTTCGACTACGCTCCGAGCAGCCATGGTGCCGAGGACTATTTGTCCTTGGCATACGAAGTCCTCGCATCGGATGAAGTCCGTTCGGAAATGGCGGAGATAGTGGAATCGAAAAGGGCGTCAGCGACAACCGTCACGCAACGATAATCGAATTCGAAGGAGTCACGTTTTGACCAACCAGGCAACTCGACGTGGCAACCTACGAGGTGAATAGTCTTCTGGAGTGAACGATCGTGAATCATCTATACGGAAAACGAAGGTTTCGTCATTCGGAAGTGCGCCTTCGTGCGGCGAAGCGTGAATGGTTCCTCGTCTGCTTGGTCGCTCCCATCGGTATGCTGTCGCTGGGTTGCCAGGGCGTCGGAGTTCGAAGCCAAGACGGAATAGCATCGATCCGCAGCGAAGACGATTGGGCGATTCCCAATGACGGCCCCGTAACGTTCGGAACTCGAAAAAGTCCTTATATCCAACGCCGCCTTACTGACTCCGGCGCAGACACTAAACAATCGGCTGCACCAACGTTAACGCCCCCCAATCCTTCGAAACAGCCCGACACTGCCCCGATCGGCGCAGAGACCGCCGCCAAGCCCCCGGCACCTCCAACGAGCGAGTCGTTGGCAACCAAGGCATCTGCTAACGAACCGCCGAATATCCAAGAAACCGGTATCGATGATTTGGATATCGACGGTGCCCTCGAAGAGCTACCCGCCCCATACAGAGAACTTCTGAAACGGCAAATGCTCGCGGCCAGAAAACACACTACGGAGCCGAAATCCAGTTCCGATACTGAAGGCGGCAAAGGGGTTCGAGTTAGCCTGAGCGATACAGAACCGACCGGAACTTCATCGGACACTTCCATCGCAACCGCGGAAAAACCAAACACATCGGCAGAACCTGCAACGGTTAGTGCCGTTGCTAAGAGTTCGGAAGCGACCACCTCTCCCGTCCTCCCCGCTTCTGCAAACTCCACTTCCAGCGGAGTCGAAGCCGCGGTCGCGGCAACACTCCCCAAGGCTGCAAACCCGTCCGCCCCTTTGGAGGGAATCCGTTCGCCACAAATTCCGACGCCGAACGACAAACCTTCGATGGACAAAACGCCTCAGGAAAAGTCCTTGAGCGAAGCGCCCACCATGGCGTCGACCTGGAATCAGTCGTTGGCTCGAACGATCGAGTTGCTGGAGGAACAAATCGCCCAAGACTCGAATGTCGATGAAAATCTCCGCTACCACCGGGAATTGGCGCTGCGCATGTTATTCGTGTCAGCGCGAAAACTGGACGAGGCGTTAGAGCCGATCGAAGGTTTGTCCGACCAAGAGAACTTGTATATCCGCCATCAGATGCAAGCCATGTATGAGGCCAGCAATCCCGATGCAATGCCCGTCCGATCCCGTCATCTGAGCCTCGTGATGAACAGCCAGCGTTTGGCAACCAACCACTTGGCATCGGTGAGCAATCTCGAAGTTCGCTCAACCGCGTTTTGCACCGAAGTCGAGCGGTACGGAGTGATCACTAAGTTTCCGAAGTACCAATTTGCACCCGATCAAGAGGTTTTGCTGTACTGCGAGATCGAGAATGTGGCAGCCAAAGAAGTTCGCGACGGCTTTGAAACCCAACTGCAGGGAAGTTACGAGATCGTCGATTCTGCTGGTAAACGAATCGCTGAGCAGATCCTCCCGATGGAGCCCGACATCTGCCAGAACCATCGTCGCGATTATTTCATCGTGTACAAAATCTACATGCCACAGCAGATTTCACCTGGTCCCTACAAGCTGCGTTTGACGGTAGAAGACATGAATGCGCGCAAGTTCGGGCAATCTACCCTTGATTTTCAGATCAAGAAGTGAACACTTTCGCGACCGCACCGGGCAACCTCTCTCGAAAGATACGGATCGAGTTCTCTAGGGAACTTGCCTGCCCAGGTCGCGTCACTGCACTCGCTTCCTTGCTCAGGAATACATGGCCATCACACAAGATTACGCAAGCACCGGTTGGCTTCAAGCTTTCATGGGAGTCCAAGACCCCATTCTTCAGCAGCATCGACTCTTCACCAAGAAGCATCTGGACTGGTTGGACTCTCTTAGCAGTTTGACCACGATTCGAGAGAAGGCCGATACCCTCGACGATGCGTTGAGCGGACTTTGGACTTACTGCGAAAAGAACGGGATCCTTTGGTGCTTGAAACAAATCCCCGCTAGCAATACCGATTGGGTATTGCCCTCGACCGAGGATTTCACCATCCACTGCCACAACGCTCCGAAGATCGACGGCCCCACACAGTTGGGAGCTGCGATGGGAATTCGAGATTGGCAGACTCGAGTTACGATGAGGATCCTACGAAGCGATTTTGCTACTTGGCAACGGACGTCGGCCAGGGTCGGCAGCGGTGCACCGGTCGGCTTCACCATGGCAACCTCCGAAGCCAATATGATGGAACTGGATTGCACTGCCTATTGGAAGGCCAATCAGTGGGTCGACGGCGCTTGGCGAATGGAAATCGACGGCCAGCCGCACATGAAGTTTGAAGTCGAGGAAGCGATCCAAGTCATTCGCCCCGAGGTGGAGACCAGCCTTGAAAGCATCGTCATGGCCATCGCCGATGCCGATTCCAAACTGCGGGCGAGCAAGACCAGCAGCGTCGCATTTCCAACCTCCTTCCCGGCTTGGATCCCCAGCGCCGACCGACTCGTTCCACTGCACGAGGCTGTTTACGGTGGCAAATACGATGTCAGCGTTTCCCGTTCGTTCCAGACTACTTGGGATGCGGTATGGCCGATCCTGTATTGCCGTCGCAAGAAGCTAGTTCGCGGCCATTGCGAAATGAAACTGATCCGCGGGCAGCTTGATCAAGCGCTTCAGACGGAACCGACGCTAACCACGTGGATGTTCGTCTTTGGCGAACTTCTTTGCCAAACCTATCTCGGGGACGGATTGGGAATCTGCGCCAAATACCAGTAATCGATCCGCTCGAACAACCGCCCAATAACGCGAAATCGTTCAGACCGATCAAAAACTAATGCGGAGCTTCCTGCATTAGTCTTTTTGATTCGACGAACCTTTCTCCGCGTGGTAAACTCTGTATCTTCGCTCGTTAGGAAATCTGCAATCACCCTGGAGGAAATCGAATGGCTTCCGTATCTGACCGCCGCGCAACCACCGTCATGACTGGCTCCGACATTGTGGTCAAGTCCTTGGTGGACCACGGGGTGGAAGTCATTTTTGCTTACCCTGGTGGCTGCAGCATGCCTCTTCACCAGTCCCTTACTTTCTACGGGGACAAGATCCGAACGATTCTGCCTCGGCACGAACAGGGGGGAGCTTTCGCCGCCCAAGGCTATGCGCGCTCGACGGGGAAGATCGGTGTCGTCATGGCAACGAGCGGCCCTGGAGCAACGAATCTCGTTACCAGCATCGCCGATGCGAAGATGGATTCGATCCCACTGCTCGCGATCACCGGACAAGTTCCGACAAGTGTCATCGGGTCGGATGCGTTTCAAGAGACCCCGATGGTGGAGATCTGTCGCGGGATTACCAAACATCATTACTTGGTTACCAAGACAGAAGATCTTCCCCGGGTAATGAAAGAAGCCTTCCACATCGCCACCACCGGTCGCCCTGGTCCGGTATTGGTCGACATTCCCAAAGACGTTCAGCTGACCAGCTGCGAAGTCGATTGGGATGTGCCGATGTATTTGCCCGGTTATAAGCCTGGCAAGGCACCGGACGCGCAACCGGAACAAATCCGACAGGTAGCCGCAGCGATCAAGCACAGCAAGAGGCCTATCCTCTACGTCGGCGGTGGCGTTGTGACTGCCGAGGCTTCGGAACAACTGCGTGAACTGGTGAGCAAGACAGGCATTCCCGTCACGATGACGGTCATGGGTTTGGGCCTGTACCCGGCCGATGCCTCTCTCTCGATGGACATGCTCGGGATGCACGGGAGCGCCTACGCCAACTTTGCCGTCAAGGATTGCGATTTGCTGATCGCTTTGGGGGTTCGATTCGACGATCGTGTTACCGGGCACCTCGCCTCGTTTGCGAAGAACGCGAAGATCGTTCACATCGATGTGGACCCTTCCGAATTGAACAAAAACAAGATCGCCCACATTTCGATGCGAAGCGATGTGAAGTTCGCGTTGACCGAGCTCAACAAAATTGTAGAGGCACCGGAAGACATTTCCGCTTGGGTGAAGCATTGTTCCGATCTCAAAGCAAAGTTCCCATTCTCGTACGACCAATCGTTTGACGGAATCCTTCAGCAGCACGCGATTCGAACTCTTTCGAATTTGACCAAAGACCGCGAAACGTACGTTTCCGTCGGAGTTGGTCAGCACCAAATGTGGGCAGCCCAGTTCTTCCAGTTCCGTCGCCCGAGGACTTGGATGAGCAGCAGCGGATTGGGGACGATGGGGTTTGGACTTCCGTGTGCGATGGGAATCCAAGCGGCACACCCTGACGCCTTGGTCATCGATATCGACGGAGACGGCTCCTTCCAAATGAACATTCAGGAATTGGCCACGCTTCGGTGCGAGAAGCTCCCTGTCAAGGTCTTGCTCCTCAACAACCAGCACTTGGGTATGGTCGTGCAATGGGAAGATCGATTCATGGGGTCGAACCGTGCCCATACTTACTTGGGACCCATCGATGATGAGGAAGCGAGCGGCCCTGGATCCACCGTGGCTCACACCTACGCATCCAAGCGATACCCTGATTTCGTGCAAATCGCGAAGGGATATGGATTGGGGGCTGCGACGGTTCGAAAGAAGGCAGACCTCGAAGGGGCATTGCTCGAGATGATCAACTACCCGGGTGCCTATGTGCTGGATGTCGAAGTCCCCTATCAAGAGCACGTGCTCCCGATGATTCCATCGGGCAAGACCGTCGACGATATGATCCTGGCCTAGCGGTCGTACAGACCGCCGGATGGTTTGGAATAGCAGATCAAAAAACTGCCGATCAAAAAGCTGCCGAGCGCATCCCACCGCCTGGAATGCGCGAACGACCGGTTGCCAGCTCAGCGGAGCTGCATGTTCCAACGTGCAATTTGCTTGGCAATTTCAACCGGGTTGCTGGATCCGTACGAGCGATACGAAGCGACGGCACCATCGACCCCCAAGACGCTTCGAATCGATCCATCCAAATTGGGATCGACCGAGCGGAAATCTTCGTCGCTCAAGTCCGCTAGTTTCACTCCACGTTCCTTTGCCAAGGCGACCAATGCCCCAACCCGATGGTGCGCGGTCCGTTGGGCCAAGCCCCGAAGCATACAGGCCTCCATGAGTGCGGTCGCGTCAAGGAACCCTTCGTCTAGGCGCGAGCGAATTGATGCAACGTTGAGTTCCGATTCGGCAACAATCGGGATAGCGAGCTCAAGCATGGCGATGACGGTATCGAACGCATCGAACAACGGCGGCTTGTCCTCTTGAAGGTCTCGGTTGTAGGCCAAAGGTAGTCCTTTGATCAAAACCAAGAGCGTCTGCAATGCCCCGATCACTCGGGCCGCTTTTCCACGTGTAAGTTCGAGCGTATCGGGATTGACTTTCTGAGGCATGATCGAGCTACCGGTACAGAATTTCTGAGGCAGCTTGATGAAATTGAACTCCGTCGTCGACCAAAGAATCCATTCCTCCGCCCAACCGCTCAAGTGTTCGGCGATCAAGGTGAGGACGAAGACCGATTCGACCGCGAAATCACGATCGCTGCTGATATCGATACTGTTCGCAGCAACGGCATCGAAACCCAACAGTTTCGCGGAATATTCCCGATCGATAGGGATGCTGGTCCCAGCCACAGCGGCCCCACCTAGAGGGCAATGGTTGACTCGAGCACGGCAATCGGAGACCCGGCCGCGATCGCGTTGGAGTTTTTCGATATATGCCAACCAGTAATGCGGAGCGAGTACTGGCTGAGCTCGTTGCATATGGGTGTACGAGGGGATAACGACGCCCGCATCTCGCTCGCAACGCGAAAGAAAGGACTTTTGGAGCTCCGACAGGAGTTCATCGACTCGTTCCAGTTGATCGCGTACCCAGAGCCTTAGATCTGTCGCCACTTGGTCGTTCCGCGATCGGGCCGTGTGCAGCTTTCGGCCAATATCCCCCAATCGATCGATCAACGCCTGTTCGATATGCATATGAATGTCTTCTAACTCGATGCGAAAGGGCATTTCGCCACGATCCAACATCTCGCCGATCGCCGTCAATTCCGAGCGGATCGATTGAAACTCGGATTCGGTCAAGATCCCCTGCTTGCAAAGCATTTGCGCATGCGCGATCGATCCGCGAATGTCTTGTTTGTAGAGGCGGTGATCAAAACTGATGCTTTCGCTGAAACGCGCCAAGCGATCGTCCATACTGCCTGCGAATACGCCGCTGCGAGATAAGGAGGTCAATGCGATATTCCTATGTTGTGAAGCATCGTTGAGATGGGTTATCATCGAGGTTCCAATTCCAACCCCGAACCGGTGTTTCTGCAAGGCGAACTTTCCTTGGTGAGCTCAGTTTTTCGGCGAACGCCCGTTGCCCTCCTCAATCTTTTGTCGCACCCGGCTCGAGCCGCGGTGAGCTTGGGCGGCGTGAGTTTCGCCTTGCTGCTGATCTTCATGCAGCTTGGGTTCCGCGGGGCGGTAGGAAACACCGCGACCATCGTCTATGGAAAGCTGAGCGGGGAGGTTGTCGTTCGATCCTTCGACTACGTTCATCTCTATGAGCCTCGAACGATCGATCGCCATTGGTTGAAAACGCTCGCATCGCATCCGCTCGTCGATCGCATCGACCCGTTTTTCATCATGTTGCAAAAATGGCAAAACCCACCTCGCAACGCCGCGTGTGTGAACGCCCCGCCGGACGGTTCCTTTCGCACTGTGGGAATGATGGGGATGGAGGTCGATCGCCCTGTTCTCGAAGTGGAGGATGCCGTTGCCCAATTGGACGCCCTAAAGGATCCCGATGCCATGCTGGTCGATCAAGCAACGCGAGCCGAATATGGCCCACAGGATTGCAAAGCGTTTGGAGAGAAGGATCTTGATCTCCGAGCAGAGCTTGGAGGTCGGGCCACTCGAATCGCAGGAACCTTTCGACTGGGGACAGGACTGGCAACGAACGGGGCCGTGCTCGTTAGCGATGTTGCTTTTAGCCGCCGCGCTCCATTCGACACGCGTCAACGGGTCTCTCTCGGCTTGATCCACCTGAAGACGGGTATCGAACCGAGCGCCGCGGCAAAGGAGCTTACAAGCTGGTTGTCGAATCGTGACCCCAACGCGTCGCAGTCGGTCCAGATCCTCTCGATGGAGGAGCAGATGGAATGGGAACGGAGCCGGTGGCTTAACGAAACCCCAATCGGGATGATCTTCACGATGGGTGTCCTCATCTCGTTCATTATCGGAGCCGCGATCGTCTATATGGTTTTGGCAACCGATGTCGCCTCACGAATTTCAGAATTCGCCACGATGAAAGCGATGGGCTACTCGGAGTGGTACGTTTCAGGCATCGTGCTTCAACAAGCTTGGATGTTAGCCTTCGGCGGATATCTCGTTTCCACAATCATTAGTTTGTTACTGTATCAGCTCACCGTCGCCCTTTCGGGTATCCCCACCTTTATGACTTGGACGAGGATGGGAGGCGTTCTTGTTCTCGCGCTGCTGATGTGCTCCTTTTCCGGAGTGCTTGCAATGCGAAAACTGTGGCGGGCCGATCCAGCCTCTCTTTTTTAGTGCCAACTTTCCATCCCTATCCATCGACAACTGCCGTTGACGCTCCGAGTACCGCTTCCTGGATTCAATCGAAAAAAATCCTTTGAAGGGCACTTTCCGGACCAATACAAGGATCGAATGCTGTAGGCTGCGTTCTTGGTTCTCACGCGCTCTCCTCCCAAGTGAACAATGCCTATGAAGTTCTGGACCACCATCCGTCAGGATTTGATTGCAGGCTTAGTTGTTTTCTTCGTTGCCTTGCCTCTCTGTTTAGGGATCGCATTTGCCTCGGGTGCACCACTTATCTCTGGAATCATTTCAGGTATTATCGGCGGGGTGGTCGTCGGGTGTCTTAGCAAATCGCAAACGAGTGTTAGCGGCCCTGCAGCCGGGCTCTCCACCTTGGTCGCCGCGCAGATCCAAGAGCTTGGCTCACTCGAAACATTTCTTTTGGCGGTTATTGTCGCTGGGATTGTCCAAATCGTTTTGGGAATTCTCAAGGCTGGAGCCTTATCAGCCTTTTTCCCATCGGCCGTGATCAAGGGGTTGTTGGCGGCGATCGGCGTCATTCTGATTCTGAAACAGATCCCGCACTTGCTCGGACATGACGACGATCCCGAAGGGGACTTTGCGTTCGTCCAAAAGGATCACGAAAACACATTCACCGAGATCTTCAAACTCTTTAGCGGCGACTTCCATGACGGAGCCTTGATCGTCGGGCTGATCTCGCTCGTGTTCCTCATCGTTTGGGATCGCATTCCCAAATTGAAAAAGAGTTTGGTTCCATCTTCGTTGATGGTTGTCCTCCTGGGGCTTGCTCTCGCCGAAGTATTGCGATCGGTAGGAGGGAAGTTTGCGATCGACCAAAGTCACTTAGTCGATGTCCCCATCGCATCGGACTGGGCTGCCTTTCGCAGCTTCTTTCGAACGCCTGATTGGTCACAGATTCTCAATTCCAGTGTTTATCTGGCCGGTGTGACCATTGCGATCGTGGCGTCGCTAGAAACGCTTTTGAATCTCGAAGCCGTCGACAAACTGGACCCGAGGAAGCGTCGCTCCCCGCCGAACCGTGAACTCTTTGCGCAGGGGGTCGGGAATATTCTATGCGGACTCGTAGGTGGAATCCCGGTGACCTCTGTTGTCGTGCGAAGCTCCGTCAATTTGAACGCTGGAGCCCGGACCAAGGTTTCGGCAATTGTGCACGGGGTGCTGATTGCGTTGGCAGTCATCGCCATTCCGACGTTGTTGAACCGAATCCCGCTGGCTTGCTTGGCTGCGATCTTGATCGTGACCGGCTTTAAGCTTGCCAATTGGAAGCTCTTTTCCCAGATGCTAAAAGAGGGACGCTACCAAGCGATCCCATTCTTTGTGACATTGCTCGCTATTGTCTTCAGCGATTTGCTCGTCGGTATTGGCATCGGACTGACCATCAGTCTGGCGTTTATTCTCTACAGCAGTTTGAGCAGTCCCGTTCGACGTGTATTGGAAAAGCAAACGGAGGGAAATGTCCTGCACATTCAACTGGCCAGCCAAGTAAGCTTCCTCAATCGCGCGGCCCTGGAGGATGTGCTGTACCACGCGGAAGAGGGAACCCATGTTTTGATCAACGCGACCGGAACCGAGTACATCGATCCGGACATCATCGCTCTCATTCGCGACTTCCGTGATACCACGGCGGCCGTTCGCGGAGTCACCGTCAGCACCAAAGGATTTCGCAGCAAATTCGGGCTGGAAAACCAAATCAATTTCCCTCAAATCACAACGCTGGAATTGCAGAAGCGATTGGCTCCCAGCGAAGTGCTCGATGTTCTCAAAGCGGGCAATGAACGATTTCGATCTGGAAATCGTCTCACGCGTGATTTGGGGCTGCAGCTCGCAGGATCCTCGCAAGGCCAACACCCTTTGGCCGTGATCCTCAGTTGCATCGACTCACGATCTCCAGCGGAAATCATTTTCGACCTTGGGATTGGCGATATCTTTACGGTTCGAATCGCAGGCAACGTGGTTCGCGAGAAAGTGATCGGCAGCATCGAGTATGCATGCGCCGTTGCAGGTGCCAAGTTGATCGTCGTATTAGGACACACTCAGTGCGGTGCGGTCAACTCGACGATCAAGTTTGTTTCGGAGCGCAAATCGGCATTCGAAGTTACGGGCTGCGAAAACCTTGATATTCTCGTCCGCGAGATTCAAAAGTCCGTCGATGTACCAAAGTGCCTCCGCCTCAACATGATGAGCCAAAAGGAAAAGGATGATTTCCTGGTCGAAGTGACTCGAGAAAACGTTCTCCATAGCATGCGATTGATTGAAGAAGGTAGCAATCGGCTACGTGAACTCATCCATTCCGGACAGATTCAACTCGTCGGCGCCATCTATGACATCGCCTCCGGGGAAGTTCAATTCATTGACGAATCTCAAGCCCATCAAGCCTAGTGACGAACAGAACAAGAAACCCCTCATGCGTTCTCTTCGTTTAACAGTTAGCCGCTAGGCGTACACGAATGCGTGCACGCTAAAGAATCTACCTCCAAGGTTGGAGGTTTATCCCTTCAGCGCTGCAGAACATTCTAGAAAATTGCGTTCGAGAACTCGGCGCTATTAGGCAAGTTGATGGTGCGGCAAGAGTTTCTCTGAGGCTCACCTCGTGCAATCGAGCTGATCGGAAAGGCTAGGGGCTAGAGAGCCGTCGGAATTTGATTTGAGATCGCAAGTTGAACATTTTTTGCTGGAGATGCCTGCGGCGCTGAAGGGTGTGCGCGTTACCGATTCGATTCCCAGTTTTTGGAGATCGGTGTCAGATTGGTCATCCGGAAGTGGCTACCGATAGTCAGTCTTACAAATCGCTCTCGATCTTGATGGGAACTCCCCAGCGAAGCGAAAACTCTTCCGCAGCGCGCACCCCGGAACGGAGAGCCCCCTCCATCGTCGCGGGCCACCCGGTATCGGTCCAATCACCTGCCAAAAAAATCGCTTGTTGTCCGTAGCGATCGCTGGGCCATCGCGTGTCGGCGATCTCAGGAGAAACGCTGAACACGGCATTAGGATCGGTAACCACCTTCCCACGCAGAAGCTTCGCCTGGCGCGCCGCAGGGAACAGCGACTGGATCTCCTCGCGGACCAATTCTAATACCTGCGATGAATCCCCTCGAGGCAATTGACGCGAAGCGCTGATCACGACTTGGTAGTACGCTTCGGACGCCCCCAATGCTCCCCCTTCGGTCTTGGCGTCTTCGTTCTTCCCTTGGACGTCAGGCCCGGGAAAAATCCATTGACACATTTTATTGATCAGAACGGCGTGGGGAGTATCTAACCAAGCCCTATCCCACCACGTGTGAATACCCGTGATGGGGGACGACTCGATGGACGAGAGATTGCCATTGGCCCCGATGTTCTCTGGTAACAATGCCTGCAGTCGATGCCATGGAACCGCGATCACAACCCCATCGAAGGATTCCGAGATAGACTCTTTGGCGTCCAACTTCCACTGCCCATTCGAATCACGAGCAAGCCTCTGCACCGAAGTTTGGTCACATATCTTTACACCATACGACTGCAGCGAACGTCGCATTCGCTCGTCGACGAGCCATGCCAATGGTTCATTGGGAACCAGTAGATGGAACGCATCCCGCGTGGATGCAAAACCATCGATCAAGACTTTGCGTGTGGCGCCTAAACTGACCCTGTCGACTTGCTCTCCCAGTGCGCTGACCAGGATCGTTTCCCAAAAATTCTTGATCGCGCGTTCCGTCTGGCCGGAACGAATGAGCCATGGCAAGGCTGGTTCTCGGTCGTCGGTCTCGTTGGATGAACGCAGCAACAACTTCACCAGTGCCCATGAAATCATACATCGATCGCGCAGGCCAAGATCGGGCCAGCGAAGCAGCAACCCCGACAAATGGAATGGAGCGGGGAGTGGCCAAGCGCGAATCGTGAGTGGCTTGCCACGACTCGATACAAAATGAAGCGAGCTTTGCTCTGTCCAAGCATCCTGCTGCTGCGTCAACTGAATCCAACGACGCAAAGCGCTGCAGCACTTCATCCCAACGTGTTGGCAGTAATCGATCTGCTGCCCCGAAACTTTATCGAGAAAAGAACCAACTCTCCCCCCTAATCGCATTCTCGACTCAAAGAGAGTGACCTTTGCCCCTTGTCGAGCCAAATGAAGCGCCGCGTTGCACCCAGCAAGCCCGCCGCCGATGATCGCTACTTGCGCATCCGTGAGGCATCGGGTGTGGTCCACTTGCGACACCGCCCGATCGGGAGCCAGAGAGGCAAACGCTTTTCCGTCGAATCGCTGCTCCTTGGAAATCCGAATGGTATGTCGGTGGTAGAGCGGTGTCCAAAGGTGCTTTGCGAGCAAAACAAATTTGGTGGAGCGCGGCACCCGAACGCGCCCCTCAAAGACAATGTTGGGATTTGCTGCGATGGTTGTGATGAGAGAGTAATAGGTCGACCACATCAAGGAGAACATGCGTCTCCCCTCCAACGAAAGGTGCGGAAGCAACCCCCACGCAATGTCGTAGTAACCAAGGGCACGCTGCAGATAGAGGTCAACGATGGTCCGATAGGGATCGATCTCATCCGGCCCAGGAAGTTGATTTTTGTCGGCGATGGCCGAGAACCGACGACGGCACTCCGAAATCCAATCTTCACTGGTCAATCCAAATCGAGCTAAATCGTCCGCCGCGAGGTAACAACGATCGCGTTGACTATCTTCGACGATGTCTCGAAGAACATTCGTGAGCTGAAACGCGAGCCCGCACGCGTCGGCAGCCGTCTTCGCCTGGGGGGAGACGTTCTCCATCGGTTCGTCTAACCAGATTGCCAAACACCCCTGGCCGACACTGCTTGCGACCGACCGGCAGTAGCGAACAAGGTTGGACCAAGTATTGATCCGGACCGGTGGCCGTCGATCGTATTCGATTCCATCGAGCAATTGCTCCAACGCTTCCCTGGGGATCCCAAAGGATTGAACCGTATCGGCGAGCGCTGGTCGTATCGCTGACAATGCTTCGATGGTTACCAACGACGATGGGTCGCCGACGAGATAAAGCTCTCGAACCCACTGACGCCAATCTTCGATACTCGATGCGGAGGCCCTCGATTCCGATGCTAATGCGTCCGGGTTATCCGACCAATCATCCGCCAACCTCGCAAAGGCATACAGTGCATACATGGCTTTCCGACGCACTGCGGAAAGCAAGTGAAAGGAGCGATAGAAATTGGAATGGCTCCGACGTGAGATGTCATAGCAAGCACGATAAGACTGATCCAACGTATCCATCCAGATTGAGCTTACGCCCCTCGCAATCGTTTCACGGATGTGGATCTCGGCTGCAGCCAACCTCGGAGTAGCAACCCTATCTTGGTCGATCGCCGCACTTCAATCTCTCGACTCCAAACGTCAAAGTGTGCGTCTTCGATCGCGTGCAGGATACTGAGTCCGCCCCGAACAAAAAGCTGCACATTTCGGGCAAGCCAAAAGGGAACTCGTTTCACCAGGGGTAGCCCTGCCAGCAGTTTGCTTTCGGCAAAATAACACCAGTCTTGAACGGCTGTTCGCAAGCGTGCCGAACCACTTCCAGAGAGAATGTCTTGCTCCGTTAAGCCGTCTTTTGCCCATCGTTCCCTCGGAAAGTAAATACGGCCTCGCAATGCATCGATGCGCATATCCTGGCAGAAATTTGCCAATTGCAGCCCCGTACAAATCGAATCGCTCGCTCGCTCCGATTCCGGATCTCGCACATTGGCCAAGGCCAGGATGAGTCGACCAACGGGGTTGGCGCTTCCGGCGCAGTAGCGCTCCAGTTCTTCGTCCGATTCGTAGCGGGTTTGAGTCTGGTCTTGAACAAACGCCTGAATCAAATCCTCAAAGGGCTTGCGGGCAAGTCCATGGTGATCGATCGTCGCGCGAAGCGCGACATAGACAGGATGATACGCAGCGCCCCGAAAACAATCATCCAACAATCCCCCCCACCAGTCGAGCAGGAATTGTGATTGCTGAGGAGAGTCCATTTCATCGGCCAAGTCATCCGTCCAACGGCAATACGCATAGATGTTGGCGACATCTTGTCGAAGCGACTTGGGAAGCAATCGGCTGACGACCGAGAAGTTCTCGTAGTGCGATCCGGCCAAATGGCGGCAGTAAGAATGCGCCTCCTCGAGAGTGCAAGGAGAACAAAAGTCCCTGGTTGAGACGTCCACCGGCAGGATGCTTTGCACAGGGAAGATGTGCGGACCAAAACGCTCCAGGTCCTGTCGAACCAGCTTGGAACCTTGCCGAGCAGACCTGTCTCCAGCCCCGATGGAATTCTCCGTCTTGGAATCTGTCTGGAGGACGGTCATGGGACGGTTCAACTGCGATTTGCTCTCGGTAGGGATAAGATCTTGGGGAGGAGGTGCCATGCCGGTATGATAGTAGGAAAGCAATATTCGGATGCCCAGCCAACGGAACATTTATGAAGATTATTCTCGCAGCTCCTCGTGGTTTTTGTGCAGGGGTCAACATGGCTGTGAAAAGCTTGGAGTTGGCTTTGCAGCACTTCGGTCCACCGATCTATGTGTACCACGAGATCGTTCACAATCAGTTCGTCGTCCACACGTTCAAGGACCGGGGGGCGATCTTCGTGAATTCTTTATCGGAGATTCCTTCGGGTTCGACCGTTCTCTTTTCGGCCCACGGCGTCTCACCGGCAATCCGCACCGAGGCGAAGGAGAGGCAACTGCTGGCTATCGATGCGACTTGCCCGCTCGTTACCAAGGTCCATTTGGAAGCGATCAAGTTCGCGAAGGAACACTACACGATCATCTTGATCGGACACGATGGTCACGACGAAGTGATCGGGACGATGGGAGAGGCTCCAGAGGCGATCCTGTTGGTGGAGGACATCGCCGATGTCGACCGATTAGAGTTCACCCCCACGACAAAACTGGCCTATCTCACTCAGACCACGCTTAGCGTCGACGATGCCACGCGGATCATTCAACGATTGAAAGAGCGATTCCCCTGGATTGTCGGGCCTCCCAAGGAAGACATTTGCTATGCAACCCAGAATCGGCAGGAAGCCGTGCGTGTGCTGGGCCAGCAAGCCGATATTGTTGTCGTTCTAGGCAGCCAAAACAGCAGCAATTCGCAACGCCTGCGGGAACTCGCCGCCGAATCGGGCAAAGCATCCCATCTGGTCGATGGCCCCGGGGATTTGGACCGCGGGTGGTTTCAAGGAAATGAAACGGTTTTGATCACCGCAGGTGCGAGCGCTCCCGAGCAAGTCGTTCAGGAAACGATCGCTTGGCTCCAATCGCACTTCGACGCATCGATCGAGGAACAAATCGTCCAGAAAGAAGAGGTCGTCTTTCCGCTACCAAGAGCGCTCCGATCCCTTCAAAGCCCCACCACGACCGCTTAGGCATTGCAGTCGATCAGTAAGTCACCTTGATCTGATCCTTGATCGGAACCAAGCAGAGCTTGCGGACGAGTTCCAGAATCTTGCGAGCATCGGCTTCCGAGCTAACGGTTCCTTTCACGACGATCGCTCCCTCAGGTTCCTGCACGAATCCGAGATTGGCCGTCGGGAAATGCTGCCCGATCATTCCCTTTACCTTATCCAATTCAGTGGATGGCGCGGCATGTAGGCGGCCGGTAGGTAACACCTTCACCCCGACGGTCCGAACGCTCTGGTCAGTACCTCGTATCTCGATGGCAGTCGAGCCGACCTTGTTTCCTACGACGGTGATCATGCGACCGTTGTGAAAGACACTACATGTTTCTGGATCGCGAGCGACCACGCTTGCAACCGGAGCCGCAGGATCGAGAGAATAGGTCCCGAGCACTTCGATATCGTAGGTCCTCTCCACCGGCATCCCGTTCGTGGGCGGCAGGGGAGCGACTGCGACTTGAGATGCTGTAGGCGACGGAGCTTGAGTGATTCGATTGGGAGCAGGCGCTGCTCGGTTTGCCATCGGCAGGGATGGCGCACTCGCTGCCGGCGCCATTGCTGCCGGCGCCATTGCTGTACGTGTCACAGCTTCGGGTGCCGGAGCTGCCAAGGTCATAACAGCTGAAGGCAAAGCAGCCGGTGTCATTGCTGCCGGGGCTGGCGGTGCAGGAGCTGGAATAAAGGTCGGCAAGGCTGGAGCGGCAGGTCCACTTACCTCCAACGACGCGGTTTGGGCAGCTGTCGTTTTGGTGGGCTCTACGCTCAAGTCGGCGTCCGCGGCAACCGTTACGACTTGGGACACCGAGTACTTCTTGGGACGAACCAGTTCCGGTGCGCGCTGCACGAGTGTCGGCGGCTGGAGCGATCTTTGCACGCCCAAATCGACTACCCCCTCATCCCCCAGACTGAACTTGACGGGCCCCTTTGTGGCAGGCTCAGACGCGTTGGTTGATGAAGCGGACGAACCGGTTGGGCGAGCCGTTTCCGATCGAAATTGCATCGGATCGACAGCAATCGAGACGGTTGACGTTGGCAATTTGCCTTCCGAAAGCGAGGGCATTCTGGAGGGCTCGGAGGACTCCACCGAGTTCGTCCCCAATCGAACTTGAACCGCCCCCTTCGACGGACTAGCCTGATCGGTCGGAATTCTTACTAGCGGAGACGGGGTATTCGGCAGACTCGAAACCGTTCCCACGTTTGGGAGAGGCGAGGACGCTGGGAGAGGGTATGGCCCCGGAAGCCCCAACGAGGGTGCTGCCGGCGGAAGTGCCGTGGATGGAAGTGCCGGCGGCAGTTGTGCATATACCCCCTCGGCAGCCATGGCCCCCAAGCAGGCGGCTCCCACTATCCAACGCAGAAGACGTCGGTTCGAACGACCTCGGGCTCCGTTGCTTCGCATGGACTTCATTTTCACCTCGATATGCAAAACGCTGAACAAGGGGGATCGGTACGGTTCCCATCCCTCCGTATCTCTATCGGGCGAGGAATGCCCTGGAGTTGAGCGAAATTGCCGTTTGTAACGGCTAGCGAAAGATTGCATGCTGGGGGGATGTCGCCGATTGCAGCGGTTCTGCCCCCCGTGCCACCATGCCGAAACACGACGATTTCCGCTTGTCCGTGACGACCACGCGGAAAAAAACAGGCGCAGATCGGAATTTCCATTCCAAACGGTTGGGGGAAAAAGGGTGATGGCCTATAATGGAGCTCTGCGAAGGACGGCCGGCGATTGCTGGCATTTTATTCCCACCAGGAAACCCATCTTGGGTGCGTGTCAGAATGACGCGCTTTTCTGTCCAGAGCACCTTGCTTTCTTCGATTTATTGGAGTTCATAGATTCATGGCAACCGTTGCTAAAACCCCCCGCAAGAAGAAGGCCGCCACGGAAGTCGACCAAACCGGAACTGCAGAAGCAGTGGAAACGCCAGTGGTCAAGCCAAAGCGTACTCGCAAAGCCGCTGTCGAACCTCGCATCAAGCTTTACTGGGGTGTTTTCAATCAAAACCTCAAGCGGGTCGCTGTTTTCGATTACGACGATTTGAAAAAAGCAGAGAAGCACTGCAAAGAGCTTAGCAAAACAGCCGGCGATCACTTTCTCCAAAAAATCAAAGAGACTGTGACCGAGTAAGTGTTGCGATCAATCTCCGCCAAGGAGATTTAACCTGCGGATAACCGACGATTTCATCGACCTTCGATCGCTGCCAAAGCATCGAAGGTTTTTTATTGCCCTCTTCGATATCGCAGAGGAATTCCTGCGGCTCCTGTTTGTCTTGAATCCCTCTGACCTGCAAAGGACCTACAGCTGCTAGAGTTGGATCGTATTCAACGCAACCGACCCGATTTTCCCTCAGCAGCCCGCGGCATAGCCACTTTTTTTGAAGTACGAAAATGCTCCGGCTGTTTGACACTTACGGGAGAAACGATCGATGGGCTGTGCTTGTATTTCTGGTGCTCGGCAAGTGAGACTCGAATTCGATGCCATGGAGCGCGCCTTGGGAGAAGATCTCTCTTCGCTCCCCCATTGGTCTCGATGCGACGAGAGAATTTGGGCTGTCGAAGTCGGAGGGAATTCCGGCTATCGCACACCAGAAGACATCGCCAATTTTTTGACCGCATTTCTATCCGATGAACTGTTGGAAAATATTGCGTGCTGTTGGGACAACACCTTGGATCAAGGGTGTTGCCGCAAAGGGGAGAATTCCTGCGGGCCGGCGATTTCGAACAAAACAACTCTCGCTCAGTTCGCCACGAAAACCTCCTCCCCGCTGTTGGAGATATTGAAGGGAAATCGAATCTATTCGCATTTCCAACCTGTCTTTGAAAGAGATAGCGTGACCGTATGGGGATACGAATGTTTGATGCGGGCCAACCATATCGAGGGAGGATCGATATCGCCCGCCCAATTGCTCGACTGGGCTCGATCCGAGAATCTCTTGTCCATGTTGGATCGAGTCTGTCGAGAAACACATCTTCGCAATGCGGCGAACACCGTTCCAACAGGTAAAAAGATTCTCATCAACTTCATGCCCACCGCGATTTACGAGCCAGCGTTTTGCCTGCGAAGCACGCTGCGTGTGGTCGACAAGTTGCAGCTAGATCCCTCCAACATCATTTTCGAAGTCGTCGAAAGCGAGGAAGTGAAGGACCAAGAGCATTTGCGCAAGATTCTCGAATTCTATCGCGACGCTGGATTCATGACGGCGCTGGACGACTTTGGACAAGGGTCGTCGGGGCTCGGAATGCTCGCTAGCCTGACACCGGATCTTGTGAAGCTTGATCGCGGCCTAGTCTCGCAAGCAGCCCATTCCAAGAGCCACACGGCCGTCGTCCGCGGGCTGGTCCAAATAGCCCATGACTGCGATCAGTTGATTCTCGCGGAAGGTATCGAGACAGAACAGGAACTGAAGTTGATGCAAGACCTAGGCGTTGACCTCTTTCAAGGCTTCTATTTGGCACGTCCTGGTGCACTCGCGACGCGCCAGGTTGTCAATTCGTAACAACATCTCGCATCGTCATAGAAAATAGTCTGACAATCCGCACGTTCTAATCGCTGGATTTCTTACGCTCTGATACACTGCTGATGTGTATGGACTTGGTTCTCTCTATTGGTAGACCAAGTCGCGTGAGACTTCTTCTCCTTCTTGTAAAAAGCGATTTTCTAACGTGCGACGCAACGTGATTCTTGGTTGTGCATTTTGGCTTGTTTTTCCAGGCTTGTTCGTTCCAGCCCTCTCACAACAAACCAATAACAAAGCAGCTGCGGAATCCGCCGCTGCCGCAACTCCGAAAGGGAGCGAGACGGAGGATTCAATTGTTAAACAGGTCGCGTCCTTCGCCGCTGCATTTAACAAGCGAGATGCAAAAGCGTTTGCTTCTTTCTGGGTACCTCAAGGGGAATACGTCGACGAGTCAGGAGAAGCGTTTGTAGGCCGGGAGACAATTGAGGCTTTCTTCACCAAGGTCTTCGAAAAGAGACCGGATGTATCAGTTCAATTGATAACCGAATCGATTCGAGTTCTTGGCGACTCGGTGGTCGTCGAAGATGGCAAAGCGATTGTTACCCCCTCGCCAAGCGAAGATGCGGAAGTCAGTCAATACACGGCCGTTCACTTAAAAGTGGACGGAAAGTGGCTCATCGGATCATTGCGGGATTCTTTTGTAGAGTCGGATACGGCACCGAAGGTTCTTTCCGATTTGGAATGGCTCATCGGAGAATGGGTCTCCGAGGAGAACGGCGTTCGATCGCAGTCCCTTTGCCGATGGATTGCGAACAACCGATTCGTTGAACGCGTTTACACAACCACGCAGCTCGATGGCTCGACGACGACAGGAGTGCAGATCATCGGCTGGAATGCGCAGACCAATCAGGTGCAATCATGGAACTTCTCACCAGATGGAGGTCATGCTGTTGGAATTTGGTCCGCGATTGAAGGAGGTTGGCTTTCCAAAGTCACCGGCACCACGGGCACAGGCGAATCGACCATGGCAGTAAATGTGTTGAAGAAACTGGACGATGCAGCTTATGTCTGGCAATCCATTCAAAGAACGGTAGGAGATACTCCACTGCCAGACACGGATGAAGTCATTGTCCGGAGACTCAAATCTCGATAACAGGCAGATCGTTCGAGAATCCAACCTAACCACATTCAAAACAATCTAAAGACTTAAGAGCATCAACATGTTAAAGCGTTTCGTTCTTTCTTGCCTGGTCCCTGCCATTCTTGTGCTTACCCCTGTTGAGTGCTGGGCGCGCGGAGGTGGTGGAGGTGGCGCTCGCGGAGGTGGTGGCGGAGGCGGTGCCCGCGGTGGTGGCGGAGCTGGCATGGGTGGGGGCGGATTCAACGGAGGAGTTCAACGCGGTGGCTACAGCGGCGGGATGAATGCCGGGGCGCGGCCCAACCCGTCGATGGGTGGAGCCGGCAATGCGTTCGGTGGTGGTAGTAACATGGCTCGACCAAGCGGCCAAAATCTTGGCAACCGCCCCACTCCCAACTTGGGAGCTTCTGGTCTGAACAACGCGCGTCCCAATTCCGCTTCCGGGTTTCCTGCTGCTGGTGCTGGACAACGTCCAGGTGCGCCAGCAGGCAATCCGGGGAGCCGAGTCGTTCCAGGGCAAACCGGCAACGCAAATCGATACAACGCGCCGAGTCGCAATGACCTCAACGATTTCATGGGTCTTCCATCCGATGATGGCTTCGGACATGCAGCAGCTGCAGGAAAAGCAGGAACGCTTTCGACCCCGTCCACGCTTCCCGCCGGACAAGGGAAATTCGACGTTAACTATGGAAAGAAGGAGGGCGCTCAAGGTGGACAAGCGGGAGGCGTGACTGTCACCGGACCACAGGGAAATACAGTCGGTCGCGCGGGCGCCGTGGGACCACAGGGTGGTGCTGCTGTCGTCGGTGGGGTCCAAGGTGCAAACGGTGGAACTGCCGCGCGCGGCGCTGCCGTAGGACCAAACGGGCAAGTCGTCGCGGGACGAGGAGCTGTGGGACCGGGCGGTTATGGAGGCGGGGGTATTGTCACAGCTGGCCCCGCCGGCGCGGGTGCTGGTTTTACTCGAATCACCCCTTCAGGACGCTACTCAGCCGCCGCTGCAGTTCGAGGCAATTACAATAACTGGGGAATCTATGGAGCCTCCTGGTACACCACTTATCCCGGGGCTTGGTATGCAGCAGGTTGGACAGCAAATACCGCATGGAATTATGCGACCTGGGGTACAGCAGCATCCTACTGCGGTTATCCCGAACAACCTCCCGTCTACTACGACTACGGAAACAACGTGACCTACGAAGACAATAGCGTTTACATCAACGGTGAAAACGCTGGTACTTCCGAAGAGTATTATGAATCCGCCTCAAAAATTGCGGCAAGCGGCGAAGATGCACCTACCGATAGCGAGTGGCTCCCTCTAGGCGTATTTGCGTTCACCAAGCCAGAGTCACCTAATTCCGACATCACCATCCAACTCGCTGTCAATAAAAGTGGCGATGTTCGAGGGAATTACACCGATACGGCAACCAAACAGAATCAAGTTGTTAATGGTGCTGTAGACAAACAAACACAGCGTGTCGCACTTACCGTCGGCGAAAACAAAACCAATATGATCGAAACTGGTTTGTACAATCTCACCAAAGACGAAGCCCCTTGTCTACTCCATATCGGAAAAGATAAGACGGAACAGTGGATGCTGGTCCGGCTGAAAAACCCGGAAGCAAACTAATCGAAATCCATCGTTGCATTGCTCGACTATTCAATCTTCAAGCGATCGGTTTCCCGATCGTCTGGGAGCCTCAATGACTCAAACGCTCGGAGAAGTTCGATCATCGATTGATAACGCTGCGACGGAACTTTCGCCATGCTCTGCGGCGCATCTGCCACCCCAGAAAAGCCACTCGATGGCCTGGATGCTAGGAGCACCATCAGCCAGGGAAAAGCATCCCCTCGAACTGAGGCTCTAGACTTTCCTACCACTGGGACCACTTTTGGGGAGCAGACCAGGGATTAACCAAGATCCGTGAGCGGCGAGTCGGCGTCGCCAAACGCGCTCGCAGAAACACCCATGCGGTTCATCAACGAGAGATAGAAACTACATAGCTTGCGCTCGCTGTCGGGGCGTTTGCCGTAATCTAGAACTTGGCCGGTCTTCATCGTACCACCCAAACCACCGACAGTGAGCAGTGGAACCTTGGTTGAGTCGTGCTTGCTCCCTGACCACATATTATTGACGAACATCAAGCAGGTGTTGTCGAGAACAGTTCTATCCCCTTCCTGCATGCTGTCGAGTTTCTGGGCCAAATAGGCCAACTGACTGCTGTAGAACGTCGTGACGCGTTCCCACTCATCCGATCCGTCATCGTGTGAAGCGAGGTGGTGAGGCTTGCGAACGTCCAAGAAGGGATAGAAAAGTCCAGAGATGTCTCGGCACATGAGAAGGGATGCAATGCGAGTACGGTTGCTCTGAAACGCGAGGGCGATGATATCGCACATCAAACGCATGTGTTCGCGAATATCCTCTGGCAGACCGTTATCGGGACGATTCATTTGAAAAACCGATTCCCCTGTTCGCGCGACTTTCTCTTGCACCTTGTCGATGCCACCTCGCTGCCGTTGGATCCGTTTCTCAACTTCTCGAATACTGGTCAAGTATTCGTCGAGCTTGGCCTTGTCCCGAGCGCTGGCTCGCATCGCAAGACTTGACGCATCTTCTCGAACTCGATCCAGAATACTCTTGTTGCGTTGCGTTCCTCGATTCTCGAACAAGCTATCGAAGGCGAGCGACGGATAGACCTCCATCGGGACAGGTGATGTCGCGTTTTGCCAAGAAATGTGGGAGCTATATGCCATGGAGAAGTTGGTCTCGTGGTAGCCGGTGGTCGGCTGTTCGCATCCCAATACCAAACTGGGAACCACGTCGTCTTGCCCAATCGAATTCGCGATCGCTTGATCGACGCTGATTCCCCCTCGCAGTTCCGCACCTTTTTGAAGCGCTGCACCGGAAAGAATGTTACCGGTTTGGCCAGGGTGGATTCCCACTCCCGTGGCATTCTTATTGAAAAGCCCGTTGATCACGTTCAACTTCGACTTCACTCTCTCTAGCGGCTGCAAGCAGCGGCTGAGCTCCATACCCTCCGAATTCGACTTGGCCCACCAATGTTCAGGATGGACGCCGCACGCCATAAACATGACCCCGAAACGCTTGGGCATCTCCGATGCGGTATCTTCGATTGGCTTCTCGTCGCCCCAGACTCGCAGCGACTCAAGCCAGGGAAGTCCTACGAGAACGCCTGTCCCGTGCAGCCATTTGCGCCGCGAATGTGCCTTGGCACGTCGTTCAGGTTGATTCGTTTTCATCGCGAGACTCCTTCGTCCGAGGTAACAGTTTGCAGACGTTTGTAGCGAAATGGCCGGCTCAGCACGATGCGTTCAAAGACCGTGCTGATCCGATCGTCATGGGTTTGGAGGGATTGGACTAGATCGTCGACTTGAACATCATCGGCGAGAATCAAGGTTCGCCCAAGTGCGAACGCTAAAAGACTTTCACAGAAATGTCGTCGGAAGTCCTTCATCCGATTCTGCTCAATGTACGAACGAAGTCCCACGATACCGATGGCTTCCTCGCCATTGGGAAGGGTCGCATCGGTTTGCACCGGACGCCCAACAAGATCCTTATCCCGTGGTCGACCGATGGGATCGAACCCTTCCAGAAGTAAGCCTGCTGAGTCAAAGCGATTGTGGCAAGCAGCGCAGCTCGGGTGCTCGCGATGGATCGCGAGCGCCTCGCGAAGCGTTTTATCTCCCAATTGTTGATCGGAGTTGGGGAGTTCGGGAACATTCGGTGGTGGAGGGGGTATCAACTCCCCTAAAAGTCTTCGCACAACCCAATAGCCTCGTTTGACGGGACTGGTACGAAGTCCCGGGGAATTCTGGGTGAGGAATACCGCCATCGAAAGGATTCCACCTCGTTGGTATTCGCTAGCCCCCGGAACCTTGGACCATTTTCTTTCATAAAGAGGTGGTGCATTTTTGACGCCATAATGGGCAGCCAGTCGGCCATCGACAATCATGTAGTCCGCGTCGAGGATGCCTGCCACGGTCCCTTCGTTCTGGATCAAGTAGTGAAGGAATTCGATCGGCTCCTGCCACATGGAGGATCGTAACTCGTCATCGAAGGACGGGAACTGATTGCGATCCACAGCTTGATGCTGATCGAACCGCCGGAAGTCCAGCCAGTTGCCGAGAAACTCCAGTAACATGCTCTTCGCGCGAGGATCTGCCAGCATGCGCCTGGTCTGCGCGACCAGGACGTCTGGATCGCTTAAGCGGCGTTGTTCCGCCAATTGCATCAACTGGGCATCCGGTGTACTGGACCACAGGAAGTAACTTAAACGTGACGCGAGCTCATCGTCACGAAGAGGAACCATCGACTGCCCAGTCGCCCCAATTGGAAGTGCAGCGACTTGTTCCAACTCGTTTTCATTCTCTCGTCCAGCATTCTCGGTCGGCGACGAGACCCCTTGCAAATCCCAACGATAGAGATAACTCGGAGAGACCAAAATAGTGACGAGTGTATCCTCCATGGCAGTGCGGTGATCACCCGAAGATTGTTGCAGACTCTCTTCGTAATACTTCAAGATTCTTGCTCGGTCTCGATCGGATAACGCCTTTCGAAACGCGCGGCTAGCAAACTCGAGAAGGCTCTTCACTTGTTTCGGGCGAGCTTCGTTCCATTGATCTTCAAACGCACGGATCTTTGCATTGCAATCTTGGAAATGGAAAGCGACCGCGTCGACGAGAGTCGGCGGGGATTCCATTCTTTGGAGTTTGCTCAAATACGCGTCGGCAAAGCGTTGGATCATTGCTTGGCTCAGAGCTGATTTGTCTTCCGCGCGAATGAAATGGAAAGCGGGATCATTGATAAAGGATGCTTCCGCTCGCTCGAACCAAATAAAACCGCTGTATTGTCGAGTCGGAACATGGCTGATGAAATTCAGTTCCTCCCACAATCGATCAAGCTGTTGCTGCTGGTCATCGGTCAGAATCAATTCGCAAAGAGGCTGATCGTCCCGAAAGAAACCCATCATGCTATGAAATCCAGCGCTCAGAAGCCGCCCTTTTGCTTCCTTCGCAGCATCCTCCTCGGAGATATGAGCGCGGCCCCGCTCCAGCACCAGAAACGTGTCCGGAAAGACGGAACCAAATTTTTCGTAATCTTGTCGAAGCGCCTCTTTCGCTTCGGACTTGTCCGACCGCATCACTTCAAGTTCGGGTTCCGACAAAACACAATCCTTGGAGTCGGGATTGAGTGCGTCACCGTGTATCAGGCGGCGCGAGGCCGCCATCTTGCGATTCTTCCACAATACGAGTGGTTGCGATCCTCCGTTCATCCCGCGAGCACCGTTGAGATTGGATACTCGCACCCGGAGTGGACGACGCACCTGCTCGACCCAACTGGCTAACTCCTTGCATTCGCGTTCCACCGAATCGAGCTGATCACGATCGAGAGGTAACGCACTCCAACGTTGCTGTAACTCCTTGGCCGGCCCCCATCGCACGGTTTCATCATGCAAAAGTTCCCAAACCGTCGTCAGATAGCGAGGGCTTAACCCTCGAGATTGAGCAAACTCCGTCCATCGATCCGACGTTGGAGAAATCGAGTCCGCTTTCCCCTCCCAGGCAGCGATGAGATACGCATCGATGGCAGTGGGTTGGGCCCGGTAAAAATCGACAATACGCTGCACGCAAACCTTGTCACGATCGGTATCGGTAACCACGGGGTGCGGCGCGAAACGAATCCCTTCGGGGGTCAAGAGCATGTGATCGGCGACACTGCGAGCGGCGTCCAAATACTTAGTGATGAGCGAAGGAGAAATGGTCAGGGATTCCGCAGAGTTATCGAAACCCGCTGCGTTCGCGGCATCGATCGGAAAACTTGCTGTCGGTTTGATGTCGACGCCGGTCAAGTCGCGGATGGAGTAGTTGTATTCTGAGTTGCTAAGACGCCGTGTGCTGATGGGGCCAGGATCACCTGCACGCCGCACCGCTTCGCTCGTTCGAAAACGATTGGCCCAATCCGCTAAACGTTTGCGTTCTTCGTCAGTCGGCAGCTCACCGGCGTCGGCGGGAGGCATTTCTTTCTCATGGACACGAGAGAGGATCGCTTGCCAACTTCCCCAAGCGTGATCAATGTCCGACGGAGCACGAAAAATAGTCATATCTAGTTTCGCCTCTGCCGTCGCAGAGTCGTGGCAGTCCATACAGTATTTGTTGAAGAGCGGAAGGATCTCCGACACAAACGTCCGAGCAAGCTCTTGATCGGTCGCGACGGTGTCGGGGGCAGAGTCCACAGCAGCCACGGGACCGGGGGATTCCTCAGCGAGCGCTCGATTCTTTGGCGGTGACGCCAGCAGGGAAGCGAAAGCGATAGCAAGGCCGGCGACGGATACCAGACTTTTTCGAAGGTTGAATCCTAGGGGCATAGACAGCTCAAGGAATGTTGGCGGGGGGGATCCAGTCCGTGAAACGTACCGAATGGCAGGAGTCATATTCTAGACCAATCCGGAGCTCTCCGCGACATGTAGGAACTCTCCTCGATGTGAAGGTGGAATGACGCGCCTGGGGAGTTTAGGAGGGGCATTCCGAATCGGTCGAAGATTCCCAGGGAATGGAGCGGTTTCGAGGGGCCTGCAGATCGGGTAAACTCCAGAGCAACGAAGACTCCCGCGGGGAGGGGGGATTTCGGTCTTGGCGACCGTATCGAGCCTTCTTCCTTCGGGTCAAAATCCATCACGCTGCAGGCCTTGAAAAACTCATGTCAAACGCAAAAATCCGTGGCATTGTCCACGTCATCGAAGAAACGAAGTCCTTTGGGCAAAAAGGATTCCGAAAGCGAACTGTCGTACTTGAACAGCAAAACGGTCGCTTCGCCAACTATATTCCTCTCGAATTCACCAATGACGGATGCGATTTGGTAGACGATCTTCGATTGGGGGACGAAGTCGACGTCACCTACCGGCTGGGGGGACGTAAGTGGCAAAAGGATCCTTCGAGCGAAGTGAAATATTTTCTCAGCGCCGAAGCAATGGCGTTCACCAAGGTCGGTTCTAAAGGGGAGGAGTCGTTCGATGTCGACGACATCAACAACGAGTTTTCGCAATCCGGTGCCGATGACGACGCGCCGTTTTAAGAGAACGATTAAGTGTTTTAAGAGAACAATTGAGAAAACGGCTTGGAAGAATCTCTGAAGGTTCAACGACCCTGCTATGAACGCGGCATTCCAGATCGCCCGGTGCAACGATGGTTGCACCCGTGGTGTTGAACGTCCCTATTACGGTATTGCACGGTCGATCGGAAATTCGAACTTGGAATCGGTTGACATTCATCCGACATCCATACTCACATAACTCCATCCGACCTCTTCGTTTAACAGTCTCCGTAGGCGTACACGCATGAATGCGCAAGCAATTCATGCAACAGCCCCGCCAATGAGTGACCAAGCAACTCACCAACGTTGAGGTGAGTTTCGATTGCCGTGATTTCTGAGATGTGCTACCGGCGAGACGGAGCCATCGCCTTTGGCTTTGGAATCTTCGCAACTCGTGGATTAATCGATCTCTCAACGGGTCTACTCCCTAACCAGGACGGATTTTCGGTATGATCTTCGACTTTGCCGGGTCGCAAGGGAAAGTCCCAGAACACGTCGGGAGGCGCTGGGTCAACAAAAATCCCTCCACGAGCATCCTTTTGACGAGTCACCTATACTTACCCTCTCCATTCACCTGAGACGATGGTCGGAGTCGCCCGCTGAAGTCGTCCAACGGTGAGCCAGTTTCCCACTGATTTGGATCTTCAAAATAGAAAGATGTGTTATGAAGTTTCGCACATGGGTACGTTTCGGCATCAGTGCCGCGATCGCTTGCACGGCATTGGGGAGGGATGTGGCTTTTGCCGATGAAGGAATGTGGCTCTACAACGCCGTTCCCAAAGCGGAGTTGAAGAAGAAGTACGGGTTTGAGCCAACTCAAAAATGGCTCGATCATCTCATGCTTTCGAGCGTCCGCTTCAACTCGGGTGGTTCCGCATCCTTCGTCTCTTCCAATGGTCTGGTTTTGACCAATCATCACGTAGCGTCCGATACGCTCTACAAACTCTCGACGGCCGAGCACAATTACAACGAAGACGGATTCTTGGCAAAGTCTCAAGCGGAAGAGATCAAAGCTCCCGATCTGGAACTGAATCAATTGATCTCCATTCAAGATGTCACCGATCGAGTCAATGGTGCAGTCGCAGCGGGCCTCAATCCGCAGGATGCCGCGAAAGCACGACAAGCCGCTATGGCCCAAATCGAAAAAGAATCTTTGGACAAAACTGGCTTGCGCAGCGATGTGGTCACCCTTTTCGGCGGTGGCAAATACCATTTGTACCGCTACAAGAAATACACCGACGTCCGATTGGTCTGGGCACCGGAGGCGGGTAGTGCGTTCTTCGGCGGGGATGCAGACAACTTTGAGTACCCACGCTACTGTCTCGATGTCACTTTGTTTCGCGTTTATGAGAATGGGAAACCGGCAAAGATCGAACACTTCCTTAAAATGGATCCAAACGGGGCCAAGGAAGATGATCTCGTATTCGTATCAGGAAACCCTGGTCGCACACGCCGGATCTTCACCCAGTCGGCCATCGAATTCCAGCGTGACCACTCGATGCCCCGAACCATGAACTATCTTCGTCGCAAAGAGATACTCATGCAGCAATATGGTCTTACAGGACCTGAACAAAAGCGACGCGCCAAAGACGATCTATTTGGGATCCAAAACTCACGGAAGGCGATTGGTGGTATGCTGGCTGGACTGCAAGACCCCGCCTTCGCCGCCTCCAAGAAAAAGGAGGAAGCGGCTCTGCGTGAGAAAGTTTCTGCAGATCCCAAACTCAGTCCACTGGCAGGTGCTTGGGAACAGATCGCACAATCGCAGGCAAAACGCCAGGAACTGCTCACTCAATCGGTTAGCTTCCGTACGAAATTGTACGGAGTAGCGGAAACGCTCGTTCTCATGGCAATCGAAGATACCAAAGCGAGTGCTGAGCGTTTCCGTGAATACCGTGATAGCAATCGCGAATCGTTGCTGCAGGAACTGTATTCCGACGCGCCGATGTACGATGATCTGGAGCGTGTTCAGCTAGCAGATGAGCTTGCTAGGCTCTCGGAAGAGCGAGGAGGAAACGACCCGATCGTCGGCCAGGCCCTCCAAGACAAGGGTCCCAAGGAGCGTGCCTCCGAACTGATCGCGAAGACGGAGTTGTTCTCCGTAGAGGGTCGCAAAAAGATCGCAGCGACCGGGCTGGAAGGACTGAAGAAATCGTCGGACCCCATGATTCAACTTGCCCTCGCCATGGAGCCCGAGTATCGACGCATTCGCGAGCTCACCGATAGTATTGACGAGACCGAACGGCAGGCCTACGCCAAGATCACCGAGGCCAAGTTTGCTGTGGCTGGAGACTCTCTCTACCCAGATGCGACCTTTACTCTTCGACTTTCCTACGGACAAGTAAAAGGGTACGAGAGCAACGGTGGGACCGTTCCAGCAGCAACGACGCTCGGGGGCGCCTTCGATCATGAGTCCAAACATCTAGCCGAAGAGCCTTGGATTCTCCCGAAGAGCTGGAAAGAGGCAAAGGGTCAATTCAATGGCTCAGCTCCTTTTAACTTTGTCTGCACCGCGGACATCATCGGTGGCAACTCGGGGTCTCCTGTCGTCTCGAAAGAGGGAGCAATGGTCGGAATCATTTTCGACGGGAATATCGAAAGTTTGACTGCAGATTTTTACTACACCGATCAAGTCTCGCGAGCGGTGTCCGTACACATCGCTGGTGTCCTCGAAGCGATGCGCAAGATTTACGGCGCGGGGCACTTGGCAGACGAAATGGGCAAGTAGTCGATGGTATAATCACCATGACAGTCCTTGCATTCCCAGTCTGAGCCTTACACGCCTCAGATGCACGCCTCGAAAAACGGCGCAGATTAACGGCGCAGATAAACGGCACAGATATCGCCCCGGACAAAACGATGGTCACAAGCTTCCTGCACAATCTTATGATCGCTTTGTCTGGAGCTCTGTGCCTAGTCATCGTCTGGGGGGATAGCCCCAGCAGAACGGAGAGCGGTCAAACGGTTGAGAGTGGGGCTACGAGCGACGCAGCGGATCCAAACTATCCCAATCGGGTCCAGCTGGAGCATGTCCCGAATTGCATCCAAGTTGCCGAAGGTGTCTACTCAGGGGGGCTTCCAGAGGGCCCCCAAGGTTTTGAAGAGCTTCGGCAGCTCGGTGTCAAAACAATCATCAGTGTGGATGGCATGAAGCCGGACGCTCGGACCGCTAAGAAATTTCAGCTCCGTTACGTTCATCTTCCGCACGGATACGAGGGAATCTCAACAACGCGATTGCTGGATATAGCAAAGGCTTTGCAGACTCTTCCCAATCCCGTGTTCATTCATTGCCACCATGGCAAGCACCGAAGTCCCGCTGCGACAGCTGCAGCCTGTGTTACTCTGGGCTGGATCGACCAAAAAGGTGCAAACGAGGTGCTCCAGGTAGCCGGTACCAATCCCAACTATCGTGGCTTGATCTCCGCCGTCACCAACGCCCGCGCGATCACGCCCACCCATCTTGACAATGTAGAAGTCGAGTTTCAAGAAGTGGCTGCACTTCCGCCGTTAATCGAGACCATGGTCGCCATGGACGAGCACCTCGATGCAATCGCAAAATTCGATCCCCCCCTGTCTCAGGATCGCAACCAACGAACAGTGTTAGCCGATCAAACAGCGTTAGCCGATCAAGTCCTGTTGCTAACGGATCATTACACAGAGCTTCATCGCACTTCCGAAGCAGAGAAAGCTCCCATGGAATATCAGAGATTTCTGAAGGACGGAGAGGCGGTCTGCGGCGAGCTCGAGACCTATTTGCGAAATTCGGTGCAAGATGGCAAGCCACTGGACGTCAAGCCACTGGTCGAACGCTTAAAATCGAACTGCACCGCATGCCATCAGCTCTTTCGAGACAACCGAACGCCGGACAAACCGCCACGCAAAGAGTAGGATTGATCCTCTCTTGCTCGATGGTAAATACCCATTTTTGGAATCCGCATGTTACTCGTCCTGGTCTTCTTCCTCTTACTCCCATTGGTTCTTCTTCCTGTCGGCCTCTTTCTCAAGAATGTGCGAGAGTTTTGTCTGGCCACATCGGATCCGACTCGGATCTGCGAGGCTCAGAGGGAGCCGATAAGCGTTTGCATTCCGGCTCGAAATGAAGAGCGGAGTATCGGTAGGTCCCTGGAATCGATCCTCCAGTCAAACCACCCCACCTACGAGGTTTTGGTGCTGGATGACCATTCAGAAGACCGCACTCGCGAGATCGTGGAGGCCTATTCCAAGCAAAATGCACATGTCCGTCTCGTGGCTTCTAATCCATTGCCGAAAGGTTGGAATGGCAAGCAGCATGCTTGCTGGCAACTGGCTCAACAAGCGAAGTATTCCACTCTATTGTTTCTGGATGCGGATGTTCGTCTCGCCCCCGATGCCATCACGCGTTGCATCGCGGAGCAACAGCTTCGGGGTGCTCCTCTCGTTAGTGGTTTTCCGCTGCAAGAGACTGGCACAATTGCAGAAAAAATCCTCATTCCGATGATGCACTACGTGCTGCTTTGCTATTTGCCACTCGATCGCATGCGGTCGACGAGCAAGCCCGAGTTTGCGGCTGGCTGCGGGCAGCTTTTCGTCGCCCAGCGAGAGCCCTACTTTGCGTGCGGTGGGCATCGAGCGATTCAAGATTCACGTCACGATGGCATTCAATTGCCAAGAGCTTTTCGCCGGCACGGATTCCGAACGGATCTGTTCGATGGGACTGATATCGCTCGTTGCCGTATGTACGAAACGACATTTCAAGTCATACGAGGATTGCTCAAGAACGCAACCGAGGGGATTGCGAATGCCAAACTCATTGTCCCCTTTACGATTTTGCTTGTCGGCGGGAATTTGCTTCCGATTGGATTGCTCGCAGTTGCTTGGTATGGAAAATCGAGTCTCTTATTCTTGATGTGCGTCGGCTTGCTGGTCCTGATGACTTGGATCCCTCGGGTTTTGGCGGTATTCCGATTCCGACAATCGATGGTCGGTGCACTCCTTCATCCCATCGCCATTGCGACTTTCATCTGTCTTCAGTGGATCGCATTGATTCAGAAACAGCTGGGTGTCCAAGTCGCATGGAGAGGAAGGCTCTAAGAACCTTTTCGCACCAATAACCTATGCGTTGGACTTGAGTGCATTTCGAAGCGTGTCCATGGTCGCTTTTTGCCGAGACTCGACAAACTCTTTTGCTTTCGTCACATTTTGCAAAGCCCACTCGCGATCCTGGACCATGCGAAGCGCGGCGGGAGCGACTTGGCGTCGTTCTCCTTCTACGTCGAGATCGAAAAGCCAATCGCCAAGCCCGATGTCTTGCCACATGAAACCTTTGGTTGTTTGTTCAGCCCAGCGGCAGACAATGGCGGGGACTCCGCTTCCGACGCACATGATCGGAGAATGCATTTCATTACCGAATAGTCCAAGGCTCATTCGATAGGTCGACAACGCTTCGTCGGTGAGCCAGTAGTCTTTTCGGTGTACAACCCTCGACTGCAAGTTTGCTGGCAGTTTGTCCCATAGCAATTCTTTCCCGACGGCCATCTGCGTTTGATCCTCGGGGCAAAGGAGAATCTTGTAGGGTGTGTTGGTAAGTATCTGCTGGATTGCTTCGAGAAGGGGAGCGTGATCCTGATCTTTCATCGCTTCATTCCTCGCATGCTTGACCGGATCGAGGGGGCGATTCTTGGATGCGATCAACCAATAGGGTGTATAGCGCAATCGCGGAATACAGCATACGAACTGAAAGGGGCGAAGGTCATGTTCGGCAAGAAACTTCTTCGCCCGCTCATCGTTCGCGAGATCGGTTGCGAAAGCTCCGTCGGGAGCAAACTCCATCACAGGGCAAGTGCAGCCCGATACCTTCGCCAGTGCCAAGGACCGGGAGTCGCGAAAGTATGCGAACTGCGCCTGACTGAGGAGAGAGACTGTTTTCTGGAATCGTTCGTCGGGGATTTCTTTCGTATCGGTCGAGCCAATACGAGACAGCGTGATCCCGTAAACGCCGAACGGCTTCCCGGTCTGTTCAACCCAGGCTCGGACGTCCTTTTCGCCGACCAAGGAGGGGCCTGACCCGTGCAACAAAAAATCGCAGCTCCCCATCGCATCCGATACTTCCGATTTGGTACGAACCACTTTCAAATTGGGAAAACGGTTCATGAGGAGGGCCTCGACCCCATCGCCGAGGCTGCTCGGCCACAGAGTCACCTCCGCATCTGGGAGATGTTTTTCCAATAAGGCCAACACGCCAGGAGTGTGCGCGATATCGCCGATGTTAACGGTTTGCCAAGAAGACCTCAGCAGAACCTTCGGGGGCTTGGGCGAATCTTGGCTAATGGCAGAAACCCAGGAAGGGCCCGTAATCGCAGCGGCTCCAATTCCTGTGAGGATGTGGCGTCTCTGCAGCAGGGTTTCAATGGTAGGCATGGCTGAACTCAGGTAGCAAAGGAATCAAAACCGATACAAACATCAATCTTTCGCAGATCGTCAAGGTTCTTTTGAAGGATCCATTCTACCCCGTCCGTGGCATTGACAAAGCGCGGTTATTTAATTCAGGACTCTCTCTGTTTCGATTTTTTCGGAGAGTCCAAATCACGACCTTCGGGAGGGCGATGAACATGTCCACCAATTGCATCGATCGCAAACCGACGAAGAACCGCTTGGAGGATCGACTATGGATCCTCCTTTTCGGCATAACCATTTTTCTGGGGGCGTTTTTGCTGTTTCAGGTTCAGCCTGTTATCGGCAAACTGATTTTGCCTTGGTTTGGCGGCAGTCCAGGGGTTTGGACGACCTGCATGCTCGTCTTCCAGTGTTTGCTTTTCGCGGGTTATGCCTATGCGCATTGTCTCGTTGCGCATCTGCGATTGAAGGCCCAAGTTCTCTTGCACTGCGGATTGCTGCTTGCCGCAGTAGCGATGCTTCCCATAGCCCCTGAGGAAACGTGGAAACCGCAAAGCGGTGCATCCCCGCAATGGAACATCATCGTTTTGCTCCTCGCCCATGTTGGTGCTCCTTACTTCTTGTTGTCTGCGACTGGCCCGTTGCTTCAAAGCTGGCTCGCCCAAAGTCGCTTGATCGATAAGCCTTATCGCCTCTATTCTTTGTCCAATATCGGGTCGATGCTGGCACTGTTGAGCTTTCCATTCGGTGTCGAAATCTGGATGAGCTCCAGTCAGCAAGCGACAGCTTGGAGTTCTGCATTTGTTGTTTATGGATTGCTCTGCGGGTTGGGGGCGTTGGGGATCGGGTTTCTCGCCAAGCAGAATTCATCTTCGAGGACAGACGGGAGCACCAGTGCCGTTGCCAATACACCGATCCAACAGCCACGCGAGCCTGAGACGATTCCCAACGCATGGATTTCCTGGCTGTTGTACGCCATGCTCCCTTCGATGATGTTGCTGGCGACCACCAATCAAGTCTGTCAAGATACGGCCGTCATTCCCTTTCTTTGGATCGCTCCTCTCGCCCTTTATCTGCTCTCGTTCATCCTCACTTTTGAAAGCGAGAGATGGTACAGTCGGCGACCAACGATTCAGCTGGCTGCAATCTCCTACCTCGCGTTGTACGGACTCAAACTCTTGGACTGGAAAACTCACTTGTCCGTCGAAATCGCGTTGTACTTCGTAGGATTGTTCATGGTCTGTATGGTTTGCCACGGTGAACTTTATCGATCTCGTCCAGGCGCGAACCGTCTCACCCACTTCTATCTCACCATCTCGTTGGGGGGAGCGCTCGGCGGGCTGTTTGTCGGTTTCGCCGCACCTCTTTTATTTCGTGGCTTCTACGAGTTTCCACTTGCTCTGCTGGGAAGCACGATGTTGTTTCTCGAGACCTATTTGCGCTCGTCGACCACTTGGAAATTACGAGTGCCTCAGCAACTCAAGCTAGGGCTCGCTATGGGAATCCCAAGCGCCGCTGTGATGTGGCTTACTTTTTGGAATGCGACTGCGAATCAACAACTCGTCGCCAAACGCAATTTCTATGGCGTCCTCAGCGTAACCGATGGACGCGACCTAAGCGGCTCGAGACCCATGCGCAAACTTGTGCATGGTCGTGTGGTACACGGTTCGCAGTTTTTGGAAGAGAGCATGCGGAGTGCCCCTTCGACCTACTACACTCCGTCCTCAGGGATTGGCAAGACATTGCACCTGCTGCGAGATCGGCCACAGAATGTCGGTGTCGTCGGCTTGGGTGCGGGGACGCTGGCGACCTATGGTCGAACGGGAGATCGCTACCGATTCTACGAGATCAATCCCGATGTGATTGGATTTGCGAAGGAACATTTCACGTTCTTGAGCGACTCGCAGGCGGAGGTTGAGTTGGTGCTGGGAGATGCTCGCTTGGAATTGGAACGCGAGGCACCCCAGAACTTTGATATTCTCGTTCTCGATGCATTCAGCGGCGACGCGATACCGGTCCACTTGCTGACCGAGCAGGCGATGCAAATTTATTGCCGTCACCTAAAAGACGACGGTGTCCTCGCGATCCATATTTCAAACCTTTACTTCGATCTTCAAGCAGTCGTGCGAGGACTTGCCGATTCGAAAGGATTTGCTTGGGATGTTGTCGAAGGAACTGCACAGGCCAGTCCTGATGCCTATGATTCCAAGTGGGCGGTATTGTCCAAAGACGCTCGAATCGTCGAGTCGTTCGGCGCGAAAGGCAGCGATCGCGGTGCAATGGAAAACAGAGAAAAAAGTCGCAAAGTGAAATGGACTGACGATCAAAGCAATTTGTTCCAGGTACTCAAAGGGATTCGGTAGAGACGATGTTGCCCGCACGGATGGGGAAGTATTGGATTGAAATCTGGCAGCCGCAGACAGCGATCGATCGCGTGCGGAAGACGATCCGATGCTGGGTATTGAGCACGGCCGTCGGTCTATGTGTGGGCACTTTGGTTGCCTTGTTCTTATTTGGATTGGATCGAGCGACCGAGCTCCATTGGCGGTATCCGTGGTTGCTTTACCTGCTACCAGTGGCGGGTGTTCTCTCGGCATGGATGTATAAGTTCTCGGGAGGAGAGGCCGACAGAGGAAGCAATCTCATTCTAGAAGAGATTCATGAGCAGCGGAGCGGAGTTCCGCTGCGCATGGCCCCGTTGGTTCTGCTTGGAACCTGGCTCACCCACTTGTTCGGAGGATCCGCTGGGCGCGAGGGGACGGCCGTTCAAATGGGAGCATCTATTGCCGCAGGCGTCGGACGCTGGCTTCGGCTCTCGCGCGACGAGATGCGAACCCTATTGCTGTGTGGAGTCGCTGCTGGTTTCGGCGCTGTCTTTGGAACTCCTGTTGCCGGCGCCATTTTCGCCGTCGAATTCTTGGTCCACGGACGAATTGCCAGCCGGCCTATTCTCCCCTGTTTGATCGCATCGATTGTGGGGGATCAAATAACTATATGGTGGGGGATTCAACATACCCACTACGTCATCTCCACAGATCCTTCGATGGCGACTGGCATTCAATTGACACTCATGATAAAGATCGTCCTGGCGTCCGTTTGTTTTGGTGCAGCAAGCGTCCTATTCGCGAAAACGACCCATCTGGTGCAGGAGTATTCCAAGCGATGGATTGCCATCGATTGGTTGCGTCCATGCGTTGGAGGTCTCGCAGTCATCGCGTTGGTTCAACTCTTTGGATCGCGAGACTATTTGGGGCTGGGTGTATCGGCCCCATCCAGCATCCCAAATGCCGTAACCATTCAATCTGCCTTTCAAGCCGATGGTGCAGGTCCTGCGAGCTGGCTACTCAAGTTGCTCTTCACGGCGATCACTGTCGGAAGTGGCTTCAAAGGTGGAGAAGTCACGCCGCTCTTTTTCATCGGTGCAACGCTTGGTCATGTCCTCGGCGTCGCGCTCGGCGTACCAACCGGATGGATGGCTGGTTTGGGATTGGTCGCTGTTTTTTCGGGAGCGACAAAGACGCCTGTTGCCAGTACCTTTGTGGCGATCGAGCTGTTTCTCCCGCATGGTGATGGGCTTACCGAATCCGGGTTCGTTCTATACGCCGCGATCGCGTGCTTTGTGGCCTTTGCCGTCAGCGGTCCAACCAGCATCTATCGCGCACAGCATACTCAATCCGATTCTTGTTGAGGATGGTTTGCAAAACGCCTTCGCAATCGGTTTGGGAACAGCAGCAATCCGCCTGACACTGCGATGCAAAGCAAAGTGCCAGGTTCAGGTACGGCTTGGAAATTTGCCCTGTATCCAATATCGACAAAGGAGCCCAAGGTCATATTGCTGATGAAGGGAGTACCCTGCGAATCGTTGTTGAGCCACCCCGTCATCAATTCGTAACGCATGTCCCTGCCCAGCGAGTCTCGAACCCCAGTAAATCCAGCTCCTCCATCGACTTCATTCCAATGCCCATCCCTGGTACCGCCACCTCCCCCAAGCTCAACATTGGGGTTGCCGGTCTGGCCGAACTCCGATTGCCAGAAGCTGGCTGCGGTCGCTCCGGTGAACCTTCCGTTCCCCGCAACATAAACTCCGTTTTCAGTCCAAAGAGTTCCAAATCCCATGACATGCCCCATCTCGTGAAGGATTACGTCATCAAAGACATTGCTGGCGACTAGGTTTGATATGTCAGCGACATCGAATCTCATGAGGCCATCGGAGGCGAGTTGAAAGTTCGATTGATCAAAGACGATTGCCGTTGGACCCGCGGCCCCCAGGACTTGCCCTACACCATCGATCGCCTCAACCGTCGCATTGATGTTCAGAGTCGTCAACTGCGTTCCGATGGTCGCAGTACTACCTGCGGACCTCCCGACAACGAAGCCATTTTGGTAGCCCGAAATCAAGGACTGCCAGCGGTTCGCCGCGTCGACGAAAAATGGCTGATAGATCTGATCGCCCGTGTAATTCACATTGATAATGAATTCCGCATGGCACACAGTGCGACTTCCCAGCAGGGCAAGGCACGAAAAGAAAACCGAAAAACAAACTCGCAACACCGAGCAGCTCCTTGTGCAAACGTTCCCTTGGATCCATGGGGCGCTGGGCGTGCGTGGAGCGTGGTTAGGCGTCTCGGACTGGGCTCAGTCTAGAGGGTTGGCGAATGGGAGCCAAGCAATTTTTTTGGAAAAAACCTCGTCGTGCGAGGAGAGGGTAGAACTTCGATCGAGGACAAGATTAAGAGGCGGGACTCACGTTGCGGATCAGAGAGACTTCGTACACACTGTAACCGGGTCGGTCGGATGACCGACCAGAAACGACACTCAGCCTCCTTTGCTTGGAGCCCATTCTTGATCCGTTCCATAACTTGCTCGCTGCTCTTGGTCATTTCAACTCTCGCACCGCGTTGGGCAACGGCTGCGGACTGGACGATTCCCATCGCAGGAAACACCTTTCGACTTGAGCCAGCAGAAGAAGGCCGCCGCGGCGGCTTTCAACGAGACGGAAGTATTCGATTGGCCAAACCGAGTGACCGGTTTGTCGCTTTCTTTCGAGTCGACCGACCAACCCCATTTCAGTTATCCGCTCGCGTCCGGTCCACGAAAGACGCGGGGACCGTGCAACTCAAGGTCCTGGATCGTTCCTTTTCTTTGAAGTCGGATGGCAAAGAGTATGTGACAACGCCCGTTGGCGAGCTTGTCGCTGAGAAGCCAGGGTACATTCGTATCGAGATAGCAGGTGAGGAAGGGGACGGCTTAGAGGGAGTAGAAATTCAAGAGCTCCAGGTCTCCTCCCAAACCGAGGGGCTCGTCGTCGACTTCGTTCGTAGCAACGACGGAAACATGTTCTATTGGGGTCGCCGAGGGCCTTCGGTTCATCTGAATTATGAGACACCCAAGAATGTCTCCCTCCAATATGCTTATAGCGAGATCACAGTTCCTGTCGGAATGGATGTGGAAGGATCGTACTTCATGGCCAATGGTTTCTCCGAAGGGTACTTCGGGTTCCAGGTCAATGCCCCGAAGGAGCGAAGGGTGCTTTTTTCCGTTTGGAGTCCCTTTAAAACCGACAATCCAAAAGAGATTCCCGAGGAGCAGAGGATTCAAAAACTTGCATCGGGACCCGACGTGCGGATTGGCGAGTTTGGAAACGAGGGATCGGGTGGACAGAGTTACTTGATCTACCCTTGGCAAGCCGGCGCGACGTATCGATTCCTAACCGAGGTGAAACCGGATCCGAATTCCACCGAACATACCCTCTATACGGCTTGGTTTGGTGACAAGGCTCAGAATGAGTGGCGACTGATCGCAAGCTTTCGGCGACCAAAGACCAGTACCTACCTGCGTGGCTTTCATTCGTTCCTTGAAAACTTCAATCCGCAATTTGGCCACCTCGCGCGTGGTGCGGATTACGGGAATGTCTGGGTGGTCGATACGGAAGGAAAGTGGTACGAATGCAGCCGAGCACGGCTCTCTGCAGACGCTACAGCGCGAGGTCGCCATCGGCTGGATTTCGACGGAGGCGCCAGGGGAAATCACTTCTTTATGCAAAACTGTGGCTTCTTTGACCAAACAGGTCGAGTCGGAGAATTCTTTAGCCGCGACTCAACAGCATCGGACAAGCCGGAAATTGACTTCGCGTCCCTTCCGAAATAAACAAACCTCTGCACCGACCGTTTGAGTTCGACTGCTTCTCGAACCTGACTTTTGATGTCCACAAAGATCCGTTTGGCGTTACAATCCCAAAACCTTTTTGTAGGTCAGAAGGGCCTGCGCGTAGCCGAGTGATGCCAACACCTAGAGTATGAGTGAGGAAAGATGAACCCATCGACATTAGAAATCGTTGCAACGGTCCTTTTTGTCCTGGCTGTTCTCCACACCTTTGCGGTCAAGCAATTTGCCAAGTGGGCCCATAAGTACCCCGCAGGCTCCATTCCAGAAAACTTGCTTCACTTTCTCGCCGAGACCGAAGTGGTCTTCGGTCTTTGGGGAGCAGCTCTGTTTGCTGCGGTTGCAGCTTTGAGAGGCTCGGTCGACGAGGCGGTTCAATACATTGAAGGACTCAACTACACGGAAGCGAAATTTGTTTTGGTCGTGATGGTCGTCGCAGCGACTCGGCCCGTCGTGATGCTAGGCGAAGCGATCATCAGCGGGCTAGCGAATCTTCTCCCATTGCCGACGAGTGTTTCATTCTACCTGGTCGCGCTTTCCGTTGGTCCGTTGCTCGGATCCTTTATCACCGAGCCTGCCGCGATGACCTTGCTCGCCATCGTTCTCAAGCGACGTTATTTCGATAACAACATTTCTTACAAGCTCGCTTATGCCACATTAGGACTCCTCTTTGTCAACATTTCTATCGGCGGCACGCTGACCCACTTCGCGGCCCCACCGGTACTGATGGTCGCCCATACCTGGCATTGGGATACTTGGTTCATGTTGACCCATTTTGGATGGCGAGCCGCGCTCAGCACCGTCGCATCATCCATCATCGCTGTCATGATCTTTCGGAAAGAACTGTCGGGCTTAGAGGTGGTTGAAGATAGACGTGAAACCGTCCCCTATTGGTTGACCGGATTGCATTTGTTTTTCTTGGCTGCTGTCGTCTATTTCGCCCACCATCCGGATGTCTTCTTTGGCGTTTTCATGTTGTTCTTGGGACTGACAACTGCAACACGCGAGTACCAAGACAACTTGAAACTGCGCGAAGGACTTTTGGTGGGGTTCTTTTTAGCCGGACTGGTGACCCTCGGTAGTCTTCAGCAGTATTGGCTCAAGCCTCTCATCGAGTCGTTAGATGGCTCGAAGCTCTATTTTGGAGCCACCGCCTTGACGGCGGTCACGGACAATGCCGCTTTGACCTATCTAGGCTCTTTGGTCGAGGGCATCAGCGACGACCTCAAGTATGCGTTGGTTGCGGGGGCGGTGACTGGAGGCGGATTGACCGTGATCGCTAACGCGCCGAATCCAGCAGGCGTTGGAATCCTCCAAACATCGAAGGCATTTGGCTCCGAGGGGATCAGTCCGCTGGGCTTATTAACGGGGGCAATTGGCCCGACCCTCATCGCGATCGTTTTCTTCTGGTTCGTGTGATCCACCCTGAGAGTCGATCCCATGGACAACGATCTTTTGGAGTATTTGCGAAGGATTCTCAATTCCCGCGTCTACGATGTCGCGATGGAGACGTCCCTCGAGAGGGCGGAGAAGCTTTCGCATCGCGTGAAGAATACTGTTTGGTTAAAACGAGAAGACACGCAACCTGTGCACAGCTTCAAGCTGCGCGGGGCCTATAACAAGATGTCGCGATTGTCCCGCGAAGAACTCGATCGCGGGGTTCTCTGCGCTTCGGCAGGGAATCATGCCCAAGGTGTCGCCTTGAGTGCAAAGCGGTTGGGATGCCGAGCTGTTGTCGTCATGCCGTTGACGACTCCGCGACTCAAATCCGATGCCGTACGCTCTCTCGGAGCGGATGTGCGTCTGACCGGGGACAGTTATTCGGATGCGTACGCCTACGCGTTGGAACTCCAACGCGATGAAGGATTGATCTTTGTCCATCCCTTCGACGATCCCGATGTGATCGCAGGGCAGGGTACGATTGGGATGGAGATTCTGAGGCAAGCACAACAGCCTATCCATGCGGTCTTTGTTGCGATTGGTGGGGGCGGATTGATCGCTGGTGTCGCGGCCTACATCAAGGCCGTCCGACCTGAGATCAAAATCATCGGTGTGCAGATGATCGACTCCGATGGAATGATTCGCTCGGTCGAATCAGGTGCAATTGTACCAATGCAAGACGTTGGGCTATTCTCCGATGGAACGGCAGTGAAGAAGGTTGGGGAAGAGACCTTTCGATTGACTCGGAAACTGGTTGACGGATTTGTTCGGGTCAACACAGATGCTGTCTGCGCAGCGATCAAAGACGCCTTCGAGGATACTCGCAGCATCTTGGAACCGGCCGGGGCTCTGGGGATCGCCGGATTGAAACAGTACGTTCAGCAGACCGGCATTCGCAACGAGCACCTCGTCGCTGTGACTTGCGGCGCCAACATGAATTTCGACCGGCTCCGTTTCGTCGCGGAGCGAGCGGAATCAGGAGAAGAACGGGAGGTCTTGCTGGCCGTCACGATCCCTGAAAGACCGGGCAGTTTCCGCAAACTCTGTGAGTCGATCGGTAGCCGGAACATCACCGAGTTCAACTATCGAATGTCCGATACGGATCAGGCTCACGTGTTGGTGGGGCTATCCATCCAGGACCACCATGAGATTCCCATCCTCTGCAGCATGCTCAGCGACGCAGGCTTTCAAGCCATGGATTTAGCCGAAAACGAGCTGGCGAAAGAGCATCTGCGACACTTGGTTGGGGGGCGGAGTCGAGTGAATGGCGAGGAGCGGGTTTATCGATTTGAGTTCCCCGAGAGATTGGGAGCATTGTCCAAGTTTCTGGTGAACATGCGTCCCAATTGGAACATCAGCCTGTTTCATTATCGAAATCAAGGTGCTGATTATGGACGCGTTCTGGTCGGCATTCAATTTCAAGGTGATGAAGAACTATCGTTTCAGAAAGCGATGTCCAATCTTGGCTATCACTTTATCGACGAGACACAAAACCCCGCTTATCAAATGTTTTTGCGATAGCCCCGATCCTTTTGGTGAAGTGTGCACTCTATCGCCTCGTGGAACGGACGATAAACCGGATTTCTTCGACGCAGGTGTACGGTATATATGTTAGAGATCGACGGATCGCGCGGGGAGGGTGGGGGACAGATTCTCCGCACATCGCTATCCCTATCCACTGTGACGCAGACTCCGATCCGCCTCACTCGTATTCGGTCAAATCGACCTCGACCGGGATTGCAAAAGCAACATTTGGCATCTGTTCTCGCGGCGGGTCAAATCTGTGACGCAGAGATTTCCGGGGCCGTTATTGGTTCACGCGAGGTTTGCTTCCGACCTGGCGCGATCCGCGGAGGCGACTACCGCTTTTCGATCGACTCTGCAGGGAGTTGTATGTTGGTTTTGCAAACGGTTCTGCTACCGCTTGTGTTGGCCAATTCGCCGTCTTGCCTCGTATTGGAAGGGGGAACACACAATCCATTTGCCCCCACCGCACACTTTCTTAACGCTTGCTACCTTCCACTGCTGAGAAAGATGGGGGCCCAAGTCGATTTGAAACTGGAGAGGCCAGGCTTTTACCCAGCAGGAGGGGGGCGTTGCATCGTGAACATACAGCCCTCCGTCGATGGTCTTCGGCCAATGGAATTTATCGAACGAGGGCAACTACTCACGCAGAGCGTGCATTCCCTGGTTTCCAATTTGCCAGATTCGATTGCAATCCGCGAACTTCACGAAGCACTCCGTGTCTTGCAATGGTCCAAGAAGTCCGGTAGGCAGGAACAAGTCGAATCACTTGGGCCAGGCAACGTTCTACTCATCCATTGTGAGTTCGAACATGCCTCGGAACTCGTCTCTGGTGTTGGCGAGAAGGGGAAGTCGGCGGAGGTCGTTGCGAGAAAGGCGGCTCGAGCGATGCAGGCTTACCTCGAGTGCGGCGCTCCCATCGGGTTGTATTTGGCAGATCAACTCCTCTTACCGCTAGCCCTCGCGGGTGGTGGAGCAATGCGATGCCAAGGCATCACGGAACACACCTTGACCAATATGGGAACCATCCAATTATTTCTACCGATTTCCATCGCCCAACAGGCTATTGCCGACGGCACTTACCGCATTGCACTGGCAAAGGAGTAAAGCCATGAAGACGCGTGAACTTAACAATTTAGGAATCCCAAAGGGCGTGGCAATGCAATCTGCGGTCGCCTGCGTTCGCCAAGCATCTGAGGCAGGACTGACCCAGGCCGAGCTGCGCGAAAAGGTGCAATCGTTGGTTGCGAACCCCTCTGCCTATTTGACGGACCCGATTTGGCAGGACCTGGCCGAGACGCTCGATCAGGTCTTTGCCTCGCAAGCTCGCTATACGGGCCGAGAGCAATCAGCCACTTGGCGACAGTGGGGGGATGATATCGATCCAGGTGCCATTGCACAAATGGAGGACGCGTGTCGATTACCCGTGACTGTCGCAGGTGCTTTGATGCCCGACGCACATATTGGTTACGGACTGCCTATAGGGGGTGTTCTCGCAACCAAGGACTGCGTGATTCCCTACGCCGTAGGGGTTGATATCGCTTGCCGGATGAAGCTGACGGTTCTCGATTTGCCGGTAGAGACACTGGAAACCGACTCGGAGCGATTGAGAAATGCCCTGGAACGGGAAACGCAATTTGGAATTGGTGCGAGCTTCAAACGTCGTCGTCAGCATGATGTGATGGACGCAGATTGGTCGGTATCACCCATTACGGCGGAAAACAAGGACAAGGCTTGGAAGCAGCTCGGAACCAGCGGTAGCGGCAACCACTTCGTTGAATTTGGAATTCTCACGATGCCTCAAAAGGATTTGGGGTTGGAATCCGGCAGGTATCTCGCATTGCTAAGTCATAGCGGATCGCGTGGAACCGGTGCATCAGTTTGTTCGCATTACAGCGAGATCGCAAAACGAAAGCACCCCGAGCTTCCTCGTGAGCTCAGTAATCTAGCGTGGCTCGATTTGGATTCGCAGGAGGGGCGAGAGTACTGGGATGCGATGAACTTGATGGGGGAATACGCGGCGGCGAATCATGCTTGTATCCACCGAGCGATTGCCGAGCATTTAGGAGTGGAGGTGATGCTCGACGTCGAGAATCATCACAACTTTGCTTGGCGAGAGACGCACGGCGGGGAGGAACTCATTGTCCATCGAAAGGGAGCGACTCCAGCGGGGAGTGGAGTTCTAGGTATCATCCCGGGCTCGATGGGGACGCCTGGCTACGTTGTTCGTGGAAGAGGTGTCGAGGCGTCCCTGCTCAGCGCGTCGCATGGTGCCGGACGCAAGATGAGCCGAACCGCTGCGACAAAGCAATTCCGGTGGAAAGATGTCATGGAATTCTTGGCAGAACGCCAAGTCACGTTGCTTTCTGCAGGACTGGATGAAGTGCCCATGGCGTACAAGGACATTGATCAAGTCATGGCGGCTCAAGCGGACTTGGTTGAAAAAGTAGCGAGATTCGACCCGCGACTTGTCAAGATGGCGAAGGCTGGCGAACGACCGGAGGATTGATGTGGAACGGACGCTGGAACCGACTAGCGTCCGTTCCCTTTTTAAAATCTCGATCGACCTGCCTGGATAATCTCCGTCAACTTTTGATCGAGTTCTCGCGTCCTGTCCGGCTGTTGTTCGCTCAAATCGTTCGACTCTCCTGGATCGGACTCAAGATCGAATAGTTGCAATCGCTTCCTATTGGTGGGAACCAATCGAAGATTCACATTGGTCGCTTTCCCGGACGCGTGTCGCATGAGTTTCCATTTTCCGGAACGGAATCCAAAGTTACCGCTCGCTCCATTGTCTTGTTGAAGAACCCATTCGCGCCCCGTGGCACCTTGCTTTCCAAGCAAGGCGTCTAGGACGTTTTGACTATCGAGGCACGCATCGTTTGGTAAGGATATGTCAAGCATCGCGGCGAAACTCGCTGCGAGATCGGTTGTTGTCACCATGGCGTCGGAAACGATACCCTTAGGGATTTGCGATGGCCAGCACACGAGAAAAGGCGTTCTGGTTCCCCCTTCGCAGACGTTGTATTTGCCCCCGAGAAAAGGGCCAGCGGGCTTGTGATCCCCTAACTTCTCGATGGCGTCGTCTTTGTAGCCATCGTCCAGCACCGGGCCGTTGTCGCTGCAAAAAATGATGAGGGTGTTGTCGCGTTGATCAAGCTTCTCCAGAGTGGAGAGAAGTTGGCCAACGTTCCAGTCCAATTCGAGGATCGCATCACCGCGTGGGCCAAGCCCTGATTTGCCTTGGAATCGCTCATGAACCATTCGCGGAACATGGATATCATGCGAAGCAAAGAAAAGAAAAAAGGGCTGGTCCCCCACCGAAGCGATCCACGCTTGATTCTCTTTCGCCCAAGCGTCTGCGAGATCTTCATCGCGAAAGCGGGCCTGTACGCCTCCCGTGTAGAAGCCAATGCGGCCGATCCCGTTATGGATGGTTTGATTGTGACCGTGTGACCAATCCATTCGAAGCGTGGAACGATGTGTCACCCCCGTGGGATGATCTTCCGATGGCTTCTTCGAGCCGACCCACAAAGGATCTCTCGTATCTAAATTCACCACATGCGAGTTTCGAACGTAGACCTGCGGTACTCGGTCGTTCGTCGTTGGAAGGATAAAGGAATGATCGAAACCGATATGATTCGGACTGGGATTGATCTCACCATTCCATTGCGGGCCGGGTTCAGGGCCAGAACTCGGCCCAAGCCCCAAGTGCCATTTTCCAACAACCGCAGTCTTGTATCCCGCCCTTTGGAAGAGGGCGGGCAGGGTAAGAGTTCCCGGTTGGATCAGCGCGGGACTTTCCGGCGGGGCCACCCCGGTCCCCTTCTGTCGAAAGGCAAAGGTTCCGGTGAGCAACGAATATCGGGTAGGAGTGCAAGTCGATGCGGAGCAATAACCACTGGTGAAGCGAATCCCCGATTGCGCGAGGGAGTCGATATGGGGAGTGTTGATCGACTTGGCACCATAACACGAAACATCCCCGTATCCCAGGTCGTCCGCCATGATCACGACGACATTCGGATGTCTCTTCGAGGGAGGTTGCTCGAACCCAAATCCGACCGTAGAGAAAACCGAGGCCAATAGAGCGCCTGTGACGAAGAGAAAATCCGGTGTGCGCATGCGGTTTCACCCCGATATGCCTGAATGAGTGGGAGAGTTCCTATCGGGCGATGGCGATAGTATACACCACGCCTGGATGGGGTTTTAGTATTCCGATTGCCAAGAGAACTGGGAACGGTAGACACGGACCGAAGCAGCGAACAGCAACGCGACAGTCAGCAGCGCCAAAATGGCGAGGTGCACCGACGTCGCCTCCGGTGAAACCAGGATCTCGTCCAAGGGCCGAGGTAACTCTTCGTCGGAGAGGAGGGTATTGACCAGGACGGATCGAAGTCGGTAGCTGATGGTAAAACGATTGATCAAGGCTGGAATCCAAGCCAAGATTCCTTCCACAACCGCTGCGTAGGCAAAAGCGACGACCATCGCCCGCTTTTGAAAGAACGTACCGATGGCGACGAATAGTGCACCATGGGCCATCGCGGACAAAACACATAACAGGACGCAAACATTCCACGTCGCGAAAGGGTCCGGCGTGTTGAGCATAGGGGCGGCTAGTGAAACAGACACAATGGTGCAGCTACTTGTCCAAAGAAACGACGCCAAATACTTGCCCCAGAGCATCATCCAACGGGCATAGGGTCGCACGACGCTGTAAACCCAAGTCTGTCCCTCGAGTTCCGCATGCACGACGGGAGTCGCCCAGAGCAGCATACTGAGGATGGTCACGATTTCGATTTGAAGCACAAACACCAGAGCGAGCAATGCGTACCAGATTTGCTCAGGAGATCGAATCTCAACTCTCTCAGTCAGCGACTTCACAGCAAAAATAATTGCGACCGGAAAGAGCGCGAGACCAAACCAAGCGGTGATACGAATCGGAGTGAACGAACGCAGGGACTCATATCGCAGCACTCCCAAAACACCGCGAATCAACGATTGGATCGATTGCTGCTTCGAGGGGTCCGTGAGCGTCGAGGTGGGAGCATTCATGGGTGTTATGGCTGTGAATGTTGCGTCACGAAAAGCGTTTGAAGGGGGAGGAATGAAACACCTCGCCCCGATGTTTGGAAACGAGAAGCCGGAATAGCTGGCTGATGTCACCATCCGCTCCGAGAAGCCTGTCGATGTGCAAGTTATACCTTGTGCTCCAGTCGGACAGAGCGGAGTAAAATTGGAGTGGATTCTCGATGGCGACTCGCATTCGCCCATTCCCTTCCTGTAAGTCGAGAGAGCGAGTCCAGGTTTCACGCGCCAGGAGGGAAGCAAGGAGCCGAGGGTCATTGCATTCGATCTCGAACTCTTGCGGGAGGCTGGAAAGTAGTCGGTGCAACTCACCCGCTGTACCGGACGCGAGCAACCTTCCTCCGTAGATTAGCAAAAAGGAATCCGTGATCTTCTCGGCTTCGTGAAGCACATGATTGGCGATGATCAAGCTTCGGCCTGACTCTTTCCATTCGATCAATAGTTGTGTCAGCTGGTGCCGCGCGACGGGATCCAAACCATTGAATGGTTCATCGAGAATCAACAGATCGGGGCGGTGAGCAATGGCTTGAGCGAATTTGCAGCGTTGTCGCATGCCGAGCGAGTAAGTATGGAGTGGACGATCCGCAGCTCCCGTCAAATCGACCTCCTCAAGGAGTTCTTGAACGCGCCGCGACGCATCGCGTCGTCCCCAACCGCTCAATGCTAATTGCAACTCCAGCCACTTTCTGGCCGACACGTTGTGCAACAAGATATCGGTTGCCGGGCAGAGGCCGATTCGTCCAAGAATCGATGGGCTTCGAAAGGGATCGTGTCCGAGAACTCGGACTTCCCCCAGCGTCGGTTTGAGCGCCCCGGTCAGGAGACCGATCAAGGTGGATTTTCCAGCTCCATTTGGGCCGATCAATGCATAAGCTCCCGTCGGGAGCGCCACATCGATATCGTTTACACCCATCACGTTACCGTAGAGCAACGTCGCATGATTCAAACGGAGCAGCTCGCTATCTGCCATTCCATGTTTCGTAATCGTCATACCCGCAGCATCCTCGCAACGCGCCAGTAGGCCACGGCATATCCTAAAACGGAGATGAACAGGATCAGCCCCCAGGGAGCCCATTGCGTCCCAACCTTCGCGGTCAACCCGAAGACTTCCTGCTGAAGGTAGCCAAGCGTTTCATAGGGAGAGAACAGCATCCAATGACTATACTCTCCCCATCGCATCGGCTCCTGCCGCGAAAGTTGATCTGCGGTAGCAAGAGACTGATACGTCACACTCCCTACCACCCACAGGGCAAACCACGCGAACCCCGCATAACGACTCTCCTGAGTCAGTGAGGAAAAGGCAAGCGCAATGGCTGTGGTCGGAATCGCGAGAACAGCCGTCGCCAACAATACGCGGAGCGGAATATCCCAAGTAGAGAATAAGACCCAAGGATTCGGCGATAAAAACAATCCTGCGAGATAAATCAACAAGGCGGGGACGGTAGCGATCATCGCCAGAAGAAAGAAAACTACGCAAGCCTTACCTAGTACATACTCCGCAGGGGTGAGGGGGCGAGACAAATAAAGCAAATAACCGCGACTCCTCAAATCAAAGCTGATGAGCCGGGGAGCGATCAACCCGATGACCAGAATCATGCTAAACGATTGCGGATAGCGGAATAGAAAAAAGAGCATGTAGGACCAGACAAAATGCCTGGACTCAGCCGGTTCAGCCAGCAATTCACTGATATTCACTCCAGCACGCGCCGCAGTAGCTCTCGCTTCGCGCGCAGCGAACACGCTTCGGATGATGTTTCGATAGTTTGGTTCTTCCGCAGATTGTTCGAACACACCGAAGAAGAAAAGAGCTACCGCGGACGGAATAAGCAAGACAACCATCAAGCGTTTTAGCCAGGCGCCCCGCCAAATCAGCCGAATCCCAGTCGACGCCACCACGAGCCATCGCAGCGAGGCGTAAGTGCGTTCTCCGGTCCAGTTTCGATATCCCACATCCAAAAGAGGCATAGTTACTGATCCCGAATCGCATTGAGAAAAATATCTTCTAACGAGTTACGCGCCGCATCCAAATGTTGGATCGGCGCCTCAGCCTCTTCGCTGGCTTGCCAAAGCGTTCGAACATTTTGAGAGTCGACCCCCAGGACACGAATCTCGCGTTCGTTTCGACGTTCGAACGAGATACCACGCTTGGCCAATGCATGACCAAAGCGATCCACGTTTTCTTCGACACGGAGATGCAAACCAGGTTCGATCGGCTTTTGCAATCGATCGAGCGAATCCGTCATGCGGACCTCCCCTCCGACCAAAATGACGACATGATCGCAAACGCGTTGAACGTCATGCAGGATATGGGTCGAGACGATGAGCGATTTCCCTTTGTCCACAGCCAGCATCCGGATGCGATCCAGGAAGCTTTCACGCTGAGCGGGATCGAGACCTGTCGTTGGTTCATCGAGAATGATTAAGGGTGGGTCATGCACGAGCGCTTGGGCGAATTTCAACTTTTGACGCATGCCGGTGGAATACGTTTCGACATTCCGATAACGCTCTTGATCGATGTCGCAAAAATCAGCCACTTCATGGGCGCGTCGCAAGGCTTCCGTGCGGGGTAGTCCAGAAAGTCTGGCCATCATCTGAATCGATTCGATTCCCTGCAAGCCGTGGAGGTAGCAATCGTCTTCCGGCAGATAACCAATCTTGTCACGGATGGCCTTGCTTTCCTTAGGCCAATCGAACGAGAGGACTCGCCCGTGTCCGGAATCGATGCGCAGCAATCCGAGGATCGATTTGATGAGGGTGCTTTTTCCGGATCCATTCGGCCCCAGAAATCCTGTCACTCCGGGTGGTATCGCCAAATTCAATCCCTTGAGAACCTCTCGCTTACCATACCGTTTTACGACGTTATGGATCTCGATTACAGGAGGTGGCTGATTCAAGATGAGGCAATCGGTTCGAGACAAGTTTGGCGAAAGAATCCTGTCGGCGGGACGATTGTACTTCGAAGGTGCCCCCGATATCTTGTCCTAGGCGTAAATTTATTTTGAATTCCCAATCTCGCATCTCCCTAAGAAACGGATCGGTGAGATTTTGGGTAATCGTATCGATAGCGAGCAAGGAACCAACTGGATGTCGACGCATGCGAATAGCAACTTGGGGTTTCGACCAATGCGATCCGCGGACATGCTTCGAGCATTGCAGATCATCAGTGAATATGACGAGGATGACGCGTACGATGCCCGAGAAACGTACGAGGAGTCGATTGAAGGACAGTTCGTTCTAACCGAACAAGAAAAGGTCATTGGTGTCGTTGGAGCCAATCCGATCGAGAATACCGATCGCGCCTATGGCATGTCCTGGACCTACTTGCAGAAAGCGGATCGCAGAACCGGCAAAGGAACACTCATGCTCGAGTGGATGCTCGAATGGCTCAAAGAGAACGAGGCACGCAAAGTGTTCGTACAGGCCAGCGACTACCACGACCCCACGATCGGCGACATCTACTTTGATGCTCGAGAGGCTTACAAACGCGTCGGCTTCATGCAGGAGCTCCGACAACCGGACTTCTATGCGCCAGGTGAGGCAATGATCGTTTATGGTCTGCAACTCGAGACAAAACAATTCGTTGCTCCGGAGGAGCAAGAGGCTGATATTCTGATTACCGATGTGGACGAGATTCCCGAAACAAATGACGCCTACTGGGTTGCTTGGGAGGTAGCCGACCCGGGACAAGGTAGCAAGCCTGTCGATATCGAGAAAGTCGTGCGTGAAGTCCGCTCATGGGGAGGCCGCGCCATCTACATGGCATTTCCATCGGACTTGAGTGGCGTCGCGCCATTAATGTCCGCTGCTCGCTTCCGTATGGCAGGCAGATTGCTCGATTATTATGAAGACGGCGTAGATGAGATCCACTACCGTCTCGATGTTCTCAGTTGAATGACTGGATTGAGTGACAGAGTTGAATGATAGGGCTGAATGAAACAGTTGAAAGACAGGGTGAAAATGATTGGAAACTCCACCCATGACATCGATAGGTGGACCGGCACGCGAGCCTGAAGACCCGCACTTCATACAAAGTGGTGGTGAATAAATGGCTTCTACAAGTCGTCTCGGTTTGCGGGGCGATTGTTTGATCGGCCATTCGACTTGCCATCACCCCGTCGGAAGAACTTCGGCGTCCGAGGAAGGCAATGCTTGTGCAATCATCTTCTTCATCCCCCGGTCGGTCATCCCCCGGTCGGTCATCCCCCCATCCCCCGGTCGGTCATCCCCCCATCCCCCGGTCGGTGGGCATCCCCCGGTCGGTGGGTGCCACCCATCCCCCGGTCGGTGGGTGCCACCTATTCCTCCCGTGTTCTATCCCCCTCAGTAGGTGGGTGCCTTCTATTTACTCCCATTCGCATAGGTGGGTGCCTTCTAATTACCCAATTCAACAAAGCTGCCGCAGGCATCGATTCCCTTCCAGCGGGTAGGTGTCTCGAATCGCCGTTCTCCGATAGGTCCCCTCAATCTCTTCCTCGTTTGCGCCTTGGCGCCTTGGCGAGAACCTCCCACCGCCCTCCCCAAAAGATGGGTGCCACCTATTCGCTCTCGACCCAATTTCCAATTCCCAAAAGATAGTTGTCTCCAATTTGTTTAACAGTCAGCCGTAGGCGTACACGCCCCCTCCACCATCTCCCCCCATCCTGGGAATCCCTCCCATCCTGGGCACCCCACTTTCGCCCCCTTATCCTCCTTTGCACCTTCGCGACTTTGCGAGAATCCCCCCCAACTCCCCCCAATGCGTGGGTGCCTTCGATCTACCCCCCCCCCAAAAGATGGGTGCCTTCTAGTAGCCTTCTTTTGCGCCTCGGCGCCGTGGCGAGAAACGTCCCCCCCAGTAGATGGGTGCCTTCTATCAAGAATGCTTTTCTATCTGCTTCTCTCTTCGCGCCGTAGCGCCTTGGCGAGAAACCTCCTCCCACCAATCCCCCAAAAAAAGGTGGGTCAAAAGGTGGGTGCCACCTATTCGAAGTAGTTGGGTGCCTTCTATTAGCTCGCATTCCCCCACTCCAAAATGTTCTTCTATTTGGTTGCAACCCGCTCCCCCATCCCATAACGTAATAGGATCTACACCCCGAACCTCTGGAGAGATCCATCATGTCCAGCACGCTCCGTTCTGAGCAATTCGTTAGCGACGAAATCTGCCTTGTCCATTGCTACAACCGTTGTGTCCGTCGCGCCTTTCTGGCCGGCTTCGATGAGCTCACCAGCACAGACTACTCCCACCGAAGAGAATGGATTCGCCAAAGACTCGAATCCCTTGCCTCCGTCTTTGGTATCGACGTTCTCGAATATGCCGTCCTATCCAATCACCTCCATGTCGTCCTCCGCAATCGTCCCGACGTCGTGGCTACTTGGTCTGACCAAGAAGTTGCCACACGTTGGCTGCGACTCTTTCCTGGTACCCGGATCCTCGATGTCTTGGCCGAGGCCAACGAAGAAGATGTCCGAAGCGCCGTAGCCGATCCAGAAAAGATCAAAGAGTATCGAAGCCGACTCTCCGATATCTCTTGGTTCATGCGCTCTCTCGCCGAAGTCATCGCCAGGCGAGCCAATGCAGAAGACAAATGCACCGGTTGCTTCTGGGAAGGCCGATTCAAAGCCAATCGGCTTCTCGATGAAGCCGGTTTGCTCGCATGCGCCATGTATGTCGATCTCAATGTCCTCCGCGCGAATCTAGCCGAAACGATCGAACTCTCCATCCACACCTCCGTGTACGATCGTCTCCAAGCTGCCAACGGTGCAATGATCGAATCGACGGCTCTGGATCGCGTTCCTTTATCGAAGGAGGAATCGATCAAACGGAGGACCAAGATGACGGTGGAGGAGCAGAAGAAGGCTCGTCAGAACCGTGGCCCCCGTCCTCTGGTCCCCAGAGACGCTTGGTTGGCCCCCTTCACGCTCGACCCCAAGGTGAACTCGTTGGATCCAGAGCCCTGCACCAACGGCCTGCGAGCCAGCAACAAAGGGTTCTTGAACATGAACCTGGAAGACTATGTGAAGTTATTGCGTTGGACAGCGGAGCAGAAGGGTCATCCTCCTGGGAAATTGCATCCGGTCCCCGAATCCTTGAAGCCCTTATTCTCTGGGCTGGGAGTCGAACCCAGCATGTGGTGCGACTTGGTATGGAACTACACGAAGTACTTTGGCACCAGCCGCTGTAGTGGAAGTCCCAAGTCGATGGTAGCCGACGCGGAGCGGACCAACAATCGCTGGAGTCGCGGCCAGCGGCTCGTCGCCGCTTGCTTCGCCTAGAGGCCCTCGGTTAGCAGAAGCTTGCTTGGCCTAGTAGCTGCTCTACCGCCAACCCGCGATGCGTCCCTGCCGGTCCCCCACTCCACCTATGCGCCATGGCGCCATGGCGAGAGCCCCGCCTCTCACCTCGCCCGAACTCCAGCACCGGGCCAAGTACGCTGCTGCGCACCCCCCAGCCAAGTCGACTGCAACTCTGTCCAAGTTGCCCCCAATCCCGCGTCCACAGCCCCATTCTTCCCCCCGATCGCCCGTGCCCCCCGCGCCGCTCCCCCCGGATAGATGGGTGCCTTCCACTAGCTGCGAGCCAGCAACAAAGGGTTCTTGAACATGAACCTGGAAGACTACGTGAAGCTATTGCGTTGGACAGCGGAGCAGAAGGGTCATCCTCCTGGGAAATTGCATCCGGTCCCCGAATCCTTGAAGCCCTTATTCTCTGGGCTGGGAGTCGAACCCAGCATGTGGTGCGACTTGGTATGGAACTACACGAAGTACTTTGGCACCAGCCGCTGTAGTGGAAGTCCCAAGTCGATGGTAGCCGACGCGGAGCGGACCAACAATCGCTGGAGTCGCGGCCAGCGGCTCGTCGCCGCTTGCTTCGCCTAGAGGCCCTCGGTTAGCAGAAGCTTGCTTGGCCTAGTAGCTCGCTCTGTTCCCCCCCCTCGCGGTGCCCACTCCACCATGGTGCCATGGCGAGAGACCCCTCTCGCCTCGCCCAAACTCCAGCACTGGGCCATGTTCGCAGCTGCGCACTTCCTGGCCCATCGGCCGCAACCCTGTCCGAATTGGCTCTAAATCCCGCATCCGCAGCCCCATTCTTCCCCCCGATCGCCCGTGCCCCCCGCGCCGCTCCCCCCGGATAGATGGGTGCCTCCTATTTGGTGGTATGGTGGAAAGATAGGTGGGGAAAGATAGGTGGGTGCCACCTATGGTGATATTCTCGCAGTAGCCGGGCAAGCCGATTTTCGAGAAGATCGCTAGTGCGCATGATGGCCAAGAAACGAAAGGTGGGTGCCACCTATGGTGAGTGGAAACGAAAGGTGGGTGCCACCTATGGTGAGTAGACGAAGGGGACTTTCTATGGGACGTTAGGAGAATAATTTCAATCCTGAAAAATAAACCCCTGGAAGAAATCCATGGATCGTTCTACGCCAGACTTGTTCCTTACAACGCCAGACTTGTTCCTTAAGGCGGCCATTGAGGAAGCGAAAACGGGACTTGCCGAGGGTGGCATCCCCATTGGATCCGTTCTCGTGATCGATGGTCAAATCGTTGGGCGAGGACATAACAGACGCGTCCAAAGAGGGAGCGCTATTCTCCATGCCGAAATGGATGCAATGGAGAATGCTGGACGTCTCACGTCGCGGGACTATCGTCGGGCAGTTTTGTATTCAACACTTTCCCCTTGCGACATGTGCTCAGGCACTGCACTCCTCTATCGCATTCCTCGCGTCATCGTGGGCGAAAACAGAACCTTCCAGGGGCCCGAATCCTACCTGCGTTCCCGTGGTGTAATCGTTGAAACTCTCGATGATCCAGAGTGCATCGAACTCATGAGCAAGTTTATACGTTTACATCCCGAACTGTGGAATGAAGATATCGGTGAGTAACGACATCTACGTTTCATCTCGGTTTGTAGCTCGATTTTTTGATCGGCCATTCGACTTGCCATCACCCGTCGGAGGAACTTCGGCGTCCGAGGATGGCAATGCTTGTGCAAGCACCCTCTTTATTTCATGTTTGGTCGAGTCGTTTGCGATGTTGTTCCATTCATTGGGATCCGTGGCATGATCGTAAAGTTCTTCACTGCCATCGGCATACCGGATATAACGGTATCGGCTATCTCGGGCGGAATGATTCCCCCTCCCATGAGAACAAACCGCGATCGCATCCCACTTGCTAGTTGGTTCCTTCAGAAGTGGAACCAAGCTCTTCCCTTTCGCATGCGTTGGCACTTTCAAGCCAGTTAATTCGCATAGGGTGGGATAGAGATTCGTGTAATCGACCGGTGCATCGCAGACGGCAGACGCTTTCGTCACCCCTGGGGCCGCCATCGCAAACGATGTACGTGTGGATTCCTCCCAAAGTGAAAACTTGCGCCAGTGCTCTTTTTCGCCAAGGTGCCAGCCGTGATCGGTCCACCAAACAACGATAGTCTTGTTCTTTCGTGGACTGTTTTCCAGGCCGTCCAAAAGTCTGCCGACTTGATCATCGAGGAAGGAGATTGTGGCCAAGTAGGCCTGCACACCCTTTTTCCACTGATCTGCCTTCAGGACTGCAGCATGGTCACCGCCTTGTGTCGCCATCTTGACGCCTGCTGGAGGAACATCGCTCAGATCGCTTTCAGGGACTGTCGGGACCTGGATGGATTGCAACGGAAAACGGTCGAAGTACTCGCGGGGGACATACCAGGGCAGGTGGGGTTTCACATATCCGACCGCGAGAAACAAGGGCTGCTCTAGGGGTGCCGTTTGCAATTGATTCACGGCCCAATCAGTCAGTTTATAATCTCCCATTTCCTCTGGCTTTACGTCCAAGGGCCCCCAGTCGAAATGTCCCTTCTTCATTCCGGTGAGATTCGTATCTTTTTCACGAGCAGAAGGAAACAGTCCCTTCCACTCGGTCCAACCATCCTTTCGACCTTCCGCAGCGAAGTTGTGGTAAATCTTTCCCGCTCCCAATGTGCGATAGCCATTGGCCAAAAAGTGCCTGTTGATCGTGACAACATCTTTCAACACGTCTTGAGCAGGATCTCCGTTGGTGTAAATACCGGTTACCCAAGGTCTCAACCCGCTCATCAATGCCGCTCGAGAAGGATTGCAAGCCGGAGCTGCGCAGTGGGAATTTCGGAATGACATTCCTCTCGCGACAAGCCGATCGATGTTCGGAGTTTTGGTTTGCGGATGGCCTCCCAAATGCCCGACCCAATCGTTTAAATCGTCGACCGCAATAAAAAGAACATCGGGCTTCTCGCCCGCATTCGCTGGCAAGCTGCACGCGACAGAGCAGAGGGTTTGGGCGAACAAGATGGCGCAAAGCACGAACGCGTCGCTTCGGCGAAAGGGTCGGTTGGTCACAGTTGGAAACCTTCGTGAGGAGAGGAGGTAGGGGGGGAGCACACGGAATCTGTGATTCCCGATTCCTATTCTAGCAGCAACCCTGCTTCGAATCCTTGGGGCGTCTAAGCACTTCGCAAAACTTCAAGGAGTTGGACCACGTGCTCGTTAAATATCTCTACCAATGCTCGCACGCTCGCGATGGTAGCAACGGGTGGCTAACGATCAAGCAGAACGGGCTGCTTCGAGAATTCGTATCAATTCGCGTAGATCGGCTTTGGAGACATTTGCGAGGAGTGCGGCGTGGGCGTCTAGCAGCGGAGCATCGATCTGTTTAAGTTGTTGAGAGCCTTCCTTGGTTAAGGCAATCTCAAAGACTCTGCGATCTTCGTTCGATTGAGTCTTGGTAATGTAGCCCAATGCGACCAACTGATCGACCACTCGAGTGATGGCCGGTGCAACTTGAACCATCCGATTGGCTACTTCCAAACAAGGAAGAGGGGCTCCCTCACCTCGCAAAATGCGTAGCACATTGTATTGGGTCAAGGTGAGTCCATATTCTCGCAGTAGCCGGGCAAGCCGATTTTCGAGAAGATCGCTAGTGCGCATGATGGCCAACGTCGCTTCTTGTTCGAGCGAATCAAACGGCCCCTTCTTTTTTAGTTCATCCTGCAGGGATCGGCTCATAGTCTTTCTTTAATGGGTTCGTCAGTCCCGATCTTGCTCGGGCTCGGCCCATACTCGAATCAGCCCAAGCTCATCAAACTGTACGTGGATCAAGTTGGGATTGCAGCAGACGGGGCAATCCTCCACATAGGATTGTGCAGATCCCGCCGATCGATCGATGGGGATAATAATTTCTTCGCCACATGCATCGCAAAGATACGCTCCTTCTTCGGCCGCCCAAGGCCCGGTTGGAACCTCGTCGCCGATCGCCAAATGCGTGTTGTCGTTCTCTGAAACTGGAATCGATTCGCCTGCGCAGAGCATTCTACACGTCCAACAAAGAACCGACAGCGAGTTTTCGTCCGCTAGTCGGTGATCCTCTCCGACCTCGATCAATACATCAGCAGGCAGATGGCTCTGTTGAACGAGCAGCACGGAATCCTCGAAGGGAATCACGTCGTCGTTACGACTGTGAAGGATGATCGCATTGGGCTTCAATCGAGAAGCGGTCCCCCAATTCCTCCAAGCTGGGCAAAGCAATACAAGCGGCGTCAGCCCGCTCTCCAAATTCATTGCAATCGCTCCACCTCTGGAACTCCCGACGATCACATCTGGCCGTTCACGATCGAAGATTGATTGGGCTGTACGGAGAGCGAGATCGAAGTTGTTATCGTCGAGCGGTGGATTCAGGACCTCGAATCCAGCCTTCGCTAGCGACGTCGGCTTCACCCCGCCGACAACACTCCGCCAACCGTGCAAAAATAGGATTCTTGAGGACATATTCCATCGGCAGTTTCTGCAGTCAAATCACGTGGCCATTGTAATGGATTGATCGGCCTGGTTGTACGCATCTTGTCAAGATTGATTTGGGGATCGGTAAGCGCCCCCCAAGGCGGGCGACGACATCGCGAGCTCGAGCTGCAGATCGAATGGCATATCTGCCATACGGAGATCAAGACCGTTCAGGACTGCGTATATTCAGCTTCGTGTCCTTTGCCACCCTACGAAAATCGATTGGGTTGCGCAGCTTTCTTGGTAGGTCACGGGTTTTGTCGAAGTCTTCCGAGAGAAGGTTCGGGATGCCTGATTCTTCCCAAGTAGACTCTTCGCGAACGATCAACTGAACCGCCGCAACGGTTTTCAGAGCGATGAGCAGGGGATCGTCTTTGAGATGCAAATGGGCCGACGGATCTTCCTTAAGGAGATTTGCTGACTTCTGTAACGCAATCGCACAGCGAGGATCGATAGGTTCCACCCGTTGGGCCAGTTCATGAAGTTGCAACTCGATAAGACTCAGGTCCGCGTCTGGGCTGCCATTGGCATCGAGCAGGTTCATGGCAAGATCGACTAGTAGCGATGCAACGTCACTCATCCATTTTTCCTTTGCAATCGAGTGTTTTTGATAAGTGCTTAAGGTTAGACCAGAAAGAGAGTTTGGGTTTAGTCGTCACAATTCATTGCAGGCCTTTGCAGCAATTTCCAAGAGAGAACTGTGGCGGACCACAAACGCACCGAACTGAATTCCATTCGAAGCTTGCACGAAGGGCGAAAATGAAAAAAGCTGCAAAATGCAGCTCGGTGGTCCCACGATGGAAAGGCATGTGCCATCCTTGTGAGTCGGTTGCATGGCATGGTTTCGAATCGAATTGAGATGACTCAAATGCACATTCAAAAGAGAATACTTCATCTCGATGATGATCCTGCCTTCTTGAGATTGGCTTCGATCATCCTGCGCAAGGCGTGCATCCAGTCGGTGGGCCTTACCAATCCCCGGCCAGTCAATCGAATGCTTCAAGAGAATGGCTTGCGCGTCGTACTGTTGGATATCGATCTACCGGATATTCATGGATTAACGGTTTTGCGAAACATCAAAGCCATGGATGCAGGAATTCAGGTGATCATGTGCACTGCGGATGTCAATATGGACGTTTTGCGGCAAGCCGTCGAATACGGTGCGGAGGATGTGCTGTTCAAACCAAGATTAACGCCATCAATGCTGATTGAATCGGTGGAGCATGCGCTCTGCAAAGTGGATCGACTGCTGGCGACAATCGCCTGGCTGGAGCAGTTTCACGTCGTATCCCAGTAGAAAAAATGGGCAACGCGCGACTAGAGAGTTTCGGGTTCCGAAGAGACGAGCGACATCGCATCGAGAAGACGATCGCTTGCCGCGGTGATATCTCGGACCCCTTCCCCTGAATCGATCAAGCGTTCGACGTCTGCCGCGAGATTCGTCAGCGCAGGGAATCCATACGCACCGAAAGCACCCTTCAGCTGGTGAGCGATTCTCCGGAGAGTCGGAAGATCCTTGGACTGGAGCGACTCACGAATCGCCGCATCGCGCAGCCGCAAATTCGAAACGAATTCATTCAAAACAGGTACGAAATCGGGATCATGCGCCAAGGGCGAATGCAACTTCTTGTTCACAATCATCTGAGTCCGATCGAGATTAGGTAGGATCGATCGCACTGAGGACTATACCTGGATATGAGGTTTAGGGGGAACTCGATGGAGGACAGAGTCAGGCGACGCCCCCTCCGCGAAAGCCCTTGGTCGGTGCGGTAGATAACACAGCGGTGGTCAAGAGTGTATCAAATTGGCACAGGTTGGCCAAATCGGAAAACCGCAAATTCGTCGAGGATAGCCGAAATTAATGGGAGTTGGAGTAAAGCGACTCTTCTGCTTTAGTGCTTGCGCTATATCGACACAGCAGTTCGACTGCCTCCGCGCGGGTCGTGACACCAAGTTTTGTCAAAATCGACTTGAACCGGTAGTGGACCGTTCTCACACTCAGGTCCAGTTCGCTACCGATCTGTTTGGTCGTTTTTCCGTGCGCGATTGCCGCGAGGATACGCGATTCTTGGAAGGTGAGTCTTTCGGAAAGCGTCACGGGGATTCCGAAAGATCGAGCCTCTTTCCGTTTTGCATCTCGAATGAGCGCTTCCTCGATAGACTGCTGGAGCAAAGCTTCGTCGACTGGCAAATCGAGAACATCCGTCATGCCTAATCGAATGGCTCGAACGGCATCAAATGCCTTCCATCCGTAGGTGAGCAAGATGACTTCGATGGGATGGCTCTGCAATTGCAGTGCACGAATCATGGGGAGAAAGGCCGCAAAAGATAGTTCTGTTGAAATCACAACAGCGAAGTTCTCCGACGATGAAATACCTGATCGCAAGCTCTCCATATCCTGGGTAGGTCGAAGGTCGCAACCGATTCGAAGGCATACGGTTTCGAGGCGATCTAGGGATGTTTCCAAGCTTGATAGCGCGTAGACGCTCGGGCGGCAGTCTTGGATATTTTTCCGAATCATGTATCTGCTCCAGAATCGACTTGGCGTAGAGAACTTCGAGTGGCGAGAGTACAGGTACGATCACATGGACCTTCATCAGGTGCATCGACATTATGCAATCACTTGATTCGCCCAACTGATTTGTGATGTGGTAAGCCGACCTAAGGAATTTACCTAGGTAACCGCAGTTGACGCGCGTCGGATTGCCGTACGGGGGGATCGCGGCAGGTCCTCTTGTGCTCAACAAACGGCATCGGCTATCGATCTTTTCTCGATAAATGACTATCCAATCTGCAATGATCTGCAAACTAGGCTGCGCAAACCGATTTATCGTTCGGTTGTTGCTTAAAATAGTGATGATTGACGAATACACGAGATAGAAATCATGGAAGCGAGAATGGGAGCGCCCATCAACCGTGGCGAACTGCAAGGAATGAGATGGGGCGAGCGTTTGCTGAATCCTTCGTTTCCGTACATACCGCTCACTTTCTTGAGTTTGACGCTCCTCTCGACACTCTACTCGTACCACCATTTCTCGATGATGGAGGAGAATGAGGCCCGTAGCGAAGTTGCGAATTCCATTTCTCGGGTTGTGCATGACCTTGAGAATCAGAGTTTACAGATGGAGCGACTCTCGATCGGACTTGCCTATTCTGCCAGTCTCATCGATTTCACGGACAGACAGCGATTCTTAGAGGCGGTCGATACTTTTCAGTCGGAGAACCTGCTTCCTCAAGACACCTATTTATTGGTGATCGATATCGAGGGGCGGATTGTCAATCGATTGGATGTGGGCAAGGGTGAGTTCGGGCTAAAGGAACTGGCGCACGAGATCGACGCCGCCCTGAAGAGCGCTGATTCGGGGAGATTCAACCCGGTCCCAGAAGCGATTTTGGGCCTACGTCAGATGTCGGAGGAAGGGCCCAGTAGTGATGATTTTTGGGTTGCTTACTGCAATCGTATCAAGAGCAACCAGACGACGGAACCTTATACCATTGCGCTGATCACGACCGCGTCGAATTTTCTGAAGACCGACTCGATTTTAGATCCCTCCGATGATGGAGTACATGTCGTCGCGAAGCTTTTTCAAGACGGGGACATGCCGAATACGTTTGTTCTAAATGCCAACCCTAACCTCGCTACTTGGTCTCCGACGGAACAGATGCTGGAGTCGAGTGTCTCGATAGGCAACATGCAGTGGACGGTTAAGGGGGGAGTTCCGGAGAGCAGCGTTGGTTTCGCGGCATACCGGCCTTTAATCCTCTCGGGATGTGTCATGGTTGCAGGGCTGCTGCTCACATCCATCATTACACGGACCATCGGTGCATGCACAACTCGGATGTACAGTATCCAGCGCCGATTGGACATCGCCGCCCACGAGGTTAGTGAGGGATTGTGGTATTGGGATGCACGATCCCATGAACTCTGGTTCAATCCAAGGTTTTCGACACTTCTCGCGGTGCGGCCCCCCCGAGAGCTGACCCAATTGACAGATTTCTTTGTCGGACTGGCGATCGATGAAGACAAGCCCAAGCTGAAAACGTTCTTTGCGGAGTTCCTCGCGGGCGGGTATCAGAAGGAAGTCTCGTTTCGAATCGCTATTTCAACAGGTATCAGTGTATGGCGCAAAATCCGACTGGCATTTCACCGGGATAAAAAGAACCAAATCTCGTACGTCGCCGGCTCGATCCAAGACGTCCACGGCCAGCGTATTACCGAGGAATTGCTCGCACAAAGCGAGCACCGGTGGAAGTCGGCAGTGGAAGGAAACGGCGATGGCCTTTGGGACTGGGATATCGTCAGCGGTTCGGTCATTTTCTCCAATCTATGGAAGGAGATGATTGGATACGAACCCAGCGAGATTGAAAATGATTTCAGTCAATGGTTGTCGCTCATCCATCAGGACGATGTGCCCTCGACATTTGAAAAGCTCAATAAGCACTTGCGATCTGAAACCGAGCACTATGAAACTCAGTTTCGGCTTCGTTGCAAAGACGGGACATGGAAATGGATCTTGGCGAGAGGCATGGTGGTTAGCCGGAACGAATACGGAGAAGCTCTTCGAATGATTGGGACCCATACGGACATCAGTACGAGGAAGGAGATTGAGGTAAGAACTCAACAGCTCGCATCCATCGTCAACTGTTCCGGGGACGCGATCATCCGAGAATCACTGGACGGGATCATCGAGACTTGGAACCATGGTGCGGAACTGCTTTTCGGTTATCCGGCGAACAAGGCCATTGGAAAACCGTTGAAGATGCTTTATCGGGACCAGGATGAATGTGTCTACCAGAGATCCCACGACTCGGTTTGGAAGGGGGAAGTGTTGCGCATTTTGGATGCTGCCCTTGTTTCCGAAGATCGATCGGAGCGAGCCGTTTCCATCGTGGCATCACCCATCTTTGATCCCCATGGGCGCGTGATTGCAGCCTCTTATATCTACCATGATATTTCCGACTTTAAGGTGTCCGCTGCGCAGCTCAAGATTGCACGTGAGTTGGCCGAACAAGCCAACCGAAGCAAGAGTGAGTTTCTCGCCAACATGAGCCATGAAATTCGGACTCCGATGACAGCCATTATCGGCTACTCAAGCTTGATGAAGGATTGCTTAGCCCCACACGACCTGCCTCGCGAATTCGAAGACTATATAGACACCATTCAGCGAAACAGCAAGCATCTACTCTCTCTGATCAACGACATCCTCGACTTGTCCAAAATTGAGGCTGGCAAAATCGATATCGAGATCGCGGCATTCAGCCTTCGAATTCTTCTCGCAGACGTCATCGGTTCGATGCAGAGCAAAGCGATGGAAAAAGGAATTCGATTCACGCTGGAGACCATTGAACCGTTTCCCATCACCGTGGTTTCCGATCCGACTCGATTACGGCAGATCCTCATCAATTTGATCGGAAATGCAATCAAGTTTACGCATGAAGGTACCGTACAGGTTCGATGCGAATATGAGACGGCTCGCAATACGCTGAGCGTGATGATTCGCGACACGGGGATCGGAATGTCGCCATTGCAAATGCAAAGGTTATTTCAACCATTCCAGCAAGCGGACTCAACGACTAGCCGCAAGTATGGTGGAACAGGATTAGGGCTTAGTATTAGCAAACGCCTAGCAACCATGCTCCACGGAGACATTCGCGTAGAAAGTACGCTAGGCCAGGGGAGTGTCTTTACGCTGGAAGTAAATTGCAACGCGACCTTCAAACCTGAAAGTACACTGGGCAAACACGAAAGTACACTGGGTCCAAGTGTGCCGGCAGAGGAAGCAAAAGAGTGCACCCCTGTGCAGGTCGCTCCTTCAACTCAATCCGACCAACGGGTAAAGCGGTTAGCAGGGATGCGAATATTGTTGGTCGAAGACGGTCCGGATAATCGAAGGTTGATTTCTTATTTCCTGCAACGAGATGGCGCCTCAGTCACTCTAGCTAGCGATGGATTGGAAGCGTTGGAGAAGATCGAGCCGTCCCTGGCGACCGACCCACTAAGCAATCCGTTTGATTTGATCATTACCGATATCCAGATGCCAAACATGGATGGAATTGAACTGACGAGACGGGTGCGATCGCTTGAAATCGATATTCCGATCATTGCACTGACTGCGAACGCGATGAAAGGTGACAGCGATTTTTGTCTTGCGAGCGGCTGTAGTTGCTACTTGCCAAAACCGATTGATCGCGAATCGCTGATCTCGAGCTGTGAAACGCTGGCTGCCTCCGCGCTAGAGCGAATGGGGGTCGTTTTGCAGAGTGTTCAAACATCTGGGTAAGGTGATTTTCATCCCAAGCCCCCTTTTACGGCGTCTCGAAGCGTGCATCGAACCATGGTGAGCACGTATAATCTCTGTCGAGATGCTAAGTCCAAGCCCCGTTCCAGTGGGTTTGGTCGTTACATAGGGATCGAACATCTTCTCCAGGATCTCTTCGGACACACCAGCCCCATTGTCGATCGTCTGCAACTGGACCCATTGATCGTTCGTTCGAACACTGACCAGAAATATCGGTCGTTTGGGACGAGTGCAATCCATAGCGTCAATGGAATTGCTAATGATGTTAGCAAGCACCTGTTGTAGTTGGACGTAATCACCCATGAGGTACCCGGCATCCAGGGGAATTCTCGTCTTGGTTACAACTCCTACGCGCTCGAACTCCTTCTCAAACAAAGCAAGTGTGTCATAGATCCAGCTGGCAATTTCGACTTTGCTGAAAGGGGCGATCTCTCTTCGAAGAAACTGACGAAGTCGCGCGAGGACCCCCGATGCTCGCTGAGTTTGCTTTTCGACAATGTCAAGGGTGTGATCGAGTTCCTCCTTGGTGAGGTTCTGCCGTTGCAAGCCAATCCGTATGCCCCCCAAGTAGTTGGCGATTGTCGCGAGCGGTTGGTTAATCTCATGCGAAAGCGAGTCGGCAACCAGCGTAGCGATCGAATTGTTCTGAGCTCGAAATAATTCCTCCCGACGTAGCGCGATCCTGCTTTGATTCTGAAAACTACGCTCAATATCTTTAAAAATGGCGGCATATCCAATTCTCTCCGTATCCGCCCCTCTCAAGGATATGAACTTGAGATCGATCAGCCGAGCTTCATCGACTTCCGACGACGGACGAAGCAGAGACAAACGAACAGTACCGTTCCAGTTCATCTGGGTGCTCAGGTGATTAAAAATGGTCACAAGCAGATTGCGACTGCTGTGCTCCACAATGGGGTCGATCAGCATCCATTGCGTCATCGGCGTGCCGACGACCACATCCCAAGTTGCGTCAAACAATCGGAGCAAGGGACTATTGGCGAAGATAATGCGTTGGCGGTGGTCCAACGCTAACGCAAAATCATCCAATGCGTCGAGCAGATTCAATTGGAGCAAACAGTCCCTTTGTTTGAGAGACAAGGCGCTTCTCAAACAAGCGCTCCATGCTCTGTTTACTTGGGCGGTGAGCTCGTGAATACCTTTCGCCTTTTCGATATACGAAAAGGCTTGGATCGCGAGAGCCCGTACTACACTTTCGTATCGAGTGTCGGAGGTGAATATCAGGATCTTGATATCCGGAGATCGCGTTGCGATAACTTGCGCGACATCCAGTCCGTTGTCATCCGATAGCCCAACGTCGATAATCGCGATGGCAAACCGATCACTTTCGACGAGATCCATGGCTTCGGCCGCTGTTTCGCAAACGGAGACTTGAAATCCCGATTTATGAAGAGCGACTTGCACCAGGGTGCGGAGATAGTGGTCATCCTCTACTAAAAGTACGTTGGGTTCCATCGCAGTCCTTGCCTTCGCGGTCAGTCGCGGTATTTCAAAAGTTCGACTGTCGAGCGCACACCCAGTTTCCGTTTGAGGTTGGTCTTGTGTACTTCCACCGTCTTGCAGCTGATTCCAAGTTTGGAAGCAATCTGCTTGGACAGCATCCCCTCGATAAGCAAGTTCATGACCTCGCGTTCGCGGGTGGAGAGCGAATTTCGACGCTCTACCAAATCGATACGTAGTACACGATCGCTAGCGGCTTGAGAACTGCTGACAACGGCGTCTTGAACCAGCGTCAAGAGCTTGGTCGCATCGACCGGTTTCTCCAAAAAATGCGAAGCTCCGAGTTTCATCGATTCAACGGCAACCGCGATCGTTCCAAATCCGGTTAGGAAGATAAAAGGCTGAATCGAATGAAGGGAATTCAAGTAATGGGCCAAATCGATCCCGTTCTCTTCACCAATTCGAAGGTCGAAGATGCAGCAGCCGATCCGATTGGGGTCAAACGCATTCTGAAAGGACTCGATATCTGCAAACGTTTGAACCTGCCACCCAACTTTGCTTAAAAGGAAGCGCAAACTGGCTCGAACCCCCTCGTCGTCGTCGACGACATAAACGATGGCTTGACCGGAGATTGGATCGGTCATGAGAAGCCTCGCGGTGCGTGAGAAAGGGAGGTTGCTGTTCGCCTGCCGCTGCGGGCGTTTGATTTATTACATACGATCGAGGACAGCGCTTCTACATGGGGCGAATCGAAACCCTATTATTTTTCCAAAATTCTTTCGGTCACGGTGCTTAACAGTTTTCCGTTGGAGAGAACGGAAACGATGCGAGTGCCGATCGAGACATTCTCTGCGTCGAACTGAACGGAGCCCGAGTCGGCGTCCAAAGTGAGCGAGTAACCTCTGGCAAGAGTCTTTAAGGGGCTGAGCGCCTCGAGGACTTGAGCGAAACGCTCCAGCTGCTGTTGCGTTTGATCGACCCGTCGATCCAGGGAGTCGTCGAGATCGCGCATGACCTCGTCCAGTCGCTGCACAGGGACTTCGAGCATGCGATGTGGATCTTCGATCACGGGACGAGAGATCATCGCATCGAGCTTTGCGATAGATCGCTCCCATTGGCCCTGGACTCCCAACCAAAGGCGCTCTCGCGTATTCTCGAGATAGTCCAGAAACTCCTCCTTGCTTGGGGCGACACGTTCAGCGGCTTCCGTGGGTGTGAGCGCGCGGACATCGGCCGCGAGATCGCACAGAGTAACGTCGATCTCATGGCCGACTGCGGATATGGTGGGGATTGGACAGGAGGCAACGGCTCGGACGACTTCTTCTTCGTTGAAGGCCCAAAGGTCCTCGAGCGAGCCTCCACCTCGACCGACGACGAGGACATCCAATGGGGGATTGAGCAGAGCGGCCACTTCGATTCCCCTAGCGATTTCCTCGGCGGCTCCCTCACCTTGTACTTTCGCTGGGATGATAATTACGGTAGCCAGTGGCCATCGCCGACGGAGGACTTGCGCGAAATCGTGAATGGCAGCTCCGGACGGGCTCGTTACGAATCCGATTCGCTGCGGGAATCGAGGCAATGGTTTCTTATTTTCCGCTTCGAAGAGCCCTTCTTTCTGAAGCTTCGCGAACAGACGACGGAACGCAGCCTGCAACGCGCCGATGCCCTGCTCCTCGATCTTCTGAACAACGATCTGATAGGTCCCTCGGGGTGCATACACGTCGATTCGACCTTGAACGAGTACAGCCATTCCCTCGCGAAGGTCGATTCCGAGTTTCTCCCAAGTCGATCGCCAAAGGACTGCCGCGAGCTGCCCCGATGCATCTTTCAACGTGAAGTAGACGTGTCCGGCCGACGACTGTACCAAGTTCCCGATTTCGCCAGAGACCCAAACAGTCGGGATCGATTGGGTCAATAACTTCTTGACCCACTCGTTGAGCTGAGTCACGGAAAGGGGAGCATCGGAGCTGGCTCCCGGAGCCGATTTCGGCTTTTTGGATCCTTGGTTTGAACGACTCGATGCACCGATTTCCTCGTCACCAAAGAAGCCGTCTTCGTCTTCGCTCCAAAGAAAGCCGCTCATAGATGAATGGTTCCTGCTGAGGCAGCGAAGAAAGGGGCTTCTCCATCGATGGATTCACCGCTTTGAGCCCAAGCTTCTGCCTGCCGCGTAACGGCCTCCAGGCTCGATTCCACCTTCTCCCGCGTTGCTTCGACTTCGTCGCGCGAGATTTTTTTCGGGACGCGGATGGCTTCGCCCATGATAGATCGAACACGCGATCCGGGTTTGGGGATTGCGAAACAGTCCCAAGCTCGATGGAAACGCCATGGATTCTCGTACCCGCAACCGAGAGGAACGATAGGAATTCCAAGCAAACTGGCCAAGTAGATACATCCGCTGGATGCGACGCGGCGAGGGCCAAGCGGGCCATCGGGGGTAATCACCAAGCTCTTTCCGCGAAGCTGTTTGACGATTTTCAAAACCGCTTGAGCCCCCCCGTTTGCGGTCGACCCTCTCACCGCATCGTATCCGAATCCTTTTGCAAGCCCGATCAACCAGTCGGCGTCGCGATGGCGACTGGCTAGGAGAACCAATCCCGTGTCTCGGCGCATGCAGCAGGGGACCAGCATGTATTCGTGCCAGAACACGTAAATGGCTGGACCCGAAAAACGATGCGAAATCGGGTCGAGCGATGGATCGTCTCGCAAGATTTTTGCATCCAACGTTTGAGTCCAACCCACCAAGACCGATGCAATCGAATTCCCCGCAACGCGGATCGCCGTTGCTCGCATCGCGGACCGCAATCGATTCACTATGGGCGTACCTGCCATCTTCCGGTGAATACCTCGGTCGCTGGACCGGTCATGAAGACGTGGTTGGATGCTTCGTCCCATCGGAGCATCAATTGACCACCAATCAAATTATTGAGGATAGTGCGGTCGGTGTGGCCCGTTAACACTCCAGCCACACAGACAGCGCTGGCTCCAGTCCCACACGCCCACGTCTCGCCGGAACCTCTCTCCCAAGTCCGCTGGCGAACTTCGCCGCGTGCCAAGATTTCAACGAACTCCACGTTGGTCCGTTTGGGAAATCGATCATCCCGTTCGATCAATGGACCGATTCCCAATACCAATTCATCTGTCGCTTCCGGGACGAAGATGACGCAGTGCGGATTCCCCATGGACACACAAGTCGCGTAGAGCTTGTGCCCTCGATACTCGAGTGGAACGTTGATCGCTGACTCGGTCGGTGGCACCAACGTCGTCGGGATCTTAGCACCTTCTAATCGAGGTTCCCCCATGTCAACCGTGATGCGTTCTGCCAACCCATCCTGGATATCGAGCACTAGTTGCAGAACACCAGCGCCCGTCTCAATCGCGAGTCGCTCCTTCGTCGCAATGCCATGGTCATGCACGTACTTGGCGACGCAGCGTATGCCGTTCCCGCACATCTCCGACTCGCTGCCATCGGCGTTGAACATGCGCATGCGCGCGTCAGCTTTGTCGCTAGGAAGAATCAGGATCATTCCATCGCCACCCACCCCGAATCGGCGATGGGATATATCGATCGCCAGCTTCTCAAGATCATCAGGAAGCTGTGTGTCAAACCCGTTGATGTACACGTAGTCGTTTCCGGCACCGTGCATCTTTGTAAATTCGATTGTGTTCGCCATCATCCTTATCCAGGTAAACGAAATTCGGGATCCGCGATTCCCCGGATCAACTCTGCGAGACGACTATACATTTGCAACATGAGTTGCCAAGTCCCCAGATCGATCTCGATCTTCGGCTTCTTATCGTGGATGTGCACGGTCTCGATGACTTCACCCAATCGTGCGTGGAAGTACTCGAACAACTCTGCAAGCTGGGCCGCCTGACTGGGGCTTAATCGATCCGGCAGCTGCGGAGGCTGGTTCAGATCTCGGAGCATTCGCACCGACTCGGCAAGCCCTGGAGCCAGATCGAAATCACCAAGATCTTCGCCGGCTGCCCCCTTTTTGCTTTGCGCCTCCTCGATCGAAGTCTGATTCTCCTGGACTCGAGAAGCGATCTGCTCGTGGGTGCCGAACAGGAGCATGCTTCGACCAACATGGATGATGTCCCCGAAGCGAAGAATCCGGAGTTGGCAGTCCTGCCCATTCACGCGAGTCCCGTTGGTGCTTTCCAAGTCTGTTAGGACGAGGTGGTCATTGTCTTCCTGGATCTTGCAATGAAAGCGACTGATTCGCTCATCGTTGAGCTGAATCGTGTTTCCCTCCTCACGGCCGATGGTGATGGGGGTTTTGAGGTCGGAAAAGACTTTCCCGCGATCGGCTCCTTGAACAATTCGGAGCGTCAATTTCGTCATGCCCACCTCGAGTCTCGGTTGATACGTTTCGTTGGGGTGCCCAGGCCGCCCCGAAATCAATTGGAAAAGGCCAGGACGTGTAGTTTAGCCTATCTGTCTTGCTCCCCAACCCACACTCGTATGAAAATGGCTGATGGGTCCATCCTACACGGGCTCTCGGCGATTGCCAAAACCGAAGAAATAGTAAACCGCCCCGATCAACGACACACAAATAAGGAGAAGCCGCAGCGTCGTTGCCATAATCCAAGGAGAATACCCCTCGGGCAGGGATGGGAGCTCCCGAAATAACCCTGCAATCGCGATCTCCAGCACGCCGACTCCACCCGGGGTGATGGGGAGCGTGGCAGCCGCCATGGCGGGTGGTATCGCCGCGAAATGCTCCGCCACCGATGGAGCGTTCGAGAACAATGCATTCGATATAAGGAAGCAGGCGAGCGTGAAACAAATGTGGACGAGAAGACTCGAACCAATAACCTCCACAATCAATCGCGGCCTGCCATGAAAAATCATGCAAGCCTTCGCTAAGCGATAAATGGTATGTCCAGCCCCAGGGAGCCTTCGCAGCCAATGAAGGGGAATGCGAGCACCGAGGACACCGATGAGTATCAAAATCCCCAATCCCAATCCGCTCAGAAGCAATGCGACCCACTGAATCGCGGACAGCCTTGGTGACAGGGAAGGAGCGATTACCATTCCCCCGCTTGCAACCATCAAAAGTCCCAGCAACCCAACTGCTCGATCGACCAGGACCGATGCGACAACTTCGGTCTTCTTGTCCTTCGCCCGCTGCGCCGCTTCGATCGCTTTGAATAGATCGCCCCCCACCGAGCCAATACTTACTTGATTGAGGAGCGTTCCAAGGAAACCAAGCCGAACAGCACTTGCTGTTGAAATGGGAACCCCAAGTCCATTGACGAGCAACTGCCACCGCCAATAGCTGATCAGGTGAGCACTAAGGACAAAGAAGAACGCAAGCCCCAGATACGACCAATTCTTTTCCTGCTGGACGAAACCGTTCCAGTCTTTCCTGGACTGAACAACGATCCAGATGACAGAAAGCCCCAGAATGGCGATCTTCAGAAAGGGCCAAAACCACTTGCGCCATCCCGCGGGCTTCGTTGCGATCGGGTCCCGTGAAGGGGCGCTGCTCATAGACATGTCGCGGGATTGGGAACGGAGAAAGACTCGGCGGGCTGGAAGCAGAGCTAGCGAGTAAGGAGCTCGCTAGCTCGACCAACCTGTGGGCAGCAGAAGGTCAGGACTATTTCCCGAGGATCGCTGCACCGAGTTTCGCGGCGCTGTCGGTCTTTTCCCAAGTGAACTCGGGCTCGTTGCGACCGAAGTGTCCACCCGAAGAGGTCTTTGAGTAAATCGGACGACGGAGGTCCAAGTACTCGATGATGCCGCGAGGGGTGAGATCGAAGAAGGATTGAACGACCTCGCAAATCTTTTCGTCCGGAACCTTACCCGAACCTTGCGTGTCGACACGGACACTGACCGGCTTGCTCACACCGATGGCGTAAGCAACTTGCACTTCGCAGCGATCGGCAACACCGGATGCAACAATGTTCTTCGCAACGTGGCGAGCCATGTACGCGGCGCTTCGATCCACCTTGGTCGGATCCTTTCCGCTGAACGCACCACCACCGTGCCGTCCCCATCCACCGTAGGTATCGACGATAATCTTACGACCGGTCAGACCGCTGTCACCGTGAGGACCGCCCACCACGAACTTACCCGTCGGATTGATGTGGTAAACAATGCTGTCCGAAACCAATTCCTTCGGCAAACAAGGCTTGATGACCTTTTCAATCACGAACTTCTTGATCTCCTCTTGGGAGACATGGGGTGCGTGCTGGGTCGAGACGACGACGTTGTTGATTCCAATTGGCTTAAAACCATCGTATACGACGGAAACTTGGCTCTTCGAATCAGGTCGAAGCCAATCGACTTCGTTGTTGAATCGAGCTTCGGTGAGCCGGTTTGTAATGCGGTGAGCCAATGCGATCGGGAGGGGCATCATTTCGGGGGTGTCATTGCACGCATAGCCGAACATGAGCCCTTGGTCGCCTGCTCCGATATCCTTTGCGTCGGACGCGTCGACGCCCATAGCGATGTCAGGACTTTGTTTGTCGAGGGCGACCATCACATTGCAAGTCCGACCGGAAATACCGGACTCGTCGTCATCGTAACCAACATCGAGAATCGCTTTGCGAACAACATCCGCGTAGTCGACAATCGCTTTGGTCGTGATTTCGCCGACGATCATTGCTAGACCGGTGGTGACGACGGTCTCGCAAGCAACACGGCTCATCGGGTCCTGGGCGAGCAGTGCGTCCAACACGCTGTCGGAGATTCGATCCGCCAACTTGTCAGGGTGACCCATCGATACAGATTCACTTGTAAAAATATACTTGCCCGAAGCCACGAACGACCTCCCGAGTAGGGAATTTAAGAAATTGGGATTGTTGAGAGATCGTAGTGTAACCCGAGTCGTGGGTTCCTTGAAGGTCCCAATCGGCCTCGGCGGGGATATAATGATGGCATTCAAAAATCCTACAGGCCAGGCGGGCTAGCCATTGGGTGGGGCCTGCCTTTGGGGCGGGCCAGCCCAATGGACGGACCGGGCTACACATGCTCTAACCGGGGGGGCTGGCAAAAATGCGTGATTCACCGACTAGAAGATGGGTAGCGAACCGCCGGCCGACGTGGCTGGATATCCTGCGCGTGGTTGCATTCCTCGCAGGATTGGGAGGGAGCGACCTGGCTACGGCGAAGACGATTATCTCACGTTTTTGCGACCCATGGCTGAATAGCCCAAGCTCGACGCGGGTCGAATGCGACTGCGAGGCAGGGAACTGGAACGTTCGATTTGACTTGAAAAATCCAGCCCGAGAGGACGCGGCAACCATCGCCTTCGCGGAGGAAGGCATTGTGATTGCCTTTTCCAAAGATGAAGAATCGCCCCTGTATTGCTTGGAAGTCACCGGATTGGATAAGGAATCCGAAGTGCGATGGGACGCCCAAATTCGACGCAACGGCGGAGGAATCGAGAGCCAATGGCCAATCGATGGGGTGGTGGTCCAAAAAGAGGGACAGTCTCACACCGCTCGCGAATTGCACATTCGCGTTCCACTGCACGTCTTGGAGCCCGTATATGGCAAAACTGTAAGGCCGATGGATACGATTCGAGTCGCTTTCTTGCGGCGGACCATCGTGAAGAACCGGCCCGTTTGGAGTTCATGGCGGTTTTTTGCCGAGCCAACGGGAAGCCCTTGGAGTCCGTCTGCCTTTGGCCAGCTCCCGATCAGCGAGGAATCCGATCGCGACTTTGCATGGCCAGACGAACCCAAGGCTTCAAAGACCTTTCGATTGGCAGCCAACCAGATGCGGACGGAATTTCGTCGTTACCTGGACGACGAAAAACTTGAGGAACAAACCATGGGCTGGTACGACCGTTTGGGGCAGTTTCCCGACGCGAATCCGGACTGGATCGTCATGGACTCGCAAGGCAATTCGGATCCATCCATATCGTCTCACCAACTGCCAGCGTGTGGGTGGATTGGTTTGCCATTCAGCCTGCATGCAAGGATTGCGGAGGAGGGGGCGAAGAAGCGGGGATGGAAGATCGAGTTTGCGAGAGAAGACCAAACCCGAGGTGGCTGGCGGATGGAATGGCCTGGGACGGGGCGTTCCGGCATCATTCGCTGGAATAGCTCATCGGGCGAGGCAAGCGAGACAAATATCCATGATGCTGTCGTTTCGTTTTCACTACCGAACAAGGAAAACCTCGAGGGGCGTGATTTCGTGATGACCTACCGCGGGACGGGAAATCTGTTGGATCTAGCTGTGTATGTCGATGGAGTCCGGGCTTCCGTCTCCGTGCTGCAACAGCCCGCGCCATGGGAGTTCGCCAGCGAATCGGATAGTTCGGGGGAAAGTTCGGCGGATAGTTGGGTGGATGGTCGGACGGATGGCCAGGTTCCTTGGAGACTTGCAACCACCGGCAGGGCCTTCGAAACGATTCAGGTATATCGCGTTTCACTAACTCCCATCGAGGCCATGGGATTGCTCCCAAAGGTACCTATGGTTTCTTGGTCTGAATGGAGTCCGGAGCATCGCAAGCAATGGACGGAACATTTCGCAGAACGGGAGGATCGAGATGGGGGCTATCTGCTCGAAAGTCTCCTGCATTACTCGGAAAGCGCAAAACGAGCCGCAAGGGACAGAAACGCTAGCAATCCTCGCAGTGACAAGGACAAGTGAGCTGCTTGGGGGGGTTGGTATTGTTCCAAGGCGATTGAACGGGCTAGACTGCCCTTTTACCGTCGAAGCCTCAGATCATTCCGATGCCAAACGCAGCTCCGGAAGTTCTCGTCACGAACTTTCACCGAAGATTTACAGGAGTATCCGCAACCGCAGACGCGGTACTCAGCGGTATGCATCGCTACTTTTCCACGCGTCTGGTAGGCAGGCCGCTTCCGTCGGCGCCACAGGTATTGAGTTTGCGTTCTGCATTGCTTCTTTCGCGGCGCCCCCCCCCGAATCGGCCTTTTTCGATTTGGCACGTGCGCAGAAACTTAGAGATGGCGATCGTGATCTTTGCGCGCGATCACTTGAGGCTTCCTATCCGAATCGTGTTCACCTCGGCAGCCCAGCGGCGGCATTCGCGGGTGCCTCGACAGTTGATTTCCAGGATGGATGCTGTCGTTGCGACCACATCCCAAGCCGCGTCGTATGTGCCTCACCTCGCAAGTGTCGTGCCGCATGGAGTCGACACCACTCGCTTTTATCCATCGCCCGATCGGTCCGTCGCATGGGGAAATCTCGGCCTACCCGGCGCGCGTGGTATTGGAATCGTCGGACGCATTCGGCATGAAAAAGGGACCGACTGCTTTGTGGAGGCGATGTGCCGGGTACTGGTCCAACGCCCCGATTTCACGGGGGTGATTGTGGGCCGAGCCATGCCAGCGGATGCGCTGTTCGAGCAGCAACTCAAGCGACGGTTGGAAATGGCGAAATTGAACAACCGGGTCCTGTTCTTGGGTGAACAACCTCGGGATCGACTTCCTGAAATCATGCGTTCGCTGTCGTTGCTCGTCGCGTCGCCTCGCTATGAGGGTTACGGAATGACGCCATTGGAGGCGATGGCAAGCGGTGTGCCAGTCGTCGCCACAGACACGGGTGTTTATCGGCAGATTATCGAAGACGGTAGGAACGGCTACGTCGTCTCGATTAACGACATAGACGGGTTAACCAGCGCAATCCTCGAGGTTACCCGCGATACGGACCATTTGCAGGAAATGGGCGTCTACGCGAGAGAGGTCGCGACCTCTCGATTATCGATCGACACAGAAGTCTTAGGATATGCAGACGTCTACGAACGACTTTGGAAAGGTGAAGTATTCCCATGATCGAAAAAACAAAGGCCTTTGTCATATCGCTGCCGAGGGCTGTCCATCGCATCCCTCAAGTCAAAAAAATCGTCAAGTCCCTTTCGTGGCCGACAGAAATACTCGAAGCGGTGGATGGCTCTGCGCTTTCGAAGGAGGAAGTGGAATGCGTTTATCAACCCAAGCGTATCCGGCCCGTGTATCCCTTCTCACTGCGACGAGGAGAAATTGGTTGCTTTCTTAGCCATCGCAAAGCTTGGTTGCGGATCCTACGCGATGGCTTAGACGCAGCCTTGATTTTGGAAGACGACGTTGAATTGGAACAGCCGCAATTTGACGGTACGCTCGAGTTCACTCGAGTCAACGCAGAACAAGGGGACTATATTCAATTGCAAGTTCGTGAGACAGGTCCTCATCCTGTCTGTCTCGAACGGATTGGAAAGGATGGGTATCGGCGCCAATTGGTGCAACCCACGGTCGTACCGCTTCGCACGACAGCTCAATTGGTCACCCGCGAAGCCGCTTACCGTCTGCTGGACGCCACCCGTGTTTTCGATCGCCCGGTGGATACGTTCTTACAAATGGTTTGGGAAACAGGAGTCCGCATGCGAATCGTTGAACCATCCTTCGTACGCGAGGTTTCGGAACAACTTGGCACGAACACCATTGGACATGCATCGCACGGATTCCACTGGCATCGGCTTCAGCGCGAAATCCTGCGGCCTTGGTATCGCCAACGAATTCGCGCGAAGTCTCTCGGAATGGCGAAACGCGATAACGCTGCATCGATCGCAGTTAGCTCGCGCGCAGCATGATCATTTCCCGATTAAGCGGCGGACTGGGGAATCAAATGTTTCAAGCGGCAGCGGGCGCAGCGCTCGCACGCCGTTTGAACCAATCCCACCTGTGCGATGCCCGTCCGATCCAGAAAGATCGTTGCCGGAACCTGGGATTGAATTCATTTCAATTCGATGCACCAATTCTCACCTCCTCCTCGGCCTCGAATTCCAACCAATCCGTCGTTTCTCTCCCGCCATTGAAGCGATCCAGTCTCTCCTTTGTGTTTTGGACGATTCGAAATCGCTCACGTGTCCTCTATGCGCGTGAAAAGGAGCTTGCGTATCACGACATCTTGAATCGATTTCGATCCACCGAACGCAGATCGATCTATCTCCATGGATGTTGGCAGTCCGAACAGTACTTCTCCTCCTACCGTGACGACATTCGCAAACTGTTCGCCTTTCGAGAGAAGCCTTCCCTGGAGAACGGACAACTCCTCGATAGGATTGGATCGAGCAAGTCGATTGCGATTCATATTCGCCGAGGAGACTATGTCACCAACCCGAAGAATCGAGCGATCTACGCGGCTTGCTCGCTGGACTACTATCAACGCGCGACCGCTTACCTGATCGATCGATTGGGGCACGAAAACGTTCAAGCATTTCTGTTTTCGGACGATCCTGATTGGGTGCAGGACAACCTGGATATTCCGATTCGCAAGACGGTTGTACGGCACAACTCCGATACACCTACGGAAGATTTACGACTCATGTCGAGTTGCGAGCACCACATCCTTGCAAACAGTACCTTTAGTTGGTGGGGAGCATGGCTCGCGTTTCACCCCAATCAACTCGTGGTCGCTCCCAGGGTGTGGTATCATGGACGCCCGCGCGTAGACGACAGCATTGTTCCTTCGACTTGGGTGCGAATGGATTGAGTAGCAACGAGTCCGAACCCTCATTTCGCATTTGGGTAGCACAACCCCGGTCACCCATGACGCTCTACGACAGGACATGTTCGTATCCGAACGTGATCCTCCATCATCAACTCGAAGCGTTTCGTGAAGCGTCGCAGTCCAGCGTCAGCGATTGGCTGGTATGCCACGAACCGTTTCGCGAGCCAGAGCCAACGCTCATTCCGAAGCATCGTCGAATCATGCTGATGGGAGAGCCTTCCTCGTTGGCTCGGATCGATATGCCGTTTCTCGACCAATTTGGTGTTCTGGTGTCGCCGTTTCCTGTACCGAGTTTTCGCGGAAAGACGATTGTATCGCAACCAGGATTGCCTTGGTTTTACGGTTGGAATCGAACGGAAAATCAGTGGCTAGACTTCACACAGCTTCAAAGGGGGGAGACGGTACGCAAAAAGGCCGAAATTTCGATCGTCGTCTCTAACAAATCGTTTCACCGGGGGCATCGGATTCGTCTGCAACTTGTCAGGATCCTTCAGCAGCGACTAGGTGACCGATTGCAGATTTTCGGAAAGGGAATACGGGAGGTAGCCGACAAAAGAGATGCGATCGCCCCGTACCAGTACCACCTTTCCTTCGAGAACAGCACCGAGCCGAATTACTGGAGCGAGAAGCTTTCGGATGCTTATTTGGGAGGAGCGATCCCTATCTATTTGGGATGTACCAATATTGAGCGATGGTTTGGTCCCGATACGATGTATCGCATCCAACTCGATGAGCGGTTGGTCGAGCCGAAACTTTCGATTGCCCTACAGGAGATTGCTGAGCAAATTGCCGCGTGGCTGGATAGCGACCCGTACGACAAGTACGCAGAAGCTCTGTCGAAGGCGCGCGAGCGTGTCTTGACCGAGCACTCGTTCTTCGCCGTCTTGAGAGATGCGATTGCGTCGCTTGGCGAATCGCAGTGGCAACCAAATCGAGAAGCCCCCGAATGGCTTCAACCGCAAGCGAATGCGAAGGGTCGAGAGCGTTGGTGGCGTGAGTTAACGAGGATTTACCATAAGTGGACGACTCGCAAACCGCGAGTCGCCCGATCCCCCTCTCACGATTAGACTTGTTTCCGCATACAGCAGTTCTTGTACTTCTTTCCAGAACCACAGGGGCAGTTGTCGTTTCGACCGATCCGATCCCCTCTGTGTCGGATGGTAGGAACTGCCGTGTCGGGGGCACCCGCTCGCTCGGCTTGCTCAAGGTCGCGTTCCTTTTCAGCCATCAAACTGGACTGTTCTTCCGCGAGGGCTTGTCGAACGTCGAATTCGTCATGTCGAGCACTGGTTTCCACCCAAGCATCGGCGACGATATCGGAATCGATCGCCTCCATGCGGAAAATGACATCGGTCATTCGCTCGCCAATCGAAAGCCACATTTGATCGAAGAGCCGCATCCCCTCTCGTTTGTACTCGACCTTGGGGTCCATTTGTCCCATGCTGCGGAAGTTCACACCGGCACGGACATGGTCCATGGCGAGCAAGTGATCCTTCCATGCGGAGTCAAGTTGTGTGAGGAGGACAGTTCGTTCGACACGTCGGATTTCGGGGAAGTATCGATCATCGATCGTTTGCGTCATGCGATTGATGAACTCTTTGCGAGTCCATTCTCGCATCGATTCAGATTCACCGGACCAACCCAGTGTTTGGCGGGCCCAATTCGCAACCTTGTCGATCTCAGCTTGATCGCGTTGGAAAAGAGTTTTCAAGCTCTTCGATTCTTCGCGGCCGAATAGTGCATTCGCTTTTTCGGCTACGAGGCTGCGAAGACCGATTCCTTTTTCGACCGACTTCTTCGAGATGGTAACCAATGCCTCGAAGGATTGATTAGGATCCTCGGTGAGGCTTTCGCCTGCGTTAGGATCCTCGAATCGTGCCATCGCCCAGTTCGCGACGGCAGCACCATCGATCGAGTAAGAATCGGGGGAAGTCATACTGCTGAAGCGACGGAAAGCCATCAAGACAGGGAACTGGCTTTCCCGTTCGCTGTAGGTGTCTTCGGCGAGCTTCAGTAGTTTCTTGACAATCTGTTCTGGCTCTTGCCCCTTGAGATCCTCGACATTGACTTGGATGCCGAATTTATTGGCCATCCATCCCGCCAGGGATTTCAATCCAAAGTCATCGGTCAGGAACACAGCCCCTTCGGAGAGGTCGATCGATTCGATGTACTTGGTCGCGCTTTCGATCAGCTCTTCATCCATGCGATCGCGGTCGGTTTTCTTTAACGAGCTAACGGTGTAGTTCGTATTGAACCTCGCATTGACCCATTTGGTCATCGCTTCCCAATTCCATTCGGACTGTTCGGTTTCCAGAGGAAGGTTCTCATCGATAGCATCTAAAATTTGGGTCTCAGCGGCTCGTTCTGTCTGATCCTTGGCGTAGAGGACAGCGGTGTTGGGTTCGACCCCTCGGAAGTCTTTGGGATCGAGTTGAACACCGAGTCGGGCGCCAGCCCATTTCGCGTAGGACTCCGCGCCGAAGAGCGGATCGCAATACTGTTCCACATTGCTTTGAATCTGCTCGCGGAGTTGGTTCATGACCAAATCGCGGCAACTGGTTCCGTCCAGAATCTCCTGCCTATAGCCATAGACCCGTTTGCGTTGGTAATCCATGACTTCGTCGTATTCGAGCAAACTCTTTCGGGCTTCGAAGTTTCTCTCCTCGACCTTCTTTTGAGCGCCTGAGATTCGTTTCGAAACATAGGGACTTTCGATGGCCTCGCCATTGCCCATGCCCATCCGCTTCATCCACTCTCGAACCCATTCTCCCGCGAAGATACGCATCAAATCGTCTTCGAGCGACAAGTAGAAGCGACTGGAACCCGGGTCACCTTGCCGGCCGCAACGACCTCGAAGCTGAAGGTCGATGCGTCGCGATTCGTGTCGTTCGGTTCCGACGACGTAGAGACCACCTTTCTTGCGAACCTGTTCCCCTTGGGATTTCATTTGTTCGCGCTGTTCGATTTCGTGGACCAGCGATTCCCATTCATCCTTCGGGACTTCCAATCGGGTTGGATAGCGATCTTGCAGTTGAGCCCAAGCCATGGTGTCGGGGTTTCCACCGAGAATGATGTCGGTCCCCCGACCGGCCATGTTGGTCGCAATCGTAACAGCTCCCATACGTCCCGCTTGGGCAACGATTTCCGCTTCGCGTTTGTGTTGTTTGGCGTTGAGAACCTCTGCCTTTACCCCACGCTGATCGAGCAATCTCGCAAGCTTTTCGCTCTTTTCGATCGAGACGGTCCCGACCAAGATCGGGCGACCGGAGTATTCGATTTCGTTGATTTCCGTGCGGGGAACCGTCACCAGTTCTTTGGAGTCGGATTTCTTGAGAGTGACTTCGGTATCGTTTTCCGATTGGATGGTTCCTACCAAAGCCCCTTTGCTCCGATCGACATATCGGATCGTATCGAATTTGTGAACGCGTTCGACTTCATCTGCGACGGCGTCGAATTTTTCTTGCTCCGAAAGGTAGATCGCGTCGGGGAATTCGATGCGCTGCAATCCCCGGTTGGAAGGAATGGCGATGACCCCCAGTTTGTAGATCTTGTTGAACTCGTTCGCTTCGGTCATTGCCGTTCCGGTCATTCCGGCGATCTTGCGATAGAGTTTGAAGAAGTTCTGGAGGGTGATCGTCGCGAGAGTTTGGGTTTCCTCTTTGATTTGGACCCCTTCTTTGGCTTCGACAGCTTGGTGCAATCCATCGCTCCACTGACGACCTTCCATCAATCGGCCGGTGAATTCGTCGACGATGATGATTGCGCCATCCTTGACGACGTAGTTGACATCTTTCTTGTACAAGTGGTGGGCTTTGAGGGCATTGTCCAGCAGGTGGGGCCACTCCATGTTTCCGACCGTGTAGAAGCTTTCGACGCCGGCCAAGTTCTCGGCTTCGCGAATCCCGGCATCGGTCAAGTTCACCGTGTGATCTTTTTCGTTGACAACGAAGTGGTCCTCTCGCTTCAACGCGCGGGCCACTTTATCGGCGTCGGCGTATTTCCCCATGTCCCGAGCCGCGCTCCCGGAGATGATAAGCGGTGTACGGGCTTCATCGATCAGGATGTTGTCAACTTCGTCGATGACAGCGTAATTAAGTGGCCCTTGGACCTGTTGCTGCTCGGGTGGGAATCGATGATCGCCGCGAGAGGCCATGCGCATGTTGTCGCGCAAATAGTCGAATCCCAATTCGTTATTGGTGGCGTAGGTGATATCCGCGGCGTAGGACTGCTGGCGTTGAGAGTTAGACATTCCGCTTTGGATGCTGCCGACGGTGAGTCCCAGCCCCATGTAGAGAGGGGCCATCCACTCCATGTCCCGTCGCGCTAAGTAGTCGTTGACGGTGACAACGTGGACTCCCTTTCCTTCGAGCGCGTTGAGATAGGCGGGAAGCGTCGCCACGAGCGTCTTTCCTTCTCCGGTGATCATTTCGGCGATGTTTCCGCCGTGAAGAACCATTCCACCGATGAGCTGCACGTCGTAGTGACGCATTTTGAGGAATCGTCGGCCGGCTTCACGGCACGTTGCAAACGCTTCGACGAGGATGTCTTCGAGCGTTTCACCATCGGCCAAACGTTTGCGAAATTTGACCGTCTGCTCCCGGAGTTCCTCATCGCTGAGGGAAGTCATTTTCGGTTCTAGTTCGCCGACGAGTTTGGCAAGCTCGCTAAAGCGCTTGATCTGTCTGGAGTTGGCTGAGCCAAAGAAAACCGTCAGGCCTCGATCCAGTCCTCCCAATACTCCGTTGACGGCATTGGAAGTCCCTTCCCAGATTTTTTCGAGCAGTTGCATTTTGCGGACAGATCTTAGAGAAACAAAGCGCGGTTGGAGCCGCAGGTGGAGTCGTAAACAGCCCCGTGAATCGTCGTGGCCAAGGAGGCCCAGGCGACGACTGTGGTCCTATTCTACGTATTTTCCGAGTTTGGTCGCGGGGAGCGTATCGATTCGGTAGACTTGCGTCAATTCAAGCATTTGATCTCGTCGCCCCTCCGGACCCTCCGTCGCAATGGACACGTCGTATTCCACTTGGTACCAAAATGGCCTTTCGTTCGAGTGCACGCAATGTGGCAATTGCTGCAGCGGCCCTGGAACTGGATACGTCTGGGTGAGCGAGAGCGAGATTGCGGAGATCGCTAAGGCTGTGGGCATGGAGGACGACCTCGATGGTTTTGAGCGGAAATTCACGCGTCGCATCGGAGCTCGAGTCAGCTTGGTCGAGTATTCCGACGGCGACTGTATTTTCCTGGAACCCGAGACTCGGCGCTGTTCCGTTTACGAATCGAGACCCTCGCAATGCCGGACTTGGCCGTTCTGGGAGTCGAATATCGCCACCCCCAGAGACTGGAAAGAAATTTCAAAGAATTGCCCAGGGTGCAATCGAGGCCGCTTGTATAGCATCGAGGAGATTCGCAAGGTGATCGACGGGGAGCAGCAAGCGGAAAAGGCCTTCGATGGACCAGATTGCGGAGCGTAGGTCGGATCGGTTGGGACTCGATCAGGGTGTCTCCATGATGGCCACTTGGACGTAGTTATACCAACCGAGTAGGTATATTTCTTCCAGCGTGGCCCAGTGGCTTTGGGGGCCCCAAAGGGATTTTTGGCATCGAGGGCAAGCCGGTTCCCCTTCATTCTTGGTGAGGATGCGTTCTTGGAGAGAGGGAGTGGACCAAACCGCATCGCACTCGTCACACAGAATGGTCGCAACCGATTCCGAGGGATTCGCATCGGACTTGCATATCCGCGGCCTCAATAGACCTTGTTCACAGATGGGACACGAGCAAATGTACAGTAATTTTGAGGTCGGCATGGGTCTTTAGAACGGGTAGGCGGTGATTACGGAATCGTCATCCAAGACAATTTTGAGCTTTCTCAATGGCGGATTGGATTTCCGTTTCCCTTCTTGTCCCCCCAAGAAACCGATCTCGCGAGGGAATTGGACCTCGAGAATCGTCCTTCCTGCGTCCCGCGAACTCGAAGTCCCCGACGCTTTTTTCATCGCTCTGAGGTAGGCGTCGTCGATCGCCTGCAGGAATTCGGCCATCGAGCCACGAAAGACTCCGTGGGGGCCAGGTCGCTCGGGGATATCGCGGAGGTGCCGTTCCAAGTGTTTCAGTCGATGGCCCTCTTCCGAACCTCGTTTGTAGAGCAATCCAGCGGGAGATTGGAAGGTTTGTTCGGCGATCTTCTCTAAGAACGTCTCGGCCGAGTTCTTTGCGGAGGTTGCTGTCGAGGTGGCTGTCGAGGTGGTCGTTGCATCCCGGGAGGCTTCGGACGCTTCCACGCCAGCATCTTGCGGTACCGACAATTTGTCAGAGCGCGAGGGAGACGAGGGGTTATCGGGACGTTTGGAGTCGGAATCCGCGACCCAGAAAGCCGGCAATTCCCAGCCAAATTGTCGGTTAAGCCAGGGTTGCGCGACGCTGTAGAGGGCGAGGAGCAGAACGATACCAATCAGCCAAACGGGGCTTCGCGCTCGCAGTGGATTCCGTGGGTTGAATTTGGAAAGCTGGTTGGGGGCTTGTCGTTTTGCGATCATGCAATGGTCCTTGAAAGTAGCTTCGATCATACATGCAGGTGGAGACTTGGTGCCATTCCAACTACAATGGGGCTGGACGTTTGGAGTCTCCCTGCCTTGCTTTTCCCACCTTCTTGCCGCTCGAACCCACCATAGGTTTCAACCTTGTATTGGCTAGCCGAAATCTGCGTAAAGCGACCTGTGTTCGCTCTGATGCTCGTGATGGCCCTCGTCGTTGCGGGAATTGTTGCTTTCCCCAGTTTGGGGATCGACCGTTATCCGAGCACGGATTTGCCGACGGTTTTCATCCGCACGAATTACCCCGGGGCGGCCTCCCAAGAGGTCGAGTCCGAGGTCTCCCAAATCGTTGAGGATGCGGTGTCGACCGTCGCAGGGATCGAGGAATTGCGCAGTATTTCCAACGACGGCAGTTCGATTTGTATCATCACGTTCGCTCTTTCACGGGATATCGATGCAGCGTTGCAGGACGTTCGGGATGCTGTCTCCGCGGTCTCGAACCGACTGCCCGACACGGTGGATCCGCCGGTCGTCCAGAAATCGGATATCGATTCCAGCCCCATCATGACCATCGCGGTGTCGGGAGAGCGAACTCCGACCGAGTTATATTTTCTGGCGGATCGATACGTCAAAAGCGTCATCGAATCGAGCAAAGGAGTTGGTCAAGTATCCATTTCCGGCGCGGCCGAGCGTGCAATCAAGGTCAACGTCGATGCGAAGCGGCTTGCGGCGTACGAAATGTCGATCTTGCAAGTGCGTGAGGCATTGGTGCGGCAAAACACAGAAGTTCCGGGTGGCCGAGTGGACGAGGGACTTCGAGAGCGATCGCTTCGGACCCTTGGACGCGTCGAGGCGGCGAAAGATTTTCCTGAATTGGTCGTCGATACGATCGATGGAGTCCCGATTCGCCTGAAGGATTTAGGGACGGTCGAGGACTCGACCAAAGAGGTTCGGACCATCGCGAGACTCGATGGCGTTCCCACCGTCACCTTGAGCGTCCAACGTCAATCCGGTGAGAACACCGTCAATGTGATCGCAGGTGTGAAGGAGCGTCTGGAACGATCGCGTGGACTGTTGCCGTCGGATGTCAACGTGACAGTGATCCAAGATCAGTCGCGTTACATCCTTGCAGCCCTCCACGAGATCGAGAACCACTTGATTTCCGGTTCGATTCTTGCATGTCTGACCGTTCTCCTGTTTATGCGTTCATGGCGATCGACGTTGATTGCATCGGTGGCGATCCCTGCTTCTATCATCGCCACGTTTGCGTTCATGAAGGCATTCGGATTTACGCTGAACAACGTCACAATGCTCGCATTGGTATTGATGGTAGGAGTCGTGATCGACGATGCGATCGTCGTGCTTGAAAACGTATTTCGTTGCATCGAGGAGCTTGGGATGGATGCCAAGCAAGCGGCGATTGAGGGGACCAAAGAGATCGGTTTAGCCGTATTGGCGACAACCGTTTCCCTGGTGATCGTCTTTTTGCCGGTGTCGTTCCTATCCAGCGTGACGGGCCGCATGCTGTTTGAGTTCGGAGTAACCGCCACGGTCGCCATTCTCGTTTCGATGTTTATCAGCTTCACTCTGACTCCAATGATGTGCAGCTTGTTGTTGAAGAGTCCGACGGCAGAAGAGCGGGCCAAAGCGAAATCTCATGAGAAAGGGACTCGAGGAGGGTTCTACCATTGGATCGAAGTCGGCTACATGGCGACCCTCAAGCTAGCGATGCGATACCGCTTCGCGACGTTGATCTTGTGCGTCCTCACGATCCTGGCCAACATCCCGTTATACGGATGGGTGCGACAGGACTATATCCCCACCAACGTTGATGAGTCTGAGTTTGAAGTCAGCATCAATGCCAAAGAGGGGACCACCATTTTGGCGATGAATTCCGCGGTCGAGCAAATCGAAAAGACTTTGCAGGCGATCCCGGGAGTGGAATTAACGTTGACGTCGGTTGGCTCGCGAGGATTCGGCGGCGTGAACAGTGCGAACATTTACGTGCGGTTGGAAGATGCCGAAAAGAGAAGCTTCTCGCTGCACCGTCTTTGGAAGGAGCTCCTACGAGGGCAACCGAAAGAAGCATTCGAAGGAAACTATTCCCAGCAGGAAAAGATGGCCGAGATCCGTGGGTTGCTCAAATCGTTTCCCGACGTTCGTTTGTCGCTTCGCAATCTTACGTCGTTGCGGCAAGGCCCGAATGTCGACATCGATTTCACGATCACGGGGCCAGACCCCAAGGCATTGGCAACATTTAGTGAGAAGGTCCGTTCGGCGGTCTTGAACAATGTGGATGGGGTCGTCGACATCGATACCACATTGCGGCTGGATAAGCCAGAATTACTTGTCGACATCGATCGGGAGCGAGCGGCAGCGATGGGAGTCTCCGTTCAAGAGATTGCAGATACGCTTCGAGTCGCTGTCGGAGGAGACGACCGAGTCTCCCGATACCGGGATGCCTCCGTGGATGATGCCTACGACGTCGAGTTGCGATTGGTAGGAGTCGACCGGCAAGACACCGATTCCATTTCGCAGTTGTACGTTCGAACGAATCCAGCCGCCGTGTCGATGATTAGTAGAGAGCCCAACTCCCCACCGACCGATGGGTCAAGTCGAACAACTCTGACGCGTGTCGAGAATTTGGTGAATTTTCAGTTCGCGGATTCGCAAGCTCGGATCGACCGATTGGATCGGCAGCGCATGGTTGCGATTCGAGGGAATCTGTCCCAAGGCTACGCGTTGGCAGACCGGATCGATGCCATCAAGCGAGAGGCCGATGCGATTGGGGTCCCGCCTGGCTTTGAGACTCGCGTTATGGGTCGAGGAAGAGAACTTGATAGGACGCTGGGAGAATTTCGCTGGACGTTTCTTCTCAGTTTCATCTTCATGTACATCGTGCTGGCAGCCCAATTCGAGCATCTTGCCCATCCCTTGACCATCCTCTTTACCCTTCCGCTATCGGTTCCTTTCGGTTTGATCAGTTTGTACTGGGGAAATGAGACGCTCAATGTGTACTCGGCGCTGGGGGTACTGGTTCTCTTTGGAGTGGTAAAGAAAGCGGCGATTCTGCAGATCGACTGCACGAATGCGTTGAGACACAAAGGGATGGATCGAGAGTCGGCCATTCTCCTTGCCAACCGAGACCGTTTGCGTCCTATTCTCATGACGACGATTTCGTTTGTTGCCGGACTGCTACCATTGTTGATAGCGACAGGGCCGGGTGCGGAAGAACGCCGCTCCATTGCTGTGTTGGCGACCGGTGGGCAGACTCTGTCCCTGCTCCTAACCCTGTTGGCTGTTCCGGTTCTCTACAGTTACTTGGACGATTTAGATGGTCCCTTTCGCAAGTGGTTTCGCAAAGACAAGTCCTCGAGTAAGGGAAACACGCCGTCGTCGTTACCCAACGCGGAGTCCTCGTCTCAAAATGCGGAGCCCTCTTCCCAGAATGCTGGTGCTTCATTGCAGAATGCAGGATAAGTCGTTCACGGGCGCTCGATGGGCTGGCTAGAATAGCGGCACTTTCTTCGTTCCCACCATTGCGAGCCCTTTGAATGATTCAAGCGAATCATCTGCATAAACAATTCCTCGTTCGCGGGCAACCGTTGGTTGCCGTTCATGATGTGAGTTTTCATGTCGCCAGCGGTGAGGTCTATGGTCTGCTCGGCCCCAATGGAGCGGGAAAGACGACTACGTTGCGCATGGTGATGGGTCTGTTGGAGCCGGATCGCGGGGAAGTTCGTATTGGAGACCAGGCCACGGCACTCGATCCCATCTCCCATCGGAGTATGCTCGGTCTGATCTCAACGAACGACGGCGTCTATCCTTGGCTTTCGGTCAAGGAGATGCTCCTGTACTTTGCAGATCTTTACGCCGTTGATTTGTCCGTGGCGAAGGAGCGGATGAAAGAGCTGACGAGCCAACTTGGAATCGACACGATCTTGGAGCAACGCTGTAGCACGTTGAGCACAGGGCAAAAGCAGCGAGTGATCTTAGCCCGAGGGTTGATGCATGATCCACCCGTCATGTTGCTCGATGAGCCGACGAGAGGTTTGGATGTCGTGGGAAGTCAAACGATTTTTCGGTTCATCGAATTGATACGAAGTCGCGGCAAAGCAGTTTTGCTCTCGACCCATCGGCTGGATGAGGCTGAGCGTGTATGCGATCGATTCGGACTCCTACATCGAGGGAAAATGCGATACGAAGGTAAGCTCGCCGACCTACAGCATGCAACAGGGCACCAACACCTAACCGATATGTTTATCGAACTCATTCACGAATCGAATGGCCAGCCCGATGGATGTTAGCACTTATCTCAGCGGCGGTCGGCTTCAGCGCCTTTGCTTGAAGGAGTTGCGTGAAAGCCTTCGCGATCGAAGAACCGTGATGACGTTAGTCCTCATGCCGATTCTCGTCTATCCTCTTCTAAGCATGGCGTTGCAACGCCTCTTGATCGGCGCGGCAGGCAGTTCCCCTGCTACCCCCTATGTTCTGGGGGTCGTCGATCCTGAACAGGGAAGAGCGATCGAGGAGGTTCTTAACGAAGGATCGGTTCTCGTCGAACAGGACTTGCCCTCTCCCATCCCTCCCCCAGAGTTTGCTTCGAACGATTCCGATGCCGAGGGTCAAGAGGACGCGACGGATCTGCCCACGAATCGCGTAAAGAAGTTGCTGAGTGAAATCGAACGGTTCCGGTTGGTGCAAGTAGACGAAGGGACTCTGCGCGAATCCTTGGAAGCTGGCATCATCGATGTCGCAATCGTTCAATTGCATCGAACTGAACGCCAGACACGCGAGGGAGCAATTTGGACGATCCAAGCGGAAATGGAATTCCGACAAGGGGATGGGCATAGCCAGGATGCTGCGAATCTTCTGAGACGACTTTGCCAATTGATCAACGATCAACAGTTTCGAGCATTGAGTCAGGCGCTAGGCAATCGCTTGGGACCCATCGTTCAACTTCGATCCATCGGAGTCGGAAGCAAACAGGACCCCTTCGCATCCGTCGCTTCGGTGATTCCGTTGGTTTTAATTCTGATGACCATTACAGGGGCAGTTTATCCTGCGATCGACCTCACAGCCGGCGAGCGGGAGCGAGGGACCATGGAGGCGATGATTGCTACCCCTGCGCCAAGATTTGCATTGCTCCTCAGCAAATATGTCGCCGTAGTAACCGTAGCCATCCTTACCGCGCTGGCAAACTTGTTCGCTACCTGGGTTACTCTCGCATTTGGCGGGTTGGGTGAAGCCTTATTTGGAGAGGGAGGTTTTGGTATTTGGACGCTTGTTCAGATCCTGCCCATCCTCGCGATTTTCGCGGCGTTTTTCAGTTCGATCTTGCTCGCCCTTTGTTCGTTCGCAAAGAGCTTCAAAGAGGCTCAGGCATATTTGATTCCCGTGATGTTGCTATCCCTCGCCCCTGGATTGGTTACCTTGATGCCGAATGTCGAGTTCACCAGTTTCCTTGCTGTGGTGCCGCTTCTAAATGTCTTGCTGCTTTCTCGCGATATCATGGGGGGTGGACCGTCGTTGATACCCGCACTGATTGCGATTATCACCACCATCGGATACGGAGGTGCGGCCTTGGTCGTAGCAGCGAACTTGTTCGGTGCAGCGAACAGCACTTCGTTAAGCCAAGCTAGCTGGAGTGATTTGATTCGGAGGCCTCGGAAATCGAGGAGTTTCCCGGAGTTGGGAGACTTCGCCATCTACTTGGCATTCCTTTTTCCGGCGTTGTTTGTCATCTCCAGTATGGGACGATTCCTGTCAGGGCAAACGGCATTGCTGATGGGTCTCAATGCGTTGGCGCTGGCAGTTCTATTCGTCTTGCTACCATCCCTTTGGCTCATCTATCAGCGAGTATCTCTAACAAACGCCTTGGGGCTCTCGAAGGGACAAGGGGCATTGACCAGCCCCGGGAGCGTTTGGGGGCGATTCTTCATGATTACACTTTCCGTCGTCTTGTTAGCCTCGACGTTGTGGATGTTCGCTCTCGAAGGAGTGCTCTTGTTCAAGTCGTGGAGTCTGGCTTCTTTCATTCCCGAACTGGAGAAGTGGAAGGCCGAATGGATGGCCATTCCGTTGACCTGGATTTTGATCACTCAAGCATTGATACCGGCCGTAGCCGAAGAAATCTTCTTTCGAGGCTTTACGTTGACATCGATGCAATCCCGTTTGAGGCCGTTGCTCGCCATTTTGGGAAGCAGTCTCCTATTCGCGTTGTTCCACATTATCTCGGGAAACGTTTTATCGTTGGAGAAGTTTGTACCAACCCTTTTGCTGGGTATTGCTCTTGGCTACACCGCTTGGACGTCAGGTAGTATCCTCCCGGGAATTTGGATCCACATGATCCACAACAGCATCGTCCTGCTGTTTTCAAGATTGGAAAAGGAGCAACTCACACCCTGGCTAGGGAACTCCGAACATCTCCCTGCACTATGGCTCGTTCTGGGAGCGATTGCTATCGGTGCCGCGGTCTTCTTGCTGGCATTTGCAAAGAGGGGAAAACCCCAAGTCGAGCGATTGGCTGGCGAAGGTGGTCCTGCTTGAAAAGAAGGACAGACTGGGCAGGAAGTCTAGGATCCGAGCGCAGCGTTCACCACTTCGCCTGATTTGTCAAAGGAGTTTTTCGTCGCCGTGGCAACTTGGCCGACGCTCGCTTGGACTGCGACCACGATGAGGGATAGCAAAATGGCGTATTCGATCGCCGTTGCACCCTCTTCCCCTCGTGAAAAGCGATGCCACCGTAATTTTGTAAGTCTCATGTTACACCCATCGATGGAAAAATGCGGGCCTAGAGAAACCATAGTTCCATCCAGTCAGCGGTGCGTCGTGGGATGCCGATGCCGTAGTTGAATTCCCAGAAGATCCCACCGTGGCCCGTCAAATTCGCTAGAACTCCTATCTTCTCATCGTTGAGAGAGCGAACAACGTTGCGGTTTAAAATCTAACGATTTTAACGATCGTACTCATGATGAATGGCTTGAGCGTCCGATTTCACCGACACGCGGCGATGGGTCGTGGAATGCCTTGATTTCACACGGCAGGGATGGCCGGAGAAATTGCCTCAAGCGGGGATTGAACGAATGTACGAGTCGTTTTTTGGATTTGTGAACCGACCATTCTTGGCTGCGCCTTCGTTGGATCGTTACTTTCCTTCCAATTCGATGGAGCAAACGGTCCAAACAGCGGCCCGTGCCATTTCTCGTGCGGAGGGCCCCGTTGCCGTTTTTGGCGGAACCGGGCTTGGGAAAACTCTGTGTTGCCTGCGATTGGCAGAACATTTTCGACGTTCCTTTGAAGTGGTGATGCTTGCAAGCTCGCCATTGGTCACTCGTCGCGCATTGCTTCAAAGTCTCCTGTTCGAACTTCAGATGCCATATCGCGATCTCAATGAGGGAGAGCTACGGCTCACGCTGATGAATCGGCTGCAGTCACCTCAAGATACGGGAAGCGACGGCGTCTTATTGATCGTCGATGAAGCCCAGACTCTTTCCTTGAAGCTGCTGGATGAGATCCGCCTGTTGACCAACATCCATCGCAATGGCGTACCGCGAGTTCGACTGGTGCTCTGTGGGAATATGAAGCTTGATGAAGCGTTGTGCAACCCAAACATGGAGTCGCTCAGCCAGCGATTGGCAGCACGTTGCTATCTCATGCCCCTTTCGATTCAAGAGACTGCCGCCTACGCAATTCATAAAATTGAATTGTGCGGAGTCAATCACGCTCGCGTGATCACCCGCGATGCGTTGGATGCGCTGCATCGCGGTTCGGATGGTATTCCTCGATTGATCGATCAACTTGCCGACCAAGCAATGTGGATCGCAGCTCAAGAAAGGATTTGCCCCGTAACGGCCGACGTGATCGGCAAGGCGTGGGGCATGCTCCAGCAGCTCCCAAATCCTTGGAGCGAGCCAGAGTCCGTGAAGACGAAAGCAAAATCGGTCGAGATCGTGGCTCAACCGACATTGCCAGTAGAAATGCACACGACAGAAATGCACACGATAGAAACGCATACGGCTGAAACGCAAACTGCGGAACTGCATACGGTTGAGCTGGCGAGTCCTGCTTCTTCAAATCAAGTCTCAAGTTCGGTTCTGGAAAGCCTGATTACCGTTTCGAAGAATTCCATTCCATCCATCGTTGAGTTCGGACCGCTCGATGATTTGGAAGAAATAGAAACGGAAACGGAAGAGGAAGAAGTAGTGATCCACGGTGCACCAGAAGGGCACGAGGATTACACCCTGCAACCGCTAGCCGAAGCAACTCCGTCTCGCTTGGAATCGATTGTTTCTCAGGATCCATTTGGAAGCGATTTCGACGAAGAGTTCAATCTCCCTGTCCAATCTTCTGCAGGCTATCAAGCCTATTCGGGGGTAGCCTTCGGAAGCTTGAATCATGACTTGGAACGTATCGAACCATTTGCGACAACGAGCAACGACGAAATTCCTGAAGCAGATTCGTTTATGGAATCGGAGCCAGTGCTTGGACCTCCTGCATTCCCATTGCAACGTTGGGACGAACCGAGCGAAACCGTGTACTCGAATATGACTCCCTCCCAAGCGGCGAGCCTGGAAAAGCAAGTGGAGGAGGAAATGCGTGATTTGGTTTCCGAACTCAATCTCAGCGCCATGGCCTTCGATCCCACTCAAATCATAGTCGAACTCGAGCCGAGCTATCCCATCGAGAGTGCTCCCCCTACTGCCACGGAAGAGGAAGCGATGATGGCGGACGCAGCGTTCCACACCGCGGGTACCTTTGCGGAGATGAGGGATGAATGGAACCTCACAGGAGGAGTGGGTGATGCAATGATTAGCAAACCCGTCGCAAGCGACGATCGGGACATGCTGGTCATCGAAGAGGATATCGAGACGATCAAGGCATCGGTGCCGGCTCCCAAGACTGGAGCCAATCGTCCTGTTCTCCATCCCTATGCGAAGTTGTTCAGCAATCTGAGAAACAATTGATGAACGTGCAACAGATCTCCATCCCAATTTCAGCCATCGTCAAATCGATCAAGAAAAGGGATCCATTCGTTTTAGGAATTGCCTCCCTCTCGTCAGAAGGGAGTGGGATCGAATCGCTTTGGCCAGAAATCGTCGACGAATTAGCACGCGCTCTCGGCGTCGAACTCTCGACCAAGCCCTATCGTGTCCGGGCGGAGGATTTGCCAGGCGACGACGTTCTATCCTCGAGGAATCAACGTTTTGCGGGGATTACGGAGGTGTCGAAGTGGCGTCGGCATCGGTTGACGCTCCTCGATTTTTGCATTCCGTCCGATCAAGACCTCTTAAGTCTCGGGCGGCAGTGTGATGGGCTAGTCATCCTCGCAACGCAACCCGATCGCGAGACCCAAAAACGTGTCCGTCATCTACGTGGCCATGGGATAGAAGTGCTGGGATACTGGACCCATGTTGTAAACCTCAGTCCTTTGGCGATTGGTTAGAGCGGACGGTCCCAACAAGATCGAGAAGGGAAGATTGCAATGGCGAAGTGCTTGGTGACCGGCGGAGCAGGATTTATCGGTTCTCACATCGTTCATGGACTGGTGGATGCCGGGCATTCGGTGCGAGTCCTGGATAATCTCGGAACGGGTTCCCTGAAGAATCTGGAGGCCGTCTCCGATCGCGTCGAGTTCGTTAAGGGGAGCGTCACCGACCCGATTGCAGCACAAGAAGCGTTGTCTGGCATCGAGCGCGTGTTCCATCAAGCCGCCTTGGCATCGGTCCCCTTGTCGTTGGAGAAGCCGCTCGACACCCATGATGCTTGTGCGACTGGGACATTGAACATGTTGCACTGGAGTGTCAAAGCCAAGGTGAAGCGCTTTGTTTACGCGGCCAGCAGCAGCGCCTACGGCGATCAGCCCACTTCCTCCAAAAGAGAGACGGATCTTCCGATGCCTCTCTCACCCTATGCCGTAGCGAAGTTGACCGGGGAATACTACTGCCAAGCCTACTACCATAGTTTTGGGCTGGAAACGGTCGGCATTCGCTACTTCAATGTCTATGGCCCCAGGCAGGATCCAAACAGTCCCTATTCGGCGGTTATTCCACTCTTTGTGAGCCGCATTTTGCAGGGGCAGCCTGCCCTCATTTACGGTGACGGATTGCAGTCTCGCGACTTCACCTACGTCGCCAACGTCGTGCATGGGAATCTGCTAGCCGCGGAAAGGCCAAATATTGGAGGCCGGGTGATCAATGTCGCCGATGGACGGCAGACCACATTGCTTCAACTACTCGACTTCTTAGGAGAGATGCTACGCTGTCGTCCAAAGATCGAGTTCATGCCTCCCCGTATCGGCGACGTTCGCGAAAGCTTGGCCGATATCACGTTAGCGAGAAGATTGCTGGGGTATGAGCCGCAAATCGGACTGGAGGAAGGCCTGAGGAAGACCATCGACTACTATCGTCAGACGGCCCGCTAGATATCAATTGGCTCGTGATCATTATCACCGATGCCGGGGGCTCGTTCCTTCACGAGGTAGGCTTTGTTCTCGTGATCGAGGGTTAATCGAGTTTCGATCACCGCAGCGCCGAGGAATAGGGGCCCCATCCATGAGCTATCGGCGTAATTGCACCGGATGTGAACTTCTACTTCTGCCGTATTATCGTTGATGGTTTCTGGCGTTACTTGAATCGTTGCCTTTCGAATCCCCGTTGCGTTCAGGATGCGAGTGGCGACTTGACGGACATCGCTGGATGTAGCCCCGGGGATGATCCCTGCTCGAGCACCTTCGTAGGCCGCTTGATCGACCGAGTGACGCGCGAACATAAAGCGAGAGAACTCGACACCAGCCATCAGGATCATGAAGAAGATCCCTGCGCAGAAGGCAAATTCGACAGTAAAAGCGCCTCGCCGATTTTTGGTCGCCACCCGATAGCGGGATGAAGGATGCGATCGGTAATTCGAAATGGTCATCGCGTTGGCGTTCCTCTTTACTCTGTCAACATGTTCGGTAGGGTCGCAGCAATCGTACGAAACGTTTTGGTCAACGATTCTGCATCGGGCGCGACATAGCATTGTCCCCCGCCTGCTTGGGAAACTTGCGTCATCAATTGCACGTCTGCTTGATCGCTGAATGCGATGGTATGGATTCGGATGTTCATTTGTCGGGCTAAGTTCGCTAGTTCGACTGGATCATCACCTTGCGTTTTGATTCCATCTGTAAGAAGGATGATCGTCTTCGAAGATGTGATCCGGATTTTGGACGGATCGGTCAGGGCGTTGATTCCCTCTCGTAATCCCGCAGCGATATTGGTGTTGCCGATCAATGGCTGCTGCGCGATGGTATCGAGACGAGCGGGAAGATTCGTGTAGGTAGTCGTGAGGGGTTCATCGATACTTGCGACCACCGACGACCAGATTCCAAAGGTGAAGTTGCTGGAATAGGACGCCAGGGCAACGCGGCTTTGGATCGGAGACTCTTCGAGGACTTGCACGAAACCATCGATCGCGTCCCTCAGGGCAGCCCAACGACTCAGCGTGGGGTGAGCTAGCTGAAAGTAGTTCTGTAGGGGTGACTTTCCGGCAAGGTCACCTGGGTATTCAAATGCCTTGTCTCCGAGCGACCATGCCATGGAGCCCGATCGGTCTACCACGACGCAGACGTCCATTTCGATGCGTGTTGCCGAAGCATACTGCTCCAGCTGATATTTGGAATTGCCCATCATTTGGGGCATCATGATCAATGGCACACCTCCCTCGACCACTCGATTGAGACTGCACGCAACTCGGACCGAATTGGTGACCGAGGCCGAATCACCGGGGACTTCGGTGAACTTAAATGTTCCATTTTGCATCATCACTGAAGCGCCGATTTTGATATCGGAGTCTTGCAGTTTCACGGAGCGACCTGCAACACGGTGCAAAGAAGCGATCGACTTCGCGGCCTCGATAGCTTGTTGACGAGATTGCGATTGCCCGAGAACGACCAAGGCGGACTTAGCCGCCGCATCGGTCACCACACGCTGTTCGGTACGAAGCAGTTCCATGTAGGCAATATTGATTGCCAATCCAGAGAGTGCCGCCAATGCAAGAAACACGAAGGTGGCAAACAGAACAATGGAACCTTTTCGCAGTTCACTACCTCCGTCCTTGTTCAGCGTCTGGATAGCGGCGACACGACGGAGGGAAAATGGATAGGGACTGATTTTGAGAGAGTTTGTGTTGAGCATGATGGATTGGCTTCCTGGGGCAGTGCTCCGCTATTCGCGCAGCATGTGCACGTCCACGGTGAGAATTCCTTGATCTTTCAAGACGAATCGAGTGGGAGTATTGTTAGCCCAGGGAATGTTGACACGCACCCGAATGGATGTACCAGGGGTTAATTCCAAAAGGTTCGCGGGCTCAAGCTCGATCGACCCACCCTGGATCCGTCTTTGTGTCAAGATCGCATTGCAGCGCGCCATCACCTCTTCCGAGCTTGTGGTGCTTCGAACTCCCAGCCGTGCACCTTCGTAGGCGACCAATAAAGCGGATTGGCGAAGGAATATGCGTTGGCATATTTCAATCGTCCCCAATACGAAGATCAGCATCACCGGGAGGACGAGCGCGAGCTCTAGCGTCGCAACGCCGGTTCGGCGATGTCGCTGGAGTTGTGCGCGATTCGTTGGTGGGGGACGCATAAAGGACTGTCGTTTGCTTACAGGGAGGCTACATGGCCTCGAATGGTGAACTTAATTGGGTAATGTAGATGGGTCATCGGTCAGGGAGACGACATTTTCAATCCCGATGTCGACGACGAACAATGCATCGTTGTAGTCCTTATCGCCACCACCGAATAAGTCTTCGAAGCCGATGAGGATATAGGGACTGTTAGGGAGTGCGAAGGCAACGACGTGCTGGGTCCCGTCGCTATTCTTTTCAATGTCGTTCCAGTACCAAATGAAGTCGTTCGCCTTCCTCTTTTTCTCGTTAGCCCAAAGGTTGAACGCATCACCGATGAGGAAGAAGTCCAATTGCCAACCGTTGCCTCCTTTGCCGATTTCGACAAAGTCTCCTGCGCGAATGGGGGCGGTCACGGTCCTCTTGCCAGTACCTACGGAAGCATTCGGGTACATGACGCGAGGAGAGCCGGGCGTCGGGCTTCCAGCTGGGGTGAACGCAAACCCGACCGTATTCATATACCCAGCACCTTCAGCCAAGAAATAGACACGGATCGTTTCCCTTGCCTGCATTCTCAGAAAGAGCTTGGAAGAGTCGAGTTTGAACCCCGAGGCGTTGGTAAAGACGACACTCTCCGAAAGGTTGTCGTTGATGATTTTATTGAACACGGGCAAGTAGTTCTTGTTGAAATCCGCAGAGCGGGCATCGGAGCCGGAAACTTGAACCTGCCCGGCAAGCGTCAGGTTGAGCGGTACAGGGGTCGCTTGCGGGGATGCGGGGGTACCTCCAGAACAAATCGACGCACCGATGTGAACAAGGGCGAGACTTACCAAAGACTTTGAGAATTGCGCTGCCATAACCACATTCCGAATAGGACCAAGTGAGGGACTCGTCTAGAACCCTAGGTCAACTTCCGTTGTCAACTGCTTGGGGGAGGGCGGGAAACCGCATGATTTTCGCCGGAAAACCTTCAACGATCGTTGCAATCCGCAAAGTCGCCAAAGATGGTTCGACGGGAGGGGGGTGGCTGGAGCGAGCCACTCCTCTGGCCAATCTTTGTTCAGCATTTGGTCGGTCAACATCCAGTCACTATTCTGCGGAAGTGCTCAAGAAGCAACGTGCATGGATGGTGTGAAGTGGATGGAAAAAGGGCGTGACTCATGCGGAGGTGGAATATGTCGAGAGTAGAGAATCGGAGCCAGGGGTTTACGTTGGTCGAGCTTTTAGTCGTGATCGCCATCATTGGAGTTCTGGTGGGGTTACTCCTTCCAGCGGTTCAAGCGGCTCGCGAGGCGGCGCGACGGATGCAATGCAGTAACAATCTGAAACAGATTGCGCTGGCAACCATGAATTACGAGTCCACAACACAACGGATCCCCCCGAGCGCATGCGTCATCCCTCGAGTAACCACGAATGCCTCGTGGAGTATCCACGGTCGGCTATTCCCGTATTTAGAGCAGAACAATCTGGCGAACCAAATCGATTTAAGTACGTCGTGGAACCAGTTTCCGATATTGAGTGGCTATCGGGTCCCCACCTATGTCTGTCCTTCAGACCCAAGATCCAATACGCCTCGAGACACGGCGGCAACAGGGAGCTCTGTTTCCTTTCTGCTCTATCCCACCAACTACGCTTTCAACCTCGGTACATGGTTCGTCTACGATCCGGTAACCAATCGAGGAGGTGACGGTGCGACCCATCCCAATGCGAATTTCCGTGTATCTGCCATCTCAGACGGGATGAGCAATACACTCTGGGCCGCGGATGTGCACGCTTGGCAAGCCTACACACGGAACGGTGGTCCCCCGACAACGGTCATGCCACAGACGGTCGAAGAGGCCGCGATCATCGCAGACACGGGAATCAAAGATCGAATCTTTCCCGATCGAACCGGTACAGGTCGTTGCGAGTGGACGAACGGACATGCACACCATTCAGGCTTTACTGTTACCTTTGGGCCAAACACTCGTGTTCCCTACACCTACAATGGCGTGCAATACGATATCGATTACAACTCACGCCAAGAGGGAAACAGCACTACCGCACCGTCCTATGCGATTCTCACGTCTCGCAGCTTTCACACAGGGCTGGTTCAAGCGGCACGGCTGGACGGTTCGGTGCAATCCTTTAGCAATGGAACGGACCGCTTGGTTTGGCGGGCGCTCGGAACCCGAGCAGGTGGCGAGTCGATTCAACTGGAGCAATAAGGTCGCGGGTCAGTCCTCTACCCAACCCTTCCCAGCAAAGCTCACCTTCTCGTCCGATCGATTACCCAGATGCAGCGATGCGTTCATCGCTTCTTCAATCCAATGAAGATGCTTCGCGCGAGTTTGTTTCGTCAAGCCTGTTTCCGCGTTGGCGTCCTCCAAGGGACCTTCGAGGGCTAGCGATGACTCGGGTGCGGGCAAATTGCCGTTCGGTCGATGGACGGGAAAACCGACGGTGACACTGACTTTCGCCGGAAGAAACAGGGCGCTGTAAACTTCGGGACCAATCGGTGCACCTTCGATCCATATCGGGATTAGGGGCACGTCGCTTTTGGCCGCGACCAAGGCAGCTCCAGGTCGAATGGTGAGCAGGGGAGAAGAGGTGCGATTGATGCGGCCCTCGGGAAACATCCCCACAAAACCGCCTTGCGACGCATAGCGGATAGCAAGTTTCGTGGCACCATTGTCCGCGCCACCTCGCCGCGTCGGGATCGCCTGATAGGACTTTAACAATGGTCCAAAAAGCGGATGCGGGAAATATTCCGCCGCGACCATCCAGTGGACGCGTGCACCCGCTGCTAGCTGGATAAAAAAGGGATCGACGGACGATCGATGGTTGGCGATGAGCACCGCGCCTCCTCGGACTCGCTCTCGCAAACCATCCCGAAAAGAATCGATTGCTGTATGGCCAGAATGATTGTCCCATCTGGGGTCCCAGCGAATTTCCACTCGCCAAAGCAATCTCGCAAGCGTGTAGGCGGGCGCATAGAGGCACCGTTCCCAAACGTTATAAGGACCGGGAGACACGAGCCTTCTTCGAACCATCCATAGCATTGCGGCTGCGAGGCTACCAAGCCATAGCAAGGATACCCACCACGAACCAAATGGACCTATCGTTTGCATGCGTTATAACCGTCTCAATCCTTGCGAATACTAAAATCGACTTGATCGAATCCCGCCGGGCATGGATGGCCCGATTCTGAAAATGACACTCGCCCAGAAGCGGGATTTCGTCCTAGGCTTACAGTGATTTCTTGGTCTTCTCATTTGGTCCCGTCGAAGGTGTCGAACTTCATGTCCAGGACTCCGATCATCAGTGCACCACTCGCCGCAGCATCCTCCCCTAGCGACGAATCACTTCCTCAGTTGCCGTTTCCGGACCGGAGAAAACGATCCTCCACCGACTCGTCATCCGGTCCCCCCGGCGTTGAGAGAAGACAATTCGGAAACTCCTACAATCACCTTTCCTCGGACGGCCGCGAGCTTGCAGAAGCTATCGATCGCTACAAAATACAACATCGACGTCGGTATGTTACCACGGACGAGCTGCTTTCCGTCCTAAAAGGTCTCGGGTACTCGCGGAGTTGAACGGTCTCCCTTTTTTAATCGGCCGAAAGATTCGTCGGGCCTTTACCAACGGTCTTTTCGTACGAGCCGTCTCCGGTCTTGACGTACTTCGTGAATCCCAATCGCTTTAGATTGTCATCGTTCGTCGATTTTCCCATCGCCGAATCCGACCACATCCCACCTATCGACGGAGCGCTCAGTACCCGCCTTACAGGTTCGCCTGTGTCCGGATGTACCTGGAGCGGCTCGTCACTCATACGTTGAATCACTTCGAACGTTTCGGAAGGATTGTCTCCGTCTCGAACTATCTCATATACGTAAATCGGCATCGCTATTTCAAATCTTAGTTCTGACTGGCTTTGATGAGGATATCTCGAGTCACTTCGTAGACTTTTTGCTGCCGCCCAGCTAAGTCCTCCAGCTCTGATTTTAGATCAGGACTTTGCACTTGGCCAATGGCATCCTCGGCTTGGTCCAATTGCTTCGCTACCGATTGGGTCCGGCGGTTGATTCGAAGTTGAAGAGTCTTCAGGAGCCTCAGCTCTGCCAAGCTATCGACGAGGGGCTGATCTTTGGGATCCTGCTGTTGCCCCTGTTGCATCCCCGGCATCTTTTTCTCCTTTTCCTCTCGGTTCTTCTGAACCTGCTTGAGAGACTCCAGGAGCTCCTCGAGCCCAGCGATGACTTCCTCCTCAAGAGCCTGGGTGGACTCGGAAACATTCCCGCCGACCAACCGTTTGGCGACCTGCTGGCAGTCTCTCACGATCTGTTCCATCGCTTCAGGAAATGCCGTGCTCGATCCCTCATCTTGCAGCAGAAGCAACGCTCGCTGCCCCTCCATCACAATTTTCCCTTGCTCAATCGACAGTTTATTGGACTGGATCTCTAAACTCCGATCCTTGGCATCCCCTGTCAGTTCAAAGAGCTTTTGCGTCTCGCTTCGTACTAACTTTTGCATTTCATTCATCTTGCGAAGTCGCGTCTCCAGATCCACCAACGAACGCTCGATCTCTTCCTCACGCAACTGGCGAAGGATTTTCTCAAGCTCCTCGACCGCATCACGCAATTCCTTCTCTGCCGCTTGCTGCTCCTCAACCGCCTCCTCTCGATTGTTATCCTCTAGCTTTTGCTGCGCCTGCTGCATCTTTTCCCTTGCTCGTTGGACCCGATTTCGAGCCCTCTCCTCTTTGGATTCGGGTTTGCTAGTTTCGCCATCCCCGGAGGATTCGGGGGCGGATGGATCCGATGGGTCTTTCGACTCGGATGGCTTCTGGGAGTCAGACGGTTTCTGGGTGTCAGATGGCTTCTGGGCGTCCGACGGCTTCTGGGTGTCCGATGGCTTCTGGGCGTCCGATGGCTTCTGGGTGTCCGATGGCTTCTGGGTGTCAGACGGCTTCTGGGTGTCAGACGGCTTTTGGGTGTCAGACGGCTTTTGGGTGTCCGATGGTTTCTGGGTGTCCGATGGCTTCTGGCTGTCCGATGGCTTTTGAGGGTCTGAGTTCTTCGGCTCCTGTGTGGATTGACCGGAGTCGGTGGACTCCCCGGTGTTCTTAGGTTCCGCCTGAGCTTCCTTCTTTTCCGAATCGGGATCTTGCAGGCTGGATTCGATCGCTTCGACCTGCTTGTTAAGATCCTTTTGATCGTTGCCGGCTTGCTTTAGGTCTTGTCCGGCCTCGGTGCGCCCTCGCAGGGCGCGCTGGATGCTCTCGATGCGTCGCAAGTCATTGAGAATCTCCTCGAGCTTGGCTCGTTCGTCTCGGATCCGCGAAGCTCGGTTCTCGCTCTGAAGCAGTTCAAGCAATTTTTTGAGCGTGTCGTGCGCAGACTCTTGTTCTTGAATCGCTTTGGACAGCTGCCCCTTTGCAATCAACTCTGCGGCGGAATAGAGCCTTTGGCGGGTTCCAAGCTGCTTGCTGAGCTGTGCTGCCTGCATCAAAAGGCCTGCGTGGGTAGGATTCGAAACCGCCTCCAATTCGCTCATGCGCAAGAAGAGTTCTTCCAATTTCTGGAAGCGTTGAACCAGTTGCTTTTGTTTGGTTTCAAGCCCTTCTGCCTCGCTCGGTGCTTGCCCGGGAGGTTGCCCGGGTGATTGAGCGCTTGCAATGCCCGCCCAAGCAGCCAGAAAGAACGCCACGCCTAGTGCCAGGAGGGACAAGATCGAAGCGATCGGGTGCGTACGACGCAATCCGCTTTGATAAGGCACTTTGGAAAAGTCGACTGCGATCATTTCAACAACTCCAACGCCTTGCGGTCTTGGTTCTTCTTATGGTTTTTCGTCTCGTCCATCAATTGATCGCTGCTTTGAATGATATCGCGCAACATATCAATAATGGCCGTTTGGTCTTGGATCTCGAGCATATCTGCCAAGACAGCTTGCAGGCGGGACAGGATCTCATCGTTCTTTTTCATCGCGTCGACCACTTGCGTCGGTGAAGGATTCGGAGGTTCGGTCGCTTTGGAAAATGCCTTTTCCAGTTCGGCGACATCGCTCGAGAATCCCTTCCAAACACCATCGAGCATCTCTCTCAAGGGGGCTTGGATCTTTTGTTGCCAGCGTGTTCGTCGGTCGACGCTATCGATGCGATTGTTGATCAGTTCCTTGCTAATCTGCCCAATTTCTTTCTCAACACCATTTAGTTCCCCCTCCGACTTCGAAATTTGAGACATCGCCTGCTGAGAACGAAGCAATTGAATTCTCAAGACTCTGGAAGGGTCGTTTTCCACCTCCGCCTCCTCCGCACCCTCTGAGTCGGAGGCTGTCGGTGGCTCGCTTCGCTTTTGGATGTTCGAAAGCAAGTCTCGCAGCTGCGTGAGTTCGCCGATGATTTGCTCGATCCGCTTTCTCATCGCGGCTTCACGGCGATCGAGCAACAGAAGCAATTGGTCGGGCGTCACGACAGAAAGCTGCACCGTGTTGGCTTTTCCGAGATGGGGTTCGCTTACCAAATCGTAATAGTCCGAGGCGACCAAGGTGATTGCCAAGGATCCACCGGCTTGGATCGGCAGCTTTCCCGAGTCTTTGAGTTCTTTGCAATCGATCACTTTGGCGAGGCTACCATCCACGACGTTGGCGATATCTTCGCGAAGCGGGACACCTTCCCCATACAACGCCTCGATCCAAACCTCGCGAACGTCGTACTCATCCTTCACCTTCCCCTGGACAGGAATTGTCGCCACTTCGGTGATTGCCGTTCCGATACCATCGAGCACCATGTCAACCTGCGGTGGCTGATCGATCATGGAAGAAATAACAAATTGCTGCACCCGACTAGAACAAATTCCGTCTTTATCCCAAACGCGGAACTCTGCCAGGATGCTACTGTCGAGCGAGCCTAGCGGAATCGCCCAGCTTTCGGATGGAGCTGCATTCTCAAACGATTGTTCTGGCAGGCTGCTATTGGCTAGCTCGGTCGATTTGACGAACACGTAATCGCATCGCTCAATCGGCTTGTTGGATGTTAAGATCAACTCCAGCACCGAGCCTTGAGGGAGTCGCAACCCTGTTTGGTAGGGGAGTGTCTCCTCTCCCCATCTCGTCTGGGTCGATCGCTGGAGGTACGGAGGGTATTTGACTCGAACCTCCGCTTTGGTAATCAACGGCGCATCGACCGCTTGGAGTCGCAAGTCCGCCAAGCGTGCATCACCGCCGACAATACTCAGAGTGAGAGATTGATTGATGGATTCGAGAGGTGGCCCGTCGAGAAGAAAGCCTTGTTGTTGGTCACTGGCTGCGACGCGTCGCATGTTCGCGCGGCCGCGGTTACCCTCTTCGTCCCGATAGTAAACGGTGCAGAGGTCGGGAACTCGCTTCGCATCCAGGGACGCATAACTCTTGAGGACGCCCGATTGGCCTTTGGGGATCGCCACACTGTTCTCAACGAATGGGAGCAAATAGCGTCCACGAGCTCCTCCACCTGTAAAGCTGGGGACCTCAAACTCGATGCCTGTAACTCCGAGCACGACGCTTCGCGGCCAAGGAGCGTTCGATAGGGCGAACCACCGCTTGCTCCAATGCGCTGTCCATTGAGGATAGATCAATCCCAGGCTTAGGGAGATAGCAAGCACGGCTCCCAGGGCAATCATCTGCAATTGCAGAGGGCGTGTGCGAACCAGATTTGCGATTTCAACGGTGGAAATCTGGTCCAGGGCGCGCTGGCGTGCTAATGCCAAAAACCCAAGCCTATGGGGGTGAGCGTCGCGTTCCTCGGTCCGGATCGATGCCAATTCGCCGCGTGCAGGTCTGGTCGCTTGCACGGTTGTGATCAAGGCGCTTTGGAAATTGGGATAGCGTCTCTCGATGAGAAGGGCGATCGCGTCGTCCGACCATCGTACCAACCATCGCCGCCAAATTTGTTGGTACGCGATATAGATCGATCCCAACACCAGCAGAACCAACATCCCAATGCGAACCCATCGCGGAGACTCGGCAGCCCCCATCATGGCTGGTAAATAATCGACGAATCCAAAAAGCCAGAACGCGGTGAAACCCCAGATCAGCCACTGGACCACGGCTTGCGAAAAAACGAATCGACCGAGCAGGCCACGGACCGCATGCAAGGTTTCGCGGATTGGAACCGGTAACGAGTCGAGGTCGGAATCGTACGAAGGACGGAATACTTTAGGTGCGGTAGACATATCGATTATGGTAACCGATTCAACCGCTAGTTGGTAACCTGAACACGTTTGTTCATGACCCGCCCATCGCCGATTTGCTCGCATTGCAGCCAGATCGTACTCCCGGTTAGCTCGCGGGCATCGTCGAAGACAAATATACGGCGCGCTCTATCGGTCAGGTTGGCGATCTGGGTGCGTTGCCGCGTCCGCCCGGGAATTTTTACATAGCAATCGAAGCTTCCCGGTTTTCCCCCTCGATTGATGGCTTCGACTTCCACGATGAGTTCTCCGTCAGAACCCACGCTGTAGCTGACTTCGAACTCGAATTCATCGCTGCCAATCTGCAATTCATCCTCCGCAGTGATCGTGACCGGGCCATCGGGGCCTTCGATCGAAGCTACGATTTCGATCGGTGCGGGGCCTGTATTGGCATAGGGACTGAGTCGAACGGGGATGGCCACCTTTTCGACGCCGTTGGCTTCGACTTGGAATCTTTCGGCGGCTTGGTCCTCCATCAATGCATTGCAGACTGGCAACAGTGTTCCGGAAACGGAAAAAGGAAAAGGATTTTCAAAACGTACTTCGATGAATTCTTCCCGGCCCACCACGACGTCTAGTTTTTGAGTTTCGATGGCCATACCCATTCGCCAGCGGGCGGCGTGAAGGTCAATCCCTTCGATGACGACGGGCCAATCCCGAATTTCGATCGACTGAATGGGCCCCAACGACGATTGTTTGTTGTCGACAGGCACCGTTCTCCCCCACAAGTCGCGAGCTCGAATGTTTCGCCCCAGATAGAGATTGGCCTGCACATTTTGAGGGCCCCAAATCAGTAAACAGGCCTGATCGTCTCGCACCAATACGGCATTCCTACCCAAACGGGCAGTCGGAAGACTCCCAAGGTTTTGAACGCTAGCGAGCGTCGCAGTGAGATTGCGAAACGGGATGAACATTTCCAAGGGCCCACCCGCGGAGGACAGGATGGAGGCCTCCTCGGACGCAGGATCGAATGCCCATGCGATTACCTGCCCATTCCAAGGGGATTCGGTCAGCATCACCATCCGTTCGGTCAAGTCGCGTACTCGCGTCTCAAGACCGTATTGCTTCTTAGAAATGGGCGTGATGGACAACCAAGGGAGAGATGGCCGCAAGGAATCGCTTTGCCGTTGGGTCAATAGTCGTTTGGTTTCGGAACTCGACATCGCTACCGGAGTATGAAGCTGCCAAGTATCGATGCTGGGTGCATCGTCCATCTCCACAACGGGATTGTGCGCCGCGATCAATTGAACATCCTGCCCAAATCGCTTCACTGTCTTTTCGATCGCATCCAACGAAGGTTTGAATCCTGGGCTGCTAGCAAAGTCCGTTTCATCGTCCCAGCCCAATTGAAAATGAACCAGTCGGGAGCACATCGATTGAATGACCGGATCGAGATAGGTTTGCGTGAGATTGGGATCTTCTAATGCGCTCGCCGTATCGGCCGCTTTCAATCTGGGAAAGAATGAGATGAGCGATGGTGGCGGCGTCGAGATCACACCGACGCATCGAATTCCCGAGCTTTGAAACTGATCGATGCGCGAGGCCAGTTCCGCTCCAGCCCCTGCGTCGCGAGGGTCGAACCATATCGGCAGTTTGATCCTGCCGACGTGCATCTCTCGCAACAACTCCATCCATCGAGTCTTGTCCACCGATCGATCGAACGGGACGCGATCCTCAGGGATTGCCAATCCGATTTGGTTATTGATCAACCCAGTTTTCGTATCGGTTAAAACGACAAACCGATCGATCAATTCAAAGCGATCCACCCGGCTTCTTTCCAACTGCGTCCGGACTTCATAGTATCCAGGTTCGAGATCTTCCAACTCCCAACTGCATTCGCCTTTCCAGCGATCTGCTCGACCGAGCCCTCCCGATTGCGAGGCATGGACCGAGGAGCCATCGAGAGCTACCAAATGAGAAGCCTGTGCATTGGGGCTCGAGAGGGGATTCAACACCTTCGTTGCTCTTCGAAGAACCTGACCGGTGTGATCTTTTAATTGCAGGTCTAATGTGGATTGCTTCTCCGTCATTCCGGTTGCGGTGCACTGCACCGTTACCTTTTCACCGGCGAGGAAAAGCCCCGATGGCTTGTTGACCTGCAATGCGATGCGTGGCGATCGCACCAACTCAATCGCATCGACTCCAAATTTGCCCCGAAACGCTTTCGAATTCAAAGGTTCGACACGGAGCCGAATCTGAGCAAATGCCACTCTGGGGTCAAAGGGGTATTGATCGTTGGTCGTTAGAGATTGCCAATTCTCAACCCCTCGAAGCGCGCGAGTGGAACGCTCGAGAACAACATTGCGATCGCGATCGTGCAGTGTCAATGTTGCGATCAGCTCGTAACCCATGTCCGGATCATTGGCCATCCCCTGGCAATGGATCCCGTATACCGATTCCCGCTCTACTGGAAGAAGGGGAGAAACAATCTCGGCAGCCCCTCCATCCATTTGGAACTCGATGTAGGGATTCAGTACCGACCACTCGAGCCACTGATCAAACTCTTTAGGGGTGGATTCCGGAGTGATTTGCCAGGGAAATCGTTTCAGCTTCCAAGCCAGCGACCACTGCGAAAAAGTCCTTCGAAATTGCTCAATCTCCGCAAGCTCTTCTTTGGAGGTGGCGCGCCGCGTGATCCCAATCGAAAGGTACTTGGGGTAACGCACTCCAGTCCGTCTGGTCCAATCATCCGGCCAGCGATCCGCCTTGGCGTCTTCATTGGCTCCAAAGTCCCAACGATGCACCACATCCAGCTTGCTCTCCGCTGCATCGAGGTCCTGCGAAGGCAAAATGCTTCCGGAAAAAACAGAAGCAGCAGCGAACCATCCCAATCGCATCTTGGCACTCTGGCAAGCAGAGAGGATACTTGATCGAACCTTCGATTGCATTTGCAGCCGAGGTGAGGCTTTCCTATTTCGCAAGACACGAGGAATCATTTTGCCAGGACTACGTGTTGGAATTCAACTCTCCGGATTGAAACTACCCTTCAAGCAAGCATTGCACGCTGCCGCACGAATGGGAGTCGATGGAATTGAAATCGACGCACGATACGGACTGCGACCTTCCGAAATTGTCGGCACAGCGCTGCGGCAAATTCGGAAATTGCTTGAAGATCTAAATTTGCGAGTCGCATCGGTTAGGTACGCCACCCGGCGAGGTTACGAATGCGAAGACGAATTGGAACGCCGAATCGCGGGAACAAAAGAAGCGATGCGCATGGCCTACGATCTCGGCGCGAACGTCGTCGTGAACCACTGTGGCAATATTCCGGAATCCCCCGAAGATCTATCCTACACGGTACTCCGAAGTGTTCTAACGGACCTGGGGAACTACAGCCAACGCGTAGGGGCCTTTCTGGCTTGTGAAACAGGCTCTGAACCCCTCGATCGCCTTGGAACCATAATCGATTCCCTTCCTGAAGGCTCGGTCGGCATCACCTTGAACCCGGGCAACCTGCTCGTCAATGGCTTTGATCTTCAGGCCTTGCCGCAAGTCGCAAAACACGTGATGCTGGTCCATGCAAAGGACGGCGTGCGAGATCGTTCGCGCGGACGCGGTTCAGAGGTCGAGCTGGGGAGGGGGATGGCGGAATTTCCCGAAATTGCTGGGACGCTGGAGGAGCAACACTTCAATGGCTATTACATTGTAGAGAGGGATAACCCGCGTAACCCATTGGAAGAGATCGCGACCTCTGTTGAGTTTCTCAAAAATATGTGACCTTTTGATTTGCTACTCGTGCGCGCGACGAAGCCGCAACCTCTGAACGCTTTCCATCTTCAGACCGCTAAGGAACTTTTCGATGAAATCCATGTTTTGGTCTAGTTTGATTTTGGCAACGTTGTCCGTGTCATCGTTCCTCATCATCCCACGCGATCCATCGACCGCGCAAGAACGCGCAGCACAAACGAAGCCACCGATCACTGAATTCGAAGAGTACCTCAGCAATTCAAAACTGACGGGAGTCTTCACCATCGATGGCAAGCCCCTGGAGAAACTGGAAGCAGAAACCTACGAGATCAAGTCGGCGAAGAAGCTCGATGGTTACGATTCTCTTTGGGAAATCGTCGCGAGAATCAAGTACGGTGACAAGGATATCGAGGTCCCTGTCGAGCTCAACATTGAGTGGGTCGGCCGGACTCCGGTCATGGTTATGGACTCGATGGCGATCCCGGGACTGGGTACGTTCTCTGCCCGCGTCCTCTTTCACGATAAAAAGTACTCGGGGACTTGGAAGCACGACAACCACGGGGGCCATCTTTTCGGCCGCGTCGAAAAAATGGATGCCAAGTGAAGCAACTAGGTTCAATCTCGTCCTTCACAATGCCGAAGCGAATTACCTTGTATTGAGAAATGTGTTGCAAACCTAGGTTTGCCTTGGGAGTGTGAAGTCGATGAAGGTTGTTTTGTTTTGTGGCGGACTCGGAATGCGATTGCGCGAGTACTCGGAAGCAATCCCGAAACCTCTCGTGCACGTTGGCAATCGCCCGATTCTTTGGCACATCATGAAGTACTATGCCCACTATGGACATAAGGACTTCATTCTGTGCCTGGGTTGGAAAGGGGAACTGATCAAGGAGTATTTTCTGAAATACAACGAGTGCCTGTCGAATGACTTCATCATCAGCGGTGGCACTCACTCGGTCGAACTGCTTTCTCGCGATATCAATGAATGGCGCATTACTTTTGTCGATACGGGGATCACCTCCAACATTGGACAACGATTGAAAGCAGTGCAAAGCCACCTAGAGGGTGAACAAACGTTTCTCGCCAACTACACCGATGGACTCAGCGATGTCCCGCTCCCGCAGTTGATCGACTGCCATCGAGCCAATCAAGCCACAGCGACGTTCATGGCCGTTCGACCGGTTCAAACGTTTCACTGTGTCGAGGCAGATGAGACAGGCGCCGTTTCAGATATCATCGCAGTTAGCGAATCCGACCTCTTGGCGAACGCAGGCTTCTTTGTCATGGAAAATGAGATCTTCGACGTGATCAAAGAGGGTGAGGAGATTATCCCTGCCCCTTTCCAACGCTTGATTTCACAGCGAAAGCTCTACAGCATGCACTATCCAGGCTTTTTCGCTTGCATGGATACGTTCAAAGAAAAACAGATGTTCGACGACTTGCATGCCCGCGGCGAAACGCCATGGGAAGTCTGGCGATAATAGATCCCCTTCGAGCGAAATATCCCTGGCCTGATCGCAGTCCACACGCTCTAGATCACAAGACGAGAATCCAATGAAGTGGCCCCCCCTACGCTCCGTGTTGTGCTTGGGAGCGCATGCAGACGATATTGAAATCGGCTGCGGCGCAACGTTGCTCGAACTTCAACAATCCCAACCCGATGTCAAATTCAATTGGGTTGTGTTCTCAAGCAATCCAGTTCGTGCCGCGGAAGCCGACTCGAGCTTCAATGAGTGGATCGGAGAGAAGAACCGAGGTGAACTCCAAGTTTACTCGTTCGAGGACACCCTTTTTCCAATCCAGCGACGGGAACTCAAGGAACGCTTTCAAGCCATTGCGAAAGGGACGTCACCCGACCTGATCTTCACGCACCGAATCGATGACGCACACCAAGACCATCGATTGGTCGCAGAGCTTACTTGGAATACATTCCGCGATCACATGATTTTGGAATACGAGATCCCAAAATACGAAGGCGATCTGGGGAAGCCAAATGTCTTTGTCCCCATCTCGGAATCGAATGCACTTCGCAAGCTGCAGGGGCTTATGCGGCTTTATCCTTCGCAGCACGAAAAGCCTTGGTATAGCACGGAGACCTTTCGGGCTCTCATGTCGATCCGCGCCGTAGAGTGCCGTTCGAGCAGCGGTTACGCGGAGGCGTTTCATGGAAGAAAGATTACGCTTTCACCCTGACGGCCTTCTCTCGCCATGACGTATCCGTCCGGGGAATCGAGCGACCGTCTGGTATCGTATGCGATCAACGGGTGGCGGTGGTCGTTATCGCAATCCTTATCGAACTCAGCACCCCACGATGCGCTCGACTCGAATGACCGAGCAACAGAGTCGATCGATAGACGATGAACGTTGTGTCTTTCGTGGTTGAAGGATTGTGCTGTTGTTAGGGATGTTCCGATAGGGGCATGAGTGCGGGTGCGAGCACGAGCACGAGTACTAGCGAGGGTGCGAGAACGAGAACGAGAACGAGAACGAGAACGAGAACGAGTACGAGTACGAGAACGAGTACGAGTACGAGAAAGAGGAAGAGGAAGAGTGCTAGAGGAAAGGGGGAAGGTTAGACAACTTTTATTTACCGAAGCTAAAGCCCTTCGAACCGGTTCTCATGCGAGCTGAACTGCTCGATGACGAAGCGCTGGCACGAGCTCGCGCGCTGGAAACTGCAGTTTTGTGATAGTCGTTTGGACTCATGGTCGTTCCACGGAAATCCGGGCGAGCCCCCGCATTGGGACCGCTGTAATAACCGGATTGACGATTGAGCATAGACGCGATGAGATAGCCAGTGAGAAAACCGCCTGGACGATATCCATAGGGACGATGATGCCCATTGTTGTCCGATGCGACCAATCGCTGGTTGTCGGGATCAATCGTGACCGTGAACTCCTTTGCCTCACCCGCATCCTGAATGTTATTAAGATTCGGATCCTTGAATCCGATGATCTCTCCCCCAGGCGCCATGGCGACACCCACTGGAGATGCCATGACCTGCAGTTTGTTCAACTCTGCCGCGTATCGCTTTAAGAACTCCGCTTCTTTCGCAGGGTCTTGTTGGACCGGAACCGTAGCGACGGTACCCTCGATGGCACTGTTCGAATTGGTTTGGCTGTCCGAATTGGTCGGGCTGCCGGAGTTTTCCTCGCTTGGATTCGCTGCCGCGACGGTGACCGCGGTGCCCCCCGCACTATCGGCTTTTTCTGCACTGTTGGCTGCATCCGCCGTGATTGCTGCATCCGCGGTGGCAGCCGAAGAAGCAGCCGACTCATCGAGCACTGTCGCCAAAGCCTGCAGGACTTTGTTGAGATCGACGACATCCACCGAGGTTGTCGAGGCACAACCTAACACGAGCGCGGCGGGAACAAGGAGTAGAATGGCTTTGATTTTCGACATAGTTCATTGCTCCCATGGATGGAACAAAATAGAGGGCATTCGGGAAGCTTCTTTGCTTCCCTGGATTATAGCAGAGAGGTAGTCTGCAGGGTGAATTAACTTGCTGACTGCTTCTCAGGATACTTGATGCGGCCGTGATAAATGGCGGTCAGGCTCTTGGTAAGAGATGTTTTGATCAGCTCTAATTCTTTCAGTGTCAACGCGCATTCCTCGAATTGCCCATCGAGCAACTTTTTCATCGCAATCTGCTCGACCAAGTTCTGAAGGCGCGATGGGGTTGGCTCTACCAAAGCTCTCGAAGCGCTTTCCACCGCATCTGCCAACATCAGAACAGCGGCTTCCCGTGTCTGAGGTTTGGGACCAGGATAACGGTATGTGTTTTCCGCGACTTCAACGGCGTGCGGATCCTGTTCGCTTTTCTTCGTCGCCATCCGGAAGAAGTACTCGACCAAAGTCGTGCCGTGATGCTGCTCGATGAAATCGATGATCCGCTTCGGGAGCTTATGCTTGCGTCCCAAGTCAGCGCCATCCTTGACGTGTGCGATGATGATGAGAGTGCTCATTGCGGGTTGCAATGTGTCGTGCCGGTTTGCACCTGGGGTTTGGTTCTCGACGAAATAATTCGGCTTGAACATCTTCCCGATGTCGTGAAAACAGGCCCCGACGCGGACAAGCAGTCCGTTTGCCCCAATGGCCTCCGCCGCCGACTCAGCCAATGCCGCCACAGAAATGCTGTGATTGTACGTACCTGGTGCTCGCTGGGCCAATTGCCGAAGAAGCGGATGACTCATGTCGCTGAGTTCCAATAGACTTAAATCGGTTTGAACATCGAGGAGACGTTCGAACACCGGGAGCAAACCAGCCATGAGAGGTCCGCATGCGAAAACGATCACGGCCTGCCAAGCAGCTTCGTTGATCAAGCGAACGGGGAATAAGCTGTTGGTAAAGGTTTGGATCCCGCTCATCGCTGGCCCATCGGTGATCACTCCCCCCGACTGCCCGGTCATCACGCCGAGTCCAAGTACCGTAAAGAACACAACGGTCGCGACTCCTAGCCCTACATAAATGAGACGGGTTCGGTTTCGAATCCGCCCACACAATAGGGTGGCTGCCGCTGCAGCGCTGGAGAGCACGATAAACTCGGACAGATCGACCCGAGAGCAGAACGAAATCAACAGGGACAGCGCCGCCATCAACATCAAAGATGTGGGGCGACCGAATGCAATCGTGGCAACGATGGCAGTGAGCGTGACAGGGGCAACTTCGGCTCGCAAAGGATCGCTCGCGGCTAATACCGACAGAATCACACAACCCAAACAAACCCCGAGGACTTGGGTGAGTTTGATCGTGTCGGTGATAAGGGTTCGATCCAATGACTGATAGATAAAGAAGCCTACCAGGACATACAAAGCAGTGATCAGACCACAAAATGCAGCAAGCCTTTGAAGTCGGAGTTTCCAATTGAGCTTTGAGGTATAGGCAGCGTGCTCTGCCCGGAGAAGTGCGATCTCCTTCTCGCCGAGCATCTTGCCAATCGGCACGATCGATCCGAAGTTCGGATCATAAGAGACCATCGCGGGCTTGACCGCCGCGATCGCTTCCTGCCTCGCCTTGTTGCTTCGGTCGGTGTTGAGCGTCAACGTTTCCGGCAAATTGAGCGAAAGATAATTGTAAACCAATTGGGCCAAGGTCTTTGATTCCTCGTTGGGGAAGAGATTTCGAATCTCTCTTATCAAAGATGTTCGCAAGGAATTGTTGAGCTCAGCAAGCCTCACACGCTGCACTTCGACGTCGATGTGTTGGTTTTCGATGCCAGGTTTGATGACTCGAATGTAACGCTGATTCCCCAATTCCAAGTCATGCGCCAATGTTTTGAGTGTACCGGTCTCGAGAATGGGATCGAGGACTTCTCGCATCGCCGATGTGTACTTCGACCAATCGGAGGAGCCAGCAAGCGTTTTGTGGATCGCTTCCAATGCGGCTTCGTGCGGAATCTTCTGCGGCATGGGCTCACCATCCGACACTCCGAGCACATCAAGCAACGCGATTTGAGGCTTAGTCAGCGACGTGACATCGGGAACTTCATGAAGAGCTTGAAGGGTATCTCGCAGCGCTCCAGCCAGCTGTACGATCGCTTCATTGCGATTCTCGTAAACGCAATAGACTTCGCGTGCAGCCTGGGATTTCAGAACCTCCGTTTTGACTTCGTCGACAACTTGAAAGGGAACGCGTGCCAGAATGGATCGCTGCGGAACGAAGCCCTGGCGATAGGCAAAAGGAGGCTCCCAAGCTCTTACGAAAATAACAATTACGACCGCAACGGCGACAGCGATACCGAGCCTCCCAAGCGACTCCCAGGTTGCCGCTTTGGCAAACCAAGCCCTCCAGGGGTAGCGATCGATTCGCAAGTTCGCAGCACGCTCGCTGCGGGTTCTGGCATTCGTATTGGACACAGCAGTCAGTCTAAAGGATTAACGGTCGACCGGCGGGCTTGCCCTCGACGGGCGCGGGCCGGGCGATTGGGGGCTGTCGTACGCAGCGACGATTTTTCGAACGAGCGGATGCCGAACAATATCTCCCTCCGATAATCGAACGAAGCTAAGACCGGGAATTCCATTCAATCTCTGGACGGCGTCTCGAAGACCGCTGGTAGTCCCGGGTGGCAAATCGACTTGCGAAACGTCCCCGGAAACCACGATCTTGGAGCCTTCACCCATCCGTGTCAAAAACATCTTCATCTGCGCGACAGTGGCGTTTTGCGCCTCGTCCAATATAACAAAAGCTTGATTCAAGGTCCGACCTCGCATGTAAGCTAATGGAATGACCTCAATGACGTTTTGCTCCATCAAGTATTTGACTTGATCGAAATCGATCATCTCATTGATGGCATCGAGGAGCGGACGCAAGTAGGGATTGAGCTTCTCCTGGAGATCCCCAGGAAGGTATCCCAAACTTTCTCCGGCCTCGACCGCCGGGCGGACCAAGACAATTTTCCGGATAGCCTTGGCTTTCAACGCTTCAACCGCCATGGCAACGGCTAAATAGGTTTTGCCACACCCGGCCGGTCCGATGCAAAAAGTCATATCGTGCTGCCGAATCGCATCCAGGTAAGCAGCCTGCCCCTCCGTTCGAGGCTTGATTCGCCTGCCCGCGTTTCCAATGGCAACTTCGTTTTTATCAAATCCTGGCGAGGTTCGTTTGTCGGTCGACCCGCCCAACACATCGGCGACATCGTCTGGTCCCAATGAGCCTGTTCGAAAGACGCGATCTTTCAATCGCTCTAAAACTTCCGTCGCAATGCGCACCGACTCGCTCGGACCCGAGATGCGTATCTGTCCGTTGCGATGGGTAATCGCGACTCCCAATTGATTCCGGACCAACCGAAGATTGTTGTCGTTCGGGCCGAATAACTGAAGCGTTAAATGGGGGTCGGATAGAGTGATCGTTGATTCTGACATATGCTTTCCGGCGGAGACCGTCTCGATGTATGGTATGCGTTCGGTCCCAGCCCAGTCAAAGTGCTTTGGCTTAAAGCTGGGCGATCAATCCTAGGTAACCGATTGTAGAGGCCGGAAGGACCGAATCGGTCACATCCCACACTCCTCCCAATCCGGGGAGCAAATTGCCGCTGTCTTTGGCACCTACGCTCCTCTTCACCATCGATTCCAGCAAATCCCCGACCAAACCCGCAGTTGTCAATAGAATTGCCAACAATCCAGGGCCCCAACCGGTGTGGCCGGGCGTTACGCCCATCCAGGGCAATGCCCACCGTAGCGCCAAATATGCCGCCGCAATCGAGAAAAGATAGCCGCCGATCAGTCCTTCAATCGTTTTACCCGGGGATACCGAAGGGATTAGTTTGGTTTTACCGAACAGTTTGCCGGAAAAGTAAGCTCCGGCGTCTGCCAGCTTCACAATCGCCAACAAGGCGATGAGCTCATAAAGCCCGCTTGATTCGCCTCGCATGCGAATGACATGCCAAAGGGACAAGCCGGAGATGACGTAGCAGATGATGACCGAAGAGAGCAACCAGCCGAGCAAGGTTCGCTGATGCCATGCATTCTTTTCTTCCTCGCTCGCACCCTCCTGCCCAGGTGGATGAAAAAGTGTCAATGCATGCACGCCATTCAACCCCATTCCCACCATGGAGCCGATCAGGATCCAACCCAATCGACCGACAGGACAATCGGCGGGATAGCTCTTCTGCATGACGACGCTATATCCGATTGGAAACAAACCAACCAACAAGGCAATCGATGCGTGCCATGTGACCATCGGCGCTGACACTGCCCAGCGACGCCCCAGCAACGTGGCAAACTCCCAAACCGTCCCCAACGCAAAGAACGCTAACATTGGGATTGTCCATAGCCCAGCTTGCCCCCGGACTTGATGATTCAAGTCCAGCCAAATCAGCCCGAGCGAAAGGCTGATGAGAACCGCTGCAGATAAAAGCCTTCGCGATAGCACTGGTGGACTTTCCGATAGTAATGCAGAACGAGGCGACTGTTACACGTTGAACAAGAAGTGGCAAATGTCGCCGTCCTGCATCACATACGACTTGCCCTCCGTCCTCAGTTTACCAGCTTGCCGGATATCTTTCTCGTTCCCGAAGGTTTCCAAGTCCTCGAGGCGATAAACTTCGGCCCGAATGAAACCACGCTCGAAGTCGCTGTGGATCACTCCCGCTGCTTGGGGTGCTGTGGCCCCAATGGGGATCGTCCAAGCTCTCACTTCTTTTTCGCCCGCGGTGAAGTAACTTTGCAATCCAAGTGTTTGATAGGCCCTTTGCGCTACGACATGCAGCGCCGGCTGCGCTAACCCGACCGCAGCCAACATTTCACTTCGGTCTGGCTCGTCCAACTCGGCGATCTCGGCTTCTAGTTTCGCGCACACCGGCACGACTTGCGCCCCGATCTTTTCTGCGAACTCACGTACCTTTTGTACCGCTTCACCCTTCCCCTCTAAATCGTTCTCATCGACATTGGCGATATACAGAATCGGCTTTGCGGTCATCAATCCGAAACTGGATATGGCCTTCGCCTCCGCTTCATCCAGCTTTAACTTGCGAAGCGGTTCCTCTTTGTGAAGGAACTCCAGGCAGTGCTGGATCGCCGTCGTTCGCAGCTTCGCTTCCTTGTCTCCCGTCCGAGCAGCCCGCTCCGCTTTGGGCAATGCCGCTTCAAGCGTCTCAATGTCGGCGAACATCAACTCGGTCTCAATCGTTTCAATGTCGGTAAGAGGATCGACTTTGCCTCCGACATGAATCACATCGGGATCGGAAAAGCATCGCACGACCTGGAGAATGGCATCCACCTCGCGAATGTGACTGAGGAATTTATTCCCCAACCCCTGGCCTTCGCTTGCCCCTTTCACAATCCCCGCAATGTCGACCAGCTTGAGAATTGCGGGAATCACTTTCTGCGGGACGATGTACTTGGTGATGCGCGTCAACCGATCATCGGGAACGCTTACGATCCCTTCGTTCGGCTCGATAGTGCAGAACGGATAGTTGGCCGCCTGCGCATTGCCCGCTCCCGTCAACGCATTGAACAACGTACTCTTACCCACATTGGGTAGCCCAACAATACCAGCTTCCATGACGACTCAACCGAATAAATTTGGATGGATTGCAAAAGGAAAAAACGGCAAGACCCATCGTCTCACCGCATGCGATAGAAATGCCTTCGCTACGACTCGTGTCGCAGAAGCGGGAAGAGAATCACGTCCCGAATGCTCTTGGCGTTCGTGAGCAACATGATCAATCGGTCGATGCCGATTCCCAGTCCTCCCGCAGGTGGCATTCCATGTCGCAACGCTCTTACGAAGTCATGATCCATCTTTGCCATGGAGTCCTCTTCCGCCATTCCATCCAACTGTGTTCGGAACAAGTTCTCTTGGAGGATGGGATCATTGAGCTCGGTGTACGCGTTCGCCAATTCCATACCGTGAATGAACAGCTCAAAGCGCTCTGCAATCTCCGGCTTGCCTGTCTTTCGTTTGGTCAATGGACAAATGCTGGCCGGGTAATCGATCACGAAGATCGGTCCGATGAGCGCGTCTTCGACCTTCTCTTCAAAGACTTCGCTCTTCACGACATCCGGATGCTTTCCGTCCGGATGAAGCCCAATCTTCTTCGCTAGCTTCGCGATTCCCGCTTCGTCATCGAAAGATAAGCCGGTGTGCTCTTCGAACAGATCGCGATAAGTGCGGCGTTGGAAAGGAGGGGTGAAATCGATATCGAGATTCCCCCACTTGAGCTGATAGCCTTGACCGGTCGCTTGAATGGCTTCGCAAATGATCTGCTGGGTCAAATCCATCATCGTCTCGTAATTGGCATAAGCCCAATAGAGCTCGATCATCGTGAACTCAGGGTTGTGCTTCGGGCTGATCCCTTCGTTGCGATATACCCGGCCCATCTCGTAAACCCGTTCGATGCCCCCGACCAAAAGTCGCTTCAAATGAAGCTCCAGGGCGATTCTCAGGAACAGCTGCATATCGAGAGCATTGTGATGCGTTACGAATGGCTTGGCGGCAGCCCCTCCAGCGATCGTATGCAACGTCGGGCCTTCGACCTCAATAAACTGATGCTTGGCGAGCGTCGATCGGATCGAGTGAATAATCTTGGTCCGCTTGGTAAACCGATCGAGCGATTCCGGGTTGTAAGTCAAATCGAGATATCGCATTCGCTGACGAAGCTCGGGATCTTGCAAACCAGCATGCTTCTCAGGAGGTGGCTCCAATGTCTTGGTCATAAAATGAAGCTTGGTGGCGAATACCGTCAACTCTCCGGTGTTGGTCCGACCGAGCCGCCCATCGACTCCGATCAAGTCACCAAAATCAAGAAGCTTGATGACGTCCAAGTCCTCGTCGCTGACCTGCCCCTTGGCAAGCAAAATCTGAATGTCACCTGTCCAGTCCCGAATATTCAAAAACGAAAGCTTGCCGGCGGAACGCAACAGCAAGATCCGGCCGGCGACGCGGACCATCGGTCCAATCTCTTCCCCGGGCCCTTGCTCCCCCTTCCAAGCCTTGTAGTCGACCGGAGTGCCAGCCTCTGCAAGCTGCTCCAAGTCGGGGAGCTCGACGAGGGTCCCGTCCTCTTTTTGGTACTTGACTTGATCTGCAAGCTCGCGAACACTGCGGATGAAGCTCCTCTCGTCAAAACGCTGCCCCCAAGGATCGAGCCCCAGAGCTTCTATTTTGTGGAGTTTTTCGAGCCTCGCCGCCTGATGAACGCCTAAACCGGTGTTGTCTTGTTCGCGAGAATCAGCCATGTTTCCGTAGTGGGTTAGGACAGCGTCAAACCGAGTCGCACAACGCCCCATCGGCGCCGTCGAACGGGCCAGCGATGCGGGTCCGGAGCTTGCAGCTGTCGGAGGCAGGCTGGAAAAGTCGCAAATTGTAGGGAAATCGAATGGAAAACCAAGCTGTCAAACCGCCGATGGTCCTGATTGTCGAATCGGACCCACTCATGTTGACCGGATTGGCAGCGATTCTTGATAAAAAGGGCTACCGATGTTTTTTGGCCCGAACGGTAGAAATCGCAGAACAAGCCACGCAATCGATCGCTTTCGATCTGATCGTCTACTCGTTCGCAACCGATCCCATCGGGGCCGCCCAAGCGGTAGCGAAACTGCGAACAACAGAACAAATGCTCGACTGCCCCGTTCTCTTTTTGGCCGATGCCTACGATTCCAAATGGATCGAACCACTCAACCTAGCTGGCGGAGTTTACTGCCTACCGAAACCTTTCGAGCCTGAACTGTTTCTCGAGTTGGTCGATAAAACGTTCTGTTTACCCCACCTCGCAGCAGCCAAAGTCGCACCGCCAAAACCCCACTTTGCCCAAGATTGGGTTCGGCTGTCCTACTAATCCAGCCGACCGGTGGCAAAAAAAACTGCCCGTTAGAGGCCCTCGCACAAGAGTACGACGCTTATGGCTGCTCCACTTAAGTCCTGACCAGGTTCACGCTTCCCCCTCGCGAGAGCCACTGACGAGCAGTGGTTTGTTCGAGTCATCTAATAGTACCAAACATAGAACGGCTCGGGTAGCTACGGAGGTGGAATTATCTGCGACAACTCAACTGCGGACGATCCGTCTCGATTTTCCTTCACTCTTCGGCAAACTTCCCACCGGAAGAGGGACCACGGGTATTCGCAAGCCTAACTGGACCTGCAACGCTTCTTCGAGCAATGTTTGCATTGGCTCCGGACTCTCGATGTCGATGGCGACTTCATCGAGCTCCCCGCGCTTCTGAGCTCGGATTCGAAATTCCTCTATTCCGGGAAACTGACGAATAATCGATTCGATGGCGGTCGGAAAGACATTGACGCCCCGTACGACGAACATGTCATCGGCCCGACCCAAGATTCCACCCTCAAGCCGCACGAATTCGGTTCCCGAGATGTTTCGATCCCACACCGGCTGCACAATGTCCTGCGTGCGGTATCGGAGGACCGGAGCGCCAGACCGCCCCAAAGAAGTGATCACCAGTTCCCGCCATCTGGGATCGGCGTTGCTAATCGATGGGGCCAGAGGCAGAAACTCGGCGATGAACTCCGATTCAATGACATGTAGCCCCTTGCCGTCCGCTGTGCCAAACCCCCAAGGTCCAATCTCCGTCGCCCCAGCATGGTCCATGACTTGAGCGCCGTAAAGCTCCTCAAGCTGGGCTCGCACCGACGAAATGGAGCCTCCCGGCTCTCCGGCGACAAAGACCGTGCGAATGGAACTGTCTCGCAGCGAAATCCCACGCGACGCCGCTTCCTGAGCTAAATGCAATGCATAGCTCGGCGTCCCAAATAGAACCGTGGGTGATGCGGTTCGAATCAAGTCGATGCGTGCCAATGTGGACAAACCACCCGACGGTATGACCAAACACTCTCGCTGTAAACAAGCATCGTGGGCGGACCAAAACCCAATAAACGGACCAAACGAAAAAGCCATCAAGATGCGATCGTTGGAATCGATCGAGCAAGCATCCAAGACATATTGCCAAGTGGACGTCCACCAATCCCAATCCTCGGCGGTGTCGAGAATCACCATCGGACGACCACGCGTACCACTGGTCCGGTGATAGCGCCGGTACTGATTCAGCGGGTACGAATGATGCCTCGCGATCCCATCGATCGCATCCGACTGCCACTCGGCCTTGGTCGACGTAGGGAATTGGCTCCACTGCTCCAACGACTCCACTTGCAAATGCGAAGTGCCAAACCGCTCCTGGTAATTTCGATTGAAGGGCAAAGTCTTCGCGAGCAGCTTATTGAGTCGTTCCAGCTGGTATTGCTGCAGTTCCTCTCGAGAAACAGATTGAATGGAACGGCGAAATCGGTCCGCAGGGATTCGTGTTGTCATCCGAAAGTTGGAAAGTGTGGGCTTTGACCCTTCCGGTCCAAAGCTAAACTGAAGCGATGATTATCGAAGGCATTATAACGACAGAAAACGCGGACGGTTCGATGCACGTTGCTCCGATCGGCCCTCACGTCGATCGCGAACTTCGGTCCTGGAGCGTCAAGCCGTTTCAAACGTCAACCACCTTCCAGAACTTCGCTCGCACCAACCGAGCGATTTTCCATGTGACCGATGACGCTTTGCTGATGGCTGCGTCGGTCTTGGGGATTGGCAACACTCCTGCACCAATCGTTTTGCCTCCCCATCGGCAACAGCATTGGTCCGATCGGCTACAACAGCGTCGCACGTCAATTTGGGTACCAGAGAAGGGCTGGATGCTCGAGCAGGCTTGCCAAGCCTTCGCACTTCGCGCGGAACGATGGGATGTGTCCGCTCCCCGAGCCCATGCCGATTGTTCCATGGTCCAGAAATGGGAACTGCGCCCCTTTTGGGGATGGAATCGAGCGAAACATAGCATCCTCGAACTTGCGATCTTGGTCAGTCGCAGACAATGGCTGGCTCCACACGAATGGCAATCGGAATGCGAGAGGCACCGCGTCTTCATCGAGAAGACTGCGGGGACGGACGAGCAGGAGGCGTTGGAGTTGCTGCAGGAGGCGATGTCGACATAATGACCGCCGGGAAATATGACTACAACACCCCATAAGGTCCTCAGGAATGGCAGCGCAGTATTGCATTGGAATCGATCTTGGAACGACCAACTCCGTCGTTGCGTTCGCCCCGCTGGATGAACCGGATGCGATGGTGGCAGTTCTTCCGATTCCGCAAGTGGTTGCACCGGGGACGGTGGAACGTCGGCTAGCCCTTCCCTCATTTTTGCTTCGTTCACGAGGTCCAATCGACGAGTCGCTCCAGATTTCGGGATTTCGATCGCCATTCGGTGTCGTCGGCGAGTACGCCCGCCGCGTTGCGAGCGAACAACCTGACCATTGTGTCGCCGCTGCAAAAAGTTGGCTGTGCCACCGAGAGGTCGATCGCAGCGCGCCCCTACTCCCCTGGGGATCCGAGGAACCGGATTCCAAAATCTCGCCCATTGATGCGACGACGGCGTATCTCGCGCATTTGATCGACGCTTGGCACCTGCAATTCCCTGACGCACCTTTCCAAGATCAACATATTGTCCTGACCGTTCCCGCTTCGTTCGATCTGGATGCTCGCGAACTCACCAAAATGGCGGCCCTCGCGGCCGGTTTCCCTGATTCGTTTGTATTTCTCGAAGAGCCACAAGCGGCCCTCTACAATTGGATTCTCGCCCACGGGGACCAGTGGAGAAAACACCTGAAGAAGCACGATACGCTGCTTGTTTGCGACGTAGGAGGGGGAACAACCGACTTGACCCTGGTCGAAGTCGTGGAGGAAGCGGGCGAACTCCAACTGAAGCGAGTAGCGGTCGGCAATCACCTGCTGGTGGGTGGGGACAATATGGACCTGACGCTCGCCCATGTGGCCTCGCAATTGTTCGCTGCCAAAGGTTCGAAACTGAACGCATGGCAATCCATCTCGCTCTGGCATTCATGCCGGCTGGCAAAAGAAGCGCTTCTCAAACCAAATGCTCCCGCCAGTTTCCCTATCAACGTTCTCGGACGGGGTAGCAAATTGATCGGCGGCACGATCTCGATCGAATTGGAGCGATCGATCGTCGAGGCAACTCTCGTAGATGGCTTCTTTCCGAAAGTCGCTAAAGAAGAACGAGCCCTCCAAGACACCGATACGGGGTTCCAAGAAATCGGACTGCCATTCGAACCAGACTCCGCGATCACGCGCCACATCGCGACCTTTTTGGCCGACCACCTTCGCAATTCGAATCAACAATCGGTTTCCCACCTTCTCTTCAACGGGGGTGTTTTCAATTCCGATGCATTTCGCCAGCGACTGATCGAAACGATCCGCAGTTGGCAATCCGAACCGAACAATGCCACCGGATCGGAGTCGCTCCGAGGACCTCAGGTTCTCGGTGGAATCGAGGAACTGGATCAAGCCGTTGCGTGCGGGGCGGCTTACTATGGATGGGCCAAGACTCACGGCGGGATTCGAATCCGCGGCGGAACCGCTCGGAGCTATTACATTGGTATCGAATCGTCCGGACCCGCTATTCCCGGTATGCCTCGACCACTCCACGCCCTTTGCGTCGTTCCGCAAGGGATGGAGGAAGGAACCGAACGCGATATCGAAAGCAAAGAGGTCGGCCTCCGTACAGGACGCAAAGCTCGCTTCCGATTTTTTTCAAGCACTTCACGCTCCGAGGACAGCCCCGGAACATTGCTTCGACAGTGGGACGACGAGGAGTTACTCGAAACATCCCCAATGGAAACCGAACTGCCGGCATCCGACACCCAAGGCCTTGTGCCCGTCCGATTTCACGCCAAAGTGACCGAACTCGGAACCTTGGAACTCTCGTGCAAAAGCACTCGAAATCCCGACGCCTGGAAATTGGAAATCCGCGTCCGAGACGACGCAGAATAGAATACGCTCTTCATCTCTTCTTCATCATTTCTTCATCTTCGGTCGCTACGATCTCGCCCATTGAAAGCTATCCATATGTCACTGCACCTCAGCCAAGATCTCAACGAAGCCCACAATTCGCTCCTTCGACTCTCCGGAAGCGTGGAAGAGATGATTGGCAAATCGGTCCAATCGCTCGTTGAACGCCGTGGCTCGCTGGCAGCCGAAGTCATCGAGCACGACAATGAGATCGATCGCGTGGAAGTACGCATCGAAGAGGAGTGCCTCAAAATGCTCGCGCTCCACCAACCGGTTGCAGCGGATCTTCGCCGCATCACCACAATGATGAAGATCAATAACGATTTGGAGCGAATTGCCGACCTGGCATGCAATATCGCGCAGCGTGCAGACAGCCTCTGCGCTTTTCCCGAATTCCCGATCCCTTCCGGAATCGAACAAATGGCGTCGATGACGAATTCGATGGTCCGTCGCAGCCTCGATGCCTTCGTCAATCGCGATATCGATGCTGCCTATCGTGTCATCCTGGAGGATGAAAAAGTCGATGCGAAGAATGTCGAGGTGATCGATGTTCTCAACACGTTGATGTCATCCGACAGCGGACTAATCTCGGCTGCGATGCACTGCTTCTCCGCTTCGCGTCACCTTGAACAAATCGCGGATCATGCGGTTAGCATCGCCGAAGACATCATTTATATGGTCAACGGCGTCATTGTGCGTCACCGTCAATTTTCAATCCACTCTGGACTCTCTCCGAATTCCGGAAGCGGGTCATAGCCCCCCACTCCCTTGGAAGACCTATGCCAAGAACCAAAGTACTGGTTGTCGAAGACGATCGAGCTCTCTCCGAAGTCCTTCTCTACAACCTCGACAAAGCTGGCTACGAAGTCTTCAAAGCGTTCGACGGTCGCGATGGTCTGAACCAAGCCCAACTCAGGCTCCCCGATGTAATCCTTCTCGACGTGATGCTACCGGTGATCGATGGAGTCGAAGTCTGCCGCAGACTCCGCGCTAATCCTGAAACATCCAAACTCAATGTCATCCTGCTGACCGCCAAATCCGAGGAAAGCGATCAACTCATCGGCTTCTCGGTCGGCGCGGATGACTACGTGACCAAACCTTTCAGCGTCCGTGTATTGCTCGAACGGATCAAGTCCCTGCTTCGTCGCAAATCCCTCGCACTTCTAGATGACAACGACGTCGTCACGCGCCGCGGTATCACCCTCGATCGCCGCAAATACCGCGCAACAGTGGACGAGCAAGCTGTCGAACTAACGAAAAGCGAATTTCGACTGCTCGACACCCTGATGAGACAACCCGGCCGCGCCTTCGAACGTTGCGAACTCATCGACTCCGCCCTCGGTGAAGACACTCTCGTCTTGGAACGAACCATCGATGTCCATATACGAGCAATCCGCAAGAAAGTTGGCGAAAAGGCCAACGCCATCGAGACCGTTCGCGGTGTCGGTTACCGTTTCCAAGACGATTGATATCTCGATCTCCACCAGTGGATTGTCCGCGACACCCTCCTGATCTCTCAAATGGCGCAGCTGCTCATTCCGCCTTCCACGACTCCCGGTAATGCATTTCTAACTTGGTGACCGGGACGCTCCGCCCCCATGCCTCCATCTCCTGGGCGGCATACGAGCGAAACGTTTTGAGGTTTGTTTCCTGTAGCCATCGCGCTATAAACAACCCTTGAAAGAACGCTCCTCGGGACTCGATCTTTCTATTCCCTTGCATGCTTCGATCGTCCAACTGATCGTATGCAAGCTGAATGATTTTTTCGACATCGGAAATCCGTTCGGTACTCGCTCGATTGATCTCCTCGCGAATCTGTTTATCCGAAGGTGACGTGGATTGCTCCCAACGGAATTCATACGATGCCGTCGAACCTAAAACGCCATCAACTATCGCCCGTATTCGCGGGTCTGTGCTTATGGCTAAGTGATCCATTTCGTGCTTCATCAAGCGATTCGACCAAGGATCCGGGGGCGAGAAGTCGGACTCCACGTGGATAACATGCGTAATCCGAAACTTGGGCCGCTGGTACGTTACGCGTAGGCGGGCCAGCTGAGTTCCATCTCGCTCTTCAACCGATTCGATCGTGTACGTGTACCGATAGCCGATCTGAAGCTTGAATTCCGTAGCGCCGACTTTATCCTTCTGCTGTAACAAATTATCGCTGGCTTGAATGGAAACATTTCCTGCTTGAATCAGTCGCAAATACTCCCCCGGCGCCGTCGAAAGCCACTTGGAACGATCGATCGGCGATTGCCCCAGCGCGACGGTCGCCGTAGCGATCCAACTCCAAAAGAACACCGACCGACAAAACCGGACTCGGCTTAAAAAACAAGAGAAAGGGCGCGCACGTGCATTCATCCGCCGTAACCCCACTTCTTCGCTAAAAGCCTTATCGCTTCCGGCAAGGCTTCACGCTCTAAGGCAAAGACTCGCTTCTGCAACGACTCGGCCGTGTCGTCCGCGAGGACTTCACAAGCCTTCTGGAGCAGAATCGGACCGTGATCGTATTCGTTGTCGACAAAATGCACGGTGCATCCTGTGATTCGAACCCCAAAGTCGATCGCGGCTTGATGCACTCTCAAACCATACATCCCCTGACCACAAAACGATGGAATCAACGAGGGATGGATATTGATCACGCGATTCTCGAAGTCGGACGGTATCAACACGTGTTGCAAGTACCCTCCCATCACCACCAATTCACAGCCTCTCTCGCGAATCGGTGCAAACACTTGTTCCGAATGCTCTTCAGGTGACTGCCCCTTTCGCTTGGGTACGACTCGAGCAGGAATTTCTGCATCACTAGCAAACTGCAGCCCCCCCGCATCGGAACGCGAGCTGATCACAAGGCGAAACTCGACAGGCAATCGATTCTGTTGTTGTAGGTCGATCAAATTTTTAAGGGTGGTTCCCCCACCCGAGATGAGGACAGCAATCGGCAGAGAGGTCATGAGAGCTTGGAAGTGAATGAGAAAGTTGCTTGGATTCGATCTGTGTGAAGTCTTACTACTCGGTGAACTGATTGCGATCTCAAGGTTCTTCGACGGCCGCTGCAAGGGGCTCCTCCAACTCCAGCGGAGGTCCGATCCATTCGATCAAGCCTTGCTTTCCGACAAGAAACGCGACGGGAATCGCGTTCTGTCTCGAAGCCATCATATAGTCCGTATCGACCGATCCATCTGAATCCGACCCAAGATTGTAAGCCTTCGCCAATTCCCCAAGTCGGACGGTGCTCCCATCGGATCGTCGGACTTCACGCTCGAAGAACCGAGTGACGAGCTCTGGTGGCTCGGTCGTGATTCCGATCACTCGAACCCCCGTCGTCGCGTATTTCTTCTGCAATTCCGCAAGATGAGGAATGGTCTGAATGCATGGCCCGCAGGTGGTTGACCAAAACTCGACCACGTAGACACGCCCCCGTTCGAACCCTGTCTCGGTTGGCAATCGACCGATTCCGTCGGTCAACCAGTCCTCCACCTGCAACGTAGGCGCGGGGGAACCCACGGTAAGAACCGGACGAGCGGAACCGTCCGGTGCACCGACGGGACTTGGCTCCGGAATGCTGCATCCGACGACGCAGACCAAACCCACCACTCCCATCGCGTTCGCGAACAGCCTGGAGGGTTGCGATGAATCCATCATATGGCACTATCGATACAGCAAGAAAGCTTCGCGACGCTTCAGGAATTCAGGCATCCCTTCAAGGTAGATCTTTTCCATCTCCTCCCATTCCTTTCCATCCAAAATGGCTTGCTCCATCGCTTTGTTCCCAAGTAATCGATTCAGACTCTTTGTCTCCCAATCCTTGGGGTGCAGCTTTCGGAGATGAACTGCGATCATCAATCCCGTTTGGACCGGCTGAAATGCCTCTCGATCGATGACGTCGATCTGAATCCCTTGGCAAGCCTGTTTCGCAAACTTGCTGCTGTCCGGAGTAAACTCCACAGGCAAGAAAACGACGCCAGGCAAGCCGGCTCGGTTGAGCTCCGCAGCCAGCTCGGAAGCTCGCATCCAAGGAGCACCGATCCATTCAAAGGGAGTATCGGTCCCTCTTCCCACGGAGATATTGGTCGTCTCCAACAATCCAATCCCGGGGTACAAGACGGCTTGATTCAGGGAACGCATGTTGGGGGATGGGTTGATCCAAGGAATCCCAGCGGATTCGTAATACATCGATCGTTCCCAACCCTCGCACGGCACAACCACCAAATCCAAATCCAACTTCAACTCGGCTTGCAACATCTTCGCGATTTCGCCCACCGTCATTCCATGCCGAACCGGGAGCTTGTGGTACGCGACAAACGACTCGAGCTTGTCATCGAGCATAGGACCAGCTACATCGACACCATTGATGGGATTGGGCCTGTCTAATACGACGAATCGCTTCTTGCTCTCCGATGCAGCTCGCATCGCCTCTCCCATCGTAGAGATGTACGTATAAAACCTTGCACCGATGTCTTGAATGTCGAACACGAGCGTATCGATCGACTCAAGCATTGCTGAGGTGGGGCGACGCGTCTCGCCATACAAGCTAAAAATCTTCAGACCTGTCGATGCGTCTTGACTGTCATCCACTTTTGAAATGTCGAGCTTCCCTTCGAATCCATGCTCGGGCGAAAACAACGCGGCCAACTGAAAGTTCTTCGCCCCAGCAAAGAGTTCTACGATTCCCGTTTTGTTCCGCGTCCTCGCAGTATGGTTCGTGATCAGCCCCACTTTTCGCCCCGCTAAGACGCGGAAACCATCCCGCTCCAAACAATCGAGGCCACTGAGGACTGACTGGTCCTTCGAATTCGATGTCGTGCGAGCCAAGTCCGATGCAACCACATTGAGCAGTTTTCCTGAAAGTGGATTGACCAGCCCCTTTCCATCCGGGTGAACTCGATTGCTTAAGAACACAAAGAATAGGTCTTGCGCAGGATCGATCCAAAGTACGGTACCGGTGAAACCACCATGGCCTATCGCATCCGAACTCAAGAGGTTCCCCTTGTTCGTGGAAAAGCCCGTCTGCTTGTCCCACGATAGACCGCGCACTCCCCCAGGCACAGAAACACCGCGTCCCATCAGCCGGAGAGTGCTTGGTGCAAAGACTTGTTCGGTCGATCCGTCGTTGCGTGTAGCTCTCCCGTCGTTGAGAACCATTTTTGCATATTTACCGATGTCTTCCGCCGTTGAAAAAAGACCAGCATGGCCAGCAATCCCCCCCAACTCGAACGCCCGCGGATCATGCACTTCACCTTGAATCCATGCTTCGTTTCGTTTTTCTGTGGGTGCAGCTCTCTGTTTGAGATGATCCGGGGGCAGGAACCCAGACTCTTGCATCCCGCACGGCTCGAAGACCTCGGATCGGACGAACTGGTTCAAATCGTTTCCGCTCAGCTTCTCGACGATCTTGCCGAGGACGATGAAGTTTACATCGGAATACTTGAAGGCAGTCCCGACGGGTGCAGTCAGGGGCAGATCGCAAATCTTCTGCCAAGCCACATCGGGCCCATTCTTGTAATCGGCGAGCGCATTATCTGGGATCAGCCCACTTCGGTGCACTAAAAGATCCAGAACGGTGATCGCATCTTTTTCCTTCACCCCAAAATCGGGAAAGAAGTCCACCACTTTGTCTTGAGGTCGCAGTTTCCCCTGCTCGATCAGCTTCATGATGCTCGATCCTGTCGCAACGGGCTTGGTGATGGAGGCCATGTCGAACACGGTATCGACTGTCATTGCTTCGGGAGCAGGCTCCAACCGTTTGTTTCCGTACGCTTGGAGAAAAAACAATCCCTTCGAGTCTCCCACACCGATCACGCAGCCCGGCATTCTCTTTTCTGCGATGGCGTCCGTCACCAGTTCTTCGATTCGTTTGGTCGCGGATTCCGATAGTTGACGTGCATCGATCGCTAGAACAGCAGGGGCGAAAAGCATCCATCCAGTCACGCTAGCAAGCGAGATGGCGAGCCAACTGAAATGGGGGACTTGGATCCGTTGATGGCTGGATTGCATTGGAATCGAATCGGTGAAAGGTCGGAGTTGTGGAATCGACGATTCCCAGGTTGATTGGCTTCTGATAGTCTGGCCGCTTCCAGCCGTTGAACGATCATTGCCATGCCCTGTGCGTCACGGCGTCTATGATAGACCAAATTGGTTTTTAATGGGATTCTACAATGGAAATCGGCCACCTTACCACGGAACAAACCAATCCTGCATCGATCGCAATCGATACCCTTTCCAGCTTGGAAATCATCCAATTGATGAACCAGGAAGATCGCCGCTGCGCCGAGGCCGTTGAGAAAGAATCCGCAGCGATCGCCAAAGCAGTCGACTTGATCGCCGAGCGAATGAAGCATGGTGGTAGGCTGTTCTACATCGGAGCCGGCACCTCCGGCAGGCTTGGTGTCCTCGATGCTTCCGAATGCCCGCCGACCTTCAATACGCGTCCCGAGCAAGTGATCGGGATTATCGCAGGGGGAACAACCGCCCTGACAACTGCGGTCGAAGGTGCCGAGGACGATGAGAACGCAGCCGCCCTGGATCTTCAAAAACATCAATTCGGAGCCGGAGATGTCCTGGTGGGGATCGCGACGAGCGGACGTACACCCTATGTTCTGGGTGGTCTTCAGTACGCTCGGTCACTGGGGTCAGTCAGCATCGGCTTTACCTGCAATCCCGAATCGGCATTGGAACGACACTGCGATTTGGTCATCGCCCCGGTCGTCGGCCCCGAGGTCATCAGTGGATCGACTCGACTGAAGTCCGGAACCGCTACGAAGATGGTCCTCAACATGCTCACGACAGGTACGATGATTCGACTGGGCAAAACGTACGGAAACTGGATGGTCGATCTCAGAGCGACGAATATCAAACTCAAGGCGCGAAGTATTCGGATCGTTTCTTCCCTCACGAGTCTCGATCCGCAGTCGGCTTCCCACTTGCTCGATCGATGCAACGGAGAAGTCAAAGTGGCCATCGTTGCCAACCAATGCAACGTTTCGCCCGACAGAGCCCGCGAGCTGCTGCTGCAGGCGGACGGCTCCCTAAGACGGGCTTTGCAACTGGGAAGCACGGAGTCCTCGCACCCATAACAACCAGAACGCATGCTTTCGACCCTTGCGCCGCACGCCTATCATGCCGCGCGCCTATCATGCCGCGCGCCTATCATCTTGCTGCCGTCGCAATCGCTTGCGCTCCGCCTTGCTCATCGGTCTCGAATCCGAATCGTCCTCGTCCTCATAATCGCGCGTGCTAGGTATAGACGCCCCTGTTTTGACGGGCGTCGGTGAGGAGGACGGTTTGGAAGACGTGGATGGAGGTAGGTCGCGAGCAGATTCCTCGTCGTTCTTCACTTTCGGCGGCTTTAAAGCCAGACCATCGAACATTCCAAGCCACGACTTCTTTTCCTTTGGCTCACTACGGCCTTCGGATCTCTCTGTTCGGCGCAGTGACTTGTTCGGCGCATCGGCATCCACGGCAGCCTGATCTTTACCTCGGTTCCGCCGGAACAGACCGCCGCGCGCGGGCTGATTGTCGTTGTCACTCTCTCTCGATTCAGGGGATCCCGATACAGGTGCTCTCGATTTGCGAAGCGAAACCTTTGGAATCGATGGCAAGGGGGGAATCCACTTCCGTTTGGTCGGTGCAACAGCGCTTTCGCCGTCGCCTCCCTGGAGACCGCGGTCCTCAGGATGGGCCTTCGGTCCCTTTCGACTCCACCACGATCCCTTTTTCTTCGAAAGTGGCTCAGCGTCTGGATCGTCTCGACGGACGGTTTCCCGTTCTGCCTTACTCGCTCGTTTGGATTCTTTTTCCGACCGCCGGGCTTCTCGCTCAGCGCGCTGATTACCACCGATCCCAAACCAACCGGATGTCTTCGTAAGCCCAGTATCGACTTCTCCCCCCTCGTCCTCTGCAATCGGCTCGTACTCGAGTTCTTCGTTTCGAATCTGACGATTGGGGATCCAACCAAATAATCGTCGCCCCTGCGAAGCACTCTTCACACCGCTCTCGCTGTTTCTCTCGTCGCTTTCTTCCTCTGAAATGTCCTCGACTCCGTCCTCCTGACGACGTCTCCAGAACTTCCAACCGCGGTGCGATGGCTCTTCTTGCAGGTCCCCTGATTCGGGTGGCTCGACTCGCGTTTTCTTCTTTCCTCTCGCGGAAATGACGCCGCTCTCGCCTGCCTCGCCAATTTCGTCTCGGTGGCGACGAGGCAGCTTGATCGCGGGTACCTTCCATCGGATGGGCCCAAGCTCGCATCCTTGCCGTTGTAGGAATCGCTTTTGCGCTTGAATGTACGTCGTTCTCAGATACATGGCTGCCGACTGAAATACCGCAAGAATGCCCCCTAACCAGAGGCCACCTACGAGTAAATCCAACTGCTGAGGAGGCATCGCTACTTTGAGAAGACCGGTCCCCAAAAGCGCTGAGACCGCCCATGCAACCAACCCAAAAATCCAACTCGTTACACTGCTCGGGACGCTTCGCAGCTCGCTACTCAGTCGAATGCCCAGTACCCCGATAAGCGAAGCAAAGGAGGCGAGAACCAAAGGCCAACCGCCGTACCCTATCTCCTTGCGCGCCCAACTATCAATGCTCATACCAATCAATTGAAGAACGGACGTCGAAGCATCGAAGCTCGAAAACAACGCTGCCAACGCAATGAAGACCCAAATGCGATACCTGGCCCGGTAATCATCAAGCTTGTGACGGCGCAGATTGAAAATCATACAACTCGCCAAGGAGGTCAAAAGCCAAAGCTGACTCGTGAGCCAATGCGCGATCCCATGCGGGGAACGAAGATGAAACAAATACCCGATCGGGAGATTCGTCAACGTAGCGGTTGCAGTCGCCGAACTCGACGTATGGATCCAGTAGTGCGTGAATAGCAATAGGCCGAACATGAACCAGAGACCGGTCAAAAGGATCGCTACCGTCCCCCTTCGAACGGGGATGAACTGCACCAGCCGTTGCTGACAAGTTGACCGAACCGCTTGGCTGTATCCGGGATCGCGATAGCTTCGATCGTAATCCTCTTCGTCATCCGCTACACGCGACTTCGTCCGTCGACGAGCTCGCACGGTTTCGACAGCAAGCTCCGTATCTTGAGCCAGCGAATCGAGCATCACTCGTCGTCGACGATCTTGGCGATGATTTCGAGACAGCGGCATACGCAATCACTCGACGGGAATAAGGACGCAGCAGGTCGTGCGACCGGAAAGGAAGATGGACAGTCCCATCGATTCGAATCTCAAAACGACAGCAATTTGTCAAGATCGATTCCAACCACGCTTAGCATCCTCCGGCGTCAACACGACCTTCTTTCGACGCGAAGAATGCAAGCAATAGCTCTCCAGAAGGTCGGCCGGTAGAGCAGCGGTCCCTCGCACTTTGGCGATGCGAACTTGACCAGGGAGCCTCGTGGTTCTCAACTGATTGGCGATCCGCTCCGCCCCCGCCTCGGTGAACGCGTAATGACCAAGCGCTTCTCCATGGACGCGGATTTCGAAGCGAGGCAACATAATTTGAAAGATATGCCCGCCTCGTAACCAATCCGCCATAAAGTCGTGAAAAAACCATAGCAGCAACAGGCTGCAATGCATCCCGTCTGCATCCGGATCCATCACCAATCCGATCTGATCATAGCGGTTCCCAATCGCCTGATTGACCCCTTCCCACCCCTCACCAATCTCCGAAGCGATCGCATGCAGAAAGGGATTCGATTGAACCGCCTGGCACGATAGACCTCTCACATTCGGTGGCTTGCCCTGCAAACACAATATCGACGTTCCTTCAGGAAGCGGGCAACGCCGGATCGCATTCGCCGCCGATTCTCCTTCAACAATAAGCAGCTCTCGCATCTTTCCGTTTACCCCTCACTCTCCCCTTTCGATCACCAACGCCCGGAACCACGATGTTGTGCCGCATTGCGAATCTCGTATCGATCCATTATGAACACGCGAAGGCGATCCGACACCCTCCTGGCAATTGACGAAAGCGAATAAGCGAATGCCTACCATCGCGATTCACGCGGACTGGATCTTCTCGTTGACTTCGAGTCCCATGCCAAACGCCTGGCTGGTCGCTCAAGATGGCACCATCGCCTTTTTGGGCCACGAACTCCCAATGCGTTTTCAATCGATCCCTAAGTTAGAACTGCCCAACACGGCTATCCTTCCAGGACTCATCAATTCGCACTGCCATCTCGAATTTAGCGACATGGCAGATCCAATCCAATTCAACGGCTCCTTCATCGCCTGGATTCAATCGGTCGTCCAATATCGAGCGCTCGCAGACGCGCAAGAGCTAACTGACTATCGGAAAAGGGCGATCGCTCGTGGAATCGACGAAAGCTATCAAGCTGGAACACGCGTCCTGCTCGACACGATCACCGCTCCTTGGTCCCTCGACTGGATTCAAACTCGATCGATACCAGCACAATCAACCAACTCGCCCGAACGGGAGCCTCTCCTTCGCGCCTTGATCGGCCCATCGAAATTCTACGTGCTCCCCATTCCCGAAACCCTGGACATCAACGCATCCAGAGGTGATGCGACCATCGCCTTTGCCAGGCATGTCCATGATCGAATCGCAGACCTTGAGAAACGACCATCGAGTTCCACCTCTCTATCTACGATTCTCCCTAGATTGGCCGTTTCGCCACATGCCCCCTACACGGCCTCACCGAACTTGGTCCGATTTTGGGCGGAATGGTCGAAATCAAAACAAGGCATTCTTTCCATGCACCTTGCAGAGTCGCGTGAAGAGATGGAATGGCTCGCTGCTCGCGCCGAACCGATCGAATCGGCGCTCGCCCGGTTTCGCGACCAAGCCTTCGAACGGCAATCGTCTACGATCCGCGAATTGGTCGATGCGATGCTTGATGCTTCGCTCGGAATCATCGCGCATGGTAATTACCTCGACGACTCGATCCTCGCGGATCTCTCTGCCCATAGAAACCATGTTGCAATTGCCCATTGCCCTCGCACCTACCGCCATTTCCATCCGGATCGGTCGTCCCAGCACTACCCCTTGGCGGAGCGGTTGCGTGGGAACGTGCGACATTTGCTAGGAACCGACTCCCGTGCGTCCAATCCCGACCTCTCTATCTGGAGTGAAATGCAGACGTTGTTGAGTTACCCCAACGTTTCCGGTGAGCAGATCATCGCCATGGCGACCCAAGAACCCGCGGATCTACTGGGCCTCGACGATTTCGGGACCCTCGCAGCAGGCAAACGTTCCCTATGCACCGCCATCCCGTTGGACGGGCCGCTAGAGAAAGAGGATATCTACCGTTCTCTTCTCAAGATGGGAAACTCCGCCATACCCCTCGAATCTATGGTGCATCAATCGTGATTGCCAAGGCTATCGCAGACGCTTCGGCCTACTCACCGGCTGCAATTGGTCGGGCTCCAATTATACTGGGCTGGCCTCTCGTTAGCTCCCATTCACCGAAACGACACTGAGATGCTCGCACTACGAACTGCCGTCCTCCTGCCTCTTACATTTCTGTTCCTGCTCACACACTCGAGCGCAGCTGAAACTATGCCAGAAAAAAGCTTGGCCCCCGTTCAATACCGCGTCTCGTTCCGACAAGCCGAGAACCATCGCTGCGACATTGAAGTCACCGTCCCATCCGAGGGCGCCGACACCGTCGAATGGATGATGCCTGTCTGGACTCCAGGTAGCTACTTGGTTCGCGAATACGCTCGCCAAATCGAGACGATTCAAGCTCGCGATGGCGTAACAAACCAATCCCTGGAAATAAAGAAAGCGACCAAGAATCGTTGGGTCGTTTCCACAAAAGGAGTTTCCGAAGTTGCCGTGCGATATTCGCTCTACTGCCGCGAGCTGGGAGTGCGAACGAACTGGATCGAACGCGACTTCGCATTCCTCACCGGTGCTGCAACGTTTCTAACCCCGGTCGATCGGCTTGATCGAAAGCACTTGGTGCGCATCGAATCGCTCCCCCACTGGCCAAAGGTGGCAACGAGCCTGGCCAAAGTCGACGACGATGAATGGACTCGCATGGCGGACAGTTTTGACGAACTGGTCGATAGCCCCATTCTGATCGGGGACATCGATATCCAATCGTTTGAAGCCGGTGGGGCAAAACATCATTTAGCGACGATCGGTACCGATGGTCTTTGGAACACGGCGAAAGCTGCGGAGGACGTCAAGAAAATCGTGGAGACGGAACAGGCATTTTGGGGTGCCGTTCCCTATCGCGAGTATTGGTTTCTCAACCTAGCCACCGAGTCTGGTGGAGGACTGGAACATGACAATAGCACCGTCCTGATGACCAGCCGCTGGGCCATGAAGCAAAAGGGAAAATACACCGATTGGCTGGGACTCGTTTCCCACGAATTCTTTCATACATGGAATGTTCGCCGACTACGCCCAAAAGCCCTCATGAAATACGACTTCGAGGGTGAGCAATACACGCGCGAGCTATGGGTCGCAGAGGGCGTAACCAGCTACTACGATGACCTGCTACTAGCAAGAAGCGGATTGTGCAGCCCCAAAGAATATTTGGAACGGATTAGCAAAGGGATATCGGGTGTTCAATCAGCACCTGGACGGTTGGTCCAACCGCTGAGCGAAAGCAGCTTCGATACTTGGATCAAATTCTACCGACCCGATGAAAATGCCAATAACAGCCGCGTCAGCTACTACACCAAAGGGAGTATTGTCGCGATGCTTCTCGATGCCGAGATTCGATCGGCGACCCAAAATCAGAAATCGCTCGACGATGTGATGCGAACTCTCTGGAAAGATCACTTGCAATCCGGCTATACGACCGCCGACGTTTTGCGGGCAGCCAATGCGGCCAGTGGAAAGGATCTCGCAGAATGGTTTCACCGGTCGATTGAAACTACGGAAGAACCCGATTTCACGACCTTCCTAAGTTGGTACGGTTTGGAATGGAAACCCAAGGAATCGGCGGAAGCGAAAGACAAGCCCCAACCACCTTTCCACGGCATGGATGTCAGCAATCAACTGGGCAAAGCAATCGTGGACAAAGTGGCGAAGGACAGCCCCGCCGCACAATCCGGTATCAATGTGGGAGATGAACTTCTGGCTATGGATGGCTATCGCGTCGGTGCCGAAAACCTGACCGAGCGCGTTTCGCTATACCAACCAGGAACGATGGTTGAATGGTTGGTCGCTCGACGGGGAAAGCTGATACCGATCAAACTCAAACTCGGCGTTCAGCCCTCGCAGAGCTGGACGCTGCAGCGCCTCGCGAAGCCAACCGATGAGCAAGAAGCCCATTGGAAAGACTGGCTTCGAATCCCGGAGCCGGCTCAAGACGCTGAGCAAGACAAACGTCCGTAGAGTGCTTTTCATTCTCACTTATCTAGGAATATCATGGATGCGATTTCCTCCGTCCGCCGAGCCAGCGCTCTGGCGGATCTCGAAGCGATGAACTGGTTTACCAGTATTCGGTGGCTAGCTGAAACCGAATCGACCAACAAACAGTTGGCGGAGGAATTGCGTAACGCATCGGTCACACCACCTGCCCTTTTGGTCGCGGACCGGCAGACGGGAGGCTTGGGACGAGGTGGCAATCGGTGGTTTTCCCCCGAAGGCTGTTTGATGTTCTCGATGGCAATTCCATTCAATCCGAAAGCGACATCGCTTCTTCCACTCGAAGTCGGGATGGTGGTCGCTCGTACTCTTGCTCCTGGGTGTCTTTCACGCCCGCAGGTCAAATGGCCCAACGATGTCTATATCGATGGACGAAAAATTTGCGGAGTTTTGATCGATGTCGTTCAAAGCTCTTCGGTCGCCATCGTCGGCATTGGCATTAATTGTTCCGTTTCGTTCGAGAGTGCTCCGGAACCGATCCGGCAGACGGCGACTAGCCTGCATCTATGCCGACCGAATCGCCTCGACTCCGACGCATCCCCCGAATCGATTTTGACCCAATTTTTATCCGCTTGGAGAGAATGGGAGTCGAACCGAATTGAGAACGAAACGCTCTTGTTGGACAGCTGGCCCGAATGGAGCCTGCTGGATCGTATGTGGGTGACGGTGGAGAATGCGGTCACTTTGTCGAATCACACACGCATTGAAGGTTTGTGTCTTGGGATCGACAGCTCGGGTGCTCTGAAAATAGCCGAGCCGAACGGGAGAGTGACTCCGGTCATTGCCGGAACGATCGCCTCCTTCCGCACCCCTTGAAAGCTCGACCGAAAGTCGCCCCCATACCGAACTGTCGCCATAGAGTTCCGTCATCCATCGACGCTTTTGGCGGTATCATGGCCCGAGTCTAACCCCTACCCTCATCCATCATTATTATGAAGCTTGCAAAAAGCCTGCTCCTTCTCCTCGTTGGAACGTTGATCTCGGACTGGGGCATCGCAAGTTTCCTACTGCCCAACCAGTTCATCGATGGCGGGGTCACCGGAATTTCCATGCTCCTCGCCAATTTCGTAGGACTACCGCTGGCGTTTTGGCTGGTGATTGTGAACCTACCCTTCGTCATCATCGGTTATCGACACATCAGCCGAGATTTCACGATCAAGACGGCAGTGGCGATCGTCGCGGCCGCATTATGGCTCCTCATCATCCCCTTCCCTGTATTGACCGACGACCTTCTCCTGGCCTCGGTCTTCGGCGGAATCTTCGTCGGTGCAGGTGTTGGTTTAGCCATGCGAGGGGGCGGAGTGACCGACGGGACCGAAATCATGGCACTCATTTTGAGCAAACGGATGGCAGCGACGGTCGGCGAAGTGATCTTGATTATGAACGTCGTGATTTTTCTCATTGCGGCCCTCTTTGTTGGGACGGAACCTGCTCTTTACTCCGTATTAACGTACTTCGCTGCATCGAAGACGATCGACTTCCTATTGCACGGTATCGAGTCGTACAACGGCGTCATGATCGTGTCCAGCCAAAGCGAAAAAGTGAGAGCCATGCTCCTTTCCCAACTGGGACGTGGCGTGACAATTTTGAAGGGGATCGGAGGCTACACCGCGACGGAGCAAGATATCCTCTACTGCGTGGTGACACGATTAGAACTAACCCGATTGCGAAACATTGTGAAGGAGGTCGACTCCCAAGCCTTCATAGTCATCGAGCCGGTCCACGAAGTCATCGGCGGTGTGATCAAGCAGCGCAACTACCCTTGATGCGTCAACCGATCTCTTCCTAGCCGGCCTCAGCCCGCTGTTCCCCACGCATCACCCGCCGGCCTACACACCGCTCCCAAGCGACGTAACTCAAACCGGGCCGCTCAAGTCCCTCTCGTATTTCCGAACCAGTAGATATGCTGCCTGTCGCAATAACGAAAACCATGCGAACGGCACCAACTGGGCAACCACGTACTATGCAGTTGCAATTCCTCCGCAGTGGTCCCGCGTGGCATCATCATCACGCGATCCCGATCCCATGCGTGAAGTTGCCCTAAGTACTCCAGCACTTCTTCGGCATCCAAGATGGATCCAACGACGAACTTGAGTTGGTAGTCCGTTTGTCGATTCAGACTGGATTGAATCAGGCTTTCGACGACGTGCGGGGCATGCCGTCGTAGGTCATGGTTGCGAACCCATTCATCGCTCGCCATGCCGATCGGGGTAGAGTTGCTCAGTTTTGGGCTGATCGACCAAAGATCGCATCCCCAGTCTCGATCTACGGTCCCCGCCGTCTCGATCGTTACATGCTTCCCGCTCGCTTTGCAGCCCTGCACCACCTCTCCTATCTCGTCAAAAATCGCCGGCTCGCCGCCGGTAATAACGACATGCTGGCAGGAAAACCCATCGATCCGATCGAGGATGCTGGAGACCGACAGAGTGTCCCCCTCCGGCTCCCAAGATGCGTAGCGTGTATCGCAGAACCAACATCGCAGATTGCAGCCGCTCGTCCGCACAAAAACGCTTGGAGTGCCCGAGAGCTTTCCTTCACCCTGGATGCTATGAAAAATCTCCGAAATCCTGACCACTTGAATAGGACCTGATCGAGAGGGGAAAACGCTAGGGGATACCCAAGCCATTGAAGGAGCTAGAGACGGTAGATATTTCCGACGGGAAAGGGAATTAGCCCTGTTAAGTCCCTTCCAATTTAGCAGAATATCCACATCCATTCACCACCAGGAGTTGAGACAGTGACAGGAACCCCATTTCAAGACGAACTTGAGTGCTTTGATAATTCTTTTCCAGATCGCGACTACCATATCGAGATCGTCTGCCCCGAGTTCACGTCGATGTGCCCCAAGACGGGACAACCCGATTTCGGTGTCTTGACCTTTCGCTACATCCCCGATCAAAAGTGCGTCGAACTCAAGAGCCTGAAGCTCTACCTGCAAAAGTTCCGCAACGAAGGTATCTTCTACGAGAATATCACCAATCGCATCCTCGATGACTTCGTCAAAGTCGTCCAACCGCGAACAGTTACCCTCGAAAGCAATTGGGGACCGAGAGGTGGCATCAGCTCAATCATCACCGTCACACACAATCAAAAAGCCTAGCCCGAGGCAACCTTCCTCCCTGGTTCCGCACCCGTCCTCCCTTGCTCAAAGTACTAAGCGATGAAACCGATCCTCCTCAGCGGATTTGCCGACGAAGCCGCTAACGACAAGACCGTCGAACAACAGTTCTGCGCCTTCGCCGCCATCGGCCTGAAGTACTACACGCTCCGTTTCATCGATGCAGGTGAAGGGATCCAAAACGTGATGATGCTCTCTCCTGCATCGATCGAAAAGATCCTTGCCAAGCAGCAGGAGTACGGCCTTCATGTCTCCTCGATCGGCTCTCCGATTGGCAAGGTAAAACTGCTCGATGTCGACGATGGAACTAGCAATCGATTCGTCCCCTTCTCGGAGTACTTGGAAAAGGATGTCCAACGCGCGTGCGATTTGGCAAACCAGTTCGGTACCAAACTCATCCGTGGTTTCTCGTTCTACCATCCGCGAGGCACAGACCCAGAACGCCATCTCACGCAAGCCATCGACCAACTCGGGGCCATTGCGACACAGTGCGATAAACATGGCCTCACTTTCGGTCTCGAAGTCGAAGCCAATTTGATCGGCCAATCCGGCCGCCTTCTCCAAAAGATCTATGAAGGCGTTCAACATCCCGCAATGGTTCTCATCTTCGACGGCGCCAATTTGGTTTGCCAAGGGATGTCGACTGACCAAGTCTTCGAAGAGTACTTGGCGATGAAGGATGGCCTCGGATGGGTCCACATCAAGGACTACTGCCGCCCCGCAGAAAAGACGGATCACGTCGACGAAGAGTCTCTCGCTGCATTTGTTCCAGCCGACGAGGGGGACTCGGGGCACGAGGCGATCCTCCGGGACATCAAGCGATCGCACACCGAGATCGAAGCTCGTTTGGCACAGCGAGGTATCCCCGGCTTGTTCTTCGACCTTGAACCGCACGTCAAAGGTGGCGGTCAGTTCGGTGGCTTCAGTGGTCCCGACGGATTCGGCATCGCACTTCGCGCGTTCTGCAAGGTGCTGGACTATGTGCAAGTCCCCTACTTGCTCCGAACGTATGAAGACATCCGATCGACAAGAGTCAAGCACGCGACACCCACGTAACCAAGAATCCTCAAGAGCATGTCGCATTCTGATTGGCGTTCGGAGTACCCGTTTGTATCCCGTTGGCTGACGCTATCCGATCGGATGCGCATGCACTATGTGGATGAAGGTCCCACTGCAAAGGGAAACGCGACCGAAACCGCTGCGACGATCCTTGCGGTCCATGGCAATCCGACTTGGTCGTTCTATTACCGCTCGATCGTATCGCGATTTCGCGAGAGCGCCCGCGTTCTCGCAGTCGATCATATCGGTTGTGGATGGAGCGACAAACCGCAAGACTACCCTTATACGTTGGCACAGCACACTTCCAACCTTGTGCAGTTCCTGGACAGACTTGACCTGCGGGATCTGATCCTCGTTGTTCACGATTGGGGAGGAGCCATCGGTCTTGGAGCAGCCGTGCAGCGACCCGATCGATTCGCCAAGATCTTGATCCTGAACACCGCAGCATTTCCTCCCCCCTACATACCGCTCCGCATCGCCGCCTGCAGATGGCCTTGGATCGGAACAGCCGCAATGCGTTATGGAAATTTGTTCGCAAGAGCAGCCCTTTGGATGGCGATTGATCGGTTGCCGCGGCTTTCTCCAACCGCACGCGACGGGCTTTTGGCTCCCTATAATTCCTATAAGAATCGCGTGGCCATCGATCGCTTTGTTCATGACATACCGATGCACCCAAGCCATCCGACGTATGCAGTACTGGAAAAGCTGGAACAAGACCTGTCGGTATTGGCCAGCAAACCGATACATTTCCTGTGGGGGATGAAAGACTGGTGCTTCGTCCCTCCATGCATGGAACGATTGCAACGCTCGTTTCCGAACGCCACCCGGACCGAACTAAGCGATGTGGGGCACTACGTTATGGAAGAAGCCCCCGACGAAGTCGAAGGTGCCCTTCGCCAATTGCTTGCCAAATAGGTCCACTCTCTTACGTCGTTTCAGCGTTCACTACCCCTTTGTGCCCCGCATACTTGCCCCCCTACAAAGCTTGGGGCTTAGTCGCCGGACGGATGGATCGAAATCGGTGCCGCAAGGCCTTAGTCCCGGCAGGGGACGTCTTGGTCTTAGTCCCGACAGGAATGTCTTGGTCTTAGTCCCGACAGGAATGTCTTGGTCTTAGTCCCGACATGGGGGCGTCGTCTTAGTCCCAATAGGGACGTCTTGGCTTTAGTCCCGGTAGGGACGGCATAGAATAGCCCAGCCCTTCAGGGCTGGGTAAAAGGCGAACAAACCCCAAGTCCCGGTAGGGACGAAAGATGGTTTTCGGCGCCCCCGTCAACATCCCCCGCCGCAACATCCCCCGCCGCAACATCGCCCCCACAAACATCGCAACCGTGCGCAATCCCCAATTCGCCCCGACACCACCATTCACGAACAACGCTCAATCGAATGGTGCGAACATCCGACACCAAATCGTTTCGCGATGACGCAATCCAACAACGCGGAGACGTTCTTTCGTCCCTACCGGGACTTTGAACATAGGTGGCACCCCACCCAGCCTTGAAAGGCTGGGCTATTCTATGCCGTCCCTACCGGGACTAAAACCGCCACACCACCACACCGCCACTCACCACTCACCACTCACCACTCACCACTCACCACTCACCACTCGCCTCTCGCCTCTCGCCTCTCGCCTCTCGCCTCTCGCCACTCGCCACTCGCCACTCGCCACTCGCCACTCGCCTCTCGCCACTCGCCACTCGCCACTCGCTACTCGCCACTCGCTACTCAAGCATCCATTCCTCAAATTCCATCCCGTGTTTCTTAAGGATGGCTTCAAACTCTTGCACGAATGTAATTCGCCTGTGATGACTCGCTTGATTCTTGATATAAGCGATGGTGTCATCGACCCCGGAGATTCCGATGCTAAAAGCGCCGTAGCCTTCTTGCCACGAGAAACCTTGGAGATAAGGAAACGTCTCGTGTAGCCACTTGGAAGAATTGCCTTTCATGATCTGCAAAGCCTTGGCAATCGGAATGGTCGATGGCAGTGAAAGGAGAATATGAACATGGTCTTCCACTCCTCCCACTTGAAGGGCTTTCATCTTGGATTCGCGAGCGACGCCACCCAAGTAGGGCCAAAGTTGGTTGGCGACTTCCGCAGAAAGCCAAGGAGTTCGGTCCTTCGTGGCAAACACGATATGCAGAAGACAACTGATGTAAGAGTGCATGAGAGGGGCGTTCACTTTCTCCCCGCAGGCAATCAGGCTTCCCGCAGGCAATCAGGAATTCGGGGTGCAAATCTTGCCGATAGCCTCTCGTTATGAAACTAGAAGGATTGTATCTACCGGGCAGTGATCGACCTTATTCTAGCGATAATGCTTCTCCAGTTGGAAATCCTAAGCAGGCGACGCCACCGTTTTAATCCCAGCAGCGACGCCAAAGTCTTAGTCCCGGCAGCGACGTCTTGGCTTTAGTCCCGGCAGCGACGTCTTGGCTTTAGCCCCGGCAGAAACGTCTTGGCTCTAGTCCCGGTAGGGACGTCTTGGCTTTAGTCCCGGTAGGGACGGCATAGAATAGCCCAGCCCTTCAGGGCTGGGTAAAAGGCGAACAAAGCCCAAGTCCCGGTAGGGACGAAAGATAGTTTTCGGCGCCCCCGTCAACATCCCCCGCCGCAACATCGCCCCCACAAACATCGCAACCGTGCGCAATCCCCAATTCGCCCCGACACCACCATTCACGAACAACGCTCAATCGAATAGTGCGAACATCCGACACCAAATCGTTTCGCGATGACGCAATCCAACAACGCGGAGACGTTCTTTCGTCCCTACCGGGACTTTGAACATGGGTGGCACCCCACCCAGCCTTGAAAGGCTGGGCTATTCTATGCCGTCCCTACCGGGACTAAAACCGCCTCTCGCCACTCGCTACTCGCTACTCGCTACTCGCCACCACCTCTCGCTACTCGCTACTCGCTACTCGCTACTCGCCACTCGCCACTCGCCACTCCCCTAATCCTTCAAGCTCTCGATTAAGGAGACTTGTTGGATAACGCCGGCGGTGATGTCTTCGACTCGAATGTTGGCTTGAATGGACCGGAGGTCCGCAGGGAAGGGAGGAGGAACGTCTTCGATCGCGGGATCGGTAGCGAGCACTGGGACGGTAATTCCGTATCGACGAAGCCCATTGGGATAGTACCGGGTGTTGGCAATGACACCGGCGAGCTCACCATCTGAGTCAAACATGTCCGTGAAAGTGTCGAACGCTGTTTGACAAACCCGGACGCCGGGGGAGACAGAAACCGAACCAGAGCGGAGCAAGTAATACGATAGCTGATTTGTCGCTTCGATCCCGCTGTAATCGCTCACAATAAACGGCGCCAACGCTGTCAACGTCGCTCCTGAAAGCTTCGGATTCCCGACCCCTTTAATCCCCCAACCCATGTCGACATATGCGCCTCGGCTCGCTTCGACCAACGCGACATTGTTTCGAGCAAAGTTATTCGCCAATTCCCAAAAGCCTGGGTCGCCGGGTGTTAACGCGATGTCGTCTGACGCTGGCCATCCCGCTTCGGTGAAGTTATCCATAGTACCGTCTCCATCGTCATCAAATCCCGCGGTACCCCATCCTGCATCCCCTCCAGGATGGTAGATCTGCACCGCTGTCGCATCGAATGCTCTCAAATCGAACGAGACAACATTCGTCGCGACGATCTCCTCCAGGGTGAAGTCCAGAGTAGGGGGGGTGATCAAACTGCCATCGGTAGTCTTCAAATAGCGAACTCGCATAAACGCGGATGGCAAAAAACCACCATCGGGTTCGAAGGTTTCAGCCGACGCTCCCGCCAACACAATTCCTGCATTGTAGGCCCCTAACGACATGCCCAAACCGTTCGAGCGAAACACCAACGGGAATGTCGAGCCGACGATATTGCTACCATCCGTGACAGGGTAAACGCCGTGAGCAAAGCGATTGATCGGGTCTTGCAGGGAGGTAAGACTATTGGTTTGGTACACCAACTGGTTTCCTGACGATGTCGAAATCAACTCGGTTCGGAGACTCAAGTCACATCGCTGATAACCATTTGCCCCCACGCTGCGGAACGAACTCGGGCTTCCCGCGCTGGGTGGCTCCGGTCTCATGCGAAAACGTCTCGCATCGGTGGTGGAGATTGCCCCTTGCTCGCCTCCGACGTTCGGGGGTGTGATATTCAAATCGTCTCGGATGAGCAGTACGCGGCGACATAGCGCCATTTTATCGGGCATACCATCCGCATCGGGTATTCCATCTCCATCGCGATCGACAACCGGGATCACATCCGGCCACATATCGACCGGAGCGACTATGCCCGAGTCCAATCCATTGCCATCGGGCAAATTACTAAGAGGAACCATAAACCAAACGATCTCCGCGAGCTCGGAAGTGATCACGACGTCGGTTGCCCACTCTTCATCCCAATTGGTGACCGCAGGAGAAATTGTTCCGGTGGTGTTGTACTCATGATAACGAAGCAACGCCCTGGGAACCTTCCCGCGAAAGACCTCACCTGGCTTGGCACGCGCCGTGAACATCAGCATGTCATCCACATCCCCCCATTTGCTCGCCGACAAAAGCATCTCCGTGCTCATGGTCGCCGCATCAAAACCGGCGGGCCGATTGAAATTCATGGCGGTGAAGTCGGTCAGGCTGCCGTCGAGATACTTGAAGTACCCCCTAGGTGCAACCTGTTGTTGCGGTGTCGTACCATCCGCCGTCCGTTGTTCCAAATCCGCCTTGAGCAAGGTGACAATTCCGCGGAGCTGATCACTCAAATTGATCTTCGAACGCCCTTCGCTCACCCCGTCGCTCAATGTCTTGAAGCCTTGCGCCAGGGCGAGCATCATCAAGAGCGTCAGCGTGGTCGCAATCAACACTTCGATCAGTGTCAATGCGCGACGCGTTGCCATTCTCCCGGTCCTTGAATCGACAAGTGCGTTCAACATCGCTTTGGTGTTCCTGTTCATCTCTCGATCGCTCCCGTTCTACAATTGCGACTGGAGCAAAATGGTTCGATCGGCATTGAGCGTTTCCCCAGGTTTGTATCCTACGGGAACAGACCGATCGATAATAAAGAACTTGCGATCGCGAACGGGGCGCCCATCCGATCCCACATACTCATTCCCAAACTCATTGATCGGGTCGTATTCGAACAACGAGACCGTCACCCACACGGCGAAAACGTTCGATTGATTGGTAACCAAATTCGGCAACCGCATCGCTCGCTGCATGCGATCAAACGGCTGGGTCACGCTCACTTCGTCCGAAACATTATTGTTGAAAAGAAGCGGAGTATTGGATTGAGTCATCGAGTCGTTCGCAGCAACATCTGCCGAACGCAGCAAAGTCGTCTCCACGCCATACCGGCTTCGCATCCGGTTGGTCGCCAGAGCGTCGGTTGGATTGCTCAACGGGTCGCCAATAACTGGCGCTAGATTCGCGGACATCGCGGGACGGAATGCTCCGACAAACTCGGTGGGAAACTCCGGATGGAATGTACCGATCGATGAACCGAAGAACGCATTGCTCGGTACAGCACTGATATCGTAGCCGTGACGAGCTTGATTGAACGCTCCGGCCACATTCGTCCCCCGTGAGAATGCGAAATCAATCGCTTCGAGCGACCGACTGCGGCCTTGCTCGTTGAACGCGATCGTATTCAAGTTGATCTTTCCGGAGGCCACAAAACTGGGAATCCGATTGAACGGCGCGAGCAATGTAGGACCACGTGTGGTCGCAGGCTCCGAAACCGCTGGAGAACTAGGAGTTGCACCGTCCGCGAAGTAGTAGCCCTGCGGCAAGAAGGAATTGAGGTACCGCGCCGCGATCGGCGAACTGGTCGAGAGAGCCAGCAACTGATCGGGGGGTAAAAGTTTGTTGGCGTCGAGAAATGGTGGTTGCGTTTCCACGAATTCCAACAGCATCGGCCAATCGGCCATCAACTCCCCTCCCACAGGCTCCGAAACCGCCCAGAAAGATTTGTCGTGGCCGGCCGGAGTGGTGTGGACTGTGTTCCAAGCATTGACAGCCTGAAAGCTAGGCACGAACAAGAAGGGATTGAACTGGGTGGCGCTAAAGCCCGAGTGGAAGATCCCAAAATTGCCAGGATTGGTCGAGGGTACCATCGCCAATTCATAGGGATTCGCAAAGGGTCTATTGAACCACAACAATCCTTGCTGATGCGCCGTATACCCTTTATAAGCATCCGCCGGATTGTTGAACGGAGGTCCGAATCCATGAAAATCGTTGGCAATCGTCGCGGTGGTCGCAATCGTTCCCATCGCAGCGTCACGGTGGAATCCGACATTGGCATAACCAAAGGTCGTCGCACTCACTTGCGTCAATTCATTTCCAGTCCCTGGCCACGTTACTGCGCGATGGTAGCCGAGCTGGTATTGGAAATAGGATTGATAATTGAGGCTGTTCGGGCCCAAGGGTGGATCCGGTTGACGTGCACAATCCAGGATCAGATTTCGAGTCATCGGCGAATACATGCTCACGCCATAGCCCGGAGCTCCGCCACCCGTCGAAAGCGGGGACAATCGACCATCCTTGTATCGCGAATGGAACGCGATCTGGGCAGGTGTACCTGGATCATCGTTCAACTCACTTCCAACCGGTGCCTCTCCATTGAATACCGTCAGATCGATCGACATCCAATCGACCGTAATGTAAGGATTGCTGACCGGGTCGTAACCGAAATCAGGATCGGCTAATCGTTGAAGATACGCGACGCGAACGTTTTCGTACGTACCTGTTCGGTATCGCCCAACAGAGCCGATGTAAGGATTCCCCTTGTCGATCGGTTCGTCTGGAAAATTGCCGTTGATTGGCGATGCGGCAGTATCGAGATAACTGTCAGGAGGTGTCTGCGTATTACCATAGCCAGGAGTACTATCGGTTCGATTCGAATTCAAATCGTTTCCGTTCAATCGATACAAAGGTCGATTGAGATCGGTCCAAACATTCTTATCGGTCCCTCGAGTGTGAATCGGATGCGTTGGACCATGATATGGCGTAGGCAGACTGATATTGATTCCAACCCCATCTGGGAATGGAGTCGCCCAATCCGATCCTGGAGGCACAGCTGTGTCGTCTGGAGCAATGGTGGTGCAGATCAAGCCCTGAGGCTGCTTGATGTTGTTATTCACCCACGACTCATTCGCCAAGCGGTTGTTCAGCAAATAGGTTCGGACGGTCCCACCAGTCAAATCGATTCGTTGATAACTCGGCGAGAGAATCGGTCGGTTCGCAGGATCCCCCATCAGGTTGATGTCGAAAATATTGGGATAGGCCGCATTGGTAAACGGATTGTGCGTCAGCGAACCAACGCTCGTCTGCGATCGCGGGCCAATAACCAAATATCCCCCACCACGCAAAGCCGCATTGCCACTCGACGCGCAATAAACGCTCTGCTGTTGCAGATTGTTGGTACGGAGAGATGGCATGATATCGGGGATGTTTTGCCCCGTCGTAGGTCGCGTATTGGTGAACCAAATAAATCGCTCAAAGCCATCGAGACGACCATTGTCGGGAGAGACACGAGTCGGATCGTTGAGCAAGTACTGCAGACCATTTCCAACGTGTTGTTCGATATTCACCACATTGTTCGCAGTGATATTAGGGTCTCCCGACCTCGCAGGACTGGAATTGATCTGCTCATAGGACTGTTGATGAGTCGTTAACCCAATCTCTGGATAGGTCGATGCAGTGGGAGGTGCAGCCGTTTGTAATACTGCATTGGGATGTCGAGCCGTGTTGGCTTGCGCGACCGTGTAGTCTTGGGAAATTGCAATGCGCCATACGGGCTGGCTTCCCCAACCGGGTGACGCCGGAGCCATCTTCGCCAAATCCAATGCGACGACACCACTGCTAACTGTGTACAAACTGGATGGTACACCAGGCAATCCCATCGATCCTGGCCCCACTGTATTGAGTGGACTGTCGGTGGTCCGCGGATTGGTGACCTCTAAGAACAGTGAAGCCTGTGGAAAGCGGAATTGATCAAAGTCATCATCTGGATCGGTTGACTCCGTCGTCAGCTTTCCAGTCGAATCGCGATTCGTATCGCGCACTCGCTTGTCATGGATTGCCATGGCTTCGGAGAGCAAAGCCTCAGGCATCTCCATGCCCCAAACCACACCGGTGTAAATGCGATTCGATACCCCGTTGACCACGTTTCCAATTCGATCTGGAGCCCAGTAAGCGGCGCGCTCCGCAATCGGGGCCGCAGCATGCGATGGCCCTACCCCAAATGGAACGATGTCGTATTCGAATCGTGTCATGGCTCCGTCCGCATCGCGGAAGTCAACCACGTTGACTGCCCATTGAGCCAACGCACGCGCCCGAATCTGAGCCCTTGCCCAATAGTTCGTCGGAGTATTCGCAATCGCTTGCATGCCCGGGAAATTGTAATCGCGAGGTACAATCAACTGGGCCAAGCAATAGAGATTGCGAGCCAAGATTTGACGCGAACCAAGACGAACTCGCGTGATACTCGGGAAAGGGTTGGCGGGCGCGCCGTCTCCGACCGTAGCACCTGGTTTCCTGGACGCGGTCTGGTTCTCTCGTGTATAGGCACCCGCCGTCGGCGCACTACCAGGGAATAGCTCTTGCTCGCTGCCCAGAAGAATTTCTTGCGGTTCGTCGACTTGACCATCCCCATCATCATCAAAACCATCTCCGAATGGCCGATTCAAATCCATGCGAAGCCCCGATGCAAAATCAACGGGGAATAGCTCCGTTAGGGCGGCATAGCTGATCTCAGGATCGGTAGCCGCTGTACGATGGCGCTGCGTGTGCAACCACTGCAGATAACGCAGATAGCTCGGTGGCTGATGCTCGATCGAAACGGCATTGGAGCTGGTCCCGACTCGCATCGCTGCTGCAATGTTCGGATACCGCAACTCGCCACTGCGCGTCGTGATTTCATCGAAAATGAAATCATTGACGTTGGTGAAACCCGCTCGTGCGAAGACTTGCTTCAGACGGTCAGGTAACGAATTCGCATCCTGACTGTAACGACGCAAGATCGCTTCCAATTCGGTAAGTGCAAGTGGATCGTCCGAATTAGGACGCGATGCTACGGTTGACTCGTAGGGATCGTCAGCGATTTCATCTGCGACAACATTGTTGGTCGGTGAAAGGGCTGGGTTGCCATTCAAATCAAAACTGATGCCAGTCGAACCCCGTCGCTCCAAAGGCAATCCAGGCATTCGCCCGTGTTGATGCGTGGTGTGAAACTCCCGCTCGGCAATCTGACTGAGGGGATCGTTTGTGTTGCGAACCCCAGGAAATCGATCGAGCAAGCTGTTCGAGTAATCGATCGGACGAATCCGATAAAATGGGAACCGTCGAGCTCCATAACGTTCGTCGAAAAACGAGAAGTTGGTCGGGCTAGAAACCAAAACGGGCGAAACCGCTCCGGCATTGGCCGGTGGCGCCCCCGCTGGGCCAAAGAAACTCGGAAGCGAGATTTCAGCCGGTCCATATCCAAACCCATTGGTCAATAACGCTCCATTGCGCTTGAATGCACCCGCTACATTGAGAAATGCATCCGCCGTCGTCTGTGTCCGATCCCCCGCTGTGTTGAGGTTCACACGGCCATCGAGATCCTGAATCATAATCGCCGTCAAAGGCTTCAACCGACGCCCTTCCGGGGAATACACAACAGGCAAATTTGCATCGATCCAAACACTGTCAGGTACTCCGTCTCCATCGTTATCGACATCCCATGGACCTTCGATCATACGACGAACGTAGGCGATCAAATCTGCCGTGGTCGGTGTCGCCGAAAGACGTGGATAACTGGGATCGTTCTGCATAAACCCCGGATTCACGGCCCCGTAACTCATCACGCGAGCCGAGGACATATCGATGAGCTGCAAAAGCTGTTGCACTTGAGCGGGCGATAGACTTGCCGCAGAGCCCATCTTGTGGGCCAAGTGCTGAATGACTGCCGGTCGGTGATACGAAGGGGTCACCGAAAGTGTTGTTGGCCCCGTATAGGTCTTGTGAGCAAGCCAAGCATCGCGGAAATCGGGAACGTCGTACCCTTCGTTGCTGTTTCCATTGAGCCGGAACTCCAGAAGGTTATTTCGTGGAATTCCAATGGCATCCACGCCGACCTTCCCACCATCCAGAGGATTGGCGGCCATGACCGACGGATTCTGCAGATAGTCATAATCGGTAAGAATCATCGGCGAGAATTTGGGTCCCATCGTTGGAATCGTAAACAGCCGACGGCTATCGATGTTGCCGTAGTTGGGAACCGGAATCGGCCCCATACCGCTGGGTAAATAGGCGACCTCTTCAATACCGATCCCAGAGCTATTGAACGGGGCACCATTGATCAGAATGCTGTAGCCTTCAAAGGGCGAGCCTGCCGTTGGACGCGGCTGATAAAACAGGGAATCGATCCCGTTGGTAGCAATCCAATTGGGCAATGTCATCGTGACCGAGCGCAATCGCCCCCCCGAATAAATCTGCCCCTGGAACTGCTCCCCCTTGATGTCGTTCAAATCAATGAGGACCGAGTAAGCGGTTTGCTCCGCAGCCGCATCGGCATAAACCTTGCTCGACCAAGGTGTGTTGTCGACGTTCGGATCTGGGTTCTGAGGAAGGGAAGTGGAAGAAGTCGGTCGCACATAACCGATGTACTTCAAAATCCGGAACGATTGCCCTGCCAAAGGACCTTCTCGCACCGTCAAGATTCGCGAGTTGTAATCGTTTTCAAACTCCGACAACGCATTGGCTGTGCCGAGTTGAGGACTGAGTGTGATCTTCACCAATGCGACATCGGGTAGATTGCGAGTCACTGCGGTGATTGGGTTCACAGTGAATAGCTGCGCTCCCGAGGTCGCCGTCCATGCACCAAATGTCGTTTCAATAGGGCGACTGTCGTAGATGTCCCCCAACAGGTCATTCTTATAGAACGGCGACTGCGTATCATTCGTCCCGCGAACAGCCCCCAGGACGACCTTCAACGCGGAGCCTTCGACATCGAAGTTCGAGCGACGAGCGTTTTGCAACATCCCTCGACTCCCGGCGCGGGAGGCACTGGCGGCGACGACGTAAGTCACCGCGAGCAAACTGAACATGGCCAGCATGCCCAACGCGATCAACAGGATCAATCCGTTGGATCTCTGGCGAGATTGCAATTGTTTACGTTTCATAGGGACACTTTCTCTCATTTGTGGTGTGTGTGAGAGACGCTCTTTAACTTTAGTAGGATACCGTCATGGTGCGTTCAAATACGTGAACAACGTTGGGGATCAACGTCGCCGAGGTCTGTTGGTAATACGGAGTCGATGAATCTCCCACGGAGCTCAACGCCTGACCAACCCTCGCAGCGCTTTGGATCTCGTCCGTCGTCCAAGTCCACGCACCACCGCTTACGCGTACGGAGAGTGGAAATACATCGGAGGTCGGAGCCGATACCACGCGATACCATTTGTGTTTCTGTCGCAGAACAGCCGACGTCGGCACGTTGGCGGGATTGCGATAAAAGTGAACGACGTAGCGGGACAACATCAACCAATCCCCCGCCTTCAGCTTTGCCTCCATCGCATCCGTAATCGCAGGCGGCTGGGTCAAGGTAATCTCAAAGGTTCCCGACTGGCTCGGCTCGTCGGTCGTGATATCCCACGTCGCCCCGAAAATCCGCTCCCCCTCAACCGTGGAAGGCGTTTGTGCCAACGGTTGATATATCTCTCGGAGCAGTCGCTTCTTCTGAACCACAATGGCTAAGTCATACGCTTCCACTGCGATCGGAATGACGTAGTTTCGCATCGCTGCCTGATAAGCCGCTGTAGTGGCATAAACCGTTCGCGAAGGCAACTTGGACTTCTCCAGAATCGGCGTCGACTCAGCGGGAGTGATCAACGCCGACCACATAGGTGCCGTCGGAATCAACGTACTTTGAATGGGCAACGTGGTATTCATATTGTTCGTCGTATCAGCAGGATCCGTCGTGAGCAACATCTGCCGCCGCATCGAAAACCCCTGCGAATTGTCCGGCTTGATCGACACGATATCCCCGCCCGGCGTCACCGTCGACCGCGATATCGGCTGCTTCATCCATCCGCCGTTCGTTCCGACGTGATTCGCGTCATGAAGCGTCACACGCAACGCACGAGGCGTATTGGGGCCAAAGCCATCGGCATAGTAAGGAAAACGGGTTCGGCGAAAGGGAAGCCAATTGGCATCGTTCTGCATAACCTTCCCGCCGAAATCTTGCGCGACCCAAAAACTAGGATCCAAATAAAAGCTGGTACCCAGGGTTCGGTTTACGGCGAGGAAAGCTGCCTCTTCCATCAACTGCGTACTGCCCAATCCATCGAAGGAGAGCAAATCAAGATTCTTCGACAACAGGTCGTACTGATACTTGGGATTCGCAGGCGCAGGATTCCCCTTGCGACCATTGTTGTTGTAGAGATCCGTAAAGGAATAAAAGTAGGTCTTGTTCGAATCCCCTATGCTTGACAACTCATCGTCGATGACTTGCCACGGCTTCTCAAAGGTCGGTTTGAAGATCGCCTGCGATTCCGCCATCGCAACAGCGCTATCCCCGGCAACAACCGACTGAACCGTCGCGTAACTCTCATTAGCCTGTCGCGCTGCGAAGGGAACCATCGCTGCAATCCCGATCAAACCGACGAGAATGATCGAAAGAGCGAATAGGACCTCGACGACCGTCAAACCTCTTCGGGTTCTTCGTGATGGTGTTGGGTGCATCGTCATGTTCAGAACTCCTCTTACTGCCCGGTCGCAAACTGTGCGAATGCACGCTTGCGCGAAAGGGAAACGCAATCACCCAAACTCGGCGAGCTACCTAACAATCCGCCCGCAATGAGATCTTCCGGACGTATGGCGCCGATCGGCGACGCCGCTACTGCGCCCGAACGAGGACTAACTCGTACGACATAATTCGAAGGATCCGCCAGAGATCCGGCATAGGGCACCGTCGTCGATACGTTGACTTGATCGATACGACCTATATGCAAAAACAAGTCCTCCGCCGCATCGATCATCTTCAATGTAGCAGGTGGTCGATTGGATGGGAGACACTGATTGTTCGCATAAACGCGGCCAAAGGATCCGTCGGGATTGAAGACGATATAAATGGGGCGAAGCTCTCCTGGCTGCGGAACAGGCGCCAAAGCCGTCGGCGACGGGGCCATGGATATAGGACTCACCCACGCGCTAGAAAAACGCAACCGATAGTCGCGCGCCGAAGCCAAAGGGTCCGGGGTAATTCCAGCACTCGAGTCGAAATGATAGAGCTTGCGAGGCTCGGAAAATCCACTCACTGATAAATCAATACAGATCCCTCGGGGCAGGGTAACATTCTGCACCGCTATCGGCCTGGGTTTCGGGTACAGAGTGAAACTCTCCGCGCTCTTGGGTGCCAAATTGTTGATCGCGATTTCGGTCGGGTTGAGCGTCACATTCCCCGAAAGAAAGTAAAGAACCAACATCTGCAAACCGTTCTGCGTCGTGAAGCCTGTCTCTGCGATCACGAACTTTGCCTGCGATAAGCCGAAGCTGATCTCATTGCCGGCCACCAAGTTGTTCACGATGAATGTTCGAGTCCCGTGATCTTGTATCGCGTTCGATGACGTTCTTGTCTGCAGATAAATACCGACGCGATAGAACGGTGCAATCGGAGACAACTCCTGAATGGTTGGCTCGGTTGTTTCGACAGCCGGCATTCCTGTAACACTCGTGATTACAGTCGATGGCAACCCCATACTGTCGCTCGAAACCGGCATAGGCGACTCCGCCATGCTCAACCGAATACACGCGTTGTAAGGAATGTAGTTGATGAATGGATCGATATCCGAAGCGACAGGAGAGGCTGTTCCCGAAACTCCCACCTCAGCCCCTTCGATGCGTCCGTTTTCATCAGCATCGAATGGACGCGATGAAAGTCGCTCCAGCACCACCGCAACCGGCTTACCCGATGCGATGGCTCGAGACCTGGCTGCCTCCAAGTAGTTCTTCACGATGATCGCGGATTGCGAACCCCTGCGATCCGACAACATGGTCTTCACGCTGGGCAAGACGATCACTGCAAGGGCAGAGATGACCGCCAGGGTCACAAGCAATTCAACAAGGGTAAATCCTCGGCGATGATTCGTTATCATAGCGACGACGCATTCCCTTCAAGATTGGTAATGTTGTCCGAAGCTTCCCTCGGGAAGATAAACGACCCGAGCTGAAACCCAGGGTTGTTGCGCGGATACCAAGGATCGGGCATTGCACTTTTTCCACCGAGTACGCTGATGTTTGTATTCGCACCGTAATTCCACGAGAAATCGGCGGACGACCTCGTGTCGATCGCGGAAGAGAATCGCTGATCCGCCGCAGGGAGCGTTTCCAACTCCAATCGGATGCCGAACTGACCATCGATCCCCGCACTCACCACCAACGGCACACCCAATGGTCCGGACTCAAAGCCCGTGTTGCGCCCCGGATCACGCCCCATGCGATCGTACGATTCATCGCCGATCGACAACCTGGCAGATGCTCCACTCCCTCGCACCAGTAGCGGGTCCAACGGGTCGGGATGGGCCTGAACCACCCCCGAAAAACCGGCAGGCCAACGAAGCCAAGCGATCGGACGCCCCCAAGCGTCGATGAACTCTTTCAAGCCATCGGAATCGGTGTCACCGATCTCGGAAGCACCAAAGACCTCCATCGCACTCGAGCCGTCGTAGTTCGCGTCCTCGACGATCAAATAAAGGAGTTCGGCGTTTGCGTTGCTGAGTTCCCAACCTGGCACTGGAACAAAGTACCCACCTTGAAGCAGACTAAGCTTTCGCAACAATCGAATCGCTCGCGACGAAGGTTGAATGCGAGCCACCAACGGTCCTGCTGGAACCGCCAACCCTGTTACGATCGGGGACGCAAAGGTTTCCAAATGCCTGCGAATGAAAAAGTCGGGATCCGACCCCGTTCCGCCCGCGACGTTCGCTCGGCCGTCATACCACTTGATGTCGTCCTTGTTGTCCGGCATCTCAAAGCGAAGCCGATCGCGAATCGCTAAAAGAAACGACTGCTCCACGCGATCACCGCGGGTCGAGCTGTTGGTCGCAAATCCATCAAGCCCCGCAGTCGGTGGTATCCCGCTCCCGACGCGATTGACCGCGGGAAAGGAGGGATACCCGCGATACATGTTCCATCCCAGCGGCTCTTGCGAGTATTCTTCCACACAATCGATCAACACATTGCTGATCTTCTGTATGGTCGTTCGCGTCTTCTGCGTGAACGACTCTTGCTGGGCTCCACGATAGGCGATCGTTAGCATCCCCGCCAACGTTCCAATAATCGAGATGACAACGAGAAGCTCCACCAAAGTAAAACCTTGGGTGCAGTTTCTTGTTCGCATTCGTTGGTTTTGAATTTTCAACATAGCTTGCCTCTCGATCCCCGCGGGCCAATTTAAGAACCGATTTTACTGATTCACTGTGGTATCGCGGAATGTCGGCGGCTCGATGCAGCTCGCGACGTTATCCCACATGGGTTGCTTGTTGCTGTGCTCCGGCAATCGGTATTTCGAAGCGCCGCTAACTGGCACCCATCCGGCAGGGGTAGGCTCGTACCCTTGCCCCGTCGAGCTAAACAAAATGAACGGCGTTGCGCCAGGGCGCATCCAACCATAAAATCCGTCGATTCCTGGGCTGAGGATTTGAAACGTCTTCCCCGCTTCATAGCCTGCCGTAGGCAACGTAGCTAGCGTGGAAGCCAACAGGGGACGCGCAACACCATACAACGCATCATTTGGGTCTGACGGTGCAGTTGCACGGTGGTAATTGAAAAAAACTGTTCCATTCGGAAGTCCGAACTGATACGTCCGGCTATCGAAATAAACGTAGGGCGTGGTTGACGCATAAGAGCCATAAACGGGCAATGCATCGTCCGATGTAGGACCGTGCCCAGCAAATGAATCATCCGCAAAACTCAGACGCCCAGAATTAAACTCGTAAAACGAGTTCTCACGCTGCGGGTTTGACACAGGAATACCACCATTAACAACAAACGGACCACCTTTACCGGTAAATGGCTTCTGACCATCCGCGCTAAATCCTCCCAAGAAAAACACCAATGCCTCCGCAGGATCCATAACCCGAACATTGCCCGTCTCGATGTCATTTCGAACGCGGAGATTTCCACCGGACAGCGCCGGCCAGCCCGGGACTTGCGTAGTGGAGTATTGCGGATTCAAGAGATTTAGCTCCGACTGCAAAATACTCGGAAAGGCTTTTCTTAAATGAGTTTCCATCTTGCGCCAATCGCTTCCATCTGGTGGATAGTCGCCGTACTTCGTTCGATACTTCTCTACCGCATCGGCCAGCGACTGCACTTCGAACTTGACCATGCCATTGTTCATTGTGCGTCTTACTGCAAAGACGGCTGGAACGAGCAAGCCGACCAGAACACCGATGATGGATATCACCACCAACAGCTCCACCAACGTGAAACCCGATCGCTTCGCCATCCCCGTGCGGGCGAACAAGCCTCCTGCGCCCACGCTATGCAATCCCTTGTTTCGGTGCTTCTTCATGGCTTCTTTCCTTTCGCTTCCGACAACAGGGTGATCATCCCCCTGCCGCTCGCTTCTTCCGCCTCTTCCTGTCCCTATCTAACTCCCTCGCGATAAACCATTTATCGCAAGTCTCAATTCAAGTTGATTTGTCGCAATCTGAAACAAAACCAAACGATCCGGAAGCTTTTCTTTAACAATCGACTAGCGATGCAAAAGGAGTTCCACGTTTGCTGTTATTCCCTCAAATCTGAAAAGTATTCGTTAGCTCAAACTGGTGATCAAGGAGATCAGCGGCATGAACAACGAGATCACGATGAACCCGACCGCAACCCCGAGGAACACGATCAACATCGGCTCGATCAACTTGGTCAAGCCTTCGGTCATCACGCGCACTTCCTCGTCGTAGTTGTCGGCGATCTTGTAAAGCATCGTATCGAGTTCCCCGGTCTCTTCACCGACGTCGATCATGTTGACGACCAAGTCATCGATGACCCGGGTCTTCATCCGCAGGAGATACCAAAGGGCCATGCCGACCACCCCAGCACCGATCGTGATACCACTGATGACGATGAGCTGATCTCCAGCGCTAGCCGAGGCTGCCTTCGATCCCGCCTTCCCTCCTTGCTTGACCCCCTTACCTGCCGTCAACGCTACCGACATCATCATGATCCCGGGAAAGGCACCCATCCAACACCAGTAGAACAATGCCATGGGATGGAAACCTGGTGACGAATGCTCCTTCATCGGCTTGGCAATCACGTCCCCCTCGCGAATCGCATCGATCACTTTATTGAAGATGCGTTCGAACATCGCGTTCCCCGCCGTCTCCCGTGTGATGTTGAGGGCTTCCAAAATAGGTACACCCGATGTGATCAATGTCCCAAGCGTTCGAGTCGTTCTGGCCAAAATGTTGCGTTCAATCAAACTGCCGAAAACCGGTACCTTGATGATGAATTGATCAAAGCCCATCCGACCATGTTTGAATTTTCGAATGATCTTTCCAATCAACCAACAACAGATCGGCAATAAGAACATCAACCAGAAATAGTTCACGACATAATCGCTCATCGCCATGAGCAACAGCGTCGGAGGTGGTAGCTTCAATTCGAACTCGTCGAACATCTTCTTAAACGTGGGAACGATGAAGAACATAATCCCCGCGAGAATGGCGATCGCCACCAATACAACCGCGATCGGGTAAATGAGAGCTCCCTTCACCTTTCGCTTGAGCGATTCGGCACTTTCCAAGAACTCAGCCAATCGCTGAAGGATCGTTTCCAACGCCCCCCCGGCCTCACCCGCCTTGATCATGTTGACGTACAAGCGACTGAATACCTTCGGAGCTTTCGCCATCGCCTCCGACAACGTCAAACCGGTTTCGATTTCTTCGCAAACGTCCTGCAACGTGTACTTCAGTTTGCCTGGCCTTTGGTTGTTCTCGAGAATCTTGAGAGAACGAAGGATAGGCAAACCTGCATCTTGCAGAATCGATAGCTGCCGGGTGAACGTACAAATATGCTTGGTCTTCGCACCACCAATGGAGAAGCCTCGCTTCTTCTTCGCCTTGGTACCTGTAGCCGCTGCCGTCCCCTTCTTCAGGGACAGCTTGGTAACAAAGTACCCCATCTGCCGAATGGTATTCTGTGCTTCTTCTTCACTCGGCGCCTCGATCACGTCTCGGATTTCTTGTCCGGTCCGATCCATGGCTTCGAATTGATACATTGGCATGTTTTCGGTGTCCTTTGATGGTGGGCCCGCTGCTTGTCCACTCGAATTCTCGGTCCGGCGGCGACCAAGGCAATTTTTTGAATAGAAAAAAGTGTAAGGAGGAGAAAATCGATCTTAGCCGTCGTGCACGGTTTCTCGAACGACCTCTTCGGCCGTCGTCAAACCTTGGAAGACGAACTGCCGTCCGTATTCGCTCAAAGTGATCATGCCGAACGATTGGGCCTTGCGACGCAAATCGTCCGTGGTCGCATTTTCCATGATCATGTCGCGGAGCGTATCGTTCATGATCATCAATTCAAACAGACCGATCCGGCCCTTGTACCCGGTGTTGTTGCAATTATCGCAGCCTTTACCGCGATAAAACTTGTGCTTGCGAGCATCCTCTTCGCTTACCCCCAACTCGGTCAACATCTCGAAAGGTGTCTCGGTTTCCTCACGGCACTTGGTGCATATTCGCCGAACAAGCCGCTGCGCTAAAATGGCTTCCACCGTCGCGGTGAGCAAGAAGGTGGGAATCCCCATGTCCTTCATCCGGGTGATGGTGCTCGGTGCGTCGTTCGTGTGAAGGGTGCTAAAGACCAAGTGCCCTGTCAGGGAGGCTTGAATGGCGATCTCGGCCGTCTCCAAATCCCGAATCTCCCCGACCAAGATAATGTCGGGATCCTGACGCAAAATCGCACGCAAACAGGACGCAAACGTAACACCGATGTCGTGGTCGATCGGAATCTGCACGATGCCATCGATGTCGTACTCCACCGGATCTTCCGTGGTGACCAACTTTTCGGTTACCTCGTTCATTTCCGACAAAGCGGAATAGAGTGTCGTCGTCTTGCCCGATCCGGTCGGCCCTGTCACCAAGACAATACCATTCGGACGGCGCATGACCGTTCGGAATGTATTCATGGTGTGCTCGTCCATCCCTACCTTGGTCAAGGACAAATTGACCACGGTACGGTCCAAGATCCGCATAACGACGCTCTCGCCAAACATCGTTGGCAATACCGAAACGCGCAAGTCGACCGGGTGACCACCGACCATCAACTCGATCCGACCGTCCTGCGGAAGACGGCGTTCGGCGATGTCCAAATTCGCCATAACTTTGATCCGTGTCGTAATGGCAAATGCCAAGTGCCTCGGAGGTGGAACCATCTCATAAAGAACCCCCTCCGCCTTAATCCGAATGCGAAACTCGTCTTCAAACGGCTCAAAGTGGATATCGCTCGCGTGATCCTTGATCGCCAATAGCAATACCAAGTTGAGCAGCTTGCGAACCGGAACACTATCCGCCAAGGCCTCGGCGCCGTCCAAGTCAAACTTCTCACCCTGCAGCATGCTCGCTTGCTGGAACAACTCTTCGTCGTTCGCCAACTCGGCCACGATCTTTTCGACGCTGAGAGACTCGGATGAGTAAAACCGCTCCAACGCGGCTCGGATCTCGCGCTCGGTGCAAACCATCATCTCGATGTCATACCCCAAGAACGTTCGCAGCTCGTCTTGAATGCTCAAGTTCTGGGGGTCACAAGTCGCCACGGAGAGCGTATGACCATCGAATCGGACCGGAATGACGCGGTAAAGTTGCGCCATGGTTTCCGACATGCGCTCCAACAATTCCTTCGGAACCGGCTGTTCGCTTAACGATACAACCTTCATGTTCATCTGCTCGCCAAGAGCCTGCGCCAACTGATCATCAGTGATCAAGGCCATGTCTTCCGCGATCTTGCCAAGCAACGCGCCGGGCTGCTGCTGCTGCTCCTCAAGCAGCAACTGCAACTGTTCGTCGGTGATGAAGCCCATATCGACAAAAATTTGTCCGATACGACGAGCTACCATGATGTTCGTTCCTGACTGCGTTGGAAATTGTTGATTCTATCGCTACCAGCTGCTGCGCTGTCCGCCGCAGGGCAATAGCGCCTGCTTGTTCTGCCTAAGCAATTTTTGGGTCTACTGGATCGTTAACTGCCTACCGGAGAGCTTAAAGCCCTGCCGTCTAGGGAGGGCGATGAAGCGGCGACTAATGACCGCCTCCCCCTCCTCCTCCGTGATCGAAATCCTCTCCTTCCGGCTCGTCGGCGATCCCCTTTCGGGCATTGACAATCCGCTTGGCCAAGTCGTCCGGGCGGTGCGCTTTGGCCAAGATATCCTCGATGACCACCTTGTTGTCCTTCCACAAATTGAACAACGCATCATCCATCAATTGCATACCGAACTTCGCTCCCGTTTGAATCGCGGAAGTGATCCGGAACGTCTTGTTCTCACGGATCAAGTTCGCGATGCCGTTGGTAACCACGAGCACCTCATACGCAGCACATCGGCCACCCCCAATCCGGGGAATCAGCGTCTGCGCGACCACCCCCAGCAAACTGGAAGATAACTGAGTTCGGATCTGGTCCTGCAAGTTCCCTGGGAAAGCATCGATGAGACGATTCACCGTCCCCTGCGCACTGTTGGTGTGCAACGTCCCGAACACGATGTGCCCCGTTTCCGCAGCCGAAATCGCAGCAGAAATCGTCTCCAAATCCCGCATCTCTCCAACGAGGATACAATCGGGATCCTGACGCAACGCCCGCCGAATAGCCTCGGAAAAACTCGGCACATCGACTCCCACTTCACGCTGGTTGATCGTCGACTTTTTGTGATCGTGATAGAACTCGATCGGGTCTTCGATGGTGATGATGTGGTGGTCGTGGGTCTCGTTGATGTAATTGATCAAACTGGCCAGTGTCGTGCTTTTCCCAGAACCTGTGGGACCGGTGACCAACACCAGCCCGCGGGGCCTCAGCACCATCTTGATAACCGCTTCCGGCAACCCCAACTGCTCCGGTGTCAGCTTGTCGTTCGGAATCTGACGCAGAACCATCGAAATGTTTCCGCGCTGCTTGAAGATCGAAACCCGGAAACGTGCTAACGTCCCGAATGCGAACCCAAAGTCGGCACTTCCGGATTCCTGCAATTCACGCTGGCATCGCTCCGGCGCAATACTCTTCATCAACTGCACCGTGTCGTCCGCCTCAAGAACCTTTGTTTCAAGCTTTCGCATTCGGCCGTGCAAACGAAAAACCGGAGGCTGTCCAACGACGATGTGAATGTCGCTAGCCCCCTGCTTGACCGCCGCTTGAAGAAGTTTGTCGATGAGAACTGTTGCCATACATGTTCCGAGAAGAGAGCGTAATGAAGCCCTGCCAGCCGCAGGAAAACCGATGCAACCCTCATCTCCCACACCGGGGCGGAAAATCCATGGAAGACGGGAGCTTGAAAATCGAAGGAATTGGAAAAGCAAATCTTGGAAAAGGAGCCTCCCAACAAGTTCTGGGTGGGCAGATCTATCCTACTTGTTTGCTGGCAAAAAGCGAAGTTTTCCCTAGGAAAAGAGGGGGAGAGTAGGGAAATTCGAACCGTTGCGCACTAGCAGGATGCGGCGTGCGCTGGGCTGAATGCTCAAGGCAGACTGGCTGAATGCCCAAGCCAGACATTGGGGGCAAATGGAGATACTGACGAACCTTTGCCTGACGACACCTCACATCATGCCCCTAAAGAGTGCCGACGCCCACCCGACACCCCCTCCCCGCAGCGTTCGCGATAGACGGCTGCTAGGTCAAAAACTCCTTCATCACCCTTTCGATGGCAATGTGCTCCTGCTCGGTTTTCTTCGCACATCGATAGACTTCGTCGAGCGTGGAAATCCCGTTGATCACTTTTCTTAATCCATCGCAATAAAGGGTGGTCATCCCTTGCAAGATCGCTTCGGTTCGAAGGTCCGCAGACGATTTAGCAGCAAACATGAATTCCCGGATCCGGCCGTTGACGACCATCAACTCGTAGATCCCAAGCCGGCCTCGGTACCCCTTCTTCTGGCAATAAGGGCACCCCTTCCCCTTCGAGAATTTGGCGATCTCCACAATCTCCTTAGGAAGGCCCGCTTCGGCCATGACCGCGTCGGACAGTCCCGCCTGGTAACGGCATCGCGTGCATATCTTCCGCACCAACCGCTGAGCCATGACCGCAATCACCGAGCTGGCCACCATGTAACCGGGCACTCCCATATCCGTCATGCGCGTCACAGCACTGGGCGCATCGTTCGTATGCAATGTACTGAATACCAAGTGTCCAGTAAGACTCGCCTGAATTCCCATCTGTGCGGTCTCTGTATCCCGCATTTCCCCGACGAGGATGATGTTGGGTGCTTGGCGGAGCATGGCTCGGATGATGCGGGCGAAGTCCAGTCCGATGTTGTGTCGAACTTCTACTTGGTTGATACCGGGCAAGTAGTACTCAACGGGGTCTTCGGCGGTGATAATCTTGCGGTCAGGGCGATTGAGCGCATTGAGTGCAGCGTAAAGGGTGGTCGTCTTGCCGGAGCCGGTCGGGCCGGTAACCAGAAAGATACCATTAGGCCGCTTAATGAGGCCGGTGAAGATTTTGAAGTCTCGATCGGCGAGACCAAGCTGTTTGACGCCGACCTTGATGTTGTCCTTATCCAGTAGACGCATAACTGCTGACTGGCCATGATTCGTCGGAATGATACTGACGCGCAGATCAAGTTCCTTTTCGCCGACGGTGATTTTGATCCGGCCGTCTTGGGGGCGGCGGCGTTCGGCAATATCCATTTTGGCAAGGATTTTGATCCGGGAGAGCAGGGCACCGAGCAGTCTGCGCGGGGGACTGTCCCGTTCGACCAGGACGCCGTCGATCCGGTAGCGGATTCGGACTCGGTCCTCGAAGGGCTCAACGTGGATGTCGGAAGCTCGCAATTGGACCGCTTCGGAAATCATGTAATGGACAAGTCGGACGACAGGAGCGGTTTCGTCTCCATCCCCTTCCTCGGCGGCGATTTTGTCTTCTTCGGTTTCGGTGAAGTCGATTTGGGTATCGGTGAACTCTTGCAACATCGAGTCAGCCGACTCCCCTTCGACCTGCCCGTAGTAGCGGTTGATCGCTTCGATGATTTGCTCTTGGGGCGCTAGAGCCGTTTCGACCTTTCGGTTCAGGATAAATCGAAGTTTTTCGATGGTTTCGATATCGAACGGGTCGGTCACGAGGACCTTAATGGTGTCGTCTTCCTCGGAAACCGGGATGATTTTGTTTTCCCGGGCGACCGATTCCGGGACAAGCTGGATGACGTGGTCAGGGATTCGGATGCTTTGCAAGTCGATGTATTCGAACTTGTGGAACTCTGCGAGCGCCTGCGTGACCTCTTCGCTGGACGCGTAACCCAAATTGATGAGGGCCTTGGCAGTCTGGGTGTCGTCCTTTTTGGCGAGCGCTTTCGCTTCGTTGAGTTGCTCGAGCGAAATCACTCCTCGAGTGAGGAGCAAATCGGTAAAGTCTCGCATCGGTTGGTCCATGGTGTCTCTTTGCTTGGGGCCGCGGGGATGAGGAAAAGAGGACGCAAAGGGAGGTTGATTTGCATTGCGCGTGAAATTCAAGTATATCGCACCACTCGGAACGATCACAAACATGTTTCGTCAAGTTCCACCTTAAAACCTTGCAAAACAGGACCACGATGACTTCTACCCCCTGGGCCCTTATCACCGGCGCGAGTTCTGGGATCGGGCAGACGATTGCGATCCGCCTCGCCCGCGCAGGCTTCCGTATCGTCGTAAACCATTTTCGCGATATTACCGGCGCGACCCGAACGCTGGAATCGGTGAAGGAGGTAGGCTCTGACGGAGTTGCGATCGATACCGATGTTGGATCCGGTGAAGAGGTCACGCGGATGTTTGAGAAATTCGACGATTTAGGCGGGGCCCTCCGCGTTCTGGTCAACAATGCAGGGGTCCAGACTTGGGCCGGACTGCTTGATCTTGCAGAATCCGACTTCGATCGGACTATACGCACGAATCTAAAGGGTACGTTTCTTTGTATGCAGCAAGCCGGACGGAGGATGCGAGACAGCGGAGGCGGCTCTATCATCAATATTGGCTCTGGTGCAAATCGCATCCCCTTTCCAAATTTATCCGACTATTGCGCGAGCAAGGGGGGGATTGAGATGTTGACCAAGTGCGCCGCAACCGAGTTCGGTCACTTCGGCGTCCGCGTAAATTGTGTCGCGCCGGGTGCGATCGAAAATGAGAGGACCAAAGCGGAGAATCCCGAATACGCCAGGACTTGGGGAAACATCACCCCACTGCGACGTTGCGGCACACAAGACGATGTCGCGGAGGCGGTATTCTACTTTGCCACCCATGCATCTCCTTTCATAACCGGCCAAACCTTGTACGTCGATGGTGGCCTATGGACTCGAAATCAATGGCCTTACGAATAACATCGACTCCCTTCGTGATCGCTCGTTGGGCTATCAGTATGGGACTGATTCTTTTCTGGGTTGGATCGTCTATCGGGCTTGGCGAGGAACCAATCGACGATGCGCCGCCTGACACCACGTCACGTCGACCACCCAAAGTATTGGCCGATGCGTACCATGCCCACACTTGGATGGACACACTCCCTGGCCCAGATGTAAACAATTATCATTTGCTTCATGGCCCTGCTCGAGCATTCTCTTCCTTGCGGCAGCAAGGCTGGGAGTGCGAAGCACAACTCGGGCCCTGGACCGATGACTCACTCCGTGATGTCGACGTCGTGTACATCAATTTGGTTTCGGCAGACCTACCTCCTTTTCGTCCAGAGGAGATTGATGTGATCGAGCGTTTTGTATCACGGGGAGGCGGCTTGTTCCTTATCGTCGACCACAGCAACTGCTACTATCACAATCACGTTCTCGGGAATTTGGCTGAACGATTCGACCTGAAACTGCACCAGGAGACGCTATGCGATCGGACACCGCATACCGCAGGAGAAGGGAATGCTTGGATTGTGCTTTCAGATATTCGCCCCCATCCAGCAACTAGATCGGTTCAGCACTTTGTCATGCTTTCAGGCGGGATCGTGGATACAAGGATGGGAGTCATTTACTCAAGCCCGGACTCTTGGGGGGACGCTGCGAGGATACCTCCATACGGTGAATCGAACGGGCCAGGTTTTTATGGAGACTTTCAAAAGCAGCCCGCCGAGGTTTCCGGACCGCATGCTGCAGTTGGCGCTAAAGAGTGGGGCAAGGGCCGTATTGTCGTCGTCGGGGATCAAAATGCCTTCGGTGCATTCGCATTCAACTACTTGGACAATCGGCAACTTTGGTTCTCCACCATGGAGTGGTTGGCAAGGCAGGAAGTTGTGAACTCCACAGCCGGGCAATTTCAAGGCGCTTTGCCAGGTTCTTCGCTCGTATGGTGTCGAGAAGCTGGATCTGGCTCGCCACTTCGTTTTGCGGATGGAGGAAAGAATGGGCTGTATCACTTTTATGCTTGGCTAAACAAGATCGCTGATGCACGAGGAACGCATCGCAACCTGAAAGAAGCCAAGATGCTATTTTTAGCCGATGAGCAAGTGTTTCAAAGCCGAGAAGCGACTCGCGAGATTCTCGAATACCTGCGGCAACCAGAACGAACGGTTGTTATTCTTGGCAAGACGCGTTCTAGTTCGGAACGGACCGTTGCACCTCCTTGGTTGGACTGGCGACCAATATCGCTACCAAGCCTCAATGAAAGGCTCGGTGCCCACCAAGCATGGGAGCATCCATCGGGTTCCAAGTTGGTATGGTTTCAGAGCGACAATTTCCTCAACACCAACTTTCCTGCACCGGAGATTCCGGTCCCACTCCTTTCTCAACCCATTGTCGAGTCCCTCATGAAATTCTTCGCCGAGCAAGGCATCGAGTGGGGACGAGATAGCAGTGCATCATCCAATTGGCTTGATGAACTGGACAGATAGGCTTCACCGGAGTCAAAGCGAAATGACCAAGATCAATGCCCTTTCATTCGGACGCACAGACAAGGGACGGGTACGGACGGAGAACCAGGACCATTTCTTTATCGCCGATCTTTCTCGATCGATGCGAGTGCAAACCAATTCGCTGGACATGGACCGCTATTCACGATTGCACGGTGGAGCATTAGGGCACTTGTTTCTTGTGGCCGATGGAATGGGTGGGCATCGTGGGGGGAGGGAGGCAAGCCAATTGGCGATTCAGTATTTTATCTCTTCTATTCTGAACAGTATGCGCTGGATCGTAAGGATCGAGCCGGGCGCTGAAGATCGATTTCTCGACGATCTCCAACGATTGCTTTCCAACGCGCACAAAACGTTGCAAACCTATTCAGCACAAGAGCAGGAGCTCAAGGGAATGGGGACAACGCTGACGATGAGCTATGTCTCATGGCCACGAATGATCGTGGTCCACGCCGGAGACACTCGATGCTATGTGTTGCGAAAAGGGGAATTAAAACTGATCACCCGCGATCATACTGTTGCAAATCAATTGATCCGATCAGGGCAGCTTTCTCCGGAAGCAGAAGATCGATCTCCCTGGGCTAACGTGCTCGTCAACGCTTTAGGAGCAGGTGCGTCAGATGTCACGGCGGACATCTACAAGGTCGACTTGGAAATCGGAGATCGACTGATGATGTGTAGCGATGGGTTGAACAAGCACATAAAGGAGGACGAGATCCGAGAGATCCTCATGCAACAGACATCGGCTGAGGACGCCGCGAACATGCTCGTCTATCGCGCGATCGAAGAGGGAGGTGCTGACAACGTCACGGTTATCGTTTCCGATTTCGTTGGGGAATCAGAAGAGAATCGCATGCCCGTCTGGTTATCGTCACGCACTGCGGAGCGATCGTTATTCGAAGCCCCAGTACCGGAAGAAGAGCAAGACACGAATGCGGACGAGCCGCTCCCCAAAGAATCGTCTACTCAAACCAACGGTGCAGCCAGCAATAAATTTACCAGCGACGACACCCCGACTCTGGACTACTAACCCCCGCCTCGCGCCCCCCCCGCCGCCTGCACCGCTTCAAATATTCAAGATCAAACACTAGTGAGTGTCCCCAGCACTGGGGACACTCATCAGAATCTGGGGACACTCACCAGGGGTGGGGGTGGCCCCCCGGAGGAGGGGGGTGGGGGCGGGTTTTGAGGGGCGCTTGGGGGATTGGAGGCCGAAGAGGGGCGAAAAACGGGTTTTGGGGCCGTTTCTGGTCAGGCGGCGCGCAGCGAGAACCCTCGTGCGGGGGAGGTCCGCACGGAATGCTAAGAAGAAGGGGGATTGAGGGATGCTGATTCCGGTCAACGTCGACGGCAAGCGGCAAATTGCGTCGCTGGAAGCGTCGACAACCCGCCTGCGGACTGAATGACCTGCCGCTAGGTACGACCTTGGTATTGCGGACAGTAATACTGCCGCTTCGTAACGAGCGTCCTGGCTTCCTTCATGCTACGCACTCCGCCGGCCGCTAAAGAGAACATCCGGCTGAACTGGGTCGTGTAATCGATCCAGCGCGCTGGATCCATGTTCAACCTCTCTAACACCGGGGGTACCTCCTCCGGTGTGAAGCCTTTCTTCCCTTCCTTGATGATCCGGGCGGTTGCATCCAACAGCTGGATGTAGCTCATCGAAGATAGGGGAACCACTCCCTTGTCACTGCACCGCTTCTGCGTCTTGCTCGGCTTGCTCCCCGCACTCCCTTTCTCATCCACCAGCTCGATCGGCGCTAAGTACGCGTCGGGCAGCCGACGCTGCCACAAGACTGGATCTTCGCCTGACGAGCTGGATTGCTGGGACCCTCCCTCCTGCAAAGCCTCCGGTGGCGGAACCTCCGTTCCTAGCACTTGCGTGAGCGCGGCGATCCGCTTGGCTACCGACGTGTGCTGGGAGCCCTCCAGCGTCTTGGTAACCTGGGCTCGGATGGGATTCAAATCGACATAGCTCATGCAGCCCAAGATGGCCTCGTCATCGAGCAACCTCATCGACTTGAACCGGCCATTGAAGAACCGGCCGGTCTCTTGGAGCTCCATATTGGCTCGCTTGGCCACCCGCTGGCAAAGGATGCGCATCCACCACGAGATATCGCTGAGCCGGAGCCGGATCTCTTTGACCTTCTCTGGCTTGGTGCGGATGGCGTCAAGCTCCTTCTGGTTCGGCTCCGCCGGACTCTTGTCTTTGTTCTTTCTCTTGGGACACATCAACATCCAGCGCCTGGCGACTTCGGTGTCGTCCCACTCTTGGACTATGTCGGGGCGGGAGCGCAAGACCGAGTGGAAGTGATTGCTCATGATGGCATGACCTAAGACGTCGATGCCAAAGTACTGGGCCTGTTCCTCGATTTGCTTGGTAATCCAGAGACAGCGATGGCTGTAATCTTTGCGGGTCAGAGCATCATCGCCGAGCAAGTAGTACTTGCGAACAATGGTGGCGATGGTGTGGACGGTCGCGACTTCATCGGGACGGTAGATATCGGCGCGGGCGGTGCGCATGATCTGAATTCCTTGGGCGAAAGGGAAAACATCGGCAAAACAAGGGGCGATTCATTCGGATTGCCGTGCACGATCCTGTGCGAGCGATCTATTGGAGCGTCTCGAGATCCCACCTACAAGAGTGGGGAAGAGGTGCCAGCAGGAAATTTTTCGGAACCAAAAACTGGGGACACTCAAGCGTATTGGGGACACTCACCAGGACGGGGGGCTTTTCGATCGGTGATTTGTTTCGATTGGGCGTCTTGGGGGCGTCTTACCACTCTATCTAGGCAGCGGGTTGGGACGATGGAGATTGCAGGCTTTTTTTGGCTTCCTGCCATGAACGGGGGAGGCTGTCGATCGCGAAAGTGTTGGACATGTATTCCGCTAGCGGAAGCTCCCTACTTAACTTCTTGTGCTTCTTCTCTTTCTGAAACCAAGAGGTGACGAGACCGAGTGTGTCTTCCGGATCTTGGACATAGGTTCCTAGCTCTGGTTGTGGCTGGCGACAATTGTCGAGCTTTCGCAATGTTGAACTCCACTCCTTACTCGTGGTCGGAGGAATCAGAGATGCAACGACTCCTCCTTCACGTATCACGTACCAAACCGCTCGAGATTGCTTCGGATAGACCGCATAAATTGTTGGATTCGATTCTCGCGCGCGCTGGAACTGTTTCAAGCGATTCGTTAGCCAACGAATGATGCGCAGGTCTTCGCGCAATCTCGCAGCGTATTCAAAATGAAGTCCTGCGGCGGCTTTTTCCATCGCATATTGAATCTTGGACTCCATCTCCGATTCACCCGTTCGAAGAAACGCCACGGCTGCCGCAACCCCTTCGTCGTATCCGGATTTGCTGCAGACCGGCAAACAAGGAGCAAGACAGTTTCCAAGCTCATGGCGTACGCAACCCGCTCGATGCTCTAAATCAAACAATGAAAGCTGGTTTGAAAAGTGCATCGGTGTTTTATGGCTACAGTCTCGCAATCGATATGTTCGTGTCAAAATCTCGATGGCACGCGACAAATGGGTTACTCCACTCAAGGGACCAAGCGAGCATTTGGCGGCTGGGTCATGATATCGAGAAAGGTAGAACGCTTCGGCTGGCCCTTTGCCAAGACAGAGATATGCCTGGCGTTGTCGATTCGGCATACCCACAACATTGAAACGCGGTTGCCACCGTCGAATCAAACACTGCTCGCGCAACAAAGCAGCGAATTCGCTTGGTTGGGACTCCCAGACTATCTTGTAAGCTGCTTGCGCGATCCGCCCCGACTTGTCCTCGTCGTTATTGGGCAAGTAGTAGCTCATCAAGCGATTGCGCAACGCTTTCGATTTGCCAATATAAATTAGACGCCCCGTCGCATCCAACATTCCATAAACCCCTGGGGAACGGGGAACCCCAGCCGCAATGGCTCGCTTCATATGAGCAAGCCTATCCTCGTGGGGAATGCGATCGCAAGATATTTCCGAGGGAAGCTGTATCCAGCATAGACGAGGACGCTCAAACGGAAGGAACGGATCCTCTCCAAAATCTTCAAAACGTTCTATCCATACAGCATCCATGCGATTGTCCTCCGCGTCGCATTATCGCACGCGGACATTCACCGATCAAGATTCCGGCGAGGACTGCGAGAACGGAATCCACTCGATATCAACACGCGAAAGTATGCGAGGGACGAGCTGCCAAGTTTCTTTGGTCGGCATCCAAAGCTTATCGATCAACTCTTCGACGTCGATCTGGTCTCCGATGGCGACGACATAGCTGGCTATTCGTCGTTCCGTCAAATGGACGCGACTTATCTTTGCCAACTTTCCTTTGAGTTCGTCTGGCAATTGATACCAGATCATTTCGGAGACGAAGAGATGGAGATGGACCGATTCACCGTAGTCAGCTAGGAAGGGAATACAAGCATCGATTTTCGCATCGAGGCCGACGTGACTTTGGATGGCCGTCCCGCCCTGAGCCGAGTCGAAGGCAATAGGACCGGTAGATATCTCACCTGAGAATGCCATGGAGTTGGCTTCAGCCAGATCGAAATCGGACTCGCTCGATGAGGCAACTCCCCTCGATTGTGTCATGGTGTTAGGCGCTGCAGGTTGCGCCACTGCCGTCGCTTTCGCGGTAGGTATTGGTTGGTGAACATTGCTTCGTTTGATGATTTCTTTTTGGATATCCATTGTCAACGCCTCGAGCATGTCGGGGATCGAGGCAGCCTCACCGCTGCTTGAATGATTCGCAGCGACACCCACCATAGCCGCTTCGATCGCCTGGCACCCACACTCTTTCACCCAAATGCGAATGACGAGATCGGCGATCGATTCGCGACTAAGTCGGTGAATGGCGTCCGATTTACCGTGTTGGTTCTGCAATAGAAAGCTCTCAATGGAGTATCCAAAACGCCGCAAACAAAAGTCTTTTGAAAAGTTGAAGAACTCGGATTGCAAGTCCTTACTACACCGAGCCCAGACTTGCTGGATGCCTCGAAGTCTTTCGACGAATCGCAAAAGCATACAACCGCTGAGTTGATGGAAGATCGCTTCCATTTGGAACTTTCCTTCCAGATTCGTAACAGTAGAGTTGTCCTTTGCTTGCGATTCGCTTTGGTTCAACTCCACAAGTTTTGCTTCGAGCTTTTTTGCAACCGAGAATAATGAATGCGCATTGACTTGAAAGCGCTCTTCGAGGAGTTCTATGAGTTTGGGGAATATCGACCAATTCATTGGAACCGCGATCCATCGACTGGTGATCCATTCGAGAAGCCTTTCCCATCGGCATTCGAAGAGTTGTTGTGTCGCGATCGCCGCTTCCGAAAGATCCATGCCCAGCGGTTCCACCAGTCGCTTGAGATGAACGACATCATCGAGCACGCATGCACTTGGGCGATAACTAGACCGGAAGTCTTGAATCTGGTTTGCGATCTCGGATGGAAAAACGGAACGCATCACATCGCGCACCCAAGCTTGCGCATTCAAGTGGCAAACACGAAATGCATCCGTGATGAAGTACTCGATCTTTTCAAGCATTTTGGGGGACAGCAGCAAGCATTGCGGAGAATCAGCCGCAGCGACACCTTTATCCATCGCCGAAATCCAAGACATCAAACCATGGAGTACGGTGGTTGCACTTGCTTTTGCAGGCTGAATGCTAAACTCAATTGGCAAGGGTGTTACTTTTACTGTGCTCAGCCATGGCGAAGCATCCAGCTCACTTGGGACTACTGTTTCCTGCCTGTCAGGTTGCGAGGAATCATCGAACGGTTCTGCAATCTCGATATAGCGAACAACCTGCTCAATTACCTCCGCACTATCGGAAGGATCTCCCATCTTGCCGCCATAAAACAAACGGACACGATCAAACGGTGCTTTGCTTCTCGGGGCTGGAAGTAGTCCAGGCAGCTCAGGGTGAAGACCACCAGTTCGAAAGTAATGGTTGACTTCGAGCAGGCAAGCGATGGAAGATGCTGTTGCCAAATCACCTAATGCGGTCGGGCTTGGAGCCGCACAGGTCAGAAGCAGTTCGCATCGAATAGGAAGCTGCAACGACTCGGCGACTTGCTGGATCATAAAACCAAGTTCGCTTGCAATCGAACTTCCAGTTCCCCCCATAGTCGAGGCAACCAATTTCACTTGCACCGGGTTAGCTGGATGCGATTCGGCAGAAAGACCTTCTAACAAGAGAAATAGATGCTCAAAGACTTGAGGGGCATGATCGATCAGGGCCAGCATTCCCAGGGGCCTAACCCCCTCTGTCAGTTGCGATCGAGGGATGTTGTACAACCAACGGCGGCTTAGTTGAGGAAAGGTATTCGTCTCGTCCCGGTAGTAATGTGGACTTTTAAGTGGTGTGTGAAAGACTTGTCGATTCGACAGCGGATTGGAGTTGGACCGGTCCACCAATGGAATGAGTGTATTGACATCCGTGTCGAGGACAAATAGGAGGGCATGGTCTCCCGAGTCACTTGTGATATCGGAACTGCGTTGATGGAGCTCGGCGACTACTCCAGCGCCGATCCCTCCAGCACCGATCACAATCGTTTTCGATCGAACTCCGGCGACCGGTTGCGATCCCTCACCGGACGCGGACTGGGTTGATAGCCGGATGCGATGACGAGTGGGTGTGGAATGATCGACAGCCGCGGATGATTGCGAACGCGCGGAATTCTTGTTTGGGTTTTCTCGTGGACTCCAGCCTCGAACTCGTGCATTCCTATCTTTGCTTACTGCTTCAATATCTGATTGAACCGCCGTTTCAATCGCATGAATTAATTCGCAGCAATCTGAAAAGCGTTGATGGGGACGTTTGGATAGGGCCTTCGCGATCACGGGCCTCTCGGCAGGCGGAAGAGGCTCCAGAATGGGCGCTTTGTGCAAATGTTCGTTGGCGAGCTGAGCGGTTGTACGACCACGAAATGGAAGCGTACCGGTCAGCATTTCAAAATAGACAATGGCGAGCGAGTATTGATCGCTAAATCGACCTGGACGGCCATCGAACATTTCTGGCGCCGCGTAGGTCGGTGTCAACCCACCCATCATCGACTGCGTCATCGAGTGAAGGTCTTTCACCAGCCCAAAATCGGCGACTTTGATTCGGTCGGAAACCAAGAGCAAGTTTCCTGGTTTGACATCCAGGTGTTGCAGTTCATGTTTTTGGCAAAGGAAATCAAGTCCGTCGGCAGCATCGCGTAGGTAACTCAAAAGACGGTCACGCGCAATTCCAGCAAACCCTCTTTCCCGATACTCGACATAGCGATCAAACAACGATCCTTGAGCCAATTCGGTAACGATAAGGAGTTGCCCCTCAATGATTTCGATCCGCTCAAGCGAAAGGATGAACGGATGGTTGACTTGACGGATCCGTTGTAGGGACTTGAGTTCCGCAACAGCACGATCCTCATGGACCGCACCGTGCACAAACTTGATGGCTTTCTTCAACCCCCCCGGTGCATCGGCAGCCCAGACATCCCCGTATCCACCAGAGCCAATCTTCTTGGTCAATACATAGCCTGGAATCGGTTCGAATCCGGCTTGAATTCGCGTACCCACCGTACTCATGTTTTGCTCTTCTCAACGATTGTATCGGTCAGGATGGATTGATGTTTGAAGGCATCGGTGACTGCATCGGCAACGCACCCATGGTTCGTTGAGTCAAGGATGGTTGTGGAATTGGCGCAGAACGAAGGGAAGTAGGTGGCCCGCTGTTCGTCATCGCAGGCATCGCCGGAGGTCGCTGCTGCGCGGGCATCGACATTGGTGTTGCTCCCACGCCTTGCTGAGATGGCAACGAACGTTGGATGGCGACCGGCTGATTTCCGAAATAATTCTTGCAAGCAATTTCGAGAAAGTCGTTTCGCAATTCTATTCGCTCCTCTCGATATGCGCAAAGGCATTTGATCTGATACAACAGATCTCGCGGATGACATCGGCGCAGCGGCCTGTTCTGCCGACGATAAACTTTCATAATCAACTCCTCGATCGCTTGCGGTCGCCAAGCTATTTCAAACGACTCGCATGCGCGACGGAAGAGTTCTGTGAACTCCTCGGGTGATGGGTCTCCGATATGGATTTTGAACGGAACACGTCTCAGAAAGGCCTCGTCAACCAACGACTCTGGCTGGAGATTGGTGGAGAAAAGAATGATTTGCTCGAACGGAACACAGATCTTTTTTCCGGTCGGCAGGTTCAAGTAGTCATGGCGATTCTCGAGCGGGATGATCCAGCGGTTCAACAGCTCAGCGGGTTCCATGCGTTGACGACCAAAGTCATCGATCAACAAGCAACCGCAGTTGCTCTTCATCTGAATCGGGGCTTCGCACGTATTGCTTCGCGGATCATGGCGGATCTCCAAATTATCCATGGTAAGCTCTCCTCCGACGACCACTGTTGGTCGACGCACCCGCACCCATCGACGATCATGTTCTTGGTCGGTCATGATCCCCGATGCCCCGGCTAGTTGTTTGACCGGTTGATGATAGGCCGCATCAAAGAACTTGATGATGACTCCATCATCGATAATCGCATGTGGCACCCAGACTTCTTCACCGCGGCATGCAGCCAAGCACTTTGCCAATGTTGTCTTCCCGTTCCCAGGAGGTCCGTAAAGAAAAATGCCTGCATTGCTATTGATTGCCGGGCCAATGAAATCGAGCCAAGAGGTTTCAAAGGTTACATGGCCGAATGAAGCGATGAGTTGCTTCTTGGTGATCGGTTCAAACGTACTCGCCTGGGCTTCAACGCTCAATACATAGTCCAGCAAGGGAACAGGAGCCGGTCCGGTGTACGAGCAAACCGCTTGGTATTGCAACGCTCGCTTCTGCCCTGCTTCCGTGAGGCTGTAATAGAAGTCGTTGAGAGGGGCAGGGCGTGCGTGGGCTATCAGCTGCCGAACGCGAAGTTGCGCAAGGACTTGCTCGATAATACGGAATGGCAATCGGACGCGTTCGGTTATGCCTCGTCCAGTCAACGTACCGATGCCTAGGAAGACCTGAAGAATGATCGATTCGAGCACCATCTCCGAAATCCCACACTCTTCGATCGACTTCGGCTCATAGGGCCAGAATGCATCCTCATTGAGAACCGCAGGCAAGGCATTCTGAGCCAGGGAAGCAGTGTCAGGGGTCAGATTGGTGAGCATGCCGACGAAACCCATTCTCGCGTAATAACCGGTTTAAACCACGTAGGTGGTAAGCTCTTCGCTTTGGAATGCTCGCTCCATCGGCCAACGCTCCACACAACTTTGTAGGCTTCCCCAAAAACCGAAACGGTTGATAGAAAAGTCTGTCGAAAGATCCAATATTTCCGTTGCTGCGCCATTTTGTGGTTTAAAGTTCTTCGACGCGACCGGTCTACCCCCTGGTCGGAAGGATGCAACCGAAAATTCCGATGACGCCATGAGCTCTGATTCCTCTCTCTTAGCCAGATCGATGCCGAATAACTCGATCCGCAATTTTCGCGCGGACGGCACGACTGTATGGCTACTTGAGGCCGTCGGAAAGAACTTGAGCGATACGCTCACCGTGATTTATCCGATCCCATTTTCGATCGGACGCAAAGCAGGATGCAGTCTTCAGCTGCAGTCCAAAACGGTTTCCAGTCATCACGCGGATCTGACCATTCGGGACTCAGTCCTCTACGTCGTAGATCGCCAAAGCACCAATGGCACCTATGTAAACGGAAACCGCGTCACCGGAATGATCGCTCTGAAGGCGGACGATATTCTGCAATTCGCGGACGTGGCGTTTCGGGTCCGGTGCAATGACCATGCGACCTCGTCGAATACAGTCGCGGAAGATGTTTGCGACCAAGCGCTCGCGCTGGTGCAATTCGATCGCATGATGGAGAAGAGACTTGTCACTCCATTCTTTCAGCCGATCGTGCATGTCGATGGATCGGCCACTATTGGCTACGAAGTGCTTGCGAGGAGCCGCATGTTCGGCCTTGAAACAAGCGCCGCAATGTTCGGCGCTGCAGCCAAGCTCAACATGGAAGTAGAACTGAGTCAGATGCTACGATGGGAGGGAATTCGCGAGGGATTGACGCTACCCAAAGGGAGTCAGATATTCGTCAACACCCACCCACTCGAGCTTGGACGCGCCGATCTTCTGGAGTCGATGACCAATGTTCGCAACATGACACCAGATACACCTATCACCTTGGAAGTGCATGAGGCAGCGATTACCAATCCATCGCAAATGTTCGAACTGCGAAGCGCGTTGCGAGATTTGCAGATCCAGTTGGCATACGATGATTTTGGTGCGGGCCAAACCCGGTTGTCCGAACTCGGGAACGCAGCTCCCGACGTGATGAAGTTTGACATGGGGTTGATTCGCGATATCGATAAAGGCCCAGTCGATAGGATCAAAGTACTGAAGTCGCTAGTGCATGTCGTACTGGACCTCGGCGTCACGGCATTGGCCGAAGGGATCGAAACGGAAGCAGAGGCTCTCGTTTGCAAGGAGCTTGGCTTTCAATTGGCTCAAGGCTACTATTTCGGCCGACCAGCACCTCCGAATCGATTTATCGAGTCCCGCCTTTCCACGATCTGATTCAAACTCCGCAATCAATGCTTAGTCTCAAGCATTGAACATTCTCTATTCGCATCGCTCCTCCGAGAGAGCAATGGGAATACCGAGCTCCTGTTGTATCCAATCTTTGATCTGTTGCGATCGGTCATAGGATGCGCTCCGATCTTCCAACGTGATGAATAGACTGCAAAGTGGAAATCCAGCCCCCAGTTCCACGTCCGGAACGGGGATGTCGCCGAACCAATTAGTTTCCGTCTCAGAGAGCCTTCTCTGAAAACGTCTCTCCCACATCGCCTCGCTCGCTCGATGCGTTACTTTCCATGGTTTAGCTAGATACAGGATTTCTTTGCTCACCGGTGCAGCGCTTTGTAATCTCTCTCGACGGATGACGCGTTCCTGCTCTCCCCACGAAAGTGGATCGAGTTCGTTGCCGCAAATGTTGTTATGATGCCAAGCAATGGATCGTTCCCAGTTTCTCTCAATCAGCTCCATCCCGGCGCTCCACCGAGGATTGATTTCCAATAAGACCCAACGGTCGTCCGCTGTGCGTATGAAATCGGCATTCCAGACACCGAGCCAACCGGACTCCTGTGTCACGCATTTTGCAAAGTGGTCCAATCGCTCCCAGTCGCACGGAGACAAAACAATCGGCCCCGACGAACCCCGATAGATGAATTCGCTCCATGGATGTGGATGATGGGGTAACGAACGAACGCCCCCAAGCGTAATTGCTCCCTCTTCACCACTCAAAAACGATAACCCAAACCCTTGCCCTTCGATTCGCCGCTGCAAAATTAGACGACTGTTTGATCCGCCCGTGTCACTCTCTGCCTCGCAGTTCCGTCTCGCAATCGCTGGATCGAAGCGAGAAACTCCGATTCCTCCTGCTTGCGAATGGTCTTTCATCAGCCACGCATCGTCGAATCTCCCCTGAAGCCATGGTTGGTTTTGACCGTACGACTGCGACTCAAGAATTGAATGGGTTTCCGGGAACTCGATCCCGGATTGGACGGCCCATCGTGCCCAGGTCTCCCACGATCTCATACGTGAAAAGGGAGGGGAATTGCTGCCAGCCGTTATGGAGTGGGGAAGTTCGCGCAGTCGCTCGACTCCCCCTGCGAAGAACACCGATTCGAACTCACCTTCCGAACGCCAACCCGAGACGATCTCCATGAGCATGGGAAGGTTGTCGAGAGAATCCACATAGAAATAGCTTGCCGCCGTATCCAGGGTATCCCGATCGCCGCAACAGTCGATGACCCAGGGCTCCAACCCTGCGCGTCGAACGGACTGCGCAAGTGCGCGACAAGAAAACCCAAATACCAGGGCCCTCCCATTCACGAGGGGGCGAACTGTAGCCATTTTGACGTGGCTTTCGGCCTGCCGACGTTTAGAATGCTCGCCAGGGCTCATCCGCTTTTCACCTTCATCTTTCCAAAGTAAACATCGACATGGCAAAGAAAAAAACTACTGCGAAACCAGTCAAAACCAAGAGCAAGGGAACCGGTCGGATTATTTTGCGAACCGGTGAGGCACTCGTCGAAGCCGAACCAGCATGGTCTGCAGCCGAACCGGAAGTCATCATTGGAGAATTCGATGGTCCTGTTGGCTATGCGTTCGCCAGCTTAATCGGAAATCAAGTAAAGGGTCATACCAAAGTCTTCGCGATCCTCAATAGTGATGTGCAGGTGAAGCCCGCAACGATCATGGTCAGCAAGGTGACCGTCAACAATGAGAAGTACACCAACATCCTGATGGGGACCGTGCAAGCTGCGATCGCGCACGGAGTATTAGACGCGGTTCGAGCGGGTTCCATTCCGAAGAGTAAAGCGAACGATCTCGGAATCATCGTATCGGTTTGGCTGGACCCATCGATCGTCGACGTTGATTACGATCCGAAGCTCTTGTTCCAAACGAATCGCGAAGCAACAGCGAAAGCGATTGCGAAAGCCATGAACAACGAACCGTCGATCGATTGGCTCCTCAAGAATCAGGAGTCCGTCCCCCACTTCTTCCATCAACTCGCGCTTGATGGAAAGTTGTAATCCAATCGGTTCCTCGTTCGAAGTACGAATGTTGTCAATGGGCGGTTTGTATTGAACCGCTTACCGGGTCACGCGCGGGACCCTTTTCGGCCCCCTGTTCGCGTGGCTCGGAATCGGTTTCCCAAATGCCCTGCATTTGATCCTTCGTGAAAGCGATTTTTGCGTAGAACTGGTAGAGAAAAGGGACCATAAGCAGAACTAGTGCAGTGGAACCTAGCAAACCAAAGGCAAGACTCGTTGCCATCGGAATGAGGACTTGCGCTTGGAAGGATTTCTCTAGCAACATCGGCAGCAATCCGGCTACCGTCGTAACGCTCGTCAGAAAGACAGCGCGCAACCGACGGGAACCAGCCGTCATGAGTGCTTCCCGAACGGGCATGCCTCCTCGAACGCATTGATTGATGAAGTCCACGAGGACGATGGAATCGTTCACGACCACACCAGCCAACGTCACCATTCCGAACATACTAAAAAGCGTGAGCGGCAGGCCCATCAACGCATGACCATAAATAGCGCCTACCATACCAAATGGAACAATGGCGAGAATGATAAGAGGCTGAAGATACGAATTGAATTCAAAAACCAGCAGTAGGAACATACAGGCCATTGCTAAGATAAACCCGATCGCAAGACTACCGAAAGACTCGGCCGTTTCCTGTTGTTGACCTTCCCAACGAAACCGCAAGGAGGGGTATTGCTGCAGAAGTTTCGGCATCATGTTGTCTTGGAGTGATTTTGCAACCACCGCCGCGTTGGCTACCGCGGTATCCACCTCGGCGCTTACTGTGATCGATCGCATTTGATCCAGTCGATTGATCTCTGAGTAGCCTCGCGTTTTAACAATCTTGGCAACTTCGGTAATCGGCCTTTCGATTCCATCGGCACCTCGAATTCGCAGTTCCTGCAGATCCGCGAGCGAGCGGCGTTGCTCTGGTGGATATCGCACCATCAATTTGACTTCGTGTCTCTCTCGCTGCAGACGCATCACCTCGGCGCCGTAGTACGCGCTGCGAACGGTTTCTGATAGATCGGCAACGCTTATGCCGAGAGACTGCGCCCGTTCGAGTACTGAGAACTGGAATTCAATTTTTCCTGGCGAAGAGTCATCACGAATGTCGTAGACTCCAGCGAAATTCCCAAGGGCTTGTTTCGCGGTTTCTACTGCAGCTTCCAATGCCACCACGTCTTTGCGGGGTGCGAGGATTTTGAATTCAAGCGGTTTTCCTCCGGGACCGATGTTGGCGGATTGAAAGGTCACTCGCTCAGCGCCCGGAAAGATCCCCGCTTTTTCACGCCAGCGTTGGATAAGTTCATCACTGGTGACGTTCCGATCGGTTGCATCGTGTATTTCTACTTGCACCTGCGCCACATGGGAACCGGATACTCGATCGCCTCCGCCGGGATCTCCGTTGGCGGCAGATCCGACTTGCAAGTAGGTCAGTTTCACGGGGCCTCTTGGAGCACTAGGATCAGAGGGAGGTGGGGTTTTACTGGTACCCTCGGTCTCTTCCCTGTCCGCAATCGACTCGCTTACATCGCGAATGGCCGTTTCCATTTGTCGAGCAGCTTCTCGTGTGATCGTTACCGGCGTGCCATCTGGATAGATGACTTGACCGATGATCGTCTTCCCATCGAGGGCAGGAAAGAACTCAAACGGGACCGCACCAGATCGAATCATTCCTGCAGCGAGCATCACCGCGGTGAAAGCCATGGCGATAGGGAGAGTTGGGTAGGTCAAACAGAGTCTGAGGAGAGGCCCGTAGAACTTTTCACCAAACCAGTCCAAGAATCGATTGGCCGGTCGTCCGATCCAGCGAAAGGCTCTCTCTATTTGATCGACCATGCGAGACCAGTAGGTCAAGATGCGTTGGACGGTCGTCTTGGGTTCACGGTGCTCGTGAGACAGGTGTCCCGGAAGGGCAAAGGAGGCTTCTGCAAGCGAAAACAGTAGCATAGCAATAATCGCTGCTGGCATGACGGCAATGAATTTGCCCATCACACCGGAAACATAGAAGAGCGGCATGAACGCGATGATGGTGGTCGCGACGCTGGAAAAGACACTTGGGAGCACCTCGATGGCACCATCAATAGCCGCCTGCAAGTTCGACTTGCCCATCATTCGATGCGCGAAAATGTTCTCACTGATGACGATTCCATCGTCCACGACAATTCCGACTGCCATCAAAAAAGCGAACATCGACAGCATGTTCAGCGTTGCGCCGGTGGAGTAGAGCACGATCCCCGCGCCCATGAGGCTCAATGGGATTCCCATTGCAACCCAAAAGGCAAGCCGCAAATCAAGGAAGACTGCTAAGAGAAGAAAGACGATGATCCCCCCCTGCAAGCCGTTCTCGCGAAGCATCCGAATGCGATCGCGTACATCGACACTTTCGTCCCCCCATGCCTTCAGTGCATACCCTTGGGGAGCCTCGCTTCTTGCAACGAATGCTGTAACTTCGTCCGATATATTCAGTAGATCTTCGTCGCTGGTGCGTGAAATCTCGATAGTGATCGCGGGCCTGCCGTTGATTTCACTGATGGCGGTGACATCATCGAATTCATCTCGCACTGTTCCGATATCACCGACCGTGAGAACGACTCCGTTGGGTTGAGTGATCACTGGGAGCTTCGCGATTTCCTGGCCGATATCCCGTTTGTTTTTCCCTCGAAGCAGGATTTCTTGGCCATCGCTTTTGATTTGGCCACTCGGCAGTTCGATATTCTCTCTTCGCAAAATTTCTGCGATGCGATCGAGTGTCAGTCCATAGCTGCGCAACGTCTCTTCGTCTATCTCGACGTCGATCTGATACGGTTTGATGTTTTGCAAGTTCGCTTGGGACACCGATGGAAGTTCGAGCAATCGCTCCCTCACGACTTCCGCGTAGTTCCTCAACCGTGTCTCTGCCGCGCTGGAACGATCATCCGGTCCGATGACCGCGACTCGAATGGCAGGGAGTCGAAAAGTAATCTGCTCAACCGTCGCCTTTTCACTCCGTTCGGGAAAGAAGACCGAGATGCGGTCGACGGCCGATCGGATTTCGGAAAGGATCTTTTGGGCGTCTTTCACATTGGGATCCAATTGCACCAATGTATACCCCGCTCCCTCGCGGCAAATACTGGTAAGTTTGTTGATCCCCGAGATCGATTGAACCGCCTCCTCCACCTTCTGCGAAATACCACTTTCTACTTCATCAGGAGTAGCCCCTGGATAGGGAACGGCGATCGATATGACCTCCAACTGAAACTCGGGAAACGTTTCCCGTCGCATCGAAAAGAAGCAAAAAAGTCCAGCCACCAAGATGATCGCTTTGAGAACATTCACACCCGCGAGATTGTTAACCGCCCAACGAATCGCATTTTGCATTACTTCGTCCCTCCATCCTGGAGATTCTTGCTCGGTACGCCTTGAGAGGTACCATCCTTCTTTTGGAATCGTGCGGTATCGGATCCATCTCCGATAAGTGTTGCCATCGGCGATACAACCGCGAGCACTCCTGGGGCAAGCGACGGAATCGACTCGGCTACCCAATACTCTTCCCCCTCGGGGCCAAGTGGGCGGACGGTTCGGATTACCTTTACCCCATTCACAACCTGAATGCGTCCTGGCTCCCATTCCGAAACGTTAATTTGGATCTCCTCCGACTTAGAAGGGAGACGGGCCTTCGACGAATCAACCGCATCGGCAGGCTTCGGTGCATTGTTTTGATTCTCTCGTTGAATCGTTTCCTTCGATTCGTCGCGAATCAACTCCGGGGAGGGTTGAAACGTGAGGACTTGGTTTCCAGGAAGCAATGCGAGCTTGGGGAGCAAAACGAATTCGCGAGTCGGTTTCGTATGGATTGCGAGATCGACGAACATTCCGTTAACTAGGGCTGGGAGTCCGCCGTTCGATTCTTCATCGATTTTTTCCTTGTTGCGATAGACTTCGCGAGGTTTATCGACCGTAACGCGGACGGGAACCGTACGACTTTTCGGATCGAGCCCAATTCCTTCGTATCGACTGAGGTGCCCTTCCCATGCGTACTCGATATCCTCGCGCCCGGGGACACGGTAGCTGACGGTGACAGGTGTTCGTGGCAGTTCGTAGCTGGAGGCTTGTATAACACTCGAGCCCGCTTTCCCAGTACCAGAGTCTTGGTCTAAGACGAGGAGTAATTGGTCGGTTCGCAGATTGCATGATACCTCGACCCGCTGGGTATCTTCGATCACGCAGAGTGTTGCACCTTTAGCGACGTAGGAATCTTCCTCGACCGATTCACTTACGATCACTCCGTCGATCGGGGACCGGATGCTGGTCCGCTCCAAGTTGACGACAGACTGGGCAAGTTGGGCGGCCGCCAACTTCTCGGCCAATTGAATTCGAATTCGTCGCGTCTCGAGAACTTGAAGTTGGTTCTGTATTGTGAGGCGTTGATTGGCGCTCGTAAGGCGAGTTCGGAGGGCTTGATCCAGTTCACTTGCGCTGACCAGGCCAGCAGGAAGGGACTCCAGTCGCTTGATTTCTTTTTCCTGTAACTCAACTTCTTCGTCGGCGAGTTCGAGAGACCGTTTGGCGTTGGAGACTTCTTGATCTAACTCTCGCTGTTGCGAGTATTCGCTATCTCGGAGCGCCTGAAGTCGTTGTACATCTAGTTCGAAGTCGGTGGCATCGAGTTGAAAGAGTACTTCTCCTTTCTTCACAAAGCGCCCCAGCCGGCAGTTGGCGCTCTTCGTTTTTATTTTCGAGCCGACTTCGGCGGCCAGTGTGATTCGTCGAAAGGGAACTACCGTACCGTTCAGGCTGATATCGAGCGATTTGTTTCCCGCGTAGGCTTCGACAGGAGCCACCGAAACAATTTGCAGCCTCCCCAGTCTGGACGCCGGGTCCATTCCATCCCTCCGAGCTTCTCTCGGTTCCTGCGTCCCCATAGAGACCAGGGCGCCAATCCCGATAGCAACAATGGCTGAGGGGAGTACCAACGCGTAAAAAAAAGTCCGAAGGGGGTTGGAAACTGGGCTCACAGATTTGAACTTCGCGATGAAAAGAATGGGGAGCCGACACGAAAAGGCCGTCTCGCAATCCATAACAGTGTATTTCCCTGTCCAGTTTGACGCCAACCGGATCGGGAGCGGCATTAAGACGCTACCGATTCAGCATAGGCTTCCAGGACTTTTGGGGGTGAAGTTTTCAAGAAAAGCATGTCGCGACCGGGGGGGCACCGCCAGGGCGATCCTCGGAGACTCACGGGGAAGTTATCGGAAATGTTGCGTCGTCGGGCGGAGAACCGTTGTATTTCCCTGCTATTCCGTCGATTTCGCTTGGATCTAGCCCTCCAGGAGGAATCCGGACGCCGCAGCTCTTCCTGGCAGAATCGGCAAGTTTGGTAATTTCCGCAAATCGTGATGAGTTGGTATTCCCGGCATCAAGCACAAGATCCGCAAAAGCCGAAAGAGACGAAAGATCCCTTAAAACCCTTATTGTTCCTTTCCTTGAGGCGCTGGTTGATGATTACGAAAGCGGAAAAGCGACAAAGGCTTGCTCGGTGGATTCGAGGGACCTTGATCGTAGCCACCCTACCCATCCTTTCCCTTCCGGCAGGTTGCAATCGCGCCCATTACCGCCAGCGAGCGGATCAAGAAGTTTGTGAACTGGTGAACGAGAAAGTCGTGGATGCGTCTGCGCCTGCAATTCCAGGCGTTCAGATGCGGCGAGAGTCGCGGATGTTTGACCCGTTCAATCCCGATCGGCCTCCTATGCCCGAGGACGATGATGTAGCCCATCAGTACATGAAGGTGCTAAACGGAAAGAAGCATTATCCCCTGTGGGATGTGAACGGAAAGACGAACACGTCCGAGAATCCGGTATGGTGGCAGTACCTTCCATTGGACGAACGCGGTGTTCTCGTACTCGATGCCAACGCGGCCGTCCGACTGGCAACCTTGCACAACACCTCCTACCAACAGGAAATCGAGACGCTCTATCTATCCGCGCTCGACGTTAGCACGGAGCGATTCTTTCTGGGGAATCAGCTTTTTGCAGGATATGGCGCTGCATACACAGCTGATGGGAAGCTGCGCCGCGGCGGCGGTGGCAACAGCAGTTCGACGTTGAGCAATGGTGTGTTCTCGCGAGGTGCCCGAGGAATCTCGCTCCAACGCCAGTTCACGAACGGTGCCGAAATGATTGTCGGTTTGGCAAACTCGCTCACCTGGCAGCTTGCAGGTCCCGACACACAAACCGCCACGACGGTGATCGACTTCAGCTTCATACAACCTTTGTTGCGCGGCGGCGGACGCGATGTTGTCATGGAGCGTCTAACCCTCGCCGAACGGACGTTGTTGTACAACGTGCGAGCCTTTGAAAGATACCGAACCGGTTTCTATCTGAACGTGACCGTAGGACGAAATAACGACGCAGGACCGACCCGGCGAGGTGGATTGTTCGGGGGTGCTGGTTTGCAAGGCTTCACAGGGCTGGGTGGCGGTTTTGGTACCGTCGGCAATGTGCAGAACAATGCAGGTGCGGGATTTGGTGGTGGTGGAGCGGTTCCTCAAGTAGGTGGGTTCCTCGGGCTGGTTCAAAATCAGCTCCAGATTCGGAACGCCGAGGAAAACGTCGCTCGCCTTCGCGACAACCTGGCACGATTCGAAGACACGCTGCGGGAGCAGTTGACCATTATCCCGGCTTCACAAGACGCGATCCCCAGCCAACAGTTGCAGGTCGCACAAGCTCGACAAGCGTTGATCTCCGCGCAGGCGACATTGTTGCAGTCGCGATTTAGCTATGAGAACTCCCTCGACAACTTCAAGGGAACCCTCGGGCTGCCTCCTTACGTTTGCATCGAGATCAAGGATCCAATCTTGGATCAATTCAATCTGATCAGCGTCAATCTTCGGGACCGACGTGCCCAGATCGGGGAGCTTCGCGAAGACATCGGTGATGCGAACACCATCATCCTGGAAGAAAGTGTGATCGAGACAGACAAAGCCACCGGCGACAAGTTCCGGACACTGGTCTGGTCCGATACAACTGCCCAGGCAATCAGCGAGATTCGCAACCGTATTGAGCGGCTTCAAAATCTTCGCATGTTGATTTTGCAACAGGACATCCAAGAGATCCGCGTTGATCTGGCTCGGTTGAGAGAGGTTCTCCCAGCGCGAGAACGATCGCTTGCACGGCTTCGCGAGATGTACGAGCAAGAACGAAATACGGTCTGTGCATTGTTGCCCACGGATTCGCTCGACATGGCGTTGCTAGAGTCCACAGATCTACCCACTCTCCCTGATTTGTTGCAGGCTGAATTGGACAAAATTGAGAACCGCTTTTTGCAGCGAGAAGAGATCCTCAAGAAGATCGACTCCGACATGCAAAGCGTTCTGGCTTCCGGGCAGCAGCAGGACCCCCGAAAGCAGTACGAAACATTGCGGGATCAAGCGATTCTTCCCAGCCAATCGTTGCTAGCCGAGTTTGCGGAAGATGCATTGTCCTTGCAGGTGCTTCAGGCGCGTGCAAGAGTGGAGAGTGTCATTCTTCCCGAGGTGGACATCGCTCCGGAAGAAGCCGTCGAGATCGCGCGAGTGAATCGACTGGACTGGATGAACAGTCGTGCCTCGCTCGTAGATTCTTGGCGAGCCATTGAAATTGTGGCGGACAATTTGGAGAGCTCGCTCGATGTCGTATTTAGCGGCGACATTCAAAACGCAACGGACAATCCGTTGTCGCTGCGTGGTAAGACGGGACGGCTTCGGGCCGGCTTGCAATGGGACTCGCCTCTCACTCGCATGCAAGAGCGAAACCAATACCGGCAGGTGTTGATCGAGTACCAACAGGCAAAGCGAAACTACTACCGATACGAAGATGCCGTGTGGCAACAGCTTCGAAACGAGATCCGAAACCTGCGTTACAATCAATACAATTTTGAATTGCAACGCTATGCGGTCCGAATCGCTGCACAACAGATCATCATCAACGAAGACCTTCGTTTGATTCGTGAAAATCTGAGCCTCGCATCAGGTCCGACGGCAGCCCGGGACAGTGTTTCAGCCTTGCAGGACCTCCTCAATGCCCAGAACACGTTCCTCGGAGTATGGGTCTTTTACGAGGCTCAGCGACGGAACTTGGATCAAGACTTGGGCACCATCCGAGTTGACGGTGAAAACATCTGGGTTGATCCAGGCCCGATTACGTCGGAAATGTATGGGTTCCCGCAAGCGACTCCCGAGGTCATCCTTGAGCAAGAATCCCAAACCTCCAAGCCTTGGGGGGCAGGCGAAATTCTGCCTGTGTCGGCTAGCGTAGCGCCGACAGACACCTTGTACCGTCCCGAGAACGGTTCGGCGATCGAGGTTCTCGGCGCGGGAGTGCAAGTCGCACCGCAGGTGCAGCTTCGATAGGGCAAGAGAGGGGACTCCCTTCGCGCTAGCCTTTAGGCGAACAAGCGTGCGATAGGGATTCCGCCATCGGTGATGGGGACAGGACGATCGCCATCGAACAGATTCTTCGAGGGGTCGATGTGCAACGCCGCGCACATCGTCGCGAAGAAATCAGGCACGCTCACGGGATTCGAAACGATCTTTTTCGAGAGTTCATCGGTTTCTCCGTATGCGCCGCAATGCTGGAGACCTCCACCCGCCAGCACGCAAGTGAACGCTTTTCCTTGATGTCCACGTCCTCCACCGCTATCAAACTCCGGTGGTCGACCGAATTCGGTCGTGATGACAACCAGCGTCTTGTCGAGAAGTCGCTTCTCATTCAAGTCGTGGAGGAGTGCCCCCATAGCTTGCCCCAGTTCGCGGATCAATGCATGCTGTTGCAGAATCCCTTCGTTATGGACATCCCATCCCGCACCGTTGAGGAAATTCAAATTGTGCGAGACTTCGACGAAACGCACTCCACGCTCTATTAAACGACGACTGAGTAAGCAGCGTTGTCCAAACTCACTTCCATATCGATTCCGCAGCGCATCGGGTTCTCGCGATAAATCGAAGGTCGACATGAATTCCGGACTGCTCAGTTTTCGGCTTTGGGTCATGGCAGCTTCGTATTCTTGAAGCTTGCTGCCACTTTCCACGCGGTCCGACAGGTTGTTCGATGCCGAGCGGATCAGATCCTGCATGCGAGTCCGCCGAGCTTCACGATCGGTCGTCACCTCGGGAGGACGGGAAAGACCCGACGGCCCTTTGCTCGTATCGGTCAAATAGAGATAACCACTGGCTGCACCTAAGAAACCGGGACCGCGTGTGGGATTTGGGTAACCGATCAATACATACGAGGGCGCGAACTCGCTCGCGGCCCCTCGCTCGTGGGCAATGATCGAACCGATCGATGGGTAGACCACGGTATTGGTAACGGGTCTCCCCGTGTGCATACGGTTAGTCGCGGCTGCGTGTTCATCGATGACTTCGTGATGAACCGTTCGGACCGCGGTAATACGATCCATCCAAGGCGCGATGTCCGACAAATGCTCGCAGACTTTGACATCAGGAACGGCCGTTTCGATCGCGTCATAGTAGGAGCCAGGTTTTTTTCCTTTTGGGTCTCCCTTCGCCTTTGGATCGAACGTATCGATTTGTCCCATTCCTCCACCGAGCCAAATGGAGATGACATGTTCTGTTTTGCCGAATGGCAACGCGGAATCGTTATGCGACGACAACGCGCGTGCGATGGGCGTAGAACCAAACGCTTGGAGTGCACAACTGGCGGCGGTACCGATTGTGGCCATCGCAGAACGACGGTGAATGGATGGGAGAGGGAACGGCATGTGTCACCTTTGCGGTAGTTTACGGGTACCAAACCAGTTCGGGTTGATTGACCAGGGTCCAGAGGAAATCCTCGTATGCTTCTCGCCAGGGCGTACTAAGTCGCGGATCGACTGGGGGGCCCTCCATGACTCGGCGTTCATGCTCGAGTTGTATGGTCGATGTTTCAGGGACGAGGTGGTTAAACCACGTGACGAGAGGAAGTGGTTTCTGTGGCTCCGGTGCGGGGGCTTCGAGCGAAATCACACGGCTATCGAATCCTTGGGCAAGTTCGTTAGAGAGAGCGGAACGCTCCTCAGGTGTGGGCAATCGATTGAGGATACGAAGGTACCAGGTATCGACGAGTTCTTCGGGAGAACTGGCTTCGATCGCGATTCGCGAAACCGGGCTGTCCCACGCAGCTCGGGTCAGATTCTTAACCATGATTCCGTTCGCAATCATACCAGGTTGGAGCAGATTCGCATCGTGATCCCGTTGGCTAATGGGTTTCTGCCGCGAACCGGACCAACCAAACGCTTCCAGCACATCGACAATCGCTGCAGCTCGGGGCAAGGACAAACTAGGTCGATCTCGTTCGTTGTTCAAGCTGGTAAACATCCAAGCTCGAGTGGGAACACCAAGTGTTTGGCGCTGTCCTAACGTCCGTTGTCCGTCATGGACAAAGGTGAGTTCCTCGCTCTCGATCGGGAGCCCAAACGCGTGATGAAGGGCGTCCACAATTTGTTCTGCCGAAAGTCGCCTTGGATCCGGAGCGAGAAAGAATCGATCTTCGGAAGAGGCTTCACGGTTTCCGCCCATCGCTTTTCGTTGGTAGGCATCTGACAGCATGATCTCTTTCACGATCTCCCGCCAATCGTACGCGGATTGCACCAAGCGGTTCGCGAGCCAGTCGAGCAACTCGGGGTGACTCGCTTCCTTGCCTTCCCAATCATCAGCCGGTTCGACCAACCCCGCGCCCAGCAATCGCATCCAGATGCGGTTCACGAAGACTTGAGGGAACCGTTTGTTTTGAGGTGCCGTCACGATCGCTGCCAAGAGCTCCCGGGAGTCGTCTGGTTCGCGTTGCCAAACGCGGCACTCGGAAGCTTGCGGCAACCCTTGCTCAGGACCGAAGGGCCAATCGCGTGCGATCGATTCATCGGGGCGGAGCGTTACTTTGATCAAAGACTCACGCCCCTTCTTTTCAAAGAATGCATCGGGAACTCGACTGGTTTTTGGCACCGTCGTCGCTTTCCGATCGAGCATGGCGGCCAGGGAATAGAGGTCGCGTTGTTGGGTGCTGTGATAGGGTGAATCGTGACACCGCGCGCATTGCAGATCGATTCCGAGGAAAGCAGAAGCAATGATTCCGGCCTTGGCTGCCATGGGAGAATCCGATTCGCCAGCCAGAGCGAACGCGGCACTCCCTCCGGTTTGAATGCTACCTCGCATCAAGATCAATTCCGTGACCATGCGGTCCAGTGGCTTTCGATCCTCAAGTGCTTCGTAGAGGAACCATCGAAATGGACCGGTGCTTCCCATCGACTGATTCAGTAAGGTTGGGTTCTCAGCCAAAAGATCTTGCCAAAAACTCATCCAATGATCGGCGAAGCGAGGATCCGCCACGTAGCGTTCAATGGTTGCTTTTCTTTTGTCAGGGTTGGGATCTGCCAAGAACTGTTGGATCTCCATATGGCTCGGTGGCAAACCGATCGCGTCGAACGAAACGCGCCGTAAAAAAGCGATATCGGAAATCCGCTCCGGTGCTGTCAACTCCTCTGCGGTTCGAACCGGCGATGGCCAGTGCGCTCCATCGTCTATCCAGCGACGAAGCACATCGATTTGCTCTCTCGTCAATTTCGCTTCGGTTGGCGGCATCGCGCCGGATTCGATTTGCAGAATCAATTCACTTTCGCTCGCGTTGCCCGGTTTGACCGCTGCGTTTTCGGATTCTCCCGCCTTCAAGGCTTCATCACGTGCATGAAGACGGAGACCTCCCTTCTCTTTCTCCCCATGGCACCGAAAGCATTGGTCTCGAAGAATCGGAAGGACTTCGGTGTGAAACTGCTTCGAACGCTCTCTATCGGTTGACTGCGACGCTTGCCACTCGGATTCGATCTTCGCATGAAGAAATCGATCGATCGGATGGCTTGCCTCGGGCGTTAAATGCCGTTCAAACGAAGGCAAGGTCGCCGTCGAGGAGAATAGTAGGCTAGCGATCGTTCTGGACTCCGCATGGCGAAGGTCCCAATAGGTATCCTGCGATTGCGCACGCTCGCGACGAACGAGTCTATCGATGTGTCGAATCTCTTCCGCCTGCTTTTGGCGAATAGGCGCAACAGTTTGTTCAGTCAATGGAAGGTGCAAACTATTGTTTGGAGACAAGAGGTAAAGCATCTTCTCGCCGATCGGTTCGATCGCAACCAGAATCTCCCCGGTCTCGGTTCGTTGTCCAGGACCGCCCACGATCGATTCGAAGATGATACGTAAGGGTAACGGCGCCTCAGAAGAATCATTGGCCGTGACCTGAAACTCTCCGAACGCTTCTTGCTGGTGGTAACCTGGTGGGAGCACTCCTTCGTAGGGGCCGGTCGCGACTGGCGTAATGGCTTGTTCGCCATCGACAGATTTCCGATGGACCGGCCCGGTTCTCGCGACGACTTTTTCTTTCATCCAAAGCCTGGATAGACCGCGTGCACGCGTCCAAACGCGATAATCCCCTGGAGGAAGTCGAACGTCGCATGCCGCCCGGAGCAACAAAGGAGACTTCCAGTCGTCCCGAATCCCCCAGTCATCGTAACGTTGAGGGATTTGTTTGAGGAAGAACGTTTCGCTCGTCCATGTCGTCGAAGCAGAGGGAAAGCTCTCCCCTTCGTTGAGCCAGCGATCCGCTTTCGGAAGGAATTCGTGCAAGCTGAATTGGACTTTGCCTACGGGAAGCTCACCTAGTTCGGCAATCACTTCGGGAGCGAGGGTCGATTTTCTGGGGCCCCCTTGTCGCTGAAACTTCGCTGCCACTTGGGCATCGGTCCATGCGTTTCGGTACAACGCGATTCCGTCAAGCATTCCGACATATTGATTGCCAAGAGAGGCGGTACCGATCCATACATCGTCGTCATCCTCAATCGGTGGCAATTTCGTTTTGCCCCCCATATCCCATTTGCCATCGGTTGGTTGTCCGTCGATCCAACCTCGCACGGTATCAGGCTCGCCGAAGCGATAGGTGACCGCAATGTGATGCCAGCCAGTGTTAGGTTCAAACGCGAGATGGGAAGTCCAACGATGCCAGTGGGAACTGTTAGCGCTTTGGCCCGTTGAGAAGAGGAAACTCAATCGGTATTCACCTTGTTCCGCCACCAGTCGCAGAGCCCAGTTTTGGTTGTCTTTGGCAAACTTCGGATTCCCAGTACGTCCCTTTCCCATCACCATCATGGGGGACGTTTTGCTGTTGGGATCCGGCTGGACCCAAGCTTCGATCGATAGGGAGTCACCGTTGCTGAAATCAAAGGAGCTGGATTCTCCTTTATCAGGGATGACCAGATGCGAACCGCCTGGTTGGAAGCGAATTGCTTGGTTGTGGGGTCGGAAATCGGGGAACTCGGGGGGGCGGGGCCCTTCTTGGTCACGGACGATGCTCCCTTTTTCCGTCCAAGCAATCGTGGTTTCCGATTCAAAATCAAGGCGTATGACCGGCTGGGAGTCTTCGGTTCGTTTGGAGTCCTGCGCGTTTCCAAGCTCTGGAGAAAGAGAGCAGAGTATGGCGAAGAAGCAAACGGCGAAACGCGTCCAACATTCATGCCGAGGTAGAAATCGATTCATGGGACCAGGCGGTAGGATGGGGAGGGGTACCTGATTGAGGGACCTCTATTTTAGACGGTAATCCCCCCTCGCGCCTTCGGAGAATCGACAAATCCTGCGGATTGCGGGTTACGATTTGATCAGAAGATTGACGATTGCGGTAAATCCGTGGACCAAGTTTTGGTCAGCCATGGGGCCGAATTCGCCAGCCGCGAACATCCCTGCGAGCGGAAGATTTGGAAATTGCTTTTCGATGGACGAGGCGTCGTGATGGGGATTGGGAAACATCCGGGTGCCTCGTCCGTTGCATGTAAACAGTAATGCAGCTTCGGGGGCGAGTTGTCCCATCGCCGATTTGGACAGCAAATGCTGGAGATCGGCGTCGGCCGCCTCGGCATCGCGGACATGAAACCGAACCGTCTGTCCCACTTGAAATCGATCGGTAACGACAAGCCCTTGATTGCTCGAATCCACTCCTTGGACGGCGCGAATCAGAAACTCGCCGTGTGAAAATGTAGAGCTGTACTCGTTGATGGCCCGCCCCATCATGAGACTGTTCGACATCATCTGTTGCTCGCGTTGCGGAAGATGGGCATACATGTCGCGAAGTTGGAGCATCGCCGGTTTCCCACCGAGTTCAACGACCGTTTGTCCTTCCATTGCCGTGATGACGAACGGATCGCCAACTGGTCTGCATCCTTGGCTGATGACGCTGTGCCAATACCATCCGGCAGGTAAAGTCATTGCCACTGCCCCTCGAACCGTCACCTTGTCACCCGCCAACAGCAAATTCGGTGCTTGCCAGTTCGAACTACTGCAGTATCCGCCCAAGATCGGGACGACCGCATCGGTCGGATGGAATCGCTCGTATTCGAGCACGTCCGCTAGCAACTCGACCGAAAACGAAACCGGGCAAGCGACTGTGAGGAGGCCGCGATGGCTATTCGCAATCAATTCCTCGGTGACTCCCATCACCGATGGACCGTCAGGCGTTCTTAGGCACTCTAGCTCATAGATACGAGGACTTTCTTGCCAGCCCGATATTAGCAGTACGGTCGCGGCGCATTGGCACTCGAGCTCGCATCGTTTTCCCACCAAGCTTTCAGCAGACCCGCCGAAAACCGGAACTCCGGGCGCCAAATCGAACCAAAGCGAGAGGATGTCGTCGCCTTTGTCCGCAATGGCGTCGCCGCTCAAAAAGACAAACGCGAAATCAATGGGATCTCGCATCCCTTCCGATGCTCGCTCAAATGCAGTGCGAAGCGAAACAAGAATCGAGGCACTCGAGGCGATCCCACAAGAGCTTGGCATTGTGATCGCCTACGCCGAAACGATGGAATTCAAGTCACGGTCAAATTGTCCGCGCGTCATCACTTCGTCCGCTCCGCTGGCTTCCGCGTCGTGCAATCGCTGAACATCCACATGAGGACCGAATGCAATCACCTTTGCCTTGGGGAAGCGACTCTTCAAGAGAGGAATGGCAGATTCCAATTCAATCGACGTCAGGGACAAGTCGACGAAAGCGAGTTGTACCGATTCGCTATCAACGCATCGTTCGACGAGCTTCTCTACCGACCGGTCCGCGACTAGGCTACCGCCAGCCGCTTTGACTGCCCCACTTACTCGGGACTGAAACATCAGATCATTTGTCAACATTACAACCACAGCATTTTCTCCGAAGGCGCGAGGCATTGTATCGAACAACAGGACTAGGCGTCAAAGCGGTTCACCGAGATTCCAACCCTTGAATTTGAGGGGAAACCTATTCGACAACCAGTGAAATCCCCCGATGATCCGAGCGTTTCGGGCGATGCAAAAGCCCTCTATACCGCACCTGCAGATCCTTGCTCACCAAAGCGTGGTCGATCGGTATTCCCAATGAACCGAGTTGAGACGGCCAACTGGCGTACAAGCCTCGCCCGACTCGACTATCCACCAAATCCGCATCCTTCAACAGCCGTTGGAAGGGGTAGGACCAAGGTGTAATGTTGAGGTCTCCCATAACGATTGCGTGACCGTTCTTACTCTGCACCCAATCACTTACTGCGTTCAATTGGATATCTCGATTCCGAGTTCGGGATGGATCCATAGTAGGAGAATAAGTGTGCACAGCTAAAAGGGAAAGAGGAGGACGCCCCTGGGGTTGGGGTATCGTGACTTCCATAGCGGGAACGGAGAGATCGGCTAGGTCGACCGTCTCGATGCGAGTCCCTGGAACTTTGCTAAAAACTCCAATGCCTTTCGCTCCCAGCAATATCCACTTGCGGTAGGGGTATTCGACCGCCAATTTCTCGGCATACGACTCGTGCAGCGAGCTCAGTTCGATCAAAACAATCAAGTCGGGATGGAATTCCCGAAGCGACTCTTCGAATTCGTTCAAATCCGAGTTCTCCATCAGAACATTCCACGACGCAATCCGCGTACCTGATAAACGAGAATCGTTCTCGGCGAATGGAATCGCATCCCACGGATTCGCGAAGAGAATGAACACCGCGCTGCACCCTACGACAGGTATCAATCGAATAAAATAGGCCCTCTGCGATTCCGGATCCGCCTTCCGCATGCTCCATAAGAGGATGGGGATGACAACCAGCGACCCCCAACAGAAATGCCACGTTGTGTGCGTGAATAAATCGAGCCATGGGTGCCACCGACTCGTTAGCATCCCCAAGCATGCGATACCGCAAATGAGACCCGTCGAACCGGCCCCTTGCAAACATAGTTTGGAGACAGTCGATCGCGGCGAGGGTAGCATGGAAAGGCCTTGTGCATGGAATTAAGTCGCTGACATAGCTGGGACCGATTCCGAATCTACGCGGGGCGTCGAATCCAAGGTTCTTCTTACAATTTCACCTGTAGGCTCCGTTTTTCGGTGCGCGGCAGCAATGATCACATAGAGAGCGGGCACAACGAATAAGGTAAAGAGAGACCCAATAGCCATGCCGACAACAAGGACAATTCCGATACTATTGCGAGCCTCGGCGCCGGGCCCTGTGACAAAGACGAGTGGCAAGTGACCGAGGACGGTTGCTGCGGAGGTCATTAAAACGGGGCGGAGCCGTGTTCGTGCGGCTTCTAACGCAGCAGCACGTTTCGCAAGCCCCTGCTCTTGGAGATGATTGGCGAACTCGACGATCAAGATCCCATTTTTGGCAACAAGGCCGACCAAGGTAATCAATCCGACTTGCGAGTAAATGTTGATCGTCGTCAGACCCAAGTACGTGATGGAAAGGGACGCAGAAATGGCGAGCGGCACCGATCCAATGAGAACGATCAGCGGATCACGGAAAGATTTGAACTGCGCGGCCAGTACCAAATAGATCAATACCAACGCGATCCCCAGCGTGACGGTGAGCGCGGAGCCCTCTTGTCGAATTTGACGCGACTCTCCAGCGTAATCGAGACTTGCATCTTCACCTGCGGATTCGCGCACGATCCCCTCCATGGTTCTTAAACCTTCCTCTTTGGTGAAAGGGGGAACCATGACGGCATTGAACTTCAATGCCGTCTGCTGTTGGAATCGACTTAAAACGCGAGGAGCTGTTTTGGGTTCGATACTGGCGAACGTGGAAACGGGAATGAGCTGTCCGTCTGGCGTTCGAATCTTGATATCCATCAATTCGTTTGTCGATTTACGATCCTCATCGGCCAATTGCGGGATGACTTGATACGATCGATTGAAATGATTGAATCGATTGACGTATCCACCTCCAAGCAACACGCCGAGTTCCTGAGCTATTGCAGCCAAATCCAGTTTGAGGTCCGCAACCTTTTCTCGATCGACGACCACTTGGGCTTGGGGAAGATCCACCTTCAAGTCAGGATCCACAAACAAAAACATGTTAGATTCCATGGCTTTCTGCACGATGTTCGACGAGAGCTCAATCATCCGAGAAAGCTCAAGATCCCCCTTGAGAATGACCTCGACATCAAAATTACCTGCACCCGGAAGCGGGGGCATCAGGATGGGAAGCGGCCTGAGCCCGGGGACTTGTGAGGCCAGATAGTAGACCTCTCCGAACATTTCTTGTGTGCTGCGTTGCCCGTGTTCCTTCCGCTCGTGCCAATCGTGTGTGATCACACCGCCGAACCCGCTATTGGATCCGATGACAGCCCACATGTAGTCCGTCTCGGGGGCTTTATCAAATTGAGTGGCCAACTGGGTTGCCCACTGGGTAGTACTCTTCAGCGTCGAGTCAGGCGACGCTTGGAGCATGACACCAATCGCTCCTTGATCTTCGATGGGGGCTAACTCTTTACCCGACCTCTGATAGAAGGGAACCGCCGCCATGCCCAAGACAATCGTGAGCATAGCGATCGTCCAGCGGATACCAAGAACTCGTTCGAGAACAAGACCGTAAGCGGCTTGCACACGGTCGAATAGCCAATTGACCTTTCGCGTCAACCAGGGCTCTTTCCCAGATGCACTCAGCATGACTGCGCTCATTACAGGCGAAAGCGTTACGGCGACAATGCCTGATAGGAGCACGGCTGCAGCAAGCGTGAACGCAAACTCTCGAAAGAGCATCCCTGTCAAACCGCCTTGAAATCCGATGGGTGCATAAACCACGGCGAGCGTGATCGTCATCGCGATGATCGGTCCCACCAATTCTCTAGCCCCCACGATAGCAGCATCGAATTTCCCGAGGCCTTCTTGGATGTGTCGCTGCACATTCTCCACGACGACAATGGCATCGTCGACCACCAAACCCACGGCGAGCACGATGGCTAACAACGTAAGCAGGTTGAGGGAAAAGCCCATCAAGTACATCAGAATCGATGCCCCGATTAGGGAAACAGGCATCGCGACCAGCGGAACAATCGCGGTGCGAATCGACCCCATGAACAAAAACACGACGAATCCGACAATACAAATGGTCTCAATCAAGGTCTGAGAGATCTCATAGAGGGAGTCCCGCATGAATTTCGTCGCGTCAAACGCCAGTTGCATATCGATGTGCTTGGGAAGTGATGGACGCAGCTTCTCCATCGCTGCATTCAACTGATTTGCCACCTCGATTTCATTGATCCCGGGCAAAGGCCAAACCGACAGATAGACCGCTTCACGTCCCCGATACATGGCGACCATATTGGGCTCCTCCGAGCCAAATTCCACGCGAGCCACATCGCGCAATCGCACGACAGCACCATCGTTTTGCCACACGATCAATTCTTCGAACTCTTCGACGGTCTTCAAATCCGTGTCTGTCAGCAAATCGACTTGCACGGAATCATTCTTCACACGACCGATGGCCGCTAGATAGTTGTTTCGTCTCAAGGCACCATAGACATCGCCTGGTGTCAGATTCAATTCGGATAATCGCGACGGAGAAATCCAAATTCTCATTGCCGGAATTCTCCCTCCTTCGACACCGACACGCTGAACGCCCGATATGGTCGAAAATTGAGGCTGAACCGTTCGCATGAGATAATCGGTCAACGCAGGGATTTCATACTCGTCCGATGTGAAGCTCAGATAAAAGGATGCGTAGGGACGGTCCGCCCGTTGAATCTCCACGACCGAAGGTTCGGATTCGGCGGGAAGCTCGCGTCTCACCTGTTGAAGTCTCGCATTGACCTCCGCCAACGCTGCGGTCGCGCTGTGATTCAATTTCAGTCGGATCGTGATTGTGCTGATCCCCGCGACGCTTGACGACTCGATGAAATCGACACCCGCAATCGAAGAGACTGCCTTTTCGATGGGGGTAGTCAAAAAACCGCGAATCGTCTCAGCGCTGGCACCGATGTAGACTGTGGTGATCTGGATCGAGGTGCTTTCCAGTTTTGGGAACTGCTGGATCGGCAGTGACTGCGCGGTGCGCACTCCGATCAACACCAGGATCAAATTGACAACGATCGCCAAGACAGGGTGGCGAATAAACAAATCAGTTAGGTTCTTCATGGTGCTGCGACCTCGTCTGGCTTTGGCATCACCCAAAGGTCTGGGCGGATTTTAAACGAACCATCCGAAACGACCGTTTCGCCTGCTTCGAGTCCGCGGAGGATGGTGACAAATCCATCGATCGAACGCCCTGGCTGCACGCTCCGCATTTTTGCTCGCTGCTTTTGCGGCTCCTTTTCGTCCGGTGCGGTAGTGAAGACATAAGGTCCGGTTGGAGCGCTTCGGAGCGCCGAATACGGGATCTTGACTGCAGGAATCGGAGGCCCATAAGCCATCTCCACTTTGACCGAGTCGTTGGGTTGAAGGCTTTCCGGTGGATTCTTAAGCAAGCAACGCGCCAATATATTGCGAGTGATTTTGTCCGCCTGCGAATCGATCGCGATAATCGAAGCCGGCAGCGGCTTCTCGAAGTGGATGAGTTGCACCACATCCCCTTTTCGCATGTAATCGGCCACCGACTGTGGCATCATGAAATCGACGTAAACCGCCGCTTCGGTCCCTTGCAGCATGGTGATGGCCGTCCCCTCCGGCAGGTACTGTCCTGGCTGCAGATCGAACAGGCCCGCTTTGGCGTCAAAGGGAGCTCTCAGAGTCTTCTTCGCGATGATGGCGTCGAGCCGCGAGACTTCGGCGTTGGCCTGCTGAAGGAATGCGTTGGCCTGCTCGAATTCCAGTTCGCTAATCGCTTTGGCTTCCCAAGCCTGTTTCGATCGTTCATAGGTCAACTGCGCGATGCCCAGAGCGGCTTTCGCGCTTTCGAGCTGTGAGTCTTCCACCCGAGTGTCCAGTTTGACGAGGACCTGATCTTTTCGCACCGTTTCACCCGGCTTGAAATTCACCTCGCTCACCGTTCCCACCAACTCGGTTCGCAGTTGAATGTACTGCGTTGCAAAGACGGTACCGATGGCCGTGGCAGAAGCTCGGGTCTCCACTTCCAGCACTTTGGAAAAAGAAACAACCTCCGCAGATTCGTCCGGAACTTGCATCGGTTGCGAATCCATGCGATGCCGCAAGTAGACAATGAGCCCTACCGAGCCACCCACTGCCGCGATCAATAAGATCGATGCGATGATGTTGGTCCAAATTGACCGCATGCTGATCCCTCAAACCACACCGACTCCATGCGTCGGCTGGTTTTCTAGCTAAGCGAAAAGAAAAGAGGGCCCCGGACGATCCCGAACCCCTTGCTCCATTGGTCGATTGTCAATCTCGAAAATCGACACGTTCACCAATAGTATACTCACCGGTGTAATCTTCCTACTCCCACGCCATGGAATAAATGCCCGTGGACGGGTGCCCCGCAAAACGAGCGACCACGGAATGGGAGGAAGGGGACACGATGCCCCCCGCTTAGTGACGGACCAGGAGCCCATCAGGTTCGGGAGCCGAGCCTGAGAGAATCGCCTTGCTCTGTTTTTTTCGTTACAACAGTTCGAGCACCTTATCCGTAATGGCGATGGTTCCCAAGGTTGAGGAGCCTTTGGGAGCAAGGTCTGCGGTTCGATACCCGGACGCTAGAACTTTTTTGACTGCCGCTTCGATGTCAGCAGCTTCTGCATCCAGCTGGAGGGAATGCCGCAGCAACATGGCTGCCGCGAGGATGGTAGCAAGAGGGTTTGCGATTCCTTTGCCGGCAATGTCTGGAGCGCTTCCATGAATGGGTTCGTAGAGCCCAGGGCCATCGGATCCGAGCGAGGCGCTGGGCAACATTCCGAGCGATCCGGGAAGCATCGAGGCCTCATCGGTCAGAATATCGCCGAACATATTGCTGGTGACAACAACGTCAAAGCTCTTGGGGCGACTCAGTAAATGCATCGCCATCGAGTCCACCAATACGACTTCGTATTCGAGATCCGCAAACTCTTCTTTCATTAACTTTGCAGTGACGCGGCGCCACAAACGCGAGGCTTCGAGCACGTTTGCCTTGTCGACCATGGTCAGCTTGCCTTTTCGCTTCCTCGCAGCCAACGCTGCCATGCGCACAATTCGCTCGACCTCGTTGGTGGTGTAAACGGCAGTGCTGTAGGCGCGTTGTTGTCCATCCGCGAGCTCTTCTGTGCCCGATGGACCGAAATAGAGTCCGCCCGTCAATTCTCGGAAAAAGAGTATATCGGTCCCTTCGATGATCTCTCTTTTGAGCGGGGAGGAGTCGAGCAATTCGTCAAACGTAACGATTGGACGAAGGTTCGCGAACAAACCGAGCTCTTTGCGAATGCGAAGCAATCCTGCCTCGGGACGAGTCTTCGCATTCGGGTCGTCCCATTTTGGGCCCCCTACCGCTCCCAGCAGAATCGCATCCGATGCTTTGCAAGCGTCGATGGTGTCCTGTGGCAACGGATCTCCTGTTTCGTCGATCGCGATCCCACCGATTCGCTTGGAGTCAAAAAGGAACGTGTGGTCAAACTTCTTGGCTACTGCCTCCAGGACGCGGACGGCTTGCGTGGTGACTTCAGGGCCGATCCCGTCCCCAGGAAGTAAAACGATCTTTGCTTTCACAGGAGTGCTTTCTGGGCAATTCAAACAGAGTGATGACAGATGAAATGTGGATGGGAGCGATACCTAGGCGCGGCATCGCTCGTGGTTCAATGGCAACCAAGCACCATTCTTAGCGCTGCTTTCGACACACTGCTGAATGAAGAACATTCCTTCCACCCCGTCGTGCACATTGGGGTACAACGTGTCACGTCGCTCAATGGCTTTCCCTGCTTCGACTTCGATCATCGCGTCGAAAGCGGCGCAGTAGATGTTTGCGAAAGCCTCGAAGAAGGCTTCAGGGTGTCCGCTGGGGAGACGACATGCTCCGCGACCACTCGCATTCATGTGCGGGGCGTTCGGGTCGCGTGTGTAGAGTCTGTGCGGTTGTCCATTTTGTCGAACAACCATCACATTGGGTTCCTCCTGTCGCCAAGAAAGCGACCCCTTGGTTCCATCGATTTCGATCGAAAGATCATTCTCGCGTCCATGGCTAATTTGGCTCGCGGTCACGGTTCCCAGCGCTCCGTTTTGATACTTGATTACAGCGGTGCCATAATCATCCAGTTTGCGCCCTGGTTCAAATGCCTTCAAATGGCAGCTGATCTCGGCGGGAAGGAGCCCCGACATATATCTTCCCAAATTGTACGCGTGGGTGGCGATATCTCCGAAACAACCGGCTGCACCGCTTTGCTTCGGATCGGTACGCCATGCAGCTTGCTTCTGGTCCTCGGACTCTAGACGGGTTCGCAACCAGCCCTGAATGTACTGCACTCGAATCGCCTGAATCTCTCCGAGCTCCCCGCTTTGGATCATTTCACGAGCTTGGCGAACAAGCGGGTAGCCGGTGTAATTATGGGTCAACGCAAACACCGACTTGGATCGGTCTACCAGTTTCGCCAACTCTTCGGCCTGAGCAAGATCGAAGGTCATCGGCTTGTCGCACACAACATGAAAGCCCGCTTCGAGCGCTGCTTTGGCCACGTCATAGTGCATGTGGTTTGGCGTGGTCACGGATACAAAGTCGATTCGCTCGCCCTTCGGCTTCTTCGATTCCACCTCGAACATCTCTTGGTAAGAGCCATAGGCCCGCTCGCTGCAAACATCGTAGTCAACCGCCGATGCTTTCGATCGTTCGGGATTGCTGCTAAACGCACCCGCGACGAGTGTCGCACGGTTATCGAGGCAAGCAGCGATCGAGTGGACTCGCCCGATGAATGAACCTTGGCCTCCTCCAACAAGCCCCATTTTGAACTTACGATTGAGAGGTCCGTTAGTCATTCTGCCATTCTCCTGAGGGTTGCGTGCTGGAAAGGAAATCGCGACCTGGTCGCGGGCTGAGAAGTCTACCATAGACGCAACCGATTTCTAGCTAGCATGATTGACAACGACCAGCGTTCGACAAACAATGCGGCGACTGAAGGAACAGATCCAGCGGCAGGACGCCGCGTTTTCTCTTGACCGTTCCTTTGGTTTGCTATGGCCAATTCCTTTTTGTCGGCCAATTCTTTGACGGCCAATTCTTTGACGGCCCGCAGCGGTGTGGATCCGTTTCTTTCGTTGAGATCGATCCACAAATCGTTTCGAGGACGCGCGGTTCTCCAGGACATTTGCCTGGATGTCGCGGCCGAGGAATGGATCGTTTTGCTTGGCTCTAGCGGCAGCGGAAAGTCGACGTTACTCAAACTCATCGCAGGCCTCGAAGAACCCGATCGCGGCTCGATCATGCTGCATGGAAAAGATGCTTTATCTCTCCCGCCCAGCAAAAGGGATTGCGCCTTCTCTTTTCAGTCCCACGCTTGCTATGACCACTGGACGGTCAAACAAAACCTTGAAAGTGTTCTCGATCCCCGCGTTGCCCGCGATACCGAATGGCTTATCGAAGCGTTCGAACTGACGAAGCTCCTGGCGAGCCGTCCCCCTCAATTGTCGGGAGGAGAGTTAGGACGCGTCTCCCTTCTACGCGCCTTGCTCAGCCCCAAACGGTTGCTGCTCCTGGATGAACCCTTAGCGCAGCTCAATCCCAGATTCCGCTCGATCGCCAAAGATGCAATTACGAAGATCCATCGAACGCGGAAACGAACGACCCTTTACGTTACCCATGACTTGCATGAAGCCATGACGCTCGCGGATCGTATTGCCATTCTAGAAGATGGAGAGATCCAGGCACTCGGACCGCCGCGCGCCATCTACGAGGAACTCGTTTCGAAAGCCTCCGATTACGTTGCCGCCGGAGTGGGGTGTGATCAATTGCTCGCATGCGGTTCTCGTCGTGTTCTTCCGTCGGAGTGGAAGATTCTCGCAATCGAGTCACCCGCGAGTGGCTTCGTTTCCTTTGATGATTCCTTTTCCAAGGAAGGAATCCACGTGGGACACTCGCGATCCCCCAGGCCTTCCGCGTGCGTTCATCAAGGATATTCGCTGATGCGTTGCCGATGGGCTGGAGGTTTTTGGGAGCTTGTTGTTTCCACACCGAACCCGATGATTCTTCATGTTGCCGACTCCCCGTGGCTTCCCTCCTCCCTGACCAAGACACTCCGTGACTGGGAAGACAAGATCGAACCACCGATTGCGATCTGGATCTCCCACGCGCAATAAGGTGCCTCTGCCCTCTTTTCAAAGGAGGCTGACCATTTTTCAAAGGAGGAGATGAGGTCGGTGAGTGCTCTGGCGTCCTGGATCCTCTATGGAGTAGATTCCCGAGCAAAGCGTAGCTCCCATTCGCCACGCTCGGGATTCCCTGCTAGGTGCAAGAGCTATGTCGCAACGCTTTCCCATTTCGCCTCTCCGCCGTGTGCCTGCGTCCGTCTCAGGACTGCTCGGTCTTCTGCTTCTTTTGCTTTGCACCGGTTGTTTTGGGAGCTCATTGGCGTCGAAACGATGGGGAGGGGGCCAATTCGGGCAGGGGGACATCAACAGGCAAAAAGATCGCGCAGTCTACTTTGACCCTTACCCCCTCAACGATATCGGACCAGAAGTCGTCGGTGGGCGTCCCCGCGAATTCGCCCATCCACTTCCCGAGGCCAAGAGGAATGAGCTGAATCGCATCATTCCTAATCAACAATTCTATCCCGTTGGGCCATGAAGCGATCGCAAGATCGATCTTTCCATTTTCCGCCCGATTCATTAAAGTCGATCGCAGAGGAGTTCCGAGCGGCTCGGATTTCGACATGATTCTTGCGGATGCAAGCACGGAGGCTGCGTCGATGAAAAAAGTATCTACCTATGCAATCGGTTCTTGGTTGAGTCTTGTTCCCGCGGTCGCATTCGCTGAGGATGGTTGTCCATCGCAATGCCAAAACGGGAGCAAACCGGAATCCACGGCTTGCCCCTGCGAGAGCGTTGCCCCTGCGGCGGAGCAAACCGCTTGCACAAACGATCAAAACGAAGGGGCTAGCGGAAGCGATGCCTCCTCATTCTTGAGCTGGATCACCAAGCGATTGATGGATCGCCCTCGCTTTCGTGTCACCCTCTCGGCCCAGATCAGCAGGAGTGCCGATACAGCCGAGAGCAAACTTGGTACCGGCGTGCCTGCGGTTCAAGCGACATGGGTGCAAGCTTCGGAACAAAACATGGCTGACGCGACGACAGCCCCGATTCAACAACCGTTCACCTTCTCCAGTTCTCTCTCCGAAGGATTGGAAAAACTCGTCGATGGCGTGATCGCCTGCGGACATAAGATTTGCACCGAGAACAAATGTATCGTCATCGAAGATACCGAATCACCGTCCGCATCAGACGAAAGCACCCAAAGCAGCACCGAGGAACCGATCTTGATGGTTCCGGCGGCACCGCCGGCTCCCCCGGTAACCCACTTTGCTGGCATGGAATACACACAACCCGAAGATGAACTGGATGTGATTCTGCAGCAAAGCGGACTGAAGCAAATGGAGGTTCCGGTCTCCGCCAATCAATTCGTAAGATTGTTGGTAGAGCGTGCACATCTCGCCACTCGACTCGAGATGACAGAGCAACTCATGGCGGAACGTAATGTTGCACTGGAGCAGATCCACGCCTTGGCCGAAAAAAACGCAACTCTCGCAGCGCAAGCCGCCGTCGCGGAAGTCAAGCAACAACTCGCCGAATCACTCCACTCGCAGCTAGCTGAAAAAGCAGAAAGGGCACTCAAGCTAGCAATGCAAAGCGACCCGACGACGCCGACTGCCGAAAAAGATTCCAAGGTCATACAAGACATCCAAGAAGACCTTTCCAATATTCGCAAGCAGATCGGTCTTTTGCGTCGCCAAACCCCGGTTCCCTTTGCACCAAGCTCTCTCGGTCAAACCATCCAGCCCTACAGGCCGACCGGTAATTTGCTAATGATTCCCGTGCCTCAGGAAGCCAAACATCTCGGTGCAGAACCGGACGCCACACTGAAGTAAATCAAGCGAATACTTCGCGATTGCGGATCAGTTTGATTTGTCCCTTAAAACCACGTCGGTCCGTCGATCGGACTGTCTTCGGGAGTCGATAATTCTATGCGATGGAAAACAATCCCTACTCTTATTTTTGCACTCGTCATCGGTGCAAGCGTTGGTTTCTCGCAAGAGCCACAAAAGACAACCGCGAGCGGAGAACGCTCCCTGTTGGTTCCTAACGAGAAACAGCCGAACGCCAGTTCGGAGAAGTCGGAGAAATCAACAACGCCTGCCAACGAGTCCGCAAGCCGCATTCCAGCAAAGCCTGTTTCTACCCCAAGCCCTTCCACCCCTGCTCGTTCGTCAAAAGACGCTGAAGGAATGCGTAAGGTCGAACGAAAAACGATCGTTGAGAATCCAGGTGAACAAAGCGGCGAAACCTATCTGATGCGATATCGATTTGAGCCTGGCACTCGCGTCATCAGCGAAGTCGTTCACTTGGCGAAAACGAATACCAAAATCGATTCGACAGAACAGGACTCCAGCTCGAGAACGGTCTCCCACAAGGTATGGGAATTCCTCAAGGTCGAGGATGGGAAGATGACGTTCGAATATCGAATTACCGACATTGACATGTCTCAACGAATCGGCGGAGGAGCGGAGATTCGGTACGTCTCAAGCCAAAAAGAACCACCGCTACCGCAATTCCAAGCGGCAGCCGAATCGATCGGTCGCGTCATCTCGAAAGTAACGATTGACGAGCAAGGCTTGATCATTGCTCGCAGCGACGACACAAATCCACCTAATCTGGGTATGGGGGATATCACCCTCCCCTTGCCCGAAAGTCCCGTGGCTGTCGGAGCTACATGGGAAACTCCTCGCGAATTGCGTATTGCGCGCGAAGACGGATCCCTGAAGCCCGTGCGATTCCGTGAGCTCTTCAAATTGGAAAAAGTGAGCGCTGGGGTCGCGACCGTCTCGGTGCGGAGCGAAATGATCACCATCATCTCCGATCCAAAAGAAGAGGCTCAGGTCCTGCAGCAATTGAGCGACGGGACGATCAAGTTTGATTTGGACGCCGGGCGAATGATCTCGAAGGAACTGGAATGGGACAAACGCGTCGTCGGCTTTTCGGGTGCTGGTAGCTTGATGGAGTACTCGGCCCGACTCAATGAAAACGTCACCGGGACCGAATCCTTTACGCCTACCCCCAGGACCGCCGGGCGTTGATCGGTCGTCCTCGAACGACAGCTAGACGTAGAACGGTCGTCCTCGACCGTTCGGGATCGCCTTGAGGTCTCTAAAAGTTCAGCAGGCCAAAGGGTTTTGGTTTTCTGACTTTGGGACGGTGGTCTACGGTGCGGAAGCTGTCGAGGACGCCAGCTAGACACAGGAGCTAGAACAGGGGGATTATGCCTCGGGGATTTTGGTGTCCGCTGAAGCGGGTTCGGCGGACTCTCGTTTATCACCAAGACCAATCAGCGCGTCGAACTCATCGTTTGCGGCATTTTTCTGTGCATACTCTAAGAATTCGTTTTCTGCTTTCTTAGAGTCCATACCGGCCAGCTCTCGCGAGACGCGAGCGTTGGCAACCGCCTTTTGACGCATGTCACGCAGACGTTGCAATTCTTCGGACGATCGGTCGTTGCTGATTCCGTTGACCATGTCCGCGATTTGCTTTTCCTCCTTGGCTGACAAAACATCGGCTACCGCATCGTGCTTTTCCTCTTTGATCTTCTCCAGATCGCGCATGAGGGATTGAATTTGCGTTTTGTGGCCGCTGATATTGATGATCAATTGCTTGAGATCATCATCAAGCTCGGTAGCTCGTTGACGCTTTTCCTCAAGCGTGCTCGTGAAGTCCTTGAATGCTGACTGGCATTTGACATACTCCGGATCATTTTTGACCGCGACCGGATCGCCGTGGTACTTGTCTACCAACGACTTGGCACGCGCTGCGGCCCCCGCTTTGAGTTTCTCAAGCTTCTCGATTTCTCTGGTCAGGTCCGACAAACGTTCCTTTTTGTTCTCCTCCTGCGCGATCATCGCACTGATGGCATCTTTGTACTCGTTGAGGCGTTTCTTTTTATCTTCGATCACGCGATCGAAGGTTGCAGAGATCACCGTGGGATTAGCACTGATGGCATCCGCGGCGGAATCGACCTTGCCTGTAAACAAGTACTTGAGTGCGCGAAAGAATCGACCGATCGCACTGAACATAGATAAGGCTCCTCAGCGTGAAATGACTGGAGATGCAAAAATTAGAGACCCGAATTAGAACCGCATTCTAACCGACGGAAATACCAGACAGAGGTCAAGCTCCCCATTTTTGGGCAAGAGTCAACGTTATTAGTTTTCTCGCTGGGGTTCATTCTCTCGAAGAGAAGGAAAAATGGATTCATCCCATTCCTTCAATCGTTCCTCGACCCGTTTGGCGATTCGTAGGGAGGCTTCAAGCTCATCTTGTAGGGGCGCCAAATCTGTTTCTTTTCTGGAACGAATAACATTTCCCAAGTGTTCAGCGGCCTTGTGAAGCTGGGACGAAGCCTCCGTGATCTCGGTGACACATGTTTCTCGCTGTTGAAGAATGGTGTCTCGCGAAGGTCCGCTCAATCTATCGGCTTGTTCGAATAAATCGAAGGACCGCTGCAGCTGTTCGACAAACGCGTCAAAGAGCGACTCGAACTGCTTTTGCAGTTCGAGCGATTGGATCGGAAGTTCGCTCTGCTCCATATTCTTTAGAAAGGACTCGCGCGATGCGCGCGCCACGTTCAAGGCATCCTTGGTTCGGTAATCGCGATCTGCACGCAGTCGTATTGCCAACGCATCCAGTGACTGCTCCATCGCTATCGCCTGTTCACGTCGCAGCTCGGATTCTATCGACCGCTGCATCGCATCGAATCGAAACGAAAGAATGCCGGTGAACGAGGCTGCTGTGACCAAACCAGCAACAAGTCCGATCCATGGGAAGCCGACCCAAAACGCAACGCAAGAGACCGCTGCGGGAAGCACGACCCAAGGGGACAGTAAGATTCTTTTCCAAAGTCTTCCACGCATGAGAGCCGCTCGCACTTCAGTGCGTTGATCCAAGGGGCAATGGTCACGCTAGCTCGAATGGAACTAGGCGAAGACCGGGTTCCAACGCACTCCGGTCACTCTCTGTTTATGCGACGGCGAGGGATTCGGCAAGCCGTGGACTAATTTGGTTGAAGCACATTGAGGGCCACCTGGGGGCGCCACAACTCGGCGTCCAGCATCTGCTTGCTAATTCTCTTTCGAGGCTTGGATTCGGTCGCCGCGGGTCCCTGAATGAAAAGCGATGAGACGCTTAGATCGACAACTCGACTACCCGACTCGATCGTTCGAACGATCGGTTGGAACGGATTGTGAGGATTGGGTTGAACCACGACCGCCAACGAATCATCGCTCAGTCGGACCATGGCACCGACGGGGTACATCGAAAGTGTTTGAATCAGCCCGCGAACGATTTCGCGATCGAATCTTCCCTTGCCCGCTTGGTGAATCAAGTACCCGAGAACATCGGATTCAAAGTACGGTTCATCCTGAAGTTGCGGATCGGCGAGCAGAAGGTAGATGTCTGCAATCTGAACAACTTTGGCATTCTCGAGCATGAGAGCCGACGGAATTCCGAGGGGTACTCCCGAGCCATCTCCTATCTCTTGCAGTTGGCTAATCGTTTCGACGATCTCATAGTCCACCCTCGTTGACTCAGCGACCAGTTGGGCACTTTCGACCGAGTGATGGAGATAACCGTCGGTGGTCGTGACCTCGGGACGCAATCGCATTCGCCCGTCATACCAATCCGCATGTCGCAAATGGGACACATCCGCGAACATCGAGGCAATGCCAATGTTCAGTACGGCCTCTTGTCGCAGTCCCATCCCAATACCGCAAACCGAGGAGACGAATGCGAGACGTGCCGCTCGTTCCGCGATGGCTTGGGAGAGCTCTCCGCATTCACCTATAGACTTGTTCGCGACAATACTCAGGATCGCGGGGGCCTCGCGACGTGAATGCGTCGTCAAGGAGCGAATGCAGTTTCGCAACACCGTGATATCGATCGTCGTCGCAGCGTTTAGTTCACGAAATGTCTTGGTCAGAACTTCAACGGTGGCATCCAAACGTTGGTGTATTTCTTCAATCAGGGCGGGATCAAAGTTTGGACGAGGCAAGCACTCTGGCGAATCCGAACCCAATTCCCCCCGAACGGTGACAGTTGCCACTCCCATCGCTTTGAGGCGAGCCAAGAGATGTTCAGTAATCGGAAGTCCCGCTCTGTGAACCAATCTTCCTGCGGGGTCTCGAAGGTCAAACGGTAAGAGAGCTCCGACGGGGAGCTCCGTGGTATTGATCGAGTAGACGGGATCGGTGAGCACGTAGCAACTCCTACGTTGACGGGTTAGACGTTCGCGGTTAGGGGCGAAGCCTTCCTGGAACTCAGTGGAGCGATCCAAACCGCAGGAGGGTGATCTAATGTGCCACCGAGTTTGATTGTGGATTCCCGTTACCGCATCAGAATCGCTGAAAATTCCGGCGAAATCCCCCCCCCCCCCTGCCATTCGATACTATCGGTTTAACCACACTGCTCTCGCTGTGGGGCCGTGTCCCGCGCGACTGGTTCCTGCCCTGCGCAACAGTGCCCTGTCATTTGCCCTTCCCTTCGTAAGCGGCACATCGCTTCCGTTGATGATTCCGATGCAGAAGGTGACCTGTCAGAAGTGCACGACAGGGGTTGGGACTAGAGGGATTGGAGAAAGCGATGGAGATCCGCCAGGTCCTGCGGGGATGCGAAATCAAGCAATCCCGAAGGCATCAGCGATTCCTTGGAGAAGGATTGTTCTTCGATATCCTGCTGGTTGATTCGTACGGTCTCTCCTTTTGGAGTCATCAAGGTCGTTCCATCGGTGGCCTTGTAGATCGACATTCCTGTCAGAACTTCACCGTCAACGGTAAGGACTTTGAGGGCTCGATAGCGATCGGAAATGTCGCGGCTGGGTTCGAAGATCGCCACGAAGAGGTCTTCTGTCGAGAAGCGTTTGGTAACGCCAGCGAGACTGGGACCCAACGCAGATTGTCCACCGTGGCAGTTCAGGCATCGCGTCTCATACAAGGACTGCCCACGCTCGGCATCCCCCTCTAACGATTTGGCCGCGTCCACTTTATTTCGCCAGTTGCTTACAGTATCTTCGCGGCTCGCGCTCGGCGTTCCCTTGGCCAGATAGCGAGATAATACGGGCTGCCAGAGTTCCCAAGCCATTTGTTTAGGAAGGTCCTTAACGTCGTTGGACTCGCCTACCCGCTTGCAACGCATCGCAATTTCGGCGAAAGAGATGCCGATTTTGGATTGCCCTGCGGTATAGGCAACTTTGGCCAGAATAGGCCATTCTCGACTTGGTTCCAAAGTGTTGAGCTTCTCAAGGCCTCTCCATGCCGGCTCCCAAAGATTTCTGTCTTCGCCATTCAATGTCGATAAAAACAGTTCATAGTCTGAGCTACGAGGATTGCGTGCGATCGCGTCCAAGGCGATTGCTTTCAGTTTCGTCACCTTCGCCGCCTCGCGAATCGGTTCATCCCACTCCCTTTCGATGTCTCCACTGGGCAAACAATGCTTGAGCACTGCCGGTGCCCACGTCTCGGGGGAAGACTTCCATAATATTTCCTTCATGCGGCTCCTGGCTTTGGATTGCACATCCACAGGAAACCCTACCAAAATCGACAGATCCTCTGGGATATAGGAATCAACTAAACGGACGTACGCATCCCCTAGATTGGCATCGCGAGCAAGCAGTGCGGAGATCAATTGCTGCAAACGTTTAGGCCATTGGTTATCCGTATTGAGTCCATACTCTCGTACCTTGCGCACCACACCCGCGAGGATGGCAGCCGTCCGTTCCGAATCGGTTGCACTGCGCGCCGCTGTGCATCTTGCGACACAGCAAAGCAAATGAATGTCCGCCGTCGGGTGACTTTCATCGCCTGGAAGAGTCAGTAGCCAGCCCAATGTCTTCACATCTGTCGGCTCCAGCATGGCCAGCGTTCGAATCGCCTCGCTCTCGAGTTCCTCCTGCCCGTCGCGATGCGCTTTCGATCCGATATAAACAACCCACTGCACCCAAGCGGAACGTACGTTTGCGGGGAGCTGATTCAAGCTGATGGATCGATATCCGTCCAGCACATCGGGATTCGCCGGATCCTGCTGGCCGGTCAGGGATGTGCGGCGTTCACCGAGTGCCCATTGGAGCATTGCAAGAACCTCCATCCGCTGCCGACTATTCCATTGGGGCTCTTCAGCAGGAACACGGGTAGCCAAGGCATCCAGCAAGGCTGTGTCGAGCGCGCTGCTGTTCGAGTAGAGCTTTTTTGCGAAGAGTTGATCGACGTTGCTAGGCCCTCGAGATGCCGAGCTGGGGGTTCTCGATATCGACCAAAGCCAAGTACGTCGCAGGACCCGCGCCCATTCGGTATCGGAATCGACCAACTCCGAGGTCTTGCTCGGAACCGAAAACCTTCTCAAACCGATGGCCTCCCACTTCAACCGTTCGGAGTTCGGCCCCAAATGGTTTTCCCACGCAGACAAGTTCGTCTTTGGGGAATCGATCTCTGTCCACAACGGGACGCGAGAAAACTCTTTAGGGTCAGTGAGCGCTTTCCCGCGTCCAGCCAACCACCAGAGTCCAGAACGTTCGTGATCGGGCTGCGCGAATCCATTGTCCAAGGCCCGTGTTGGCACTCCGACTCCCATTCGCGTCAGCAACTGCGCTGCTCGTAGAGAAAGGTTAGTCGCAATGGCGGGGTCCGCCATCGAATCGAACTTCAATTCCCCTGTGACAATGCGAAGCAAACAGTCGAACTCCGGACGTTTGCATGGCCCAGCCCAAAGGGCCTCCGACCAAGTTTCCCAGGGATTGGGAGCCAGCAACGCTGCCTCCACGCGCAACGCCGTTTCCCTGGCAATTCCAGCCTTCTCCAGGGTCATCGCGAGAGAAGGTTTGTTTTGTTCGGCGGAACGTGCCTCGCCCTTGTATCGAACGCGATAGAGAGTACCAGCCGTGCCGCGACCACCTACACAAATCAAGAGGCTGCCATCGGGGGCCACACAAACATCGGTCGGTGCAAAGCCAACCGTACCGGTTGTTTGCATAAAGATTTCTGCTGGCAATCGACCGGGCGCTCTCGCGTCTTCGGGCAAATTGTCATTGGGATAAATCGCCAAGACTCGTCCAAAGGTCCAGTCCAGAACGAAGACTGCTCCCCGATAGCGAGCGGGGAACGCAGAGTGTTCGTAGACAGCGACACCGGTGGGAGAAGATCTGCCCATGGAGCCAAGGATTTGGGGCATCAAGATTTGTTGATCGCCATCCTTCCAAGTCTGCCCGCACCAACCAGCATCGCTCCCTGGTCCAAGCACCATGACACGAGTGGGGCGATACCACGGCAAAACCGATTCGCGCTCATCGTCGCTGTCGAAGGTGACAATCTGCCCGTCAGGCATGAAATCGAAGTCGTATCCGTTTCGCATGCCATGAGCCCAAACCGACCGGGTTGCGAAATCCGGACTGAAGCGCCAAAGCGTCCCGCTCCGTGGCTTTTGAATCGGCGAAACATTGTCATTCAACAATCCACCGATGCTCCGGGCGAAGTTGCCGACGATCAAGTACCAATATCCATCGGGGCCTCGCCGAATCGCATGCGCATCATGCTCCCCACCGGTTGGAAGGTTCAGAATCTTGCGAGGAGTCCGATCACCGACGTAATCGCCGTTGGTGTCTTCGCTCAACCACAATCCACCATCCCCGACGTAGTAGATCTGTTTCTTTTCCGCCCAAAGACCTTGGGCCCCTTGCTTCGGTACCGAACTCCAAATCACCGACCGATCGAAGAGGCCATCGCCGTTATCGTCGAAAAGCGTTTTTATATAGCCGGGGCCCGACACGACAGGGTGTCCTTCCGGATCCAACGTCATCGCGAAACAGTCGTGGACAAGTTGGTCGCTGGCAACGACGGAGACTTCAAATCCCTCTTGCAAGTCAAAGGGGCTCTCTGCGGCAGCGGCAGCATCGCGACGGGCTGTGCTCTCTTGCCCTAGCAAACGCGGGTCGTTCGCCAGAAAAACGACAGACACACTGGATGCGAGAATCGCAACGATCCAGGCGGTCGACCGAATCGGACACCTTAAGGAACGGCTCGCTATCGAATGGGGCTTTGGTCTGACATACTCCATCGGCGCTGTTCCATTCCTATTTTCCAAATACCACTATGTTTTTTCGTAGTGTAATCTTAGCTTCGTGGTGAAAGGAGCGGAGAAGGGCACGTTTGATTTTGAGCGTTTTCTGTATGAATTCAGATTGGTTCGGTGTGGCAATTTGTCATGCGCTCGTCAGTCCGAGAGGAACGCGATATGATGCGGTCCGCGTCCGTTGGGTTGTCGATTTTGCGCGTTCAGCGGGTATGCGATAACGACGACCATTACCTTTCCTTTTTTCTGATGAGTTTGCGACCGATGCTGCCAGCCGACAAGCGTGCGATGCAGGGTGTTTGGTTGCTGCTACTTGCACTCGGGGTGTTTTTCTTCTCCAGCATCCTGTTATATGTCATCTATGTCGCCCTTCGCGTGGAGCCAGCGTCTGGGGAGTCTACGATCGCGCTCAAATTGCCGATGAGCTTCATTCCATCGAGCATTTTCCTCATCGGGGTATCGGGCTTTCTCGAGCTTGCCTATCGTGCCGCTCGTCGCGATCAGGAGGGGATGGTCAAATCGTCGGTGATCCTCGCCCTTTTTTGTGGAATGCTCTTCATGCTTCTGCAATCCGAAGGGATGTACAGTCTGATTCAGCTTTCCGAAAAGGTAAGTGTCGCAGTCTCTGACAACGCGCGGCGAGGCGCTTACACCTTTACCTTTGTTCTGGTTCTTCTCCACGCGCTGCACGTCCTATTTGGTATTCTCGGCTTGGTGCGCACCGCGTTCGCGGCTTGCCGGGACAAATACGATCATGAGCGCACGCTGGGTCTGAAGTTCTGTGCACTCTACTGGCACTTTCTCGATTTGGTCTGGATCGTCCTGTTGATCGCCTTCGCAGTCGCTGCGTCGTATCTCAATCGATAGCGATCTGGACAAACGCGATTGTCTTTGTGAGATGTAGCCGAGTCCTCACGGACGTTTCTTTCTGTTTTCGGTCCCCTTCGCAATGGGCCCGATATATTCCTTCGCCACGACGACATTATCGAACCAAACGCGATTGGCGTGCCCTTTGGTCCCTTGAGTGATGTAGACGTACAGCCAAACGAAATTCACGTTAAGTGGCTCGGCGGTGCGAAACTCGAATCCTTCGAACGGAGATCCTTCGGGCGGGTTTTTCAAGGTTTCGCGGACTCCTTTCTCCGGGTTCCAGCGAACACCTTCGCCTCCCTCCCCGGGCAGGAATTTATCGAAGACCCATTTACCGGTTGGAAAACCTGGCCCGAGATGGCTTACGAGATGACCGTCTATCCAAAGTGCCATTTCGCCATTGCTTTTGCCGATGTCGTTCATCTGGAGCATCGATTCCACACAAATCCATTTCTCTTTGGGAATGGTCAATTTCGGGTTTTGGATGAAAGAGTTCCCCCAGGTTTGACCACGCGGCGGACTCCCTCGCATGGTGTGCCAGTACGTGTAATAGTCCCATCGCCACGACTTCCCAAAGGGTTCGATCCCCACCCAAAACGATTTGTCACCGCGGGTCGGTTCCCCTGCTCGGACGCTGGGCCAAGCCGTGGAGGGGCTGTTACCTCCTAGGCAAGTCCCGAAGTGATGGATCGGTTCGCAGTCGTCCGCAAATCGCACCATCATTCGAGCGAAGACTCGATCGTACCCCGCGTCAAGTCGGCGGTAGAGATCGGCGCCGGTCCCAAGCTCTTGGCGTTGAGAAATCAGCAGGGATTTGGAACCTTCGCTGTCTTCTGGGGTATGCGAATCGAGGGACATGACCTCGGAATTTCGGACTGTTTCCCATCGCGTCCGCAGATCATCGATGGAGTCGATTTCGAAATCTTCTGCAAAGATGACATGCGGGTCCTTTCCTATGCCTTGGTCCCCTGGATAGCGCGCCGCGATTCCTTTCTCGGGAAACGGGGAAGCCCGATTTGCGATCGTCTCCGACACGACTTGAGCCTCTTGACCGGAGCTCATTGCGGGGAACCCGAGCGAAACGCACAGAAGGACGGGATACAGGTGGACTGGATACAAAAGATTCGTAGCAGTGGGCCGCGCGAACTTGGTGCAAAACATGGAAAGCAAAGGAAGCATGCTTATCGTCTTATTTGGGGGGAGTTGCTGGAGAGCAGCGACGATGCGGTGGGGAGCCCTGGAGAAATGGGCCATTGGTAGGAGTCTATCACAGAATGTGTCGGTAATGTTGAGCCGTATTCCATCCCCGTCCCTGGGAACCTTCGAAAATCTTTGGGCGAAAAAATTTTGGGCGAGAGGTGAAAGGAATCGTCGGTTCGTTGGTGTACATTTCCAGTCACAAAAGCCCTGAGGACGATTCGAGAATGCCTTCGACACCTGACACGCGAGAAAGCTTGATTCTGCGACTGCCAACCGCCTCCGACGCGCAGGCTTGGCGGGAGTTCGTATCGATTTACGAGCCCCTTCTCTTTCGCTTCGCTCGCCGGCGGGGATTGCAGGAGGCCGATGCACGTGAAATCGCGCAAAACGTATTTTTAGCGGTCGCCAATGCCGTCCCGCGTTGGACCCCGGATCCGAGTCGGGGGCCGTTTCGAGCTTGGCTTTTTCGAATCGCTCGCAATCAGTTGATTCATTACGTCACGAAGCATCATCGACTCCGGGCGACGGGGCAATCCGCCGAGTGGGATGCCTTGCAACGGGTACCGAATCTTTCGAACGGAGAAGAGGAGGTCGTGCAAGATTACCGGCGTGAAATGTTCCGGCTTGCTGCCGCCCAGATGCGGGACTCCTTTCACGAAACGACGTGGAAGGCTTTTTGGGGAACGGCGGTTTTGGGACGTTCTGCAGACGAGGTCGCGCTAGAGCTAGGGCTTACGTCGGGCGCTGTGTATATCGCCAAATGCAGGGTAACGGCCAAACTGAAATCGCTCATCGCCCAATGGGAGGCATGTGATGCCCTTTAATCGAACCAAATCCTGCACCGCTGCGGCTTGGAAAATCCTCCTTTCCGATTCCCTGGACGACGCGGCCATCGAAAAGGCGACACAGCATGTGGAAGGTTGCGAGGACTGCCGGTCGCAGTTGCAGCAAGCATCCGATAAACCATCCGACTGGTGGGATGAAGCTCGACGGTCGTGGCTGGAAGAGGAACTCCCGAATTCAAGCATCGACGAATCAACTTGGATTTCGATCGAAGTCGGGAGCGAACTACCTCATGACACAACCATTGAAGCAGAACGTGTTTCCCTCGCCTTTCTCGGCAAGCCAACACATCCGGAGTTGCTGGGACGCATCGGTCGCTACAACGTCGAACGGGTCATCGGCACGGGTGGGATGGGAGTGGTGCTGAAGGCCTTTGACACAGAGCTAAATCGCGTGGTAGCGATCAAGGTTCTTTCCGATCATTTGGCGAACAACGCCTCCGCTCGAAGACGATTCGCCAGGGAAGCTCAAGCAGCCGCAGCCGTTATCCATCCCAATGTCATCCCCATCTACAACGTGGAGACCGACGATCGATTTCCTTATCTGGTTATGCAATGTGTGCATGGCTCATCGCTGCAAAGCAAGGTGGACAGGCACGGCCCAATGTCCGTCGAAGAGGTCCTCCGTATCGCCAAGCAAACAGCCGCCGGCCTCTCGGCGGCGCACGAACAAGGCTTGGTGCATCGAGATGTTAAACCCGCCAATATCTTGATGGAAGAAAACGTCGACCGTGTCTTGCTAAGTGACTTCGGATTAGCAAGGGCAGTGGACGACGCTTCGATGACGCGGACCGGTGTGGTGGCAGGGACTCCTCACTACATGTCGCCAGAACAAGCGCGAGGAGAGTCGATTCAGTGCGCCAGCGATCAGTTCTCGCTGGGATGCGTGGTCTACTTTATGCTCACGGGCCGACCTCCTTTTCGGGCTGAAACGGCCATGGGAATATTAAACCGCATTTGCCATGAGCCGCATCGCCCGGTCCATGAAGTCCGTAGCGACGTTCCTCGCGAAATCTGCGATTTGGTGGATCGATTGCTTGAAAAGGACCCTCGCGACCGATTTGCATCGACGCGGTTCGTCGAGCAGGAAGTCGATCGCCTCCTCGTTTTGCTTCAATCCGGCAATCTCTCCCTAGCGTTGCCAGGGAGGTATGGGTGGGGCTCTTGGCATAGCGTTGTCGCGGGATTGGCCGCTGTCTGTTTGGTCATTCTCGCCGGGACCCAAATTTGGAGTGGTAGGGGCATGGAAGGAGATGGAGCGAGCAACGTTTCTCCTTCGAGAACCAGCGGCCAACTCGATGGAACGGATATCACGGTACGAGAATTGTTGCGACTTCGATCAGAGTGGCAGGCCGCTTTGCGGGAAGAGCAAGCGATCGACATTCAGGTGCAGCAGTTTGCAAATAATCTCAAGCTATTGGAGCAGGAGTGGAATGCAACGGGAGGGACTCCCGTATCGCAGGAGAATGCGTTGCTTTTGGAGATAGAACAAGAAGTCTGGAATCAACGTTTGGAAACTGAGAATTGGAAATAGCGAACGGAACTTCGTTCGGAGAATGGACTCGTCCTCAACAGAAAGGTTGGATCATGAAAGTAAGTTGGAAATCGTGCAGCGTGGTCGTTGGCATCGGGCTGATCGGATCGGTCGGAGCAGTCGTCTATGCCCAACAACCACCGGTCAGCAGAGCGCCGAGCGGGGTGTTGAGCACCACGCAGGCCTTAGAGACAAAAGCTCCGCTCCTTCAGGGTGCACCACCCCCGATGGTTCCTAATTTTGGGTGGCAGGCTTCACCAGCGATACCACCTGGTCCCGTTGCAACTGTCGCTCCTTTTTCCCCTGTGGCGGGGATGGGGTCAGTCGCCACTGTCGCCCATCCATCGGGAATGGCGAGGTTTCAACCCATTGCACCAAAGTTCGAATTGCTCGTCTTGGAGGACGATCAGTTCCAGATTGAGAGACTCGACGGCCCCCCCACTCCGGAGCAAAGGGAATCGCAGCAGCGAGTCCATGAAAAGCTGCGCGAGGCAGATCAGATGCTTCGAAACGAAAAGGGAAGCGACGAGGAAAAAGGGGATGCCAAGCGGTTGATTCGCAGTTACTTTTCTGCGCAATTCCAGAACGATCTCAAGGTCCGAAAGGAACAAATCCAACAGTTGGAAGAGCAACTCGAAAAACTCAAATCGATCGTCGAAAAGCGGGCGGAGCAAATGGACAAAATTGTCGATCTCCGCATGACCTTGCTCGAGAATGATAGCAACGGCCTGGGGTTTCCTCCGGCGTTTCACCAAATTCCGCAGACTGACTTCGTGCAACCTATACCTTGGATGCCGGCGATCCCCACGACCACGCCACCTTCTCCTGCAGGTAGTTATCCGCCGAACACTTACTACCCCAGCAGTAGATACCCGACGCCGACCCCGTCCCTCTCTCCCAATTCGATTATAGGTCCCGGTCCGAATTATCCACTCCCCTCTTCTCCAAGCGAGCCAAAGTCGAAGCCGGCCAAAAGTTTGAAGGACGGTGTGTAGGGCTAACGAAGGGGTGTAGGTTCTTCGCAACCTAGCGCATTTGCTCGTTCATCCCCTCCAAGCTAGACTGTCTGCCTTGTTCGACGATAGTTCCACAACAAGGCGGACAAGTCCGCTGGGAGACGAGAGAAACAAGATGAATGCAATCGAGACCTTGAAGGAAACCTACAAGTTCAGTTCGATGGTCCTACAGGCATACGTGAGCGACTTCACCGATGAAGAGCTGATGCAATGCCCTGGTCCTGGTTGTAACAGCGTGGCTTGGCAACTAGGCCATTTGATTTCGTCCGGCTGCGGATTGTTGCAAATGGTTGCACCGGAGGGCGCTCCAAAACTACCAGAGGGATTTGAAGCCAAACATGCAAAAGAGAATGCCGGGAGCACCAACCGCGCAGACTTCTTATCTACCCAAGAATACTTGAAGCTGTTCGCGGACGTGCAGGAAGCTACGTTTCGCGTCTTCGATCAACTCTCTGAAAGCGATTTAGACAAGCCGAGCCCAGAGCGTATGCGAGGCAGGTTCCCGACGGTGGGATCGGTTTGTATCTTGATCTCGACCCATGCGATGATGCACGCAGGTCAGTTTGTCCCGATCCGTCGCGCGTTGAATAAGCCTGTCGTCATCTAATCGAAGTTTGATTACTTGATCAAAGGGATAGGCAGGAGCTTCTTCTTCGCTTTCTCGGGAAAAGGAAGTGGTTCGAAGGACGATGCCGGCACGACTTGAGAGGTCGGCTGGTTGATGTTCCAAGGAACATGTTGCTCGGATGCTTCAGGGCGATGCTTCCAGTGTGGGGGGAGATCGAGGATGGCAGTCATTTGCGGGTATTGGGTCAACTCCCGCAAGTGCTCGACCAGAATGCGGCGGACTTCCAGGATCGCTCGCGGTTTCGAGTGGATGTCTTGGTGCTTCGACTCCACCAAGATTTCGCTCATCACATCGTCCATCATGGCGCTCTGAACCCCGACGACCCCGTCGCTTGGTTCGTCCGACGCTTGGAGCCAGCTCGATTGGGGCACGAGACCGATGATGTTGTGATAGCGAACCCAAGGGGCCCGCGGGGCGCGAAGCATCGCAGGAAAGATCGGTGACTGCGGGCTTAGTGAGTCGATACTGGTTGTGGTGGTAATCAGTTCTGTGTTCTGAAAGACGCCTGGATTCTGGCGAATGAGCGAGTTCCCCATCTCCGTCACGCTCGTCGGAAGTTTGATCAGTTTGCGTCCGAGCCACCGGGTGGCATCGTTTGCATAGTCGCTGCCACGGTGTGGCGTCCCGATCGTGACCACCCGCTTGATCGATGGATTGGGATGGAAGTAGAGAGCGGCAGCCAGACGTCGCAATTCCGTTTCGTCACCCTTGAGCGCCGTGAAGGACTTATCGCTCAAGACTCGCCAGAATTCTTCGCCGCTTTCGATGGTTTGCATCCGAGAGACCAGCCCACCCATGCTGTGTCCGACGAGCACGACATTATCGAGAACCGGGTATTGATGACTGGGGTCCAGGGTTTGATGCAGCTCATGGAGGTCGCTTCGCATCTGTGTCGCGCTGATCCAAAAGGGCTGCCCAGTCGGATATTGGTAAAACCAGAACTGATAGTTGCGCCGAAGCTCCTGAAAGGATCGCAAGTCGTTGAACATGGGCATCCATGTCAAAGGGCTTGACCAAAGCCCGTGAACCATTACTACTGGAACGCGATTGGGATCAAAGGGCTCCAGCATGTAGATGCCACGAAGTTTTTCGGTTTTATTGGGGTCGATGAGCCCGAGCGTGCTATTGGTCTGCTCGCGGAACTTTTCGTTATCTAAGAAGTAAGCGAGCGGTGTGCTCAAATCGGATTGCAGGGGGACCAGTCGAGAATTTAATTGGATGTCGGTGGAGTCGAGCGGATCATGCAGTTCGAGAACGCAGGGATGGCGGTGTTGGCTGTCCCGGGAGGTGTGAAGTGTTGGGGAGGTCACGCGAAGCAGGGCCGTGACGGGAAACGAAAGACCTTCGGGATAGTACTTCTCGGTTGGATCATTCCCATCATGCGGACGGCGAACCGCGATCATGGGCACACCGACACCGAAGCTCACATTGGCAGCGTCGAATCCGCTGACTTGGTAGTCGCTGCAGAACTTCAATTGTGCGAAATCCGCGTCGCGCCAAGATCCCCGCGCGACGACTTGCACATCGTAATCCTTCGACGATGTCTTGATCCGGTAGCTGTTACCTGGTTTCAAGTTTCCTTGCTTGCTGACCAGGCGGAGCGTCGCTTCCAAGGAACTGTTGTAAACGTCGCATGCTCCGCGAAATTGCGGGTCATATGGGTTTCGGGAGATATCGAGATCAGGGCAAAAAAGATAGAGGTAGGCGTTGCTCACTGAGACGCTGTACATATCGAGCGCTTGTCCCTCTTTTCCACTTCTTTCCGCTTTGGTCCCGATGATGTAGGCGATTTCTGCGATCGCATAGACCTTCTCCGCCCCCCGTTCATCGGTAGCGAGTTCCTGCAATTGGACCAAGCAACCGCTTGGATCCTTTTCGTACAGGTCGAGGAGAGCGTAGTGCCGCAGGAGCGACGACGTTCGCGTCGTAATCTGGGGGCCAGACCGGGCTGCCAGTTGCAGGGTTTCGGTCAGGGGGTTGAAGGGATTCGAACGCATCGTGACGTACTTCTGCGTCGCACAGCCGGAAAAGAAGATCCCCACCAGGCAAAACAGGAGCGGGACGCACGACAAGTCGTGCGCTCGACACCAGGTTCGGAGAAGGTAGTGGAGAAATTGGTTTCGGCTCATGCAGTGCTAGCAAAGTTCGCGTTTTTCCATGCCCGCGATCGGTTCATATCAGTCATGGCAGCCGCGATGCAATGGCAGATAGCGAATTCGGGCAAGAGGGGCGAATTGGGTCGCCAGAGGGTGGAATTGGAGGGACTCCCTGCCCGGTTTAAGGATTGCGAGCTATCATGAGTGTCCGGCTAAGCGTTCGCCGGATTGGAGTTTTCTCTTACCCTTCGTATCGCAACCACGACCACCGCATGGCCAATGATTGGAAGCTCTTAATCTGCCTGGTAGCGGGCACGGTCATCCCGGCAGCGATCATCTCGTGGTGGATCGTCGGGTGGGTGCGTAAAAGGGCGCTGGTTTTAGGGTTGATGGACTTACCGAACGATCGAAAAGTCCACACCGTTCCCATTCCGCGTGGAGGTGGGATTGGAATCGCGTTGGGAGTTTGTCTCACATTTGCGATAGGCGCTTTGGCGGTTTGGGGACTTCACGAGAATTGGTTCGGCGCTCAGCAGTTGCTACCCGAGTCCTTAGTGGTTCATCTGCCTGGCTTGGTTAGCCGGCTGGGGGCCTTTGGGGTGTTGTTAGGAGGTGGAGTCGCTTTGGCCATTCTAGGGCTGTTCGACGATCTGCGCGGATTGCCTTGGCAGTTGCGATTGGCGGTCGAGTTTCTGGTGGCGGGAGTGGTCGTCTATTGGCAGAATCTTCAGCTCACCGCCTACATTCAGGTCCCATGGTTAACGTCATTGATGAGTGTCTTTTGGATTGTCTTGTTGATCAATTCGTTCAACATGCTCGACAACATGGACGCGCTTAGTTCGGGTGTTGCTGCCATCATTTGCGTCATGCTTTCCGCAATGTTGCTGTTACCGGGTGGGGAGGTGACCAAGCAGCCACAGTTGTTCGTCTCCGCGATGCTCTTGACACTCTTGGGTGCATTGCTTGGTTTTCTACGGTACAACTGGCCTCCTGCCTCGATCTTCATGGGTGACTCGGGCAGTTACTTTGTTGGCTATTGGATCGCGATTACCACGTTGCTTTCGACCTATGTCGATGCGAGGGGTTCGACTCCCCATGCCGTTCTAGCTCCTCTCTGTTTCCTGGCGATACCCATCTATGACACGTTCAGTGTGGTGTTGATTCGATTGCGAGAAGGTCGCAGTCCATTTCAAGCTGACAAACGGCATTTTTCGCATCGCCTGGTGAGCTTGGGACTGAGCAAGAGGCAAGCGGTTTGGGCGATTTATTTGGCGACGATCACTTGTTCCCTAGGAGCATTGCTTTTGCCTAGAACCGATTTGGTAGGAGCCGTGATGGTTTTGTTCATTGTGATTTGCATGTTGTTTTTAGTGAGTCAGATCGAAGGCATCTTGCGAAGGGGACCAGGTGATTCGTGAAGCCGAACCAGGAGTTGCAGAATCATGAAAGCTGGGTAATCCAACTCCCGGATCGGGCGACCCAATTTTTGCTGGGGCTTTATTGGGTCATGTCGCAGTGGAATCCGTGCGATTCCACGAGCGTTTCGATCGGAAGCTCCCTTTACTTGATCCTGATCGGGTTGGCATTGGGATTCTTCACGTCGATCGACCGATTGCTCGGTGAAAGTCGACACACCATCTCTTTGCCTTGGAAGTTAGCGATCACCGGATTCTTCGCTTGGATGTTATTGGCGACGTACCAAGTGTTCGATCGCGGGAATTTTCGATCGGCCAGTCTAGGATTTTGGCAATCGGTTTCGCTGTTAGGAGTGGCGAGCGCTGCGTATTACCAGTTCACCAAGCCGGGGCGCATGGAGTCTCATCTCCGTTGGATGCTTGGCACCATGGCAGGAACGGTCCTGTATGCCCTTTACCAGTACTTGATCAGCATGCCTCGGTTGCGGGAGGAGTTTGCAGCGAACCCCGACGCCATGCTGCAAGGAAGAGGGATGGTCCCTGGAACGGGGGAAGCAATGCAGTTTGCGAATCGGTTGATGAGCAGCGAACCGATGGGCCCCTTTGCATTGACGAATTCGTTGGCCGGTTTCATCGGCCCATGGCTCGTGGTCGCGCTGGGTGCGATTGCGTGGCTATGCCTTCCAGAATCGGCTGCAGTCGGGGGAGGCAAACGTCGAAGTCGTCATTGGACGCGGCGATTTCCTTCCTACTTTCTGACCCTCTGGTTGCTCGTAGTCCTGGCCGCTTGGACGCTCGTCCTGACGAAAAGCCGGACCGCTTGGATCGCAGCGGCCGTTTCGTGCGCATTGCTCGGATTGATTGCGCATCCCTTGGTACGCCGCTCGTGGGATCGTGGCAGTCGCTATTGGTCGATCGCTGCACCGTCGCTTTTGGTCCTGTTCTTGATTGGGCTTTTTGTGCTCTGGCGAGATCCTCAGTTGCTCACCGAGGCAGGAAAGTCCCTTGCGTACCGAATGGAGTATTGGCGAGGTGCGTGGCGTTTGGCGGAGCTTTCGCCTTGGTTGGGAGACGGACCGCTACAATTCCAAGACATGTATGTTCGGGTCAAAGAATTGACCGCTTCAGAGACTCCAGCCGATCCTCACAACATGTGGATGGAAATTGGAGTTTGGGGTGGATTCCCCGCCCTGGCGATGGCGGCAGGAATTGGTTTGGGTTTGGTGCAGCGATTCGCAATGATGCCCATCCAATCATCTTCGCTAGCGAGCAACGAGGATCGCCTGGATACGAAAGGGCTTCGCCACCTCAAGGCATCGGATTTCGGTGCATCTTTTGGTTTAGTATCCGTGGTTGCATTTTCGTTCTTGTCACCTGAATTGGATACCCAGCTGACGGCGCTCTTGTTTGCGGGAGGATGTTTTTATACCTACCTCTCCCTCGCATCCCCAACCTGGGAGCGGTTTGTTTTCGAGAACGGGATGAAGATTGGGTTGATCCTTTGCACGTTTCTCGGGATTCATTTCCTGTTTTCAGGGGGGTGGATGCAGCCGGGGAATATGAACACGGCTGTGATCGGTGCAGTGCTAGGTTTTATCGGCCCCACTCGCCGAGCGTTGAGGCGGGAAGAATTGTATGTCTGGAGCCCATGGATCCCTTTGCTTGCATGGATCGGGTTGACCGGTAGTTTCTTGCTTTTCTTTTATGGGCCTGAAAATCGACTTGCGACTTGGGAGACCGATTTAGCCTTGGGGAAATGGAAAGCGGCTTCGGCGTCGGAGTGGGCAGAGCTGAGAGAGGTTCACCCCTGGGCACCTCAGGTACCAGAGGAGATCGCCAAGCATGCATTGGGCAAAGCGATGGATCGGCGGATGGGTGACACAGCCCGCCGGGAGTGGATCAACCTGTTCCTTGAGTCGGATGACGCGATGCGAAAGCGGTCGCCTAGGAGTTGGAATATCGCGTATCAAAGCGCGATATGGAATCGGATGTTGGCAGACGAGAGTCAAGCCGACTCGAAGTTGGCTGCGACATTATTGGAGCGGTCGATGGTTGCAATCCGGGAGACGGCTGCGATGTACCCGTCATCGATCCCCGTGCAGTTGCAGTTTGCCCTGTTCGCTTTTTCCGTCGGGGACTTGGAGGGGGCATTAGCTGGTTGGAAGCAGGTGGAGGCGATCGAAACGACCACTCCGCATGAAGATAGAAAACTGGCAGCGACCACGGTTTATTTGCCTGATGGGCTGCGTGTCGGTTGGGGAGTGGATGGCCAACCAGGCTGGGGAAGGGATCCGAGCGGGTTTGTCCGCGCTGAACCGGTTTTCGCGAGGTTGCGTAGTTCGCTGCAATTGTCAGAATAGCAATTCTACTGGCCGACGCCCCGAGCGCGTCGAGACCTTGATCGATCGATCTTTTGCCGACTTGAGACCCATGAAAACAGCGTTGATCCTCATCCTTTTATGCGTCGGGCTCGGTTTTGGGATTGCGACGAGCGAGCTGAACAGCAGAACCGCTGGGCTGAAGCAAATCTACGGCGTCGTGGAGGATATGGATGCCGCACTGGCCAAAGCAACCCAAGTGGAATCGAAGGATCTTGCGAAGATCGAAGTCGTCGGTGGGACGGAACTCGATTTCGGAACCATGAAAAAGGGGACTCGCCGCAGTCACAAATTTGTCTTCAAGAACGCCGGGGAGTCCCCTGCGGAAGTTTGGTTCAAGGCGAGTAGTTGCAAATGCACGGTCGGAAAATTCGAGAAAGCGACCCTCAAGCCAGGGGATTCGACAGAAGTGGAACTCGAGTGGATCGTAGAAGGTATCAGCAGCGATTTTGCTCAAACGGCAACGATCGGAACTTCGGCCCCCAACCAAGAAGAGATCAAGCTAACGATCAAGGGGCGTGTAGGCGAGTCGTTGATGTTCGAACCCTCCATGCTGAATCTGGGTGAGTTCATGTCCAATGAGTCTCACGAATTCAAAGGAAGGCTCTTTAGCTTCGAAGAAGTCCCTTTGGAGGTGCCATCTGCTGCAGTCGGTGACACAGCGATCTCGTCCAAGTTTTCGGTGTCTCTCGAGCAACCTCGAACGCCTGAGCCAGGCGAATTTCCCAACTACGCAGAAGCGAGACAAGTGTTGGAATTCAAGGTTACCGTCAATAAAGGGGTTCCATCTGGCAATATCAACACGAATCTGATGTTCGCACGATATTTCAAGGATGGTGAATCCGAGTCCATTCCTTTGAAGATCATCGGGCGATGCGTCAATCCCATTCGGATCATCGCGGGAAATGACTACGACGAAGAAAGAGATGTCTTGAAGCTGGGAAATGGGACCACGAAAGAAGGCCTCAAGAAAAGCTTCTTGCTCGCGGTCAAAACCAACGAGTATCCGGATGCAAACATCACCTTCAAACGGGTAACGCCCGACGCCATCGTAGAAAAAGTACGGGTTACGATTGGCGAGCCTCAGGTGACCAAGTCTCAAAAGATCTTCCCGATCACCATCGAAATCCCCGCCGGGACCGAGCCTGTGGAATTGAATGGCTTGTTCGGCAAGGACTTTGGCAAAGTGGTTTTCGAGACGAACATGGAGAATTCGCCAGAGGAGTCCATCTACCTCCAATTCAAAATCTCGGAGTAAGTCCTCCCAGTTCACGAAACGGCCGCAATAGGGTTGAAGGATACGATTCCCTTAACGATTTTTGCTTCAATAGCCGATGCAACGGTAAAATCGATTATGACGATCGCGCATCGTCGTTTCGTTCCGCCGATCCCTAGCTAGCGAACCATGGCCAAACGACAGCAATCCATCGAGAAGCGACGATTCCTTCGGAGAGCAGCAATTCTCTCGCTCTTGATCGGAGTTTCACTGGGGTTACCGATCCTAACCGCAGCAGGGGACCCACCCAAGCGTCTTTTCCCTGGACTTGGCAAGGGGAAGCTGGGTAGCTTTTTGCAGGGGAACAAGCGTCCCGATCCTCCTGCTGCACCGACTTCATCGCCCAGCAATACGGGACCCGAGAAGATAGGGGACGGGAAAAAGAGCCAATCGGGAGCAGGACGCTTGGAAGAAATGAGCGAGGGGAAACCGACAGGGATTCCGGTCGCGACCTTCCCGAATCAGATTCCAACCAACAAACTGGATCGCGCCCAGACTTCATTGCAAGAGTCTGCAACCACGGCTCCGCCGGTCAATGTCGCGACCGAGGCAGAGCGAAATCAAGTGATCGCTCCGGACTGGAAAGATCCCTGGGCAGTGTTCTACGTCACCGGTCGCCAGTTTGGCTATATGGAACCATGTGGCTGCACGGGGCTGGAGAATCAAAAGGGAGGATTGATGCGGAGGGATTCCCTCCTCGAAGCGATTCGCGATCGAGGGTGGAACGTGATTCCTCTCGATGCGGGAAACCAAGTCCGTTCGCGTGGCAAGCAGTCAGAAATCAAATTCGATTGGACCTCCAAAGCCTTATCGATGATGGGGTATGGCGCGGTAACGTTCGGTGAAGATGATTTGAAACTGAGCCAAGACACGCTCGTTTATCAGTTGGTTAGCTACGCGGGGGATTCGAGCGGGAGCAACGGCCCACTCTTTGTTTCGGCAAACGTTTCCATCTTCCCGGACTTGGATACCACCTACAAAGTGATTCGTGTTGGCAACAAAAAGATCGGGATTACGGGAGTTCTCGGAGATGAGAATGCTTCGAAGCTAGAGACGGTCGCCGATTCGCTAACGATTAAACCTGCAAAGGAATCCTTGGCAGCCGTGAAGAAATTACTGGATGCCGAGCAATGCGATTTCACCATCCTCCTCGCCCACGCATCGCTCGAAGAGTCTCGGCTCTTGGCGAAGAGCGTCCCTGGATTTTCGATGGTGATCACAGCCGGCGGCTATGGTGAGCCTACCTACAGGCCAGAGTTGATCCCAGGAACGGAAACTCAAATGGTGCAGGTGGGAACCAAAGGGATGTATGCTGGGCTCGTCGGCCTCTTCAACGATGCAAAGGAGCCTCTGCGTTATCAGCGACTCGCTTTGAGCTCCCAGTTTGAGGACTCCCCACGAATGGTCGAGCTATTTAGCAAGTATCAGGATCAGCTCAAAGCCGAGGGGATGGAGCGGCTTGGCAAGCGGCCTCAAAACCATCCGACGCAGCGCGAGTTTGTGGGCTCGGAGAAGTGTGGCGAATGCCATACGACCGCGTTCGACATATGGAAGAACACTCCGCACGCCCACGCCACCGATTCGATCGTCGAGCCTCCCGAACGATCCCTCGCCCGCCATTTCGATCCGGAGTGCATTTCCTGCCACACCACCGGTTGGAACCCGCAAGATTTCTTGCCCTACAAGACAGGGTACGAATCGCTGGAAACAACCCCCCACATGATGGGAAATGGATGTGAGAACTGCCATGGACCAGGGAAGAACCATGCCGATGCAGAATCGGGTGATATCGAAGCAACCAAAGAGTTGCTAGCGAAATTGCGGCAAGAGATGCAATTGCCTCTGTCCAAGGCCCACGACAAGTGCTTGGAGTGCCACGATATCGACAACAGCCCTGACTTCCACAAGGACAATGCGTTCGAAGAGTATTGGGAGCAAGTGAAGCACTACGGGAAGGATTGATGGTACGCGACTGAATGGCGGTTTGATTTCGTTATACTAACGAGTCGGACTCCATCTTCTTTCTCCAATTGGAAAGCGTTCGTGTGAAGAGAATCGCCGTCATCGGGGCAGGCATTAGCGGATTGTCGTGCGCTTGGTATCTGCAGCGAGAGGCACCCGAAGCACAAATCGATGTGTTGGAAGCGTCGAATCACGTGGGGGGAGTTATCCAAACCCATTACGAGTCTCCCTATCTGGCGGAACTTGGGGCGGACAACATCGCCACCCTCATCCCGGACGCTTTGGAGCTGGTCGAAGAATTAGGTCTCCGTGCTGAATTCATCACCCCCAATCCCAAACATCGATTCGCGCAAGTCGTTCGGGCTGGGCGAATCCTGCCGATTCCCAATGGGTTTTCGCTGATGCAACCGACCCAAATGGATGCGATTCTTTGGTCCCCGATCCTGAGCTGGGCCGGGAAACTGAGAGTCCTCAGCGAATACTTCATCCGGCCCAAAGCGGGCGACCAAGACGAAAGCGTCGAATCCTTTGCCGTCCGTCGGCTTGGTCGAGAGTGTTTTGATCGATTGGTGGAGCCCATCATCGGAGGTATCTTCACCGCGCGCGCTGAGACCCTCAGCATGAAAGCGACCATGGACCAATTTCTCCGCATGGAGAAAGAGCACGGTGGTTTGATTCGAGGAGCGCTCGCGAAAAAAAGAAGCCAAGCCAACACGGATCAATCGGCCCGCAAGGCTAGAGGGGCTCGATACGACCAATTCCTAGCGCCGCGGCAAGGGATGGGGTGGTGGATGAACACCATCCGCGAACACTTAAAAGCTTCGGTGCATCTAGGTGTTCGCATCTCTGAAATTGATGTTCGCCCCGATGGCCGTTGGGCAGTGCTTGGAGAAAACGTGCCCAATCCGAACGATGGCTATGACGCTGTTTGTTTGTCGACCCCGAGTTGGGTGAGCGCCGACTTGCTTATCCACACTGCGCCAGATGTAGCAGCCTTGCTCGATCGTATCCCGTATGCTTCCTCCGCCGTCGCCATATTAGCGATCCCCAAATCGGAGATTCGAGCCGATGCTATGTGCTTTGGCGTGGTGGTTCCCAAAACGGAAGCCCGCGACGCGCTAGCGATCAGCCTTTCGAGCGAGAAGTACCCAGGGCGATCCACGGAGGATACCGTTTTGGCTCGCGTGTTCATGGGTGGAGCCGTACGCCCTGAATTGCTGGATCAAACCGATGAGCAACTACTCCAAATCGCGCGCCGGGAGACCAACGCCTTGCTGGGCGTCACCAGCCTTCCTCGGTGGCAAAAGCTGGTGCGATGGAATCAAGCGATGCCTCAGTACTTGGTCGGGCATTGCGAACTGATTCAAACCATTCGAGATGGTTTACAACAACACCCAGGAGTTTTCTTGGCAGGAAACGCCTACGAGGGAGTTGGAATTCCGCAATGCATTCGACTGGCTAAGAAGACCGCTCAGTCGATCGCTCAGTATGTGAACCGCTGATTAGGTTCCTTATCAAGCTCCCTCGTTGGACGGCACACCTCTTCACTTGGCGGCAGTGGCGTCGGTAGTCGAAGTGTCTGGGGCAGGAGCCGGAGTTTCTGCAATGCTCAGAATGTAATTGACCAAGTGCCAAAGGTCATCGTTCGTGAGCCCAGGAAGACCTTCGCCTTGCGAGAGCGCGGCAGCTGGCATCGTCGCGCCGGGGATACCGTATCGAATGCGACGATAGAGATCGATCGGCTCGCGACCGCCGCGGAAGTAACCCGCGACAATGTTCCTTGGCTTGAGTGGCTGGGGCTTCAACCCACCTCGCGCGAGCAAGGGCAATAGCTCCTCGGTGTCGGTCGGTTTGATTCCAATCTTGGCCGTCCAGTCCTTGGTCCAGTCGTCGTAATCAGGAGCCTGTGGACCGTCCCCTTTCGCCGACTCTCCGTGGCACTTCGCGCACGCGGCATCGTTTCCAGCGAAGAGTTTTTTCCCTTTCTCGATCGATTCTGCCAACTGAGACTTGGTCTCCTCGGTTTCGCTTCCAAAGAGAGGGAAGTCTGGCATCTCGGGCTCTTCGACTTTGTCTTCCGCCTCGGCCCAATCGTCCGCAATATCGATCAAGAGCTCTTCTGCCAGATCGAGCTGTTCCTTCAATTCGGGACTGGAGGACTCCGCGCCGGCCACTTTCAAGGAAGCGTCGTAGAGTCGATCTTCTTCCAAGTCCAAATCGTAGGCTGCCGTGTAGAGAAGTTTACGTTCAAACTCGCCTCGGATCGATAGAAAGATAACGTAGTCCACCAGTGCATCGAGTTGTTTATCCGATAGCTTGGTGAACTTGGGCATTTGGGAATCCCCAAGGCCTTCCAGGAGGATTCCTTTCAAATCCGACTTGAGCGGCTTTCCGGTCCGGGTCGTGCTCTTGTATTTAAAAATACCGTGTCGGAATTCTCTTGGGTAAGGATTCTGGCTGGCTGCGACGGGGCCTCTACCTTGACCGCTCTCGCCATGGCACGAGGCACATTGCTGTCGATACAAACCTGTTGCACCAGGTTCTGCCGAGGCGGGGGGCATACCGGCAGCCATCTTGAGGTTCTCAAGCGAAAGCAGGTCGGGGTAGTCCGCTTCGAATATCGGTGGCAGTTTTGGTTCGTTCAACGTTCCAAACCAGTCGACCAGCAAATCCTCGGAGTCGCGGGTCGGCTGGTCCAGCGGAAGATCCTCGGCAATCTCGAGAGCATGCGAGTAAAGCAAGTTCGGTTCGTGCTGAGCAATGCGATGGGCGCTTTGGTCGCAGCCGAATGCGAATAAACCTCCCGCAATGAGCAGTGCGAAAGCATGGCGACGAGTTCGATTTGGAACGGAGTTGAACATGGTAAATCCTGCGGACAAATAAGTTCCTTGGGGCGGGTCGGCTATTTCTTTGACAAGTCTTTGATTTCGATGTTCCGCCAACGGACTTCGAATGGACCTTGGTCTTTTCCAATGCCGTGCACTTGAAGGCCGATAAAACCATCGGAGTACGAGATGGGATCTGTTAGGTCCTCGATCAATTTTCCGTTGATCCACGTCTGAACGCGAGGACCAACAGCCTTCACGTGGTACTGATTCCACTCGTTGTTTTTGAGTTCGCTATGGGGTGGTTGTGTTGGCGAAACCCAACCTCGACCAGTGGCTTCGCCGTACAAGTAGCCGGCCTCTCCGGGGCTCGATTCAATCTCGACTTGCAATCCATGAACTCGGCCTTGATCTTTGTCCGCCAAACTCTTCGAACGAATCTGCACGCCGGAATTGAGACCGTCGTCGACCTTTACTTCAAACCGCAATTCGAAGTCACCGAAAACTTTGTCGGTGCAAAGAAAGGAATTGGGACTTCCTACAGCAGTTCTACCCACGACAGCATCTCCCTCGATTCGGTACGATGCCCAGCCGTTTTTTTGGGTCCACCCCGCAATGCTCTTCCCATCGAACAAACGAGTCCACCCCTCTCCACTTGAAGGCGTTGGGGACGGGGATTCTTGATTTCGGACGACTTTCGCGTCTTGAGCGGACAAAGTTTCTAGGTTGTTCGCGATCAACATCGAGGAGGCGGCGACCGCAATCGCGAGCTGGGCCCGCCGCTGTATTGGCTTGGTAGATAATTGCATGGAGAGGTCCTCGACGGGATGAAGGTGGGGGAATACGATTTTGGGCGTCTCAAGAGAAGAAATGGTTACGCGCACTGCGTTGTTTGAGTGTACCCCACAAACCGTTTGTTTACGAGCCAGCCAACTCCCTCCCTTTCGCGGATGCGACGAATTGCCATGACGGATTTTCTCAATAGCCGATGCGAGAATCGTTCGAACTCCGCTTCCTATCCGAGGACGCGCCTCAGGCGAAATCGCAGGTGGCCATGGCTGCGCGAGATGGTGCAGGAAACCTCGTTGGCCCCCTCCCAATTGATCTGGCCTCTTTTTGTTATCGAAGGTGAGAACCGACGCGAACCAGTCCTCTCGATGCCGGGCGTCGAACGGATGAGCGTCGATCTTGCCACAAAGGCTGCAGCCAAAGCAGCGGACCTGGGAATCGGCGCCGTCGCTATCTTTCCAGTCACACCGAGCCAGTTCAAGTCGGATGCAGGAAGGCACGCCATCGACCCCAACAACTTGATCTGCCAAGCCACCCGCAGTATCGCTTCCGCAGTCGGAGACCGGATGGGCATTGTCTGCGATGTCGCGCTCGACCCGTATACCACACATGGTCAAGACGGAATCGTCCGGGAGGGGTATGTCGTGAACGATGAAACCATTTCGGTCCTTTGCGACCAAGCAGTCAATCAAGCCCGAGCAGGTGCAACCATGATTGCTCCCTCCGACATGATGGATGGCCGTATCGGGGCGGTCCGAGATGCGCTCGATGCCAACGGTTATCAACACATTCCGATCTTGTCTTACGCAGCCAAGTACGCCTCTGCTTACTACGGCCCCTTCCGCGACGCAGTCGGTTCCGCTTCCAATCTGGGTAGCGCCGACAAAAAGACATACCAAATGAATCCGGCAAACTCGGACGAAGCGTTGCGGGAAGTCGAGTTGGATATCCAAGAGGGGGCAGACATGATCATGGTCAAGCCCGGCATGCCCTACCTAGATATCGTCCGACGCCTTCACGACCGCTTTCCTGTCCCACTCGCCGTTTACCAAGTCTCCGGGGAGTATGCGATGCTCAAGTTCGCTGCTCAAGCGGGCGCGCTCGATGAAAAGAAAGTCGTTTTGGAAAGCATGATTGCATTTCGTAGGGCAGGAGCCTCTGCGATCCTGACCTATTTTGCATGCGAGGTAGCCACATGGCTCCGCGACTGAACACTGCAGATGGTTCGCGCGACCTTTGTTTAATTCCCGGTCGACGCGAGCACTTCGTCGATATGCTTTAACAGCAATTCTCTCTCGTCGATGTCCAGCCAGACATAGGAGCCAACGGCATTTCCCTCCGCATTCACCAAGACGAATCGATCGGGGTGACCTCGTTTTTCAACGCCGTCTAAAAAGAATTTCTCGATCCCCACGCGCATCGTGTATTCGATCGGCGCATACAAAAAGAACCATCGCTTGGGATCTGCCCCGTACGAGGTAGCGTATTCCGCCAGCTTTTCTTGCGTGTCGATTTCCGGATCGACGGTGATGCTCACAAATCGGATTGGCTTATCTTTGTACTTGTTGTGCAGCAACTGCATCTGCGAGGATTGCCGTGGGCAACTACCTGGGCAAGTCGTAAAGAAGAAGCAGGCGATATAAGGTTGACCTCGAAGCGAATCACTCGTGACCTTGTTGCCGTTTTGGTCCGTGTATTCAAATTCGGTGAGCCATTTGGGTTGCTCCCTGGCGGACTGCACCAAGCCGGCTAGTGCCTTTCGACGACCAGGATCCTTTTCGGCTTGGCGAATCTCCCATGGGTCTTCGTCTTCTTCCGCGAGGAACTCTGTATCGGATTGCGATTGTTCCGATGGCGGGGCGTTCACAATGCGATAAGCTCGGTAGGCCATCGCCGAAATGGTTCCCAATGCGATTCCCGCGAGAATCCCCATCATGCGTAATGCATTGCGACTCAATCGTTTTCTCCTCGGACTCGAATTCGTTGGTAGGCCCCCCGCAGTATGGGGAGCCACAATATTCAGGGACGCATCCTACGGGAATGCGGTAATAGGGGACGCAGTATAAGGGACGCAGTATCGGAGGGCAGGCAAGCTTCGCCGGGACGCTCGCGGCATTAAGCGATAACGTCGTGGACAACGTTCCCGTGCACATCGGTCAACCGGAAGTCTCGGCCGGCCCAGCGATAGGTGAGCTTCTCGTGATCGAACCCCATCAAGTGAAGGATAGTAGCGTGCAGATCATGGACATGCACTTTGTTCTCGACCGCTTTGAAGCCGAACTCATCGGTTGCACCGTAAGCCGTTCCACCCTTGACGCCACCACCTGCCATCCACATGGTGAAGCCGTAATGATTGTGATCGCGGCCGGTCATCGTCCCTTGGTTCGAGCCTTCCTTTGGCATTTCCACGGTTGGCGTTCTTCCAAACTCTCCCCCCCAAATAACCAGCGTGTCTTTGAGCATGTCGCGCTCTTTCAAGTCGCTGAGGAGAGCCGCGATGCCTTGATCGCTCTCCTTCGCCAATCGGCCGTGCTCTCTTTCCAAATGGTCGTGGCTATCCCACGGTTGACCTTGACCATGCCAAAGCTGAATGAATCGAACGCCATGTTCCAGCAAACGCCTAGCAATGAGCAACTGCCTTGCTTGGACACCTGGCCCGTATTTGTCCAATACATGTTGCGGTTCGCGCTTGACGTCGAAGATCTCGGAGGCCTCCCCTTGCATGCGATAAGCCAGCTCAAAGGATTGAATCCTCGCGTCGATCATCGGATCCCCAAGCCTCGATTTTCGATGCTCGTCATTGAGGGCTTGGATCAAATCCAATTGCCTTCGTTGCGCCTCCCGCGACAACTTCTTGTTGGCGACATATTCGATGAGTTTGTCGATCGCTTCGTGTTTGGTGTCGATGTAAGTGCCTTGAAAAATCCCAGGCAAGAAACCGGACTGCCAGTTCTGGGATTCTTGGATGGGGTACCCACCGGGACACATGGCGATGAACGCGGGCAAGTTTTGGTTTTCTGTCCCAAGTCCATAGGTGAGCCAAGAGCCCATGCTGGGTCGCACGAGTCTCGCTTCGCCGGTATTCATGAGCAACAGGGAGGGCTCATGGTTGGGCACGTTCGCGTGCATCGACCGAATCACGCACAAATCGTCGGCGTGCGCTGCTGTTTTGGCAAAAAGGTCGCTGATCTCCAGCCCCGATTCACCATATTTCTGAAACTTGAAGGGACTTCCATAAAGCACCCCGGTTGGACGCTCGGTGCGAGGCGTTTCTCCCGGCATCGGCTTTCCTGCGTATTCGGCTAACGCCGGTTTCGGATCGAACGTGTCGACGTGCGAAGGGCCACCGTTGCAGAAAATGTGAATGATCCGCTTGGCGCGGGGCGCAAAATGGGGAGCTTTGGGAACAAGCGGGTTGATTTGGTCGATCTCGCCGGCGGCCAAGGTCTCTCCGAGCATCGATTGGGCGGCTAATGCCCCCATGCCGATGCCGAACTGAGTCAAAAGTCCGCGGCGATTCAAGGCTTGGCAATTCATACGCTGGAAAATCAAGACTTTTAGGAGGGAGGGAAGGCAGGATAGGAGGGAGTGATGGCCCTCCCAAGGCGATAACCTAGCGAAGGCATGTCCCTATTCTAGCTACCCGTGTCTCTCCGGAATAGATTCACTCTTCGCAGGACTTCGGAACCGAGGGTTATAGGTTCGAATCCTATCGGGTGTATTGAGTTTTTTCCCAATGTTTTCATTGGTCGGACGCAAATTGTTAAACCGCTCCCCGGACCGACCCTGATAAGGAACCTTCTCGGAGAAGTCGATTTCGCAACTGCTTTAAAAACGAGGGCTTACGGAGTTCGAGACCGAATCGAACGGTCTTTCTGAGCGTGCCGCGTTACGGAAAATCTGCTTAACAGAAACGCAGTTCGAGACCGGCCAGGGCCAGTCTGAGAGTCGCGGAATGGACCCTTAACCTGCATCCCTCTTGCTCGTCATTGCAGGGTCAACGGACAGAGAACTCGCCCGCCAGGTCAACTACCTCAAGGCGGAGAACCAAATCCTTCGCAGTCGGCTTCCTGGTCGAATCAGTCTAACTGAACGCGAGAAGAACCGCCTTATTCGTTTTGCCAAAAATCTCGGTTCGGCGCTCAATGAGTTGGCCACGATTGTTCACCCCGGGACCATCCGTCGCTGGATCCGCGAAGCCGCAGCAAAATCCAAGGCGCGCCGAAAAGACAAAAGCGGCCGTCCCCGGACTGCAAAGGATATCGAGAAACTGATCCTTAAACTGGCCAAAGACAATTCCTGGGGCTACACCAGGATCCTGGGCGAACTGAAGAAACTGGGGATCGAATCGGTAACGCGCAACACGGTCAAAAACATTCTCAAACGCAATGGCTTCGAGTCAGGCCCTATCGAGTCGACAAAGACGGCAGGCCCGAAATGCAAGATCCTGATGCTCGACAACGACGCAAAGTACTCCAAGTTGTTCATCGATGTATTTGAAAAGGGAAAAATCAAAACCCAACGAACTCCGATCCGATCCCCGAACATGGTCGCCTTTGCCGAACGATTCGTTCAAACGATCAAGCAAGAATGTCTCGACCATTTCGTCGTTTTTGGCCACAAACACATGGACCTCCTGTGCCAAGAATTCAAAGACTACTATCACGAAGAACGGCCGCATCAGGGACTCGAGAACGAGCTTGTGATTGGCGGTACGAGAACGAAGAAACGATCGAAGTCTGGAACGAAGCCATCCGAAACCGTTTCGATTCCGATTTCTGAGATTCGTTGCAAAGAACGGCTCGGTGGACTGCTCAAGAGCTACAGCCGCAGAGCGGCGTAGCTCAAATCATCGTTCCACTTTCTTCGATACGTTCACTTCAGGTCTGAGCATTCTGCTGCGCGCAAAGCGAACATCCATCTGCACCGCAGCCATCTGCACCCAAAAGTGATCAATGTGCTATCTCAAATCTGACTCCAACTGCTCTCGATCCCTCAGCTTTTTCTTTCGGAAAAACACCTTGTTCGATGCAATCTAGTTTTTGCACAGGGCGGGATTCCGCACTACATCACGAAAACCAAATTCACCCCCGCTACTATATTTTTTCACGAGCCACAACAGAACAACACCGATTATTACTATGGCTAAGGTTGCAATGATGATCTTTGCGGTCATTTTACTGATCTGAAACCGAAGGAGTCTGTTTAGGAGTTACTTTAATTAAGCAATCAGCGTTGGGCAGTGAATTGAACTCGATTCCGGTTTGATCCGGCTTCAGGAATACGGTGGGACGATCCGACGAAAACCATGGCATAGCACGATTGCCAGAAAGATGAGATTTCTTAGGACCACAGTAATCGGATTCACGCTTGGTGCACAAGAGGCATGTGGACTCGGCCAAGCCTGTGCCAGAGCCGTCCCAAGCGATTCCATCCATCTGATGCTTCTTGGCCATTCCCAAATGCCGCTGATCAATTCGGTACGAATTCCATCTTTACCAACGCGTGCTCCGACGATGCCACCAACGATCGCCGCGGTCGTATCTGCATCACCACCACATTCGATGGCTGCGGTCACCGCCTTTTGAAAGTCGTCCGGGTAAGTCAGCCAACAATGAATGGCCACTGGCACAGTGTGATAGGTGTATCCCGAAACACCGCGACCAAGTCCAATTGATTTCGCGTAGGTCAGAGTCGATTCATTCTTCCTAGTAGATGCGATCGCTGAAATTAGCATCCCAATAAAATCCTGAGCTTCATCGGGTAGCGATTGTGAAACGAGTTCTAGCCAACGCTCCGCACTGACACTGTCAATCTGTGACGACTCGCGAGCGGCGAGTGCCACTGCGACAGCTCCAAATTCGGCTTTGGGATCAGTATGCGTTAGACGAGATGAGGCTCGAACGTATTCGAGCAACTTTGGAATATCGTCAATCGTCGCACCGAAAATTGCAGCTCGCATGGCGGGACCGTTGCCTGCGGAATAGCCCCCGGACTTCGACGGACGGATGCCAAGCCACAACTTAATACAACTTCGAGCCGTGGCTTTTCCAACGCCGGCAGGCAGAGCCAAAATCCACCAACGCAATCGGGACGCAAATCGTCTCGTGAACGTATCAACGTTATCGCCAGATTCGATGAGACACTGCGACACCATGCACGTATGCTCGGTATCGTCCGAGATCATACCTCGGCCGAACACGAATCGATATCGCTCTGGCGGACCCAGTAACTTGCGGGCACGACTTGGCGACATTCCTTCATAGGGCAAGCCAAGGGCATCACCCACAGCGGTTCCTAAGATGCATCCTATTATCGCTTTCTCCTTCGTCATCCAGATCTTTTCCCGCCCTGGTTTGGTTCTCGTTTACCACTAGACTGATCTAATCGAAAACGGCGATGACAATTCCGCCACTTAAAGTACGTTGTTTTACCTCGCACTGGAACTTACGCCCATTGTCAAGAATGGGGGCGAACCAAAGACTCACCTCACGTTTCAAGTATCCCAGCACACGACGTTCTAGATTCACAACGGCAACAGCATTTGAATCATAAGGATTGTGCGGTTCGCGTATCAAATAGACGGCTTCACCGATTGCCAGTCTACTTAAATCAAGTTGCCGATTTTCAAACGATTCGCCGACCATACGAAATGTAAAACGGGGAATTCGATTTGAAGGTGTCCAATCATCGGTCTGCGTGTCAGCATCTGCGGCAAGATCAATTGAGTTCTCGGTATCTTCGATGATCTCAGCGACAACAAATTCCGTCGCTGGAATAAACGATTCGTCTGGCAACACTCCGATGACGGGCTCTCCTGTTGCGATAACCTCCATGCTCATTGCAAACTGATGCCATGCTAGCCCAAGTTTTATGGGACGAATGAATAGACTCTTACCGCTTGACCTCTTTAAAAACAAGCCGTCGGAATACCACTGAACTCCGACGATGGAGCTGAGAGTGTACTTCTTCGCTGTCAGTCGTCCATCAAGCAAAAGGTTCTTTTCGATACGCTTTACGACCCCCGCCCCCACAGACTTGAGGTAGTGGTCACCGCCAAGGGGAATCCCAGCCGGACGCTTAAGAGAAACAATCTCAAATACCTCTGCGTCACTGAACTCAAGAGCCTGTGGCAAACTTCCCGTTTGAAGTTGTTGAAGAAGATTCCACGCGGTACGTGCTAGTGACAAGCGGAATTGCTGGTCTTTGGTAAATTCCAAGGTTAAACCGAGACCAATCGCAATCTTGCTAATGTTCTCGTTTTCTTGATCATCGAAAAAACCGTCTGAAAGAGCGTCTTCCACCACTTGTTTCAGTAGGGCAGATGATTCTTGTTTAACAAGCTCCTCGACTTCAGGCTCGGTGATACCTGTTTTCGATGCAAAGGCATGAAGCTGAGTACGTTCGTTCAAGCTCAGATTGCCGTCGGATATTGCTTTCTTTATTCCTTGGAGCAAGGTCTCACGATTCTTGGCATCTCGCTGATTCTCTCGCGTCTGAACATTTCGAAGGCGTTGCACTTCGGCTTCGCGTTGGCCACACATTTCTCGGACTATAGATATATTGACCCTACCTGCAGAGACTTCTTGATTCTTGGTTAACTCCGGACTCTGAACGAAAGATTCACGGTCAATTTCACCGCGAGCTACCAGACCGAGAAACTCAATGTCTGAAATTGGCCCGACCATTCGGGTTCCAAGTAATCCCAACAGCTTGGGACGTTCGTACATCCAGATGGACGAGAGCTTCGGCGCAATAGAGGTTGCACGATTATCGAACACCCAAACGGGCTTTTTGCATTTGGGACATTGAATGCGTCTTCCCTCTTGATCGATTCGAAACTTAAGTGACTGCTCGCAGTATGAGCAAATGAAGATCTTAGAGGTGTCATCTGAATTCATTTTGTGGTTTCCAACCCATTACCGCTGGAGAATTCCGGCCGCAACGAACTTTGCCGCCTCTTCTACGTGTTGTGTATCTATCAACTCTCTGCCATCCAAGTCGGCAATTGTACGTGCCACCTTCGCTAGACGGTCGCATGTTCGAGTTGATACTGCTGCTCTCTCAATCGCTTCACGATATGATTTTTCGCCTTCCGGTGACATTCGACAGTATTCCGGAATCTGTCCGCCGGGGATTGCTGAGTTAGTGGAAATTCCCATTCCTTGAAATCTGGCGATTTGTAAGTTTCTTGCCTTTTCAACCCGCGATCTGATCTGTGCAGACTCACCATCATTTACCTCGGCGAACCGCTCATCATGCGTTAATGGCTTGAGAAAAACCTGCAAGTCCATTCGATCCAAGAACGGACCGCTTAGTTTCTTTTGATATTTCTCGATGACCTTAGCATCGCAACGACATCGCGGATCACCGGCATAACCACAAGGACAAGGATTCATTGCTGCGACAAGACAAAACCTCGCAGGGAACTCAAGGGATGCGGCAACTCGCGTGATGTTCACATAGCCATTTTCTAAAGGTTGCCGAAGTGCCTCGAGTGTATTCTTTGTAAACTCGGGAACTTCGTCCAGGAAGAGGATGCCATGATGCGCGAGAGTGACTTCACCGGGTTTAGGGATACCACTACCACCTCCAACTAGCGATTGCATAGAAGCGGAATGATGAACTGGCCTGAATGGACGACGAGTAACAGCCATTCCATCTTCGCCAAGTAATCCCAAAGCGGAATAGATGCGCGTCAGTTCCACCTTTTCCGCGTCAGTTAACCTCGGAAGAATCCCTGCCATTGCACTAGCGATAAGAGATTTTCCTTCACCAGGTGGACCGACCAAGAGGAGATTATGTCCTCCAGCAGCACTAATGACCGAGGCTCGCTTAGCGTCAAGCTGACCGCGAATCTTGCCGAAGTCAGTTGCTTTGTCGATGTAGTTGGTGAAGCGAATTGGTTCACTCAAAGCGTTGCTTAGTCGACCAACACCACGGAAGTAGTCGAGCACTTCGTCGAGGGTTTCAGTCGGAAAAACACCGCAACCCTCGTGCCCTGGTTTCGCTAAAATCAAGGCACACTCTTTTTCATTTCCTTTGGGGACAATCAGCTTCTGCCCAGGCTTCAGCAAAAACGCGAGTGACAACGCTCCTGGTACTCTTCGCACCTCCCCGTGTATTCCAATTTCGCCGAAAAGGACAAGTTGCTCTTCTTTGGACTGTGGAAGATCCGGAAGGATTCCAGCAACCTGAAGCATCATGACTGCAAGTGGAAGGTCTAGCCAAGTGCCATCTTTTTCAATTGCAGCGGGCGCAAGATTAATGAGTATCTCAACTGGAGAGTCTGGAATCCGCAATTTACTGAATGCGCCTTGAATCCGTTGAAGAGCCTCACGAACTGGTCCTCGAGTCATCCCCGTAATCGAACAGCAATCGACGACCGGTCGGGGGCGCGCAAGTACCGAAAGCGCTCGTCCTTGAAGCTCGATTAACGTTCCGTTGATCCCATGTAACACTCCACCAAAGAGTGTGTGGTCCCTTGCAAGTAGATGGTCGTGCAATCTAAAACTCAAAGCAGTCTGCCTTCACTATCGTGGCGTCCGATGTAATTCCCTCGCTCTGTTGCTTTAGAGTATAGCAGTGAGATTCAACCTTTGAATCGGCAAATGACGTCCCATTTAGCACGATCGCTCCGCACTCTGTCAGTAGTTCGACAAACCATACTCAACTTGATTTCTCAACGGCAAATCGGGCGGTCGCGTTGAAGCCAAGGCAGGTTATCTCGACCGCGTCGCATGCCCCTAAATGCGAAGTTAAGAGACTTCGTTTGTGTTTGAAACGACAACCAAGCGTAAGCGTATCGGCGTTTTAAAGCTCCGCGTTCCCAAATTTACCGAATATCTGACATCTAGTTGTCCTTGCCGCTGCCACAATGCAATTTAGGTACGCGAACGGGTTGTTAAACCAAAGTTCTCTGTCAAACAGAGAATCTGAGAGTTGCAGACGAATTTGTGCGGTCCGGTCTCAGAAATGCGATTTTGGGGTGAATTGAGAGCACTCTCTGGATGGAGGCCGGCCGCACGAGAGCCTCCAAAACCCTTGAGAAACAACGAAAAAAGCCGAGGGGTTTAATCCTCGGCTTCTCTGTTAAATCGAACCCTCGGAAATTCCGAGGATTTGAAAGGCTCCCCGTGCGCAACCCTCTTCCTAACAACAAGCTCTTTTTGCAAGAGATGCAAGTTGTTTTCTGGAAAGGACTTAAGCGGCTTCGAGACCCGTTCGATATACTGCTATCGGTAGGAACGAGTTTGAACCGATTCTTCAAATTCGGTTCACAACCGGACCCATATTTTTTCTCGAACACCCTATTGAACGGGGAAGCTTTCGACTTGGTTCTCGTTCGATTTGCAATGGAACGTCTGCTGTATCGACTTTCCCAATCAACGTTCCGCGATCGATTCAATCAGCCATTTTTTCGCCCTGCGAAATAACCACTACTTGCACAGTCTCGTTTCTGCACAGTGCTGCAACCAGCCAGTCCTGGCGACCCAACCTCGCCCTCAATCTTGGAAAATCCAATCCCTCTGGTAAGATGGACTGTCCGACGATTGTTCTCCGTATCTCCACGTCGAGTTTGACAAGTGACCGAACAAGAGCGACTCCGTAGACTGGAAGAAGCACGATCTGACTCGGATTCGTGGAAGGAGTGGTATCGCCTCACTCCGCTTGAGAGGATGCAGGAATCCACAAAACTTTGGCGGTTCTACTTGGAGGCCGGAGGCTCACTTGATCCCGAACCCGATTCTCAAAGTCCTTTCGACGCTGTCATGCCACGCAGTACGCCACCTGCTTATCGGCGGTCAGGCTTGCGTGTTATACGGCGCAGCGGAGTTTAGCCGCGACTGCGATGTCGTGATCTTGGCCGATGAAGACAACTTCAAAAATCTAAACGCAGCCTTGGCCGAATTGCAGGCAGAATGTATCGCGATTCCCGAATTCAAGGCGGAGTATCTCCAACGCGGACATGCGGTTCACTTTCGGTGTAAACACTCCGACGTGAACGGCCTGCGAATCGATGTGATGACCCAACTGCGCGGATGCGAACCATTTGATCGCCTGTGGGAGCGGCGAACCACGATCCAAGATCCGAGCGCAAACGCTGTGTATGAGGTTCTCGCGATTGAAGATCTCGTTTGTGCAAAAAAGACGCAACGCGATAAAGACTGGCCAATGATCCGCCGCTTAGTCGAAGCTCACTATGATGAGAATCAAGATGATCACAATGACGCGATGGTTCAATTCTGGCTGCGCGAGTCTCGCACACCAGCAATGCTAAGCCAGCTCATGCAACGCTTTCCTCAATCCGTGATGGCACTGACCTCCTCGCGACCGTGGTTGTCGTCGGTTGAACCGAATGATTTCGGGCAGATCGAAATGTACCTGAGGCAAGAAAAGGAGATGGAACGACGTGCCGACGAGGCGTATTGGAAACCACTCAAGGAAGAACTCGTTCAGCTTCGATTAAATCGGGAACGCCATAACAAAGACTAAGCTACTCCCCTAAGCGTGGTTCGTGCGGCCAGCCGAGTCAGCATATCACGGCAGATTGTTTGTGAAACTCTGGCATCCAAGTGATGGATGGACTGAAAAGAAATAGCTTAAGAGCCAATTACACCTGTCTTCTTCAGCTCCATTCTGTGCGACCTCAACTTCGCCTCTACTTCCTCTAGTGTGATCGCACCTAAACGCCAGCAGAACTCGTATGATCACCGTTTGCGGGAATTGGTCTTCCAATCTGGAAGAACGGAGACCGCACGACGAATCGGTGTGCCTCGATCCACGATCCACGGCTGGACGAAGGCTCGACCTCGACCGGTCGTGACACTGATTGCAGATGGTGATTATGTCGAAAGCCTCGAAAAGAGGGTCTACCTTCTCGAGCGGCGCACTGCACGATTGAGAGCTTTGCTTCGACTGTGCGTTGTCTTGCTTCGGCTATCTGGCTTTTCGCTTACCTACCAACGCTTGCCTCAAGGAAGCGATAAAGAAAAACTCCTCCGAGTCATTGATCGTGCAAGCCGATTCGTTCGATTGCCGAGGTTACTTGTCTGCATCGGAATCTCGTCTTCACGCTTCTACGATTGGAAGAACTCGCAAGAATGCGGATTGGATGATGTCTCGTCTTGTCCCAGATCTTTGCCAGGGCAAATGACTGCGATGGAACGCTCCGAAATGCGATCGATGGTGCAGTCTGAAGACTATCGTTATCTCAGCGTCGGATCGATTGCACGATTGGCCGCGCGCTTGGGAAAGGTCTACGCTTGCACCTCGACTTGGTACCGAGCGATTCAAAGCGGAAATTGGATCCGGTCTCGTAAGCGCATCTACCCACCGAAACCGCGCGTCGGATTGCGAGCGACAAAGCCAAATGAGTATTGGCATGTCGATACAACCATTGTTCGATTGCTCGATGGCAGCCCCGTGTACCTTCACGCAATTCTCGATAACTTCTCGCGCCGCATTCTCGCATGGCGATTGAACGACACCTTTGAAACTGGTACGACCGCGGAACTCCTTAAGGAAGCAGCGAAGGGACTCCCCGAAAACACAGTACCCTCTGCGGTCATGGACTCGGGCGTTGAAAACGTGAATGGTACAGTAAATGATCTTGTTTCTGATGGCACGATCCAACGTATCCTTGCGCAGGTCGACATTGTCGAATCGAACAGCATGATCGAAGCCTGGTGGCGTCAGTTGAAGAACCAGTGGTTGTATTTGAACGAACTCGATAGCGCGAGTTCCATTCGCAAGCTCATTGCTTTCTACGTGGAGCAGCACAACTCGGTTGTTCCCCATTTTGCTTTTCAAGGGCAGACGCCCGACGAGATGGTCTTTGGGACCGGAGCGAAAGTTCCGGTGGACCTTAAAGAGAAGCGAACAACAGCAAGAGCTGCGAGGATAGCGCACAATCGCGCTCTAAGCTGTGATTTATGCAGAGCAAAAGAAAGCGAACCAGCACTTGTATCACTCCAAAACAACACGAGCTAAGGATTGTCCAACTGCGTCTTGTACCAAGAAAAGAGGATCACCAGGCGAGCAACAAAACTCGATGGATGTCTGATTGACCGTCGCAATCCAGAAAATCGAGGTTGAACCAACTCACAAAACAATAAAAGCGATCCGGCCGATCGCCCATTTAGGTCGAAGTGAGTCCAGGTTCATCGATTGCACGAGCTGTGCCTCAGAGAAACTCGCGCCGCACCATCAACTCACCTAATAGCGCCGAGTTCTCGAACGCTTTTTTCCAGAATGTTCTGCAGCGCCGAAGCGAGAATCTGATCTTGCCAGCCGGATCGCTGGGGAGATCGAGTCTTCCCTACAAAACGACGCGATCCTTCGCGGCTGCGAAGGATCGTGCGATGTTTACTACGACCAATTCACTTAGGAAGCGGCCTAGTATCGGTAGTTGTCGGACTTAAAGGGGCCGTTGACGTCTACCGAAATGTAATCCGCTTGTGCCTTGCTAAGCGTGGTCAGCTTGACACCGAGCTTTTCCAAGTGGAGTCGAGCGACTTCTTCGTCGAGGTGCTTCGGCAACGTGTAGACTTGCTTCTCGTAAGTACCGTTTTTGCGTTCCTTCCAAAGTTCCAATTGAGCGAGAACTTGGTTGGTGAAGCTAGTGCTCATGACGAAGCTGGGGTGACCGGTCGCGCAACCTAGGTTCATCAATCGACCTTCGGCGAGGACCAAAATGCTGTGCTTGGTCTCGTGGAAGTACCATTGATCGAACTGCGGTTTGATGTTGCGGCGTTCTACTTTGCCGGTCTTTTGGAGCTTTTCCAAGCCAGCCATGTCGATTTCGTTGTCGAAGTGACCGATGTTGCAGACGATCGCCTTGTCCTTCATCTTGGCCATGTGTTCGGCGGTGATGATGTTGAAGTTGCCGGTCGCCGTGACGAAGATATCAGCGGATTCGAGATAGTCTTCGAGCGTCTTGACTTCGTATCCTTCCATGACCGCTTGCAACGCGCAGATCGGGTCGATTTCGGTGACGATGACTCGGCAGCCTTGACCTCGAAGCGATTGGCAGCAACCTTTGCCCACGTCTCCAAATCCGCACACCACTGCGACCTTGCCCGACAGCATGACGTCGGAGGCACGGTTGAGTCCGTCGATCAAAGAGTGTCGGCAGCCGTAGAGGTTATCGAACTTGCTCTTGGTAACCGAGTCGTTGACGTTGATGGCAGGGAACAGTAGTTCGCCGGTCTTAGCCATTCCGTACAGACGCTTGACCCCCGTAGTGGTCTCTTCCGATACACCCTGAACGGCTTTGCCCATTGCGGTGTACCGACCTGGGTTGACAACAAGCTCCTTGCGAAGCGTTTCGAGGATAACTCCCCACTCTTCTGGCTCGGTTTCTGGATTGAAGTCGGGAACCACACCGGTCGCTTCGTATTTGGTACCCAAGTGGATAAGCATCGTCGCATCGCCACCGTCGTCGACGATCAAATCAGGACCGGATCCGTCTGGCCAAACCAACGCTTCCACGGTGCACCACCAGTATTCCGGGAGGGTTTCACCCTTCCAAGCGTAGACTGGGGTTCCGATTGGGTTGTCCAAGCTACCACCACGCCCCACCACGACCGCTGCTGCAGCGGTGTCTTGCGTCGAGAAAATATTGCAGCTAACCCAACGCACGTCTGCACCGAGGTCGACCAAGGTCTCGATTAGCACAGCCGTTTGAACGGTCATGTGGAGCGAGCCCATGATTTTTGCACCGGCCAACGGCTTTTCGGCTCCATAGCGAGCTCGCAGTGCCATCAAGCCTGGCATCTCGTCTTCGGCAAGCTGAATTTCCTTGCGGCCCAAGCTCGCCAGCGCTTCGGCTTCGGTTCGGTTCCCCTCTGCCAACAAATCAAATGCCTTCACCTTGAAGGGCAAACGATCGCTGCTAACGCTACCACTCAGCTGCTTCGGTGCCTTGGCCACTGTACTCATTTCGCTACTCCCGCTCTTTATTGTCCGCAATGATTCCAACAAAACTGGCCCGGAGCATCCATCGGATTCTTCGCCCGAGCTGTGACTACTATATCATCCGCCTATCCGGATGAAAAGATAACCAAGCATTCGGATCCGCGAAAAAGTTTCTCGATGCAACCGGTTAGACGGCCAAACGGATGGGGGTTGGGAATTCGAGTACAAATTTGGTCCCGCGCCCGACTTCGCTTTGGACAGCGATGCGACCGCCGTGGGCCTCGACGATTTTCCGAGCAGTGGGAAGCCCCAGCCCGGACCCTCCGTGCTTGGTGGAATAGAACGGCTCGAACATTCGCATCGCGGTGACTTCATCCATGCCGCAGCCGGTATCGATCATTTCGAGCGCTACTCCTCCTGGCGTGGAGTAGGTCCGAACCAAGAGTTCGCCGCCATCGGGCATGGCTTCCAAGGCGTTTTTGACCAAGTTCAGCAGCGCTGCTTGCAGGGAGTCGCTGTGTAGCTTGATATTAGGTAGGTTGGAATCGAGATAGGTTTGGAGTCGGACGTCGGTTTTGTCCGCTTGCGCTCGGTATAGGGAGAGAACTCGCTGGATCTGATCGTTGAGAGACCCAACGGTCATCTCGAGATCTCGCATCCGTGCAAAACGAAGAAAATCCCGCAAGAGATTCTCCAAGCGGTTGCACTGTTGCCGGATCATATCCACTTTGGCGATCGCGCGTCGCTGACCGGGGAACGGGGATTCCTCGAGCTCCTCGCAGAGCAAGTCGGAGTTCATGTGAATGACCGACAGCGGATTTTTTATCTCGTGGGCCAGGGATCCGGCCAACTCGGCCAGCTCGTTGTACTGTCGACGCAGTTCGTCGGCGAGCTCTTGTTGGGATTTGGAGGATGGAGAATCGTCGGCCATGGAGAAGAGCTCGTGCTGCTATCGAATTGGAGGGGAGATACCTTCGACCCTGGAAGTCATCTCGCAATGCGGTCCACTCGGGAATCGGATTTAAAAATTCTCGCTCACCAATCCCTTCCCGAATTGTACACCGCAACTACCATGCGCACAGCGTTCGCTACAACCGCTACGATCGCTCCTCTCCAACGGGATGGCACGATGCTTTCCTCGGATTCCGTCCGCGCCTGGTCCCCGTAGGCACTACATTCCGGCTAGCAACCTCTCCTCGCCAGCCCCCCTAGCTCTGATTCTTCATCCGTTTCCTTTTGAGTGAACATCTATGAAGCTCCCTCGAATTCTTAGTTTCCTATTTGCCGCGGCGATGACTTTCCCCGCGACCTCCTGGACCCGAGCGCAGCAAACCACTTCGACCCTCCCAGAAGCCGGTATCAGCGAACATCCCAACGAAGTGTATGCCATCACCGGGGCTTCCATCACCGTCGAGCCCGGAAAGAAGATCGAGAATGGCACGCTGGTCATTCGCGACGGCAAGATTTCCGAAGTGGGATCGGAAGTCACCATCCCACCGGAAGCGCGCGTGATCGAGCTTCGAGGAAAACACATCTACCCAGGACTGGTGGATGCAGGCATCGAATCGGATCTGCCGCCCGCCGCCACCGCACCAGGCGTGGCGCACTGGAGCCGAGAAATCACGCCTGAGCGTTCCCTCGCACAGGAAATCACTCCGGCTTCCACTGAATCGCTTTTCGGCAAATTGCGCAAGGCCGGAATCACCACCGCCTTGGTCTCCCCTCGCGATGGCATTATCAAAGGTCAAAGCGCGGTATTCTCAACCGGTGAATTTCCAACTCAGGAAGCCCTTCTTCGATCCAATGCGGCTCTTCACGTTAGACTGACCGTTAGCCGAGGCCGAGGAAGGGATAGCTATCCAAGCAGCCCGATGGGGGCCGTCGCACTTGCTCGTCAAACGTTTCTCGACGCCCAATGGTATGCAGCAGCCCATCAAGCTTACCGCACCCAGCCGGGACTTGCGAAGCCCGATGACAACCTAGCGCTCCAGTCCCTTACTCAGGCGATTGCTTCGGGGCAACCGGTTGTTTTTGACACATTGAACGAACAGTACTCGCTTCGCGCCGACAGCTTCGGTCGTGAATTCGGTCTGCAAGTCGTCTTGAAGGGATCGGGCCAAGAGTACCAGTTGCTCCAACCGATCGCGAAGTTGAATCGAACGATTATCGTACCCGTCAATTTCCCCAAACCACCCGCGGTTCAGTCATTTGAACAAGCGATCGATGTGGAATTGGAAGAGTTAACCCACTGGGAACTGGCACCCGAAAACCCCGCAAGGCTTCGTCAAGCCGGCGTCCCGATCCTCCTTACCTCCTTTGGTTTGACGGATCCGAGCGAGTTTTTGCCCAATGTCCGAAAAGCCGTCACACGGGGGCTTTCCAAAGACGATGCCCTCGCAGCCATGACCGTTGAACCCGCGAAGTTCCTGGGCGTCGAAGCCACTTGCGGATCGCTTCGCCAAGGCCGATGGGCGAACCTCATCGTCGCGTCCGCCGATCTATTCGATGACGCTTGCAAAGTGGAGGAGGTTTGGTCACGCGGACGCCGTCCGGAAAATGCGGAAAAGTCGACGGCGTCGATGGATGGTACCTGGCAAATCGCCTGGACAGGGGGTGAGCATCCAAATCTGGAACTCCATTTGGAAATCAAAGATTCGCTCGGCAAGCCAAACGCTGCTGTTCGAGTTCCTTCCTCCGACGACGAGCCCGCTAAGACAGAACCGAAAGATGCACCGGAGAAATCCGCCGAATCTCCAAAGGATAAAGGGGCCGGCCCGTCCAAAAAGGAATCCAAACTGAAGAACTTGAAGGTCGAAAGCAATACCCTCACCGGGGTCGTCGCAGCAGGGAATCTAGACGAATCGCTAAAAGGAAACGGGTACTTGAGCGTGACGTTTCTGGACTCGAAGTCTCCGTCGCAAGCACGGCTCCTCGGTTCGATCGTGTGGCCAAACGGGACGATGGCCTCTTTTTCTGCCAAGCGAGACTCCAGCTCGGATGCAAAGTCGGATTTAGCCAAAGATGCGGAGAAATCGGATTCGAAGCCGAAGAAGGAGGAGGCGAAAGATGCTACCGTCGCGAAGATTCTATCGCCCATTCTCTACCCACCCGGGACGATGGGAAGAGAGGCGATACCGGAGCAGCACGATGTGGTTCTGTTCAAGGACACCACCCTGTGGACGTGCGGGCCCGATGGCTTGCTCAAGAACGTCGATTTGCTGGTCCGTCGCGGAAAGATTGATGCAATCGGCGCTGAACTCGAAGTTCCTGAGAATGCACACGTCGTGGACGCATCCAAATGGCAGATCAGCCCCGGATTGATCGACTGCCACTCGCACATGGCGACCGACAGTGGAATCAATGAAGCCACCCAAGCGGTCACGGCGGAGGTTCGCATCGGGGACTTCATCGACGCCGGCGATATCACCATCTATCGACAACTCGCCGGCGGTCTCACGACGGCGAACGTTCTCCACGGATCGGCGAATCCAATCGGTGGTCAGAATCAAGTCGTCAAGCTTCGGTGGGGAGCCCCCTACGAGGAACTGAAATTCAAACAAGCGCCCGCGGGGATCAAGTTCGCTTTGGGTGAGAACGTCAAGCAAAGCAACTGGGAGCTAAGCACTCGTAGTCGCTATCCACAAAGTCGAATGGGTGTCGAACAGCTCTTCCGAGAACGATTCAATGCCGCGCAGCAGTATTCGGCGTCGTGGGATCGATGGCGAGAGAATCCACAGGGATTGCCCCCTCGCCGAGACTTGGAACTGGACGCAATCGCCGAAATCGTCGATGGCAAACGTTGGATCCATTGCCATAGCTACCGGCAAGACGAGATTCTGGGACTGCTCCGAGTTCTCGACGAATACGGAATCACCATCGGTTCTCTACAACACATCCTCGAGGGATACAAAGTCGCTGACGAAATGGCCAAACATGGCGCGACGGCGAGTTCGTTTTCCGATTGGTGGAACTACAAATTCGAAGTCTTTGATGCCATCCCATACAACGGCGCGTTGATGCACCGAAGAGGAATCGTCGTCTCCTTCAACTCCGACGACAATGAACTCGGACGCCATATGAACCACGAGGCGGCCAAGGCTGTGAAGTATGGTGGCGTTGAACCGATGGAGGCTTTGAAGTTCGTCACGCTCAACCCGGCCATCCAACTGCGAATCGATGAACACGTTGGATCCATCGAAATAGGCAAAGATGCAGATTTGGCCATCTGGACAGGTTCCCCACTTTCTCCGATGTCCCGATGCGAACAAACATGGATCGATGGCCGAAAGTATTTCGACCGGTCGCAGGATGTCGAAGATCGAAAGCGGGACGCTCAATTGCATCGAGCATTGGTTCAAAAAGTTATCGAGTCGGGAGAGCCTGGGTCGCAGCGTAGTTCACTCGCAGACGACCCATCGCGATTGTGGCCCCATCACGACGAGTTCTGCCACGATCATCATGATGAAGACCACGATCATGCGATGGAGCATGACCACGATCATTAGTCCACGACCTCTTCATCTCCAATCCATTCCAAAACAAATTCCATTTAGGTTCGAACGATGATTTCCCTTCTTCACAGGTTGTTCTACTCGCACGCGATTCTAGGGTTGATGCTCGTTTCGATGCGAGTATCGATCGCCTCCGATCAAATCCCTGGCGCACCACAGCGCAAGCCAGTACTGTTGCAAGGCGGCACCATCCACACTGTTTCCGGAGATGTGGTTGTCGGTGGCGATCTCCTCTTCGACGGAGGAAAGATCAAGCAGATCGGGAAGGGTCTCGATGTTCCCGAAAAGGCTGAGGTTGTGGATGCGACCGGTAAACATATCTACCCCGGTATGATCGATTCGCTGTCCAGTATTGGATTGGTTGAAGTGGAATCGATTCGAGCCAGCGTCGATACCACCGAAGTAGGAAATCTCAATCCCAACGTGAGAGCCGTTGTCGCTTTCAACCCTGACAGCGAGACGATTCCGGTAGCCCGCGCCAACGGAGTCCTCTCTGCAGTCACCGTCCCCTCCGGAGGCTTGGTCTCCGGGCGAGCCGCGATGATGATGCTCGACGGTTGGACTTGGGAGGAAATGACACTCAAACCAGATGTGGGCATGATCGTCAACTGGCCTCGCTTCGGAGCCGTGAGAATGGGACGCGGTGCCGCCGCAGAAGGGGAATCGTCGGAAGCGGGCGATCGGTTAGCGCCTCTTCATCTTCTGATGCGCGAAGCGAAAGCCTATGGCCTACTCTTGGATGCGGATACCGTGGAAGGGGTGGATCTGCGTCTGGAAGCTATGCAACCTGTCATCCGCGGTGAGATGCCGGTGTTGGTGATCGCGAACACAGTCAAGCAGATTCAGACCGCGGTGGCTTTCTGCAATCAGTACCAATTGAAAATGGTTTTGGTCGGTGGTGCCGATGCCCATCTGTGTGCGCCTCTTTTGAAAGAGTCGAACGTTCCCGTTGTCATCGCTAGCGTCTACCGATTGCCCTCTCGCCGGGATGCACCTTACGACGCCATATACGCGCTGCCCGCACAATTGGAAGCTGCAGGCGTCCGCTATTGCATCGGAACCGATGGCCGCTTCGGGGCATCGATGGTCCGCAACCTTCCCTACCATGCAGCGACCTCGGTCGCTTTTGGATTGAGCGAATCGCAAGCCATCCGCGCGGTGACTTTGTCTGCCGCCGAGATCTTCGGTGTCGCGGATTCCATCGGTTCTTTAGATGCAGGCAAAGACGCGACCTTGTTCGTCGCCGATGGAAATATCCTCGAGATTCCCACCCAGGTCACCCATGCCTGGATCCAAGGGCGCAAGGTCGATTTGTCGAGCAAACATACTCAACTCTACGACAAGTACAAAGTTCGATACGAGCGGGCCCCTAAGCCTTAGGCGATTCCCATCTCCTTCGAATCATGAAGTGCTCTTTCCCTTGGATGCGCGGAGGAAAATTCACCCCATTTTTCCCAAAGCGCCGAGAATGTGGTATTTTTGAGGCATGAACAAGCAACCTCTCGCCGGAATTTTCACACCCAACATCACCCCTCTCGACGTCCATGGCCGACTCGACGAGGACAAGCTGCGCGCGTACGTCGATTGGCTTATTGATCATGGTGTCCACGGTCTCTATCCGAACGGAAGCACCGGGGAATTCGTTCGGTTTACGCCGGAAGAACGGAAGCGAGTTATCCAAGTTGTTGCGGATCAAACGCGAGGTCGCGTTCCTATCTTGGCCGGTGCCGCAGAGGCCAACGTTGAAGAGACGATTCGCGCATGCGATACCTACGGAGATTTGGGTTGCCGCGCCGTTGCGATTGTGGCACCTTTCTATTACCGATTGGCTCCCGATGGAGTCTATGCATATTTCAAAGAGATCGCAGATCGAGTCAGCGTGGACGTCACGCTCTACAACATCCCACTCTTCGCCTCTCCGATCGATGTTCCTACGGTCAAGCGTTTAGCGGAAGAGTGTCCTCGCGTCGTCGGAATCAAAGACAGTTCTGGCGACATTCCGCACATGATGCGGATGATCGCCGAGGTTCGTCCCATTCGCAGCGATTTCTTCTTCATGACTGGCTGGGACGCTTCGCTGGTCCCGATGCTCATGATCGGTGCCGATGGTGGCACAAACGCCACGAGTGGTGTGGTGCCAGAATTAACCCGTGCAATCTACGATGCTTGCCGAGCGAAGGACTGGGACCAAGCGATGAAGCTTCAGTATCAACTGCTGCCTCTTTTCGACGCGATGCTCACCACCGCAGAGTTCCCAGAAGGGTTCCGCAGGGGTGCCAAGGTCCGGGGCTGGAATTTGGGCGAGTCGAGGACTCCCCTCACTGCGCAGCAGGCGACTGCGGCGGATCGCGCACAAGCGAAGATTCAGCAATTGCTCTCAGGGTTCGAGTTCATGAAAGCAGAGCCTTTAGCATCCCAGTCACCGATCGACGACAAAGTCATTTCGCGAATCGTGCAAGAAGTTTTGCAACAACTTACCCCCAGCTGATCGCGGGGAAATCGCATGAATGCTCCGACGCCCGCCGAAGCAACCGAAAAAGATCAACATATCGATGCACCGGTGGAACGGATGTACCCCCGGCCTCTCGCGCGAGCCACGGTTTCCATTGCGATGGGAATGGTCGTGTGCATTCCCTGGATGATCTATGTCGAGTGGCGGGAACGGGAAAAAGAATCAAACAGTCTGAGCTCCGCACCCTTTGTGGTGGATCTGAACCTGGCGACCGAATCCGAACTCAACCTCTTGCCCGGAGTCGGTCCCAAACTTGCGAAGGAGATTCTTCGTATCCGAGAGGAACGAGGGAAGTTCGAGCGTGTTGAAGATTTGCTCGCGGTACCTGGGATCAAGAAAACGCGACTCGACCAAATCCGGCCCTTTGTCCTCGTACCGTAAGAATGATTGCCCAGGACAAATTGCCCAAGAAAGATTGGCCAGGGGAGAGCTAAGGCGAGGCAGAGTTGCGTGTGGACTTCCAAAAGGACTCGTCCAAATCCTTCGAGAAACGGCTCAATAATCGCTTCATCTGGGAAACCTTGGTAGCGAGAAGCGGATCGGTTTGGATCACCCTTTCTAGATAGGCAGGGCGAACCATGAGATTGGCGAAGATCTCCGCTTTGTCTTCTTCAACGCCAGTCGTCGAGTAGTGATTCAAGAAACCGGGATATTGGTCCGTCAAAACGGAAGTATTTCGGTTCGCTTGAGCATTCTTACCGCCGTCACCATATCGGAACGATCCAGGGTTCAACGAGGACCACTCGTCATCTCGGTACACGCTGCCGTCATCCGCGTAATCCACGAGATGAAAGAACTCATGATGAATAACGGTCCGCGTATAGATCGAGTTGTTCGCCCCGCGCGCGACATCGAGGTAGAGAGTCTGGTTTTCGAAATCAGGCAAAGCGGTCCGCAACTGTCCGGAAAAAGACAAGGCCTCGCACAATACGATCCGTCGCAGTCCGGTGCGATGCACAAACTCTACCGGGTAATACGAGAACTCCGGAACGAAGATCGCTGCGTATTGCAACACTTGCTCCGGTGTCGACTCCTTCCCATCGATGACTCCGGTCGAAATTCGGACGGGAAACCCTGGATCGCGCACGACAACTGGAACTCCAAACTTTTCGGTGATCGAGATGAGTTTCGAGGCTGCTCGATCCTCCCATTCCGCACCAAGGAGGGGGACGGCAAACGGTGCCCCCGTCGTCAAAGAAAGGATCGCTAGCCAGAAGACGATTCGCAAACGGATTGGAAGCAGGCGACCAACTTGTAGCCACGCGATTCGAACGGTCGTCTTCAAGTTTTGCATGCTGTCGCTCCGGGAAATGGAGGATGAACTCGGTGTCGCTCTGGACTTGGCAATTGTGTTACCATCGCCTCCGAGCGATGGGTTGTCGATCGAGTGGTTGGCGAAAGCCCGAGGTTTGATGGAAGGAGCAATAGATCATGAAATCGATGAAGTTTGCAAGTTTGATCCTCTTGTGCGCGACCAGTTCGCTCGCATTGATTTTGCCAGCACTCGGGGTCGTATCGTTTCCACAGCAATTGATCAAAAACTCCGATCTTCCATCCTCGACGTCGGTTCCTAGGCCGGATGGGGGGCCAACGGGCGGATGGCAACCTGCGCAAGGGGGATTGCCGATTACCACGGGGTTTCCGAACTCCCCCCTTCCCTCCTCGCCGACGACAGCCCCTTCATCCTTTCCCTCCCAGTCGGTGGCCTCCCCTTCCCCGGCCCCCCCTTCTCTCGATCCCCTGGCACTGAATGATCCGGCCTTGCAGCTGAATAGCGTTGGCGTTGAAGAGCATCCCAGCAAAGTTGGGACCGGACTTTGGCTCCTTTTAGGGCCGATTTGGCTCGCATCGCTGGGTATGTGGACGATTGCTCCGGGACCGAAAACGGGTAAGAAGTAGCTCACCCCATTTCGTTCTTTGTTGCGTTATCATAGGGGGCTCCATCCATCCTCCCCCTTCTTGCAGAGGCATCATGAACCGTCGAGTATTGCTCCGTAACCTGTGTTTCTCGTTGTCCCTTTTCGCATCTGGTTTGAGTATCCCCATGAGCGTGCAAGCCCAGAGCCCGCGAGTCCTCGGAAAGATCGAACGCTTCGATTCGCAAGTGGACTCGTTGTTGGGAGCCGATGCCAAGTTGGAGATCCTCGCCGATGGCTTCACTTGGACAGAAGGCCCCGTTTGGATTGGCAAGCCAGATAGCGGGCACTTGCTCTTTTCCGATATCCCCCGTAACTCGATCTTCAAATGGACTCCCAAGGGGGGCATCGAGTTGTTTATGAATCCGTCCGGCTATACGGGCGTTACCTATTATGGTTTGGAGCCAGGAAGCAATGGACTTTTGCTCGACGATCAGGGCAATCTCGTTTTATGTGAACACGGTGACCGACGCGTTTCGGTACTGACTCCGGGAGGCGGAAAACGGACTTTGGCCGATAATTACCAAGGGAAGCGGTTGAACAGTCCCAACGATGGCGTCCTCAAGAGCAACGGCGATATCTATTTCACCGACCCTCCCTACGGACTGCCTGCTCGCGAGAATGATCCGCGCCGCGAACTGGAGCATTTTGGCGTTTATCGCATTTCGAAGAAGGACGGGAGTGTAACGCTTCTCACCACCGAACTGCAGCGACCCAATGGAATCGGATTCTCTCCCGATGAGAAAACTCTCTATGTTGCGCAGAGCGATCCGAAGAATGCCATTTGGATGAGCTTCCCCGTCCAAGCCGACGGGACGCTTGGAAAAGGAAGCCTCTTTCACAACGCCACTGCGGAAGTGGGCAAAATGCCCGGGCTGCCGGATGGTCTCGCCGTCGACAAAAAAGGAAACTTGTGGGCGACCGGCCCCGGTGGCGTATGGATCTTTTCCTCGACTGGCAAGCTGCTCGGTCGGATCAACACGGGCGAGCGAACGAGTAACTGCACCTTCGGTGAAGATGGTTCGACGCTATTCGTAACCGCCGATAGCTATATCTGCCGCATTCGAACGTTGGTATCTGGCAAGTAACCGATTGAACAAGACCGGCCGACTGGAATCGACCAGTCGGCCGGAGAGAATGGCCGGAGAGAATGGCCGGAGAGAATGGTTATTCTCGTTTGAGGGAGAAGGCGGTGTAGTGGAGTCCGTTTTCTTCCTCGGTCATGAACGCTCCTGTCGGTACGATGTACTTGGAGATCTGTTCGAACGGGGGGAGTTGTCGGCTGCGGAGAGCTGTGACCAAGGACTGGAAGACCGGATTGTTCTCCGACATTTCCTCCAATCGATCGATATTCTTCGGATCGTTCGCGAGATCGTAAAAAAGGCGAAGCTGCTCATCGGGGCGTTGGTAAGACATGATCGAGAAGTCCTGCCCCTTCAGCTGCGCTTTGATCTTGTCCCGAATCAGTTTGAATTCGATGGCGTCGGAAAGCAAATTCTCGCCGCTGCTATAAACCCCGATCGCTCGTTCGATCGAGTCGGAGGAGTCGCTGAACAACAGGGTCTTCCCGAGCAAGGCAAATGCAGGTTGCGGGGCGCGGATCGAAGCGCTATTGGATCGGATCTCCAAATAGTGGATATCGACATCTCCCACTTGCCGGGTGGTCCAACGCGAGTCCGAACCCTTTGCTTTCTCAAATATCTTTGGAAGCACGTCCGTCTTGAACTTGCTCTCATCTTTGATGTGCAAAGCGAGCAAATTCGATTGGCTGTTGATCTTCTTATCGGGCAAGACCATTTGAGTGAGCGTCAGGCGATCTGCCAAGTTTTCTAAAAAATCCTTGCGAAAATCAACGCCCATCGCCCGTGACGCGTTCTTGAGAAAGTTCTCTTCGAAGGCGTTCTCACCACCAAAAGTATCCACGATTTCCTGGACCGCTTGCATGGTCTTTTGGAAGTCCCAGTTGATGGTGCTATAGCTGACAACCGAATCATCCACCCAAGCTTCTGGCTCGGTCGATCCGCTTTTAGGACGCAACGCTCGAAGGACACCTTGACGATTGGTCTCCATGAGCATGTGCATATGAAGAATGGAGTCGAATTCTTCGGTCGCCATAATGACGCTCCCTCCCATAGCCTTAAAGCCTTCGAGTCCCAGCGTTTTCATGGCGGTCAAGGCAACAAAGGTCGATGCCGAGCTCGATTGCTTCAGGGTTTCACGGGCGATCCCAACCGGATCGACATAGAAAGAAATCTGAGGACGTTCCCCTTCGGTTCCAACACAACGGCTCAAGATATCTGTGAAGTTTCGATTCTCCGCGAGCGGGGTGTGATCCACTCCGCTCCCCTGCCAGATTTGAGCCAGCGTCTCAACGTACTCCGCCGATGCGCAACCAACGAGTACACCGGAGTCGATGAAGTATCCAAATTGCCGGCTCGGATTTGGTGTCTTGAATTGCACGATCTCCAAGCGTCCGACTTCTTTGGTAAGGCGTTCTCGATTGCCCCGTTCAAGCCCTCGAGCCTCGACTCGCTTGAGCAAGATCTCGACGGCCGGCATTTCCGATCCTGCCTCGAGGAGGAAGCAGAAAACCGGCTGGGTCTTTGTCGGAATCACGGCCACCGCTAGCTCCCCATTCGGTATGGAGAGGAGTTCGTCAAGATTGAGTCCAATTTCGTTCTGCATCCCTTGCACGAGCTGGGAGAAGCTGCCGTAGAACGAGTTGAGTATCGGTTTGAGGTCTTTGTCGTTCGCAAGCTTGCCAGTGGCGGTCTCCGCAAGCTTATCTTTCAGTTCTCGGGTGTCGTTGACTCGGGCGTACGCGACCGCTTTTCCTGAAAAAAGCTGGGGAGCGGTTGGACGTTGAGCCAAACTCCAAGATCCAAAGAACGATAACGCACCGAATGCCGTGAGGATAAGTGTTTTGTTCATAGTGCCAGCAATTCGAAAGGAAGAGGCAGATCTTGGAAGCGATCCTGCGGGGAGATAAAAGTTTTTAGGACGCGATCGAACTAGGAGTTCACTTAGGTGTTCACTGCGGGACGGTCTTTCACGCGAAACATTTCTTGAAATGGGAGAACGATACCGCCATCGATGGAAAGGGTCGCTCCGGTGATGTAATCGCTGCGTGGATCGACCAGAAAAGCCACGCCATGCCCCAAGTCTTCAGGCTGTGCAAGCCTGCCCCAAGGAAGCGATTTCCCTCGCTCCATCAATTCGTCTTCATGAAAGAACTTGCGTTCTCCAGGAGTGTCTGTCCAGCCCGGATGGATGATGTTGACCCGGATGCGATACTCGGCCAACTCGACGGCGGCTGTCTTAGCCATCTGATCGATAGCTGCTTTCCCCATATTGTATGCCATCGCTCCTGGAATCGGTTTGTAGGCGTGGGGAGAGCTCACAACGACAATGTTCCCTCGGAACTTTTCGGGACCGGCGGCTTGAGAACGAGGGATCATTCGGTTCGCCACGGCGCGCGTGAGGTAAAACGGACCCCACATGCAGACGTCGATGGTCTTTTGGAATCCCTCCATCGACGCTTGGTAAAACAATTCCCGATCGCTATAAGCCGCATTGGACACAAGGATGGAAATCGGCCCCATCTCGCTTTCCACTTGATCCACCATCGATTCGACCGCGTTGCGATCCGAAACGTCACAGAGAAACGATTTGGCTCGGCGTCCCATGGCTTGGCAAGCTGCTGCGGTTTCATCGGCAGGGTTGATGTCATTGATGGCGACATCCGCTCCGGCCGCTGCGAGAGCTTTGGCAATCCCTGCTCCGATCCCGCGAGCGGCGCCCGTGACCAAAGCCAATTGCCCCTGGAGGGCGTTGGACTGAGCGTATGCAAGTTCCTGGCTGTTATCCATTTCGTCGATTGCGTCCCTTCGCATTTCCCTGCGATTCTGGTGGTTGAAATTGATTGGGCACGTTGGGTTGCTGCTGCCCCTCCATGCCCGGTTGCTGGGGAGCGCGCTGGACATCTTTTGGTCCAATCAAAGCCTTCAACGCCCGCTCCATCGCTTCCGAATTTGTACCACCAAGTTCAATCATTTGAACAGCCCCCGACGGCTGAGCCGCTTGATCAAGCTCTTTGATCATCTCGATCACCAACTTAAGCAAATCCTCCCCTTCAGCAGAAACGATGACCGAATTGGTGATGCGATCGATCCCCATTGAAAGTCGACCTGTAAAACTGAAATTCAACCCACCGCTGTCGCTTACTGTCTCCGTCGATTCTTCGTGCTTGGATTCTTTGTTCCCACCAGCCGCTCCCTTGCTAAAGGCCTTGTCGTTGGTGCTGAGAAGATCGCGATAGGCGTCTTTGATCGCCTCGACGATCGAGTCCGCGCGGGAGTGCTCGATCCGAACCAATCTGGTGAATCGCAACTTTTGGCGATTCGTCTTCTCGGGAACGTCCCAGAGTTTGATCAAGCTGCGAATTGTCTTTAGCTGCTGTTCGTCGGCTCCGATCACAATAATCGAGCGTGTGTCGATATCGCTGATGAAGCGCAGCTGCCGTTTTTTTCCCAATTGCGGATCTTCCGACTTGCTCTTCGGCCCGGAATCGAAACCAAAAATGAATGCAAAGGGGTTCGAGTCTTTCTCTGGTTCTTCGTCTTTGAAGTAGTCCTTCAAATTCAGCTCTACCCAAGAGGGACGAGCATTTTGGATATAGAAAACCTCGTAGCGTTTGAGTGGAGGTGCGTTGGCAAGCATCATCTGTTCGAGCCGATCGAGGGCATCGAGATCATCGCCGGTGAGAACTAGATTCCCTCGCTCATCGAATTGCAATCGAATCGAGTTCGCTGGCAAGCTGGATGATTCCGATGGCAAGCTGGATGCTGTCGTGACCTCGGCGGGACCGGCATCCCTAGCGCTGGCCCCGTTCCCTGGCGGAGTCTCGCCGCCGGATACTTGGTGAACCGAAAGCCGGCCACCAGGAATGGATTCCGCCGCACTTCGTTGTTTCTGTGTGATATCGGCATCTGGTTTCTTGGCTGGCTTCTCCTCGGTTTGAGGCTTTCCGGCGCCGTCGGTCTTTCCCGCGTCGTCGGCATTCTTGTCGGCTTTGGATTCGCTCTGAGCATCGGCTTTGCTCTGGGATGCGTCGGAAGATGCGGGCTCCGCTGGTTTTTCGGGTGGCGTATTGAGGGCATCCTTCTTTTCAAACTCGGTTTCATCGGGCAGAACGAGCGGGTTCGGAGATACTTTGGACCACGCCTCTTGGAGGCGTTTCAAGTACTCTTTGGTTTCGGCGGATCGCGAGGCATCGATCGTGCGAACGCGGCTTCTCTGCAAGCCCTGTGGAGGAATCTCGCCAAGCTTCACCAGCAGCTTGTTCACTTCTTGGATTTCTACTTCGTTCGCCCAAAGCAATAGTTGATTGTCCTGGCTATTGGCGCCGCATCGAAAGCTATCATCGTTGGTTGGTTCTTGTGGTCGTGAGAATCCGAACGGATCATAGAACATGCGTCGGTTTCGGTCGTCTTGTTTGGGTTCTTCTTTTCCCATTAAGAATTTGATCGTTCCGGCGACATCCTCAGCGCGCAATCGACGCAGTTGTATGACCTCAAAGTCTCTGGCGGAGCCGTCGAGTCGGTCCAAGGTTTGCTGAATAATCATCTGGTCGCTCAGCGAGGCGTAAGCGATGATCGCTCGATTTTTTTCGTCCACCTCCAATTTGGTAGTGGGTTCTAATGCGTCCATCGCCATGATCGAAGCGACAAATTGTTTTGGATCCAAGCTCATCAGTCGGTAGACCTTCATCCGCGTCTCAATGCTCTGGAGGCTTGCTGAATTCTCGTTCGGTACATCGATTCGCCTGAGAAAGGCGGCGATCACTGCCATCTTGTCCGGCGGGGCGTGCGCGATCACGCTATTGCGTCGCACATTGGCCACCACATAGATCTCGTTGTTGGCTGCCGCGGCGGGAGTTTTGCCACCTTGCTGTTGCTGCTGTTGTTGCATTTGCATCCGCATTTGCATTTCCTGCTGCTGCATCATCAATTCTTGCGGGGTCGGTCTGCCCGATGATGCGCGATTCACTTTGTTTTCCAATCCGAGAAAACTGATGATCTGTTCGCGAGCGTCGTTGGCTCGTACGAACTCCAATTCGAATTCGCGCGCGAGACTTTCTTGAGCCTCGTCGGACTGCTCTTCCTGCAGGATTCGGTAGATCTCAAATAGATTGCCTGCCGAGTCCATCGCTTCAAGACGGTTCGTAGAATCAAGTGGATTCAATGCACCATTGGCGCTTACCAAAGGTTTGAATTCGAGGGCAGCTTCCTTTGCGATCAACGTTGTCAAACTAAAGGAAGTTCGAACGAACCGGTTTGGTGGAAGAGACTCGAGGGCTTCCGGTGGTACTTTGGGAACGAGCGAAACATTGATCCCAGCGGTCTTGACGACTTGGATCATCCCGTCGAGTTCCAGCATGGTGAAGCCCCGAGCGAGCAAGTGGCGATTGAACTGATCGCGGGTTTCCTCGAGCGATTGTTTTCGTTGCGTCGCGATATTGAGATAGTCGCTGGGGAGCTCTTGCCAGTCGAGAGAAAGGTTGGAGGTTTCGGCCAACCAACGAAGCAAATCGGGCCAAGCCTGGTTGCGAAATTGGAACTGCACCATCCCTCTCTCGTCCGGTCGAACTTCGAATTCTTTTTTGTTCGGTGGCTCGGGAGGTGTGCTGGTCCGTTTGATCGGCTCGGAGGAAGCACTGGGACCTTTCCCTTCTGGACCTTTCCCCCCTGGTGCATTGGGGCCACCGGGAGGGATGGGCTTTCCATCGGGACCGATCGCAGGAGGTTGGCCTCCAGGAGGTGGACCACCGGGAGGCTGACCAGGAGCCCCCTCTGGTACAACGACAGCGCCAGGCGGTAATCCCCCAGACTGCTGAATCACGACGGCTCCACCCGGTGACTGAGTCGTGACCACGGTGCGTTGCGCGTGCGCTAACGGAGGGAACGACAGGAGAAAAAGCAGGAGGATCCCCAGGGATAATTTCGGGCGGTGCACGGCAATCATCATCAGTCCATTTGGCATGAGAAAAAGGTTGATTAGGGATTGGTCCCGTTCCTAAGGTCCATCCTTCGATTCCAGCCGGCGAATTTCCGACTTGCTGAGAAGCTTGCGCCACTGCTGCATGGAATCCGCTGAGCTCTTCTCGGGATGGTAACTAAATGTCTTACCCGTCAGGTCCGAGAGCTGGGCGATGGCGAGGACTCGTTCGTCGAGAAGCCCGCTGGCGAGGCCTTCTACCAGATACCGATCTCCCCCGTCCGCCAACTGTGCGTTGCTATAGGGGATGAGCAGCCGCAGCAACGTCTCCGCTCGCTCTGGTTCCCCCTGAACAAAACTCTCTACCAAACTGAAGATTCTTTCTTTTGAATGAGCGAAGCATGCCATTTTATTTAACCAAGCGGAGGAATGGACAAAAACTCCTTTCCTCATCAACAAACCGTTCGGACCGGAAAGAGCGGAGAAGTCCCCGAGTTGGGCGAGGAGCCGCGTCGCCATCGATGCGGTTTCCCCCTTCCTGTGAGTGGTCAACTGTCGAAGCAACTCCAGCGGTGAACCGTCCCCAGCCGCCAATCCTTTGGAGATATCTCGAGCTGCGTGTTGATCGATGGGACGTTCCACACTGGATCGCAACCAATCTGGGGTCACATCCAGAGGGCCAACGATAGCGGGTTTGGAGGGGAACAAAACAAGTCGATCTCCGACCTCCACCCTCGTCGGATTTTCAGTTGTGGAGACGTTCAAGGATTGCAACGACCCCTGAAATGATCCTTGCAAGCCGATCAGCTCGATCACACATTGGGTTTGAAGGGAATCTGCAAGACCCGTTGCATAGGCAGCGGGGACTTCTCGAGGCAACGAGGCGGGGGGAACCCACCCCGCCCACGCGTGGCGAATCTCCAAAGCGCAGCTGGAATCTTTGTCTGCGAATTCAATCTTGAGAACACCGATCGTCGTCGCGATTTCCAACGTGGTATGTCCCGGGGCCGGGAAAAGGATTAGCCGGCCATATGGAACATAAGCACCGACTCGGGAGTTCTCGACCTTTCCACTTGGATCGGTGGACGAGGCGTCTCGCAATTCGGTCTCTCCGCAGACCATGGCGACGATTCCACCAGGCAACCTAAACTCGGTCCGCTGCGCGGTTGGAATGACCCAAGTTCCTCCAGAGGACTGCATTCCCCCTTTGGCGACGATCCACTCGTGCGACTCTTCTGACGGAGTTCGGACCAGCACGATCGATTCCGATGACTCGGCCGACGCCGGCAGCCATTGAACCGCTTCCCTCAGGGGATTGCTCGCTCCCTCATCGGTGCGAAGGGGGATGGAATCTTCCTTGCCATCTGTCGATTCCTTCTCGACCGATGCGATATCGATCTTTGGATCGGTCTTCGGATCGACCGATGGGGATTCCCTGGTACCGGTTGGAAACTGGTCCGTCGGATCTACGACAGCTTGATTGCCAGTGGGGTTGCCAGTGGGGTTGCCAGCTTGGGCGTTGGATTCGGTCGGCGGTGGGTTGGAGTTCTTCAGAGATTCTTCCGGCGAGGCAGTCGCGATAGGAGCCGGATCGATGGAGATTGGGGTGGTTTCGGATTGGGATGATGATGCAGTAGAAGGCCTCAACATCTGAGCAAGTCGGTCGGTCGGGCCCAGCGCCAAGATGCCGACGATAGCCAGCCCTGCGAGCAAGGCGGTGACGGCAAAAGCATTCCGCATCCAACTGCGATCGCTCCCGAGAAGATACTCCGGTACTTGGTGCCCGAGCCCTTCGCTGAGTTCGATCCCGGAACCTCGCGAATCCGCAGGAGCCGTTCGCATCGTAGCAGGGGAGATCATCTCCACCCTTGATCTGCTGGTCGCATTGGTATTCCCAGTCGCGCCCGAATCGACACGGATTGGATTCGTTCCAAAATCCACTCGTTCGATCCGCAATCGCCCGGGAGAAGCATCGGGTTGGGTCGGCAAGAGATGGATGCGTTCGCGCAGCTCGTCCGGAATTTCGACCGTGCGCGTCAACGCCTTGGCCAAGATGGAGTGGCAACTTCCTACTTCACTCAGCAGCGCGTTGTTTTCCAAACATCGCCGCTCCAAGTCCGGAATCTCATCGGTCGGTAGGGTATCGTCCAGATACTCTGCAATCTGATTGGCGTCGAAACCAGTTTCCTTGGCGTCGATAGGGATCGGGGCCAACTTCGGATTGCGTAGACTTTGGTCGATCCGTTGGGAGATGTGGCGAGCCGTTGGGCTTTCCCGCAATTTACTCTCCAAAACCTGGCTATCTTTCGGATCCAGGACTCCGTCGCGATAAGCAAGTAGAGTTCGAAGGGTCAGTCGCATCAGTTCAGCTCATTCTGAGGGCGCCGGGTTCATACAAAGGTTGGGAAAGATGGGCCGCTGACTTCAATAGTGACGATTGGTGGGGCGATCCGTTCAACAATCGAAGAAAAAAGCTGGACATTTTTCCCCCACCAACGCTTGCTCCGTCCGAGTGGCCGGCAGGATCAGGCTAGGGAGATCGGAAACGCGACCTGCTTGCCCCCGATTGACAATGGGCGTCGAGGGGGCCTAAAATGCTGGGTTTTCCGCCGTTCAACTCCAGCGATCTGGGGTTTGGCACCCACGATGGCAGCGGCAGAGATTCGCAGTTGTCGCGCGGGAAGCAATCAGTTCGAAATATAAAAAGAAAAAGAACGTGTCGCCGATCCGGATTTTGTTCGAATCGGCGATCTTGATTTTCCGACTGAATGTTTGTGGATCTCCCGTCCTGCAGTTCGGGAGAAGTGATTGTTCATGACTAGGAACCGGAAGTGAAAGCACCTCACGAAGCAATTGCGAAAGCGGACACCTTGATCGAAGCGATGGGGTGGATCCGAAGATTCCGCGGCAAAACGACGGTGATCAAGCTGGGTGGATCCCTCATGGGAAATGACGATGCCATGCGTCATACCTTGCTCGACATCATATTCATGGAGTCGGTCGGGATGCGTCCGGTGGTAGTCCACGGAGGCGGCCCTTCGATCAACAAAGCCATGGAAAAGGCATCGATCGAGCCGGTCTGGATCCAAGGTCGGCGCTATACGGATGCCAAGACGCTGGAGATTGTCGAACAAACGCTGGCTTATGAGTTGAACGAGCAGTTGACGGCGGAGATAGAGCGGCTCGGAGGACGTGCGATGAATTTGAACTTTCGCACCACGAATGTCCTATTTGGCGAGAAGCTACTTTTGGAGGAACCGGGTTCCGAACCGACCGATTTGGGTTACGTTGGCCATGTGACGCGCGTCGATCGGCAGACCATCGAAGCGTTGACTTATACCGAGCAAATTCCCGTGATTCCGTCGATGTGCATCGACGATCAGGGCCAAAAATACAACGTCAACGCGGACACCGCCGCGATGGCTGTTGCCGAAGCACTGGGTGCAGAGAAGCTGATATTCATCAGTGACGTCAACGGCGTGCGGCGGGTGAAAGACGATCCCGAGAGCGTTCTCCATTCCTTGACCGCGGCCGAGGCGAAGCAATTGATCGCCGACGGTGTCATCGCCGGGGGAATGATCCCGAAGGTCGAGGCATGTATCTCGACGCTGCAACGAGGCGTAGGCAAAGTGCACATCATCGATGGGCAACTGCGTCATTCCCTACTTTTAGAAATCTACACCACCGCTGGCGTTGGAACGGAAATCGTTCAGAGTCGCCAATCCCCTGCTACGCGCATTTCCCCAACGTAGTTGATCATGAAGCATATTCGATCACTCTTCGATCTCACTCTCGACGAATTCCACCAAATCATCGCGCTGGCGGGCGAACTCAAACAACAACTTCGAACGGGCGACCGAGTCGAACATTTGAAGAACCGCACGTTGGCGATGATCTTCGAGAAGGCGAGCTTGCGGACCCGCGTCAGCTTTGAAGCCGGAATGGCGCAGCTCGGCGGTACCGCTCTCTATCTCACCAGCGATGTGGGATGGCGAGAAAGGGAGTCGATCGCCGATTTCGTTCGGGTGCTTGCAGAGTATTGTGACTTCATCGTTTGCCGCGCGATCTCCCAATCGACCGTCGAGGAACTAGCAAGCCACAACGTGCTCCCCGTCATCAACGGACTTACAGACCAAGCGCACCCATGCCAGGCGTTGGCGGACTATATGACCCTGCGCGAGACGATTCCCGACATCGAAGGGAAACAAATCACCTTCGTGGGCGATGGCAATAATGTCGCTCGGTCGCTATTGAACGTTTGCTCGATGGGCCGCATTCGCTTTCGCCTCGTCGGGCCCAAAGAGTATCACATCCATTCTTCCTACGTCGAGAAAGTGAAGGAACACGCTGGATGGTTGGACTTTGAACAAGGAACCGATATCGACCATTACGTCCGTGACGCAGATTTTCTCTACACCGATGTCTGGACGAGCATGGGACAAGAAGCGGAGGCCGCAGTGCGCAATGCCGCCTTCCGTCCCTACCAAATCAATAAAACACTGATGTCGAAAGCACCCGCCCACTGCAAGGTCTTGCACTGCCTCCCGGCTCGCCGAGGACAAGAAATCTCCGACGACGTGATCGACTCCGAAAGCAGTCTTGTCTTTCCCCAAGCCGGAAACCGAATGCACGTCCAAAAAGGACTGCTCGTGTGGCTCGCCCGCATGAACGGGATGATCGCTTAGGTGCAGGCTATTGTTTAGGACGATTGGGGCCAACGCCATCGGGTGTTTTCCAGTAGCCACCCAACCCCGGATCGAACGCGAGCCTTCGGGCTGGATCGGTTCGGACAACCCGACCCGCATCAAATGCAAGTTCGCCGCCAACCCAAGTTTTCACGGGCCACCCGCGCAACGTTCTTCCCGCCCAAGGACTCCATTTGCTCTTCGTGAACTGCTCTTCGTTGCGTATGGTCTTCGCAAGATTCGGATCGACCAATACCAAATCGGCATCGTACCCGACCTCGATCCGCCCCTTGCCGAGTATCCCCCAAACTCTCGCGGGCGCATCGCTGGTCCAGCGCGCGATTTCCTCCCACGTGCACAGGCCTCGCGAGGAGCGGTCTAGCAAAAGCGAGAAGTAGTTCTCAACGGCCGGCAATCCACTAGGGGAAGCGGGATAGGGCTTCTGCTTTTCCTCAAGCGTATGGGGAGCGTGATCGGTGGCGACCACTTGCAACACCCCATCTCGAAGAGCCTGCCAAAGAGCCACCGTGTCGTCTCGGTTCTTGATCGAGGGATTCATCTGAATCAAGCTACCCAGTCGCTCATAATCCTCGACGCAAAACTCCCAATGGTGAGGGCACAATTCCGCGGTGATGAGTTGGCGGTGATCTCGGATGCACTCCAATTCCGCAGCCGTGCTCACATGCAGGACGTGAAAACGATGGCGATGGCGATAGGCAAGATCCAGCGCTCGGCGGGTCGCGATCAGGGCGGCTTGGTGGTCGCGAATCAACGAGTGATCGCTAACGCGGTCGGTCCCTTTTAAACGTTCCGCATTCGCGCGTACGGTGCTTTCGTCTTCGCAGTGAGCGCAAATCGGTAGCGTCGTCTCCGCGAAAATACGCTCCAATGCGTCTTGGTCATCGACAAGCAAATCTCCAGTACTGGACCCGATGAAGATCTTGATGCCTGGCACACCGGTCGCCTTCTTCAACTCATCGGCATTGTCACTGGTTGCACCAATGTAGAAGCCGTAGTTTGCGATCGACTTCGTAGCCGCAATTGCGTACTTCGCTTCGATCGAATCTCGGGTCGTCGCAGCTGGCTTGGTATTGGGCATTTCCAGAAACGAAGTGACCCCGCCCGCCACGCAAGCTTGGCTCGCAGTCTGCAAATCCTCTTTGTGCGTCAGCCCCGGTTCCCGAAAGTGAACTTGATCATCGATCAACCCAGGAAACAGAACCAGCCCCTCCGCATCGATGATGTGATCTGCTGAGGTTGTCGGGGGAGCATCGACGCTGGCGATCTTCCCGTCTTCTATCAGGACATTGGCTTCGGCAACTCCGGTTGGAAATACGACCTTTGCCGAACGGATAAGTTGCCTACGGACCATGGGATCTCCGCAATGGATATTTGTAGGAGAGAACTCGACGCGACACTTTTGAAAACTGTACAATCAAGGTCCGCTTCGCGGGAGGGTCTGTCTCTCGCGTTGCGATGACTTTTCAAGCCAGGAGAATCACCTTGCGAGTTCAAGCGGATACTATGGCCGATCGGCCAATGCTCGGTGGGTTGGTTGTGTTCGGTGCCATCGTTCTCGGAACCATGGCCCTTACCTTGACCCAGTCCCCTCCAAAATATCGACATCTTGCACAAGACTGGAGCAATCGGATCGAGAAGGCGATCCAGTCAGGAGCAACCAACGAACTGCTCGACGAGCTGAATTCGGCCGTTCGCAAATCACCCGTCGACGAACAACTTTACCTGGCCAGAGGCTCCCTCTACTTTCGTACTGGCAAGATCGATCTTTCACTCGCCGATTTCGACAAAGTGATCGAGCTCCACCCCGAATCGAAGCCCTACCTTTGGCAACGCGGAATCTCCCTGTACTACGCAAAACGCTATCGCGAAGGCAAAGAACAATTTGAAGTCCACCGAACCGTTAACCCCAATGACGTCGAAAACGCCTTTTGGCACTTTCTGTGTGCCGCGAAACTCTCGGATGTCGAGCGAGCCAGCCGAGAAATCCTCCTTTCCGGACTAGATCGCCGCGAGCCGCTTATGCAGGTTCAACAAATGATCGCCGGCAAAATCTCCCCGGACGAAGTGGTGAAAGTGACGGAAAAGGGGGGCAAGTCAGTCCAGTTCTATGGACATCTCTATCTCGGTCTCTACTTCGACGCCAAGGAAGACACCACCGAAGCGATGAAACATCTCCGAAAATGCGTCGCCGTCGATTACCCCGGCTACATGTACGACGTCGCCAAAGTACACCTGCGATCGCTCGAACAGCCCAAAACCAGCGAAGTGGATAAAGCTGGAAAGTAACCCCGCCCGATTTGGGGGCGGCTATTTGGGAGACCTTTAGGGCTAACCGTATTTCAACCGAACAATCGATCACGAAAAATTTCAAAAATTTTAACAACCCCGATTTTCTTTTTGAGTACTGTCGCCTAATATACCGATGTCAGTTGCAGACGGGACTCGGGCGTGACCTGTCTGACGCTGACACAACCTTGCCCCATTGTGCTTAACTGGATTTCGGGCGTGACCAGTTAGGTGCTTTGGGGCTTTTTCGTTTCTAGACGGATCGATCGTTCACTGCTTCCCAGCTGCCGTTTGTAGGAAACTCAAAAGAGACGCCAACTCTTGGGTTGTCATGGTTTGCTCCATGTTACTCGGCATGAGCGAAAGCTCGCTCCGCTTTTCTTGTTCCACTTCCGACGCGGGTATCGCCAACTTCTTTCCTAACGGATCGACGAGGGTGATGGTTTCGTCGTTTCGGTCCGTGATAAGACCGGTGTGGGTAACGCCATCCTCCATTTGCAGAAGGGTCACGCGGAAAGCCTCGTCGACATTCCGATCGGGCCAAAGAATGTCTTCGCAAAGTCGCTCCAAACCGCGATTCCCAATTCCTTCCAATTGCGGGCCGACCACGTTCCCAAGTGTCCCTAGTTTGTGGCATTGCGAGCACTTGTCCATGAAGACGCGCATTCCAACTTCCCGATTTGGAACTTCGTCGCGAATCTCAGCCAGTTTTGATTCGATCAGCTTGCTTTTGTCCACGCGTGCGGCGAGCGACGCGCGGAACGACGCTAACCCCTCTTGCTCCTCTTCGCGCAACCCTCCCCACCAGCTTTCGGGCAACGTGCCCAAGGCATCCACCGATAACGCTCCTTGCTTCGTCCAAGTCGTGAATCGCACAGCTGCGTCTCGATAGCGTGAGAGCCGACGCACGAGACGTGTTTGACCGCTCGCGCTCATCCGCTTCAACAGGACCACGGCTTGTTCCTCCCAATCCGACGCCCATTGCCGCACGGCTGCGGCATCCTGTGGCGACTTCGGAATGGCAATTCGGTGGACGATGTCCCAGCACTGTGACTCCGCAGCGAGATCGGTCAACTCCGCCTCGATTGGGGAGGATTGCAGAAGCATGGGGCGAAGGATGACAAACCGCGCGTACTCGGAGAGCCCTTCGGATGCAATGAATTGCGACACGGCCATCGATTCGGCGGGAACACCGAATAGGTTGAACATGGTTCGCAGCACTTTCAGTTCGCTTTGGTCGTTCCGGAGTTGAAGAGTAGGATCCGAGAAATTCCCGATCGCGATCCACGCATAGCTACCCCCATTGTCTCCGTCGACGACTTCTAGAACCACCGACTTCCCTTCGAACAATTCCGTCCCCCAACGAACAGCGGTGGCGACGTCGCTGCGTGGCGGATAGGCTCTTGCAACTTCTTGATAAGTATTGGTCGCAGGTTCCCTCGCTAACAACCGAACATAATTCTTCTGCAAATCGGGCTTAGAGGGCAATCCATTATGACCTGCCAAGCAAAACTCGATCGGTCCTCCTGGCGTGAAAGGTTCTGTGGCCCAACTCCCCACATAGCTTTCACCCAAAACAAAACTGCTAAAAAGGGGTAAGGATTCGAGTGTTTCCCCCCCCGCCGGGGACATAACTTTGACTTGACGTACCTCGACGCCCCAAGTCCTCCGGTCGTCTTTGTCTTTCGACAAGGCTACCCATTCTCGAATGGGTGCGGTTCGGCTCGCCGATGCATGCGTACGATTCAGCTCTTGGGCGAGCTCCTCCATAGCGACATGGCCTGCCTCAATAAGTTTGCGAGAAAGGTTGCCACGCGACTGCTGCTGCCTTGCTCCGATCCCAACGAGACGCTCTGCGAACGCGTGTGGTTTGGAAGAGGATTCCATGTGCCGGAGCACTCCCAAATACCGATCCATGTTTGAATCGTCGACGACATCTGCCAATGGATCGACTGTCAGCCGAATCGATTGCTCGTCTTCGTTCGATCTCTCTTTGTCGTTAGCGATCCCGCGTTCCAGAAGATCGATTGCCCAACCGGTGCATCGCGTTGTTCGGCAAGCGGGTAGAACTCGCATCAACGCCCGCTGGATCGGTGCCTGGAGCCCTTGCGATATTCGGCTTTGTTCTGCGAATAGAGACTCCACGGCGGCGGGGTCGGAATCGGCTAAGGCGATGATCACGCGGCGAAGGGCGATTGCATGCGTCTGTTGCAGGATCGGGTCCGGCAACTGGCTCAGCTGCACGGCGGATTGGAGCAACGCTCGGAGGCCTTCCACGCTGGCATCCTGGCTCGATAGCTGTTGCACCGATGCGAGCCATCGCATGGCGTCGGTCGTCTTCGTAAGCTCGAGCCTACCCAAGTCACTCCATCGCGTCTTGGATGATCCGCCTGGGTGTGACTGCGAGACAGCCCGTGCATCTGGGATCGCACCGGTCCATCTCACACGCCATATGCGACCGCTGTTTCGATCGCGGTCGGGGTGGTCCAAAGGGACTTCGTAGTGACCGATGACTTTGTTGTAGAAGTCGGCGATGTATAAGTGACCATCGGGACCGAATACGAGGTCGACAGGACGAAACCAGGAGTCATCGCTCGTCAGTAAATCGGGCAATTCTGTCGCACGGGCCGTCGCGCCCTGGTAGCTAATCTGGTTTCGATTGATCCGGCAGGTCATGACGTTGCCGCTCAAGAATTGGTCGGTCATTTCGATGGGGAACTTGGAGTCCTTGGTGTGCGCCAAGCCCGCGATGGCCGTGCTGCCATGCAAGTGATCCATCATCGATGGAACAAAACCGAGCCCGTCATCGGGGCGACCGAAGCTAGGATTGCAGCCGCCCTGGAGAAGCTGTGTGATGGGTTTGCTATGGCAATCGGCGCTGAACCAATTCCCGAACCGGTCCTGAGTCATGCCGAATGGATTGACTTGCCCCTGGCTATAAAGCTCGATACGGCTTCCATCCGGGCGGAACCGAAAGATATTTCCGGATTGCATCGATACACGGTGGCCGTCGCGACCGGCCACATTGGATTGGTTGTTGAATCCGTGGCATGCGTAGATCCAGCCGTCCCCTCCATCGCGGAGAGAGTTCACCATCCCATGCGTATCGCGGCTCGTGTCGAATGGCCCATAAAGGACTTTCCGTTGATCGCATACGCCATCACCATCGGTGTCGCGCAGATGCCATAGGTTCGGGATGGAGAAAACAATCACTCCATCGTCGACAGGCAATATCCCAATCGGAATATTGAGATCCGATGCGAATAACCGCTTGGTCTCAAAGTCTCCATCCCGATCCGAATCCTCCAAAACGACAATCGAATCGGTGGCTGGCTCCCCCTCCTTGACCGGGAATGGGTAATGCCTCGTCTGGGTGACCCAGAGTCTACCCTTCGCATCAAAGGCCAAATTCAGAGGTTTCGCAATCTCGGGCTCGGAAGCGATCAAATCGACAGCGAACCCCTCGGGGACATGAAACCCAGCCCGCTCCTCGACCGGTGTGCGGTGGGGGGTCGAACGAATCGTAAGCCCGAACTCAGGCGTGGGAGTCGAGGGCTCAGCGGGTACGAAGCGATCTGCTGCGTGTGCCGATGAGACAATACCTGCGAGGAAATAGGCACAGAATCGAATATTTGCTGTCATTGCAGAGAGTTTGACTGGGAGAGATGGAGAGGGAGAGGCAATTAAGCAGACTTGGAAAATTGGCGAAGGTGTTTCCGCACTTTCCGCTCGTCTGCGGGTCCTAATTGTAACCAAAATTCGAAGAATGCTTAAAGTCAGCTCGTCTGCACCTTGCATCCTCCCCCCGAGATTCTGTATTCACCAACAGAAGTATTCCCCACCCGAGCGCCATTCAGGGAGAATGTCATGAAGCTACTTATCCAAACCGCAGCCACCGCTTCGCTGTCCATCGCATTGATAAGCAACACCTATGCACAAATGGGAGGGGGGCCTGGCAACGATCCCGCTCCAGCTTTCAGCGAGCCCAAATTTGAAGACAGGGTGTTCGAATCAGGAGGGCCGCGCGCTCGAGAAGCTAAAAATGGATCCGTGATTCTGTCGGTCAAAATCGAGGGGAACAAATCGGTATCGGAGAACGCGATCCTGGCCGTCATGCAATCGAGGCAGGACCGGGTGTTCGACACGGAAACCTTTCAACGCGACATCGCCGCCCTTTATCGAACCGGATTGTTCAAGCGAATCGAACCCTACTTCACCGAGGAAGCAGGGGGCGTTCACATGAAGCTCATCGTCCAAGAACGCCCGATCATCAAGTCCGTCCTCTTCACCGGCAATCAGAGCGTGGAAGACACCGCATTGATCAAGCATGCGGGGATCGCCAAAGGAGAACCGCTGGACCCGATTGCGATCAATTCGGCACGCACCAATCTCATCGAATACTACCAAGACAAAGGGATGAACCAAGTCGACATCCAGGTTGTATCCGGTTTGCTGCCGGGCGAGCGGGACGTCGAGTTCTTGATCAACGAAGGGCCAATCGAACGATTCAATTCCATCGGCTGCGCAGGAAACAAGGACTTCAGCAGCGAGCTTCTCAAAGCCAAGATCTCCTCGAAGGATGCTCGGGGTGGTTTGACCCAATGGATGTTCAACCGCGCCTCCGATCTGAAAATCGAAAACGACCGCCAAACGTTGACCGCGTACTACCGCCGTCTCGGCTACTTCGATGCCCGTGTCGATGTGCGAAAGGAATACGACAGCAGCGGTAAATGGGTCGATCTTACATTCGTCATTTATGAAGGTGTCCGGTATAAGATCCGCTCGGTTGCCATCAGCGGTACGAAGCGTTACCAGCCCGAAGAACTGATGCCCTACATGCAGGCCAAGCAAGGGGAGCCATTTCAGCTGGACAACAAAGCAGCCGATGAGCGATTCATTCGTGATCTCTATGGCACCCAAGGACATTACTTTTGCGATATCGTTGGCGAGCTCGTCTACCAGCCTAACAACGAAGTGGACATCATCTACAACGTGGGTGAAGGAGATATCTATCGCATCAGCGATGTGCGAGTGCATATCGAAGGAGACTACACGAAAGAACGTGTCGTTCTGCATCCACTCGCGAACGTTCGTCCAGGCAGCATCATCAACAGCAAAGGTGTCGAGGATGCCACGCGTCGCCTCCGATTCTCTTCGATCTTCAATAACGATCCTTCGCAGGGCATCGTGCCGACGATCAAGGTGGAGCCACCAGAAGATGTTGACCTAGACAAATAAGCACCGCTTGCACAAGCACTGATTGCCATCCCCTTTCGACGAATTACCGGACCGCACTCCATAGCGTTAACCATGCTTCAAAATCATTCATCTCGATCCGCAAAAATGCCATCCTGGCAGCGACTGTTGCGATGGTCGATTGCCAGCATCGTCGGAATCCATAGTGCTACGACCGTCCTCGCTCAATCCCCCACCCCTGGCTACGGTAGCTATCCGGTCCCTGCAACAGGGAACTACGGTGCACCCCCTGGCTTCAATTCGAATCCAGGTGCACCCGTTGGCTCTCCTTATACAACGCTTCCCAATGGAGTGGTGGCACCGGTTCAAACCACGGCCGCTTATCCAGCCCCCATTCCTCAACAATCCTACGCTCCGCAGACCGGTTTTGTCCCCGCTGATAACAATCGGTTCAATCAGCCTCTCGCCACGCCGGGACCGATGAATCAGCCTCTTCCTCCGCTGAATCAGCCTTGGCAACTCGAACCCAATACTACTTTTCTTCAAGGAGCTCCCTTTGGTTACAACCCTTCTATTCGTGATGTACCTGTGGACGTTTATGTCCAAGAGGGGCAAACCGGTCGATTCTCCCTCGGAGGATCGGTAAACAGTGACTTAGGGGTTGCTGCCCAAATCGTTCTCGAAGAACGCAACTTTGACATTCGAGCTTGGCCCAACTCCCGCACGGGATTCTTCAATGGTGCCTTCCGCGGCGCGGGTCAAAACTTTCGCGTAGAGCTGATGCCCGGCAACAACGTGCAACGATACACCGTGAACTGGACAGAACCGAATCTATTCGGCTATTCTCCCTTTAGCCTTTCGGTGGGGGGATTCTACTTCACTCGATTCTTCGAGGATTGGTCGGAGCAGCGATTGGGGGGCCGCGTCGGTCTCGGTTATGAAATCTCGCCCGACCTCTCGCTCACGACGGAGCTGACAGGACAAGACGTGAAGATCTTCGATCCAGCGGTCAACACGGTTCCTGCACTCAATCGTGTCCTCGGGAGCAATGACTTGTACACGGGACGAGTACGTCTGACGCACAGCACCCGCGATAGCCCATTCTTGCCGACGGAAGGGCATTTATTTGAAATGATTTACGATCAGAACTTCGGTGAATTCGACTTCCCGCGAGGGCAATTGAACTGGAGCAAGTACTTTCTGGTCCGAGAACGCCCGGATCGAACCGGACGTCATACGTTTACATCCGCCGTTCGCTTAGGCTTTTCCGGATCCGACACCCCAGTCTTCGAAAACTTCTTCGCAGGGGGGTACTCCACACTTCGCGGCTTTGATTTCCGAGGGGCAGGACCTGTTGAGCAAGGTGTGCAGCTCGGGGGTCGTTTTCAATTCTTGGGATCCTTCGAATACATGTTCCCCATCACGGCCGACGACATGCTGCGCATGGTGACGTTTGTTGATTACGGAACGATTGAACAAGACATCGAATTGGATTGGGATAACTTCCGGGTTGCACCTGGGGTTGGATTCCGAGTGGCCGTTCCTGCCTTGGGACCCGCGCCCCTCGCGTTCGATTTCGCAGTACCGGTGGCTTATGCCGACTCGGATTCTCGACAAGTCTTTTCGTTCTCGATGGGCCTGACTCGGTAACGCTTGCAAAGGACCGGAGACATAGCACGGTGTTCGGAATCGACTTGCCAGCCTACCACGGACCGATCGATTTGCTCCTCTATCTCATCCGGCGGGAAGAGCTCCCGCTGGAGGAGATCTCGCTATCCCGAATTACCTCGCAGTACCTCGATTATGTTTCGATCCTGCAGGAACTCGATCTGGATGAGGTCGGTGAGTTCATCGACATCACCAGCCAATTGATCGAGATGAAGGCAAAAGTGGTCTTGCCACACGACGAAGAAGAGACGCCACAAATTCTGTCCATGCAGGAGCCAGGCGATGGAGTCGAAAACCTGGTCGACCGCCTCGTGCAGTACAAGCGGTTTCGGGACGTAGCCAGTCTTCTCGACGAACAAAGTCGCCAATGGCAGCTGCGGTTCCCCCGGCTCGCGAACGATCTACCACCCCGGCGCTTGGATGCAGCCGATGTCCCGATCGCGAAGGTCGAGGTCTGGGATTTAGTCAGCGCGTTCGGGCGAATCCTCAAAGCGAAACAGAAAGCCCCGGAGCACAAGCTTACCTACGACAACACACCGATTCACGTTTACATGGAGCGGATTCACGGATTGGTCCGCGATCATGGCGAGGTAGAACTCCAAAATTTGTTCGATCTCGGCATGCACAAGAGCGGGTTGGTCGCAATGTTCCTGGCTACGCTCGAGTTGACTCGTCACCATGGGCTTTTGGCGCAGCAACGGGACGCGGACACCCCGTTGATGTTGGTCGCCGGGCCAAGCTTTGAGGAGGTTCTTCAAGTCGCCGCGGTCGACAATTTGGAGGCCGAAGCGGTCGCGAATTCCAACATGCCCGTCATGCCCCGTTAGGCGACAAACTCCTCTTCACCATCGCTACCCGGTCGCTGCAGTTGTCCTGCTTCCTCAAGTCCGCGGACGATATCGACAATCTTTTGCTGGACCGATTCGACATCGCTGAGTTTGACGCGACCGAGGAATCCGATTTCTTCTTTGAGGATTTCTGCCGCTCTCTGCGACATGTTCTTCATGACCTTCTCTTGAAGTTGCGGGCTCGCTCCCTTGAGTGCCATCGCCCATTGGTTGGTCTCGACATTCTTGAGCAAGGTCTGAATATCCTTGTCCGCCAGTTTTTGAATGTCTTCGAAGACGAACATCAACCGTCGGATCTCTTCCACCAACTCTGGACTGTCCTTCGAGAGATTCTCCAAGACCATGCGTTCGGTCGCTCGATCCGTGACGTTGAGGATTTCGGCAACCGCCGGTACACCACCCGCTTTCTGGAACGACTGATTCATGACCATGGACATTCGAAACTCAAGGGCTCGCTCGATGTCCGCGATCGCTTCCGGGCTCGTCTGCCCCATTTGAGCGATGCGTCGAATAACGGCCAGTTGCTTCTGTTGGGGCAGTCCGTTGAGAATTCCAGCACCGGTTGCCGCGGGGACGTGGCAGATCACGACGGCGATCGTTTGCGGGTGCTCGTCCATGATAAAGGTGAGAATGTTTTGCGGATCCGCCTTTTGCAGAAATGCAAAGGGGAGGGATTCGATCGTTTGCTGCAGCACCGCGAGCATATCGGCAGCATCTTTGCCGAACGCCTTCCTCACCAGCGTTTTCGCGCGCTCCAATCCACCACACGCATGAATCAACGAACTCGGAGCCCCACCGAAAAACTCGGAGATGACCTCTTCTTGTACCTGGCCCGGGATATCGTCGATTTGTGCAATCGCGAGCGAGACGGCCTCCACATACCTGGATGGCATCTTGGACAACAGCATGGCCGCATCGTCTTCCTCGAGTGCCATGAGGAGAACGGCGGCTTTTTGAATACCCTCTTCAGCGAGTTGCACAGGTGAGGACTTTAGCATGGTGCTCAAGATGCGTGGAAGGTGGAACGCAAACGCTTTGCGAACCATCGACCCTTCGTCGCCATCCTGAATTCAAGAAAGGTCGGCCTAACGTCTCGATTCGGCCAATAACATTGCAACCTGCACAGTTTATGTCGGCGAACTCAAATCCGTTAAGAAACGCGTGACCATGGCAATCGACAGTACCCCCACTGCCCATTGTTCTCGTCCACACCGATCTCCAACCAGTCGAGGCGATCCCCAATCTTCACATACAACTCGGACAATAGTTCCCGACCAATCCATTCCGCGATTTCTTCGGCCGTGGTGTTCACGATTGGGAGAAGAATGCAATCTTCAGCAGGAAAGACCCACCGCTTGGCCCGAAAACGAACCACGATCTCGTCCCCTTCCTCTTGGACAGAGATCATGGCGTGACGCGTCGGCAACAGCATGTGGTGATCCAATCGCTTGACGATTTTGGCAAGCGTATCTCGGAATGCGATGAAGTCGATGACGTAACGGTTTTCGTCGAGCTTTCCCTGAACCTCGCCACGCAATCCATAGTTGTGGCCGTGCAGACATTCGCAAATATCGCCGGCAAATGTAATGAAGTGCGCTGAAGAAAAGACCAATTGTTCCTTCTGCAATAGGACTCGAAAGGTTCCGTCGTGACCAATGTTCATCATTCTGCTTTCGGGTGGACCGTGGGAAAATCGTAAGGACTCAGTAGCCTCCAGGAGTCGAGAAGTCGCTGTAGCTATTGAACTCCTCATGCCGCTCCGGTGCTTTATTAAGGAACCGAGTAAAGTCCTTCTCCCAGATTAACTCGACATCGCCCACCGGCCCGTTCCGTTGCTTGGCGATAATGATTTCGGCTTGGCCGGCATATTGCTCGGCATCTTCACCGCGATGGTAGTATCCTTCGCGGTGGACGAACATGACAACGTCCGCGTCTTGCTCGATCGCCCCCGACTCCCGCAGATGGCTTAGCTTCGGTTTGTGATCCTTGCTCTCCTCCGATTGACGATTGAGCTGCGACAAACAAAGGATGGGGACATGTTGCTCCCGGGCTAACATCTTGAGACGTCGCGCGATTTTCGCAACCTGTTCTTGCCGCGGATCCTTGGGATTGTCCGGCTCGATGAGCTGCAGGTAGTCGATGACGATAAGCCCCAGCTTGCGACCGCCGGATTTGCGCAGCTCTTGTTGGGTGATCCGCCGCGCGACGGCCGCGATCTCGCTGACCGTTCGGCTCGGAGCATCGTCGATATAAAGAGGGGACGTGGCGATCTTGGCCGCGCTCGAAATAAGTCTCTTTTGATCGTCTTGCGAAATCGTACCGACCCGCAGTCGCGAACCATTCACTTTGGCAACCGAACAGAGCAAACGATCGACTAACTCGACCGCCGCCATTTCCAAACTGACAAAAAGGGTCGGTGCATTGTCCTTCATCGCGACTTGCTCTGCGATGTTCATGGCAAACGCCGTCTTACCCATGGCGGGGCGAGCTGCCAGAATGATGAGTTCCCCATCGTGAAGACCGCCGGTCATCTGATCGAAGTCGGTGAAATGGGTCATAACCCCCGTGTTCAGCTGATGCCCCTGCATCCGCATATCGATCCGGTTCATGGCCGTTCGCAATACTTCGCTTACCGGTGCAGCAGAGTTGGCGTTGCGCTCGTCTTGGATTTGAAAGATTCGCTGTTCCGCCTGCGATACCAGCTCTTTCGCGTCAAAGGTTTCGTCGTACGCATCTTTGAGAATGGAAGTCGATGCGTCGATCAATCGGCGCAGCGTCGCCTTGGTGCGGACGATCTCGGCATAGTACATCGCGTGGGCCGCGTTGGGAACGCTGTTCGCCAGCTTGGCGAGATACGCTGCGCCACCAACAAGCTCAAAGTCCCCGGCTGCTTTCAGTTCATTGACAAGCAGCGTCACATCCATCTTCCGTCCGGCTTCGAACAGAGCGATCATCGCGGAATACAGCTTCCGATTCGCATCGTCATAGAAATCGTCGGCCCGCAGGACCAAGGTCAGGTCATTGGTCAAGTCTGGATTGAGGATCAAACTCCCCAAGACCCCCATTTCGGCAGCCAAATCGAAGGGAGGCGACCGATCTAGGATGTGGGGCTGATCCTGGGGAGGACCACCTTTGCCGCCATCGTTGCGGTTCCTTTTTTGCGGCGATGTCATCTTCATATGCTTGCGAAAGTGGGAACAGTCCGTCGTTGCCGAAAGTGAAAGGCTGGCATTCTAGCGAAACGGGGTAGAATCGCGAAGGTGAACTAGATTTAGTAGGGGAGCGACAGGACAATACCTAAATGAAGCGACTGGAATCCCCTCCCGTGTTGCAAACCACCCAATCGCGAGCTAACCGATCGCGATCGAACCAGATGCTAACCCTTCTAATACGGTAGCTCACCCTCCGAACACTTGTGCCGGCATGATCTATCTGGACAACAACGCGACCAGCTTTTTAGCCCCTGCCATCGCGGAGCGGATGCGCGTCCTGTCTCTGGAGAGGATCGCCAATCCCAGCAGTCAGCATGCGGCCGGGCGGCGAGCCCGAGCGATTGTCGAAGCGGCTCGCGATCGAATTCTGGCCGGCCTCGGGGCTCGGACGGCTGGGATGGGAGCAGACCAACTCCTCTTCACCAGCGGAGGAACGGAAGCCAATAATCTTGCTTTGTTCGGATTGAGCGAGCTTCACCCCGGTCGTATTCTCGTCTCCGCGATCGAGCACCCCAGTGTCCTCGGCGCAGCGGATCGATTGCGTCAACTCGGCCGGAGCACCGAAACGATCCCTGTGACGAAGGAAGGCATCGTCGATTTGGAGGCGCTCCGCAGGATGCTGACGCCCGATTCCCACTCGCCAGTAGCTTTGGTATCGGTCATGGCCGCCAACAACGAAACGGGCGTCCTCCAACCCATCGGAGACATTGCTTCACTTTGCAAGGAGTATCGGGTTCTATTTCATTGCGATGCCGTGCAAATGCTTGGCAAGGTCCCGGTCTGCTTCCAATCTTGGGAGGCCGACGCCATGACGGTCACAGCTCACAAAATCCATGGCCCTGTAGGAATTGGAGGCTTGATCCTGCGGCATGGAATCCAAGTCGCGCCGCAATTGTTCGGTGGATTTCAGCAACTGGGCCTCCGTCCCGGCACCGAAGCCCCCATCTTGTGCGATGCGTTTGCGGCGACCGTGGAAGAGGCGATCGATGTAGAAGATCGTGCAGGGAAACTAGGCAAGCTTCGAGATCGACTGGAAACGGGAATCGTTCAAGCAATCGAAGACTCCATCGTGGTTGGTCGCGATGCCGCGCGTTTGCCCCACACCTTAAGCGTTTCGTTTCCAGGGGTAGACAGGCAAGCCCTGCAGGTGGCGCTCGATCTCAAGGGAATCGCATGCAGCACCGGCTCGGCGTGCGCAAGCGGATCGAGTCAACCTTCGCATGTTCTCCAAGCCATGCACCTCCCAGAACAGATTATCAAAGGGGGTATCCGTTTCAGTGTCTCGACTGCGAATACCGAAACAGAAATCGACCGTACGATCGAAGTTCTCATCGATGTTGTCGCTTCGCAGCGGAAACAGTCCGTAGCGAAATGGAGGTTTGGGGCGTAGTCGATCAAGTTTCCTCGCCGGAACTAAACGCTACCAATTGCTCGGCAAACCATTCCGGTGATTCCAATGGCGTCAGGTGCGCGCTGTGGGGATCGATACTGCATTTAGCCCCTGCAATCCGCGATGCGATGCTTTGCAATGCCTCGGGAGGTGTGATCGAGTCCTCTTGCCCGGCGATGCACAGCACGGGGCATTTCCAGCGAGAGAATTCTTCCATCGAATCCGGGCGATTGGCCATCGCCTGCAATGCCCAAGCGACCGTGGAAGGTCGGGTCGAGAACATCATTTTCCGAACCTGCTCCACCAGATCGGGTCGCGTGGAAGCACTGCGAGCCGAAAGCAGTTTTTGCAGCATCGGGGCAACGGTTGGTTCTGTCCCCTCACGAAGGGCATTGGTCGCTGTAACTCGCCGATTTTTCTGAGCCTCTGCGTCGTCCGCATTGCCTCGCGTGTTGGTTAGCACGACACGATCGACTTGGTCGCCGAATATCGCCATGTAGCGCATCGCGATGTATCCCCCCATCGAAAGGCCGCAAAGGATGGGTGCGACCCCCGGAGCGATGCGATGCACGATAGATTGCGAGTCTTTGGCCAAATCCTCTAGTTCGAAACTGAATCGCTCTTCACCGGATTCCCCGAATCCCCGCAGATCGGGAGCGATGCACAGAAATTGGTTTTGGAGGCGTTCGATGAGAGGGCCCCACATCTGACTATCCAGCGGGTAACCATGCAGGAGAAGGAGTGGTTTGCCCTCGCCCGCGATCCGAACTCGAAGTCGTCGGCTCGGTCCTGGAGAGGCAGAAATGTCCAACCATTCGTCGTGTTTCATCGCATGCGGTTCCTGGGGTCGCCCCTCAAAAAAGTGGTCGGAAATGAGTTTTCTTTTCCGATGTCCATTCCCCCGGATTATACTCCCAGTAGTCTTCTCGGCTTCGAGACGCGGTCGCTCGCCGCTGCGCAAACTTTTCCCCATCCGTCCAGGACTCGATCAAGCGTGAAATCGATGGTTTTTCGTTGCTTTTTATTAGTGGCGATGGTCGCAACCGCCTGGATGCAAGAAACCGCCTCCGCTCAGGAAGTGCTCGCTTCCGTCCCGAAACCGCTTCCTCCCCGGAAGCTGGCAGATGGGGTAATGACGGTTGTTCCGCCGGATGAGAACGCCACCGACACGATCGCGGGAAAATTCGACCTGGATTTCGTCGAAAAGCACCCCGAGCTGGCTTGGACAGCCCCCGAATTTCCTGAGAACAAGCCCTTCTTCGCATCATCCGCCGAAACCCTGCTGGAGAAATCGCGAAACATTACCTTTCGTCACGACGTTTGGTATCTGGAGTTTTCTTTCAAACCGGTTCGGGTGATCCTTGTCGACGTACCCGGCTTGAATGGCGTGATGGAACGCAAAGTGGCTTGGTATATGGTCTACTCCGTTCGATATCCAGGTCGCGATTTGCAGGCAGAGATGGAGGAGAGCAGCGAGATCCCCAGTACCCCAACGATCGTCAAATCACAGGCCGTACGCTTTTTGCCTCGCTTCACATTGGTGAGCAAGGAGCGGAATTTCGCGATGGATGCCCAAATTCTGCCGACGGCCAAAGCAGCGATTGAAACCAAAGAGCGTGTTGGAAAACCACTCCTGGATCACATCCAGATGGCTCAGCAGGACATCCAGCAATCCGATTCTCCGGACGACGCCGTGTGGGGAGTGGCAATCTGGACCGACATTGACCCTCGCGTTGACTTTTTTGCAGTCGATGTGCGAGGCTTGTCGAATGCCTTCAAAATGAGGACGGATTCCAGCGGAGAGATGCGATTTGAGCGGAAGACGCTTCGCATTTATCACTGGCGAGCGGGAGATGGAATCGAAGAGTACAAGGATTTGATTCGCCTAGGAATTCCGGCATTCGAAGACCCTGCCCGACTCGAGTACCACTTGAAGCAGTTCAATCTCGAAGAACGGCTTGATTACCAGTGGATCTACCGCTAAAATCCCCACCCCGCGCAACATGGAATGCGTTGTCGGCACACTTTTTTTTGATTGTAGATTAGGTAGATCGATGGCACACAAAAAAGGTCAGGGCTCCACTCGCAACGGTCGCGACTCAAACGCCCAACGACGTGGAGTGAAAAAGTTCGGTGGAGAGAAGGTGTTCCCAGGCAACATCTTGATCCGCCAGGTAGGTACGAAGTGGCACCCAGGCCGCAATGTGAGCATGGGCAATGACTTCACGATTTTCTCCTTGATCGAAGGAAATGTTTACTTCGACCAAGAAGGACGCCGCATCAACGTCCAGCCCGCTGTCGCTTCCTAGTTTTTTCTGCGTCGATCTCATCTTGCTCGCTCGTTTCCAGCCACCCGCCTTGAGGTGGACCGAACGAGCCCTGCGGTAAGCCCCATGGGCGGGTTGCTGAAGGTTCGGAGCTGGGCGTCGACGGAGCAGCGTCGCGTTGGAACAATCACTGCCATACGACGAGCATTCCGCTCGTCGTATTTCGTTTTAGGGGACTCTCCCAGGCAATTCTTGTTAAGGTTGAAATCCATGTTTGTGGATCGAGTCGAAGTCGAGGTGATCGCAGGCCGAGGAGGCAACGGCTGCATGGCATTCCGACGCGAGAAACACGTCCCTCGCGGAGGCCCTTACGGAGGGGATGGAGGGGACGGTGGAAGCGTCGTCATCCGCGCACGCTCCGGCGTCAACTCGCTCGTGGAATTCGCACACCAACGCCATTGGCGCGCCGAGCACGGTGCCCCGGGCCTCGGTGCCAATTGCCATGGCCGCAATGGCCAAGATCTGATCCTCGCCGTACCACCAGGAACGGTGATTATCGATAAGGAATCGGGGATCATCATTCGCGATTTGGTCAACGACGGAGACGAAATCATCGCCGCCCGAGGGGGCCGCGGCGGTTGGGGAAATACCCACTTCAAATCCTCCACCAATCAAGCTCCTCGCGAAACGACGGACGGCGGGCAGGGTGAGGTGCGACGGATCATTCTGGAGCTCAAATCGATTGCCGACGTTGGCTTGATCGGCAAACCAAACGCCGGAAAGAGCACCATGCTCAGCCGCCTCTCCCGAGCCAGACCAGAGATTGCCGACTACCCGTTTACGACCAAATTCCCGAATTTGGGAATGGTTTCCGTCGACATCGAACGAACCTTTGTCATGGCCGATATCCCAGGCTTGATCGAAGGCGCTGCTCAAGGACACGGACTCGGTCACGATTTCCTTCGGCACATCATGCGAGCAGGGATTTTGGTCCATCTCGTCGAACCGATGCCCATGGACCAAACCGACCCTATCGAGAACTACTTGGCCATCCGCAAGGAGCTCGAGGAATACAGCGAAGAGTTAGCCGCTCGTCCTGAAATCATTGTGGTTACCAAGTCGGAGTTGCCCGGTTCGGACGAAGTGCAGGCCAAGCTCAAGGAGACGACGGGTCGGGATGATGTATTGCTCGTCAGCGCCGTGACTGGAAGCGGCCTCAATATCCTCGTGTCGCGGGTTGCGGACCTTCTCGCTAGTCAGAAGCTCCTCGCAAAATGATTCTCGTCGACATCGGTAACAGCGGGGTTCGCGCACTGCGATGTTCCGACGGTGGCGATTGGGATCTTTCAAAAGTGGTTCGACTCTCCTGGCCAGCGAACTTGAACACGCGCCACAAGTCGACTCCGCAACAGCAATCCGGCCTCAACCAACTTTGGTGCGATTCCACCGACTTGTCTGCGTTTCGATGGTTGGCAGAACACATCGATGCACCGTGCGAGTCGACTTGGTATATCTCTTCGGTACATCAAGGCGCGTTTACGTTACTCCGCGATGCTGCGATGACCGTTTGCCCATCCGCTGAGCTGCGTGTCATCACGTATCGCGATGTGCCCATGGAGCTCGACGTCGAACATCCGGAACGAACGGGAATCGATCGTATTCTGTCTTCATGGGAAGGGTGGACGCGCGCCAATCGGGGGGATGATTTCAATAACGTCTCGAATCGAAGCGTCATCGTGGCTCAAGCGGGGACGGCATTAACCGTCGATGCGGTTTCGAGGAACGGTGTCTTCCGTGGTGGGGCGATTCTTCCAGGTCTTGGCCTTTCCCTCCAGTTCCTAGCAGCCGGGACAGACCAATTGCCATGGATTAGCAATCACTTGGTTACCAAGTCCCCGAAATTACCAGGTCGCAACACACTGGAAGCCATCGCGGCTGGAGTGCATGCTTCTTTGGTGGGAGGTGCAAGCCACTTGGTTCAAGCCTATCGTTCCCAATCCGAATGGCAGGATGCGATCGTGATGATCACTGGCGGAGATGGCAATCTACTGGTTCCCTATGTTGAACCGCCTGTCGCTTATCAAGAGCATCTGGTACTCCGCGCTCTGCATCGCATCGCAACAGGGCGTACGCCATGAACCCAGAAGACTTCCGACCTCCTTGGTTTTTGAGAAGCGGCCATCTGCAGACGCTGCTCACCGGCTTTTACAAACCGAAAGCAAGGCTGGATGCACCGATCGTCCATCGCCTATCGATCGCCCCTTGGGGGGAGCTGCTGGCCTACGAGAACGCACCGATCTCAGCAGCTGCTCCTCGCGAAGAAGCCGTATTCCTTTTTCACGGTCTCGGGTCATCGCATCGCGGGACCTATATGACGCATCTAGCCGACCAACTCCTCCAACTCGGGTTTCGTGTCTTCCGATTCGATTTGCCAGGAGCAGGGGATTCGTTCGAGTACACCCCTCTACCTCCTCACGGCGCGTGCGCTGGACTCTTATGGTCGGGGATTCAGCAGCTTTCGGAACGGCTCGCGATCGCCGAGTGGCGAGGGGTCGGCGTTTCCCTCGGGGGAAACCTTTTGTTACGAATGTTGATCGACCATGCTTCGGAGTTGCAAGATCCGAAGGGCTCCTGCCTCAAGATTGCCAAAGCGATTGCGGTGGCTCCCCCCATCGACTTGGCTGCCTGCTGCAAACACATGGAGACCGGAGTGAATCGCATCTATGCCAAATACTTCCTGCGATCACTCCAAGTGCAGAGCAAGGTCCGCGCAGCGCGTTGGCCAGAGTGGGAAGCTCGCTTTCGAGGAGCCGATTTTGGTTCGATCCGACGTTTCGATGAGACCGTCACCGCCCCCCTGGCAGGGTTCGCAAACGCGGACGCTTATTATGCAGCCGGCTCAACCAAACCGGAGTTGAGTCAAATCCGAACTCGGACGACGGTGCTGCTCGATGCGCACGATCCGATCGTTCCCTACAAAATATTCCACGATGCCCCTTGGTCTCCTTCGACCACCGTGCGTGTAACACGTCGGGGAGGGCACGTTGGCTATCTCCATCGAAATCGCAAACCAGGAACCCCTTCGCGCCTCGAACGCTGGGCCGATGGATGGATCGCCCACGAGCTTGCGACCGATGCGCAATCCTCGGCATCGAACTGATCTTATTTTTCGAAGGCACTCGTAGACCAGTCCCCCCTGGACAGACCTAGAGCCTTGAAAATCCTAGAGCCTGGATAGACGTAGGACGCTGAGCAAGAAACTGGATGCCGCGAACTGAGCCGCCATCGCAATCAACCCCACCCCTGGAATCACTCGGCGCATTGTGGTGGCGTAGTCGAGAGGACCGAAGTCGGATCGGTACCATTCCCAAGCCGTCCACCCGACGAGTCCGACGCCGAACAAGGCCATCCCCCCAGCGATGAGGAGCAAGCGTTCCAAGTGGGAAGAAGCGTCCGCTTCCTTTTTTTCCTCCGAGGACGCACGGGCTCCCGATGCAGGCAGAATCCCCTCGCTCATCGCAAACGATTTAGCAAGTACGCCGCACCAAATCCATTGCGACCCTACCAGGATAGCCAAGACTCCAACCAACAGCGTATGCACATCGAACGCGATATCCATCCATCGAATCTGAGGCAGCGCTAAAACTCCCAAAAGCACTCCGACGAGAACCATCGAGATGCCGGGAAAGAAAAAGGTCCAGCGGGGACAAAGCAAGAGGAAAAAACGAAGCGTGCGCCAGCCGTCTCGGAACGTTCGCAAATGGGAGCGTTGGTGGATGCGGCCATCCGGATGAAGCGTCACGGGGACTTGCTCGACAAGCCCTCCGAATAACGCGGACTTGATGATCATCTCGGTGGCAAATTCCATCCCCGTGCAGCGCTGTTCGAGTCCTTGCTGCCACGACTTTCGAAAGGCTCGCAGGCCGCAATAGACATCTTGGATGCGCGTCTTGAACATCCATTGAACCAGTTTTGTGAGAAGTGGGTTCCCGAGCCATCGATGGAGCGGAGGCATGGCACCCGGCATCACGGTTCCTCCTCCGGACGGGAGCCTGCATCCCTGTACCAAATCCGCACCTGCCGCTAACTTCTCGTAGAAGATGGGCAAAGTTGTGAAGTCGTAACTGTCGTCGGCGTCCCCCATCAAGACAAATTCCCCTCGAGCCGCAGCAATCCCTCCCATCAACGCGGCGCCGTATCCCCGACGCGTTACGTGAACAACTCTCGCTCCCGCTTGCAAGGCCAGGTCGATCGACCCGTCCGTACTTCCGTTGTCTGCGACGACAACCTCTCCACGGATGCCATGCTCTCGCATGGTGCGCAGCGACTTTTCGACACAGGACGCGACCGTGTCCGCTTCGTTCAGGCATGGCATCACGATCGTTAGTTCCAGCAAGCGTGCGTGATCGGGTCCTTCGTTGGATTCTGTCATGAAGGTTGCCGTTCATTCTCCGATTTTTATTTGGTACACTTTGGCGAAGCGCGTACTCCCGCGCAGGTTGTATCAAGGCCTGCGGATCGCCAAGTCCGGATCTTTCATACCGGATCGCACCAAGTTCTACCCCCAACACTCTACCTAGGAAAGTAACGCTATGAGTTCGGGAGATGGATCCTCGACTTCTTTTGAGACCATGCGAGGACGCGACTACCCAACGATCCGTCAGTTCACGGTCTTCCTCGAGAATCGAGTCGGGCAATTGCTCGAAGTCGTGAGGCGATTTGAGGGAACGGGTATTCGCATCGTCGCCCTATCTATCAGCGACTCCGCCGAGTGCGCTTTTGTGAGATTTCTTGTGAGCCATCCGGAGCGGGGTAGAGAGATTCTGGAAAGGGCCGGGTTGGCCATCATCGAATCCGATTTGATCGGTGTGGAACTTCCCGAGGGAGGGCAGCCCCTTCTGCAGATCTGCTCGGCGCTCCTGCAAGCCGAAATCAACATCATTCAGGCTTACCCGCTCATCTTCCGCCCACACGGCGAACCCGCAGTTGCCATCATGGTCGATAACACTGAGCAAGCCCTAGAAACCTTGGCAAGAAAAGGTTTCCGAATGATCACGGAAGGGGATCTGCTAGATAGTATGGGGTAATTGAAAACGATTCCTTTCTGATGCCCCTAGGTGCTTGATGACTCAGCATGTCCACGATTGTTCCAAGAAGATCATCGCGAATATCGAGAAAGCGATCGTAGGAAAACGGAAGCAATTGGTCCTATCGCTGGTGTCTTGGTTCTCGGGCGGTCATATCCTCCTCGAGGACGTTCCTGGTGTCGCCAAAACGATGCTGGCACGAGCCCTCGCCGCAAGCGTTGGGGGTGAATTCAAGCGGGTGCAATGCACCCCCGATTTGCTGCCGAGCGACATCACCGGTGCATCGATTTTCAACCAAAAAACAGGGGACTTCGAGTTTCGAAAAGGCCCGCTCTTCACGAATATTCTCTTAGCGGATGAAATCAACCGCACCACCCCGCGGGCCCAGTCGAGTCTTCTCGAAGCAATGGCCGAAGCGAGCGTCACCGTCGACGGCGTGACCTATCGACTCCCTGACCCGTTCTTGGTCATCGCAACACAAAACCCCATCGATCACGAAGGAACCTTTCCCCTCCCCGAAGCACAGCTTGATCGGTTCTTCATGAAGCTTTCCCTCGGGTACCCATCGATGGAAGAAGAGCTGCGTATGCTCCAGCTCTTGGAGAAATCATCTCCCATCCAATCCCTTGCTCCTGTTGTTTCCGCTGCGGATGTCGTGCAAGCACAGGAGGATGTCAGGCAAGTCTACGTTGATCCCAAGGTGCGGCAGTACTTGCTGCAGATCGTTCACGAAACGCGTTCGCATGAAGAGCTAGCGCTAGGGGGAGGCCCCCGGGCCAGTATCGCGCTGTTTCGCGCCTCGCAAGCGATGGCCGCCATCCGCGGCCGAGCGTACGTCCAACCGGACGACGTCAAAAAAGTGATCGCACCCGTTCTCGCCCATCGGCTTATCCTCAAACCAGAATCCCGATTGCGACGCCGCACCAGCGAAATCATTCTCGACCAACTCGTCGCGGAAATTGCCGTCCCCACACTCGAAGAGGGGCGAAGCTAACACGCCCCAAACACGCAGCTCCCATCGCCTCAAACAAGCCGAAATGGCGGGACATGTTTACTGCCTTCAATGGAGGCGAATTCTCCCTAGTTTGAGTGCTGGAGTTTTCCGAGTAGGAAAAAAACTCTTGGGCATGGGGCTAAATCTTCTCACGAAAATCTCATTTTCCCGGGTGGGTACTTGTAATTTGGTTTTCAGAGTAGTTTGATAGAAAGAAGGCAATGTTGCCTTATTCAACTGCAAGTCTGATTTCTTTGGAAAGGAGGATTTTCGCAGATGGCATCCGTGACGCAGAGTTCGGAGTCCGACGAGGATTTCGAATTCGAGGAGCGGAGAGTCCGACGGATACGCAAGGGGATGCCCCTTCATCGAATTGCTGACGTTCGCCAACAGCAAGGCGTGTCGCTACGAACTGTTTCTCGCCGCACTGGAGCGGATGTTTCTGTTCTCAAACAACAGGAACTCCCCAGTTGCGATCTGAAACTGAGCGACCTGTACCTGTGGCAGCAGGCGCTCGATGTGCCAATTCAAAACTTGCTTCAAGACCACGACGATGAGTTGTCCGATGAAACTCAAACACGTGCGTCCATGGTCAAGCTGATGAAAACGGTGGTCGCTTTATCCGAGGTTTCTTCTTCGCCCCGTGTTGCTCGACTGGTGATGATGCTCCGTGAGCAACTGGTCGGAATGATGCCTGAGTTGGAAACGATTGGGGGTTGGCCCAGCTATGGCACTCGTCGCAGTGCAGATCAAGTTGGAAAGATAGCTGAGAACCCGATCGACCTTTACAACTTGGGTATCGATTGATGGGACGTTTTATTTGTTTCCAGCAGCCATAATTCATACTTTTTTGGATACTTCGAAACAAAATGTCCTTACCAAGGCCAGCTCTCGAGCTGGCCTTTTTTTATTTGAAGTCTCTCGAACGCGAATCAATGTTTCCGACAACGGATTGCAGATCTTCAATCCTGGCTACCAATACGTGAATGACTCCCTCGCGGTTCTCAAGGACACCGTGTACAAGCCACGCATTGGACTGCTTGCACAACAAGTAATGTTCTTGCCATACCTCTGGCTTAAGCACCAAATTGATGGAGCCGGTCTCGTCCTCCATGGTGACAAACGTAATCCCTTTCGCTGTCCCAGGTCGTTGACGCAATAAGATCAATCCGGCCACCCGAACAAACCTACCGTGGCGGGTCCCTTGCAAGTCGATAGCGGTCGTCACCCGCTTCTCTTGAAGCTGAGCGCGAAAGAATTGCATCGGATGCCCCTTAAGAGATAACCCCGTTCTCAGGTAATCCGAATAGACTTCCTCCAGAGGACTCATGGGACGCAACGCAACGGGGACTTCTTCATCCCGATCCAGGTCCGCATGCGCGAATAAGGTCATTTCGCGGTCTGACTTCTCTCGCGACAATGCCTGCCAATATGCCGCCCGACGATCGCCGGATAAGGATTCGAGCGCACCCGCATCAGCGAGTAGGCTGAGCGTCGGTTCAGATAACTTGGTTCGTCCCACCAATTGAGCTTGGTCCTGAAAACGACCTCTCTTGTTCCGATCTGTAAGGATGGATTCGGCGTCGATTTGTTTCAAAGAACGTATGGTTCTCAAACCCAAACGCAATGTTCGTCTAACCATGCCGCCTTTTTCCTCCAATCCGTGCGATGGCCGCAGCTCAAGCGTACAGTCCCATTCGCTATGGTTGACATCGGCGCCCAAGACCTCGACTCCATGGCGAATCGCGTCTTGCACGAGTTGAGCGGGTGCATAAAAGCCTAACGGTTGACTGTTGAGCATCGCGCAGCAAAAGACTTCCGGATAACGATGCTTGATCCAGCAAGATGCGTAGACGAGCAATGCGAAACTCGCTGCATGGGACTCGGGGAATCCATACTCGCCAAACCCACGCAGCTGATTGAAGACTCGTTCTGCGAAGACCTCATCGAGACCTTTGGATCGCATACCATCGATGAGCTTCGTTCGAAAGTTATCGATCACGCCGGGACGTCTCCAGGCGGCCATCGCGCGGCGCAGTTGATCCGCTTCCCCTGGGGTGAACCCCGCCGCCACAACCGCCAATCGCATCGCCTGCTCTTGAAAGATGGGAACTCCCATCGTCTTCCGAAGAACGTTCGCGATATCTTCCGTGGGGTATTCAGGCTGAATCCCAGTTCTCCTCGCGGTCAAATAGGGATGAACCATTTGGCCTTGAATAGGACCGGGCCGCACGATGGCCACTTCGATCACCAAGTCGTAGAAACAACGGGGTCGAAGCCGAGGCAACATGCTCATCTGAGCACGGCTTTCAATCTGAAATACTCCGAGCGTATCGGCAGCGCAAATCATGTCATAAACGGACGGATCCTCCGCCGGAATCGTAGCGAGATCGAGCGAACGTCCGTAGTGGATCCGCATCAAATCCAAACTGCGGTGAATGGCTGAAAGCATTCCCAACGCCAAGCAATCGACCTTGAGGATCCCCAACTCGTCAAGGTCGTCTTTGTCCCATTGAATGATGGTCCGGTCGGGCATCGCCGCATTCTCGATCGGACAAAGCTCGCATAACACTCCAGATGTCATCACCATGCCACCCGTGTGCTGCGAGAGGTGGCGTGGAAAGCCTAAAATCGATTGCACCAAGTATTCAAACCTTTTGCCGACGTCAGATTCCGGATCGATCCCCGCAGTCCGGCATCGATCGGAGAAGCTGGTTTCAGCGCCGCGCCCCTCTACGATCTTAGCGAGCCGGTCGATACAATCGAGCGATAGCCCAATCGCTTTCCCGCAATCTCGAATCGCTGAACGCGTTCGATACGTCGTCACCGCTGCGGTCATACCCGCTCGATCGCGACCGTACTTTTCATAGACGTACTGAATCACTTCTTCGCGCCGCTGGTGCTCGAAGTCGATGTCGATATCGGGGGCTTCATTCCGTTCGCGGCTAATAAATCGCTCAAAGAGCAGATCGTATCGAGAAGGATCCACACTGGTCACGCCAAGGCAGAAACAGACGGCGCTATTGGCTGCTGACCCTCGACCCTGGCATAGAATATTGCGTGATCGTGCAAAACGAACCAAGTCCCACACGGTCAAAAAATAAGGTTCGTATCGCAAATCCTCAATGATCTGGAACTCGTAACGGAGCATCTCAATGACTTTGTCGGGAACCCCTTCGGGATATCGCTGTTTAGCTCCACGCCATGCCAAACGTTTGAGATACTCGATCGGCGTCAAACCCTCCGGCGTTATCTCGCGGGGATACTCATATTTCAACTGATCGAGGCGAAAATCGATTCGCGACGCGACCTCCAGCGTGTTCTCCAGTGCGAGAGGATAATCGCGGTAGAGATGTTGAAGCTCCGAAAGGGAGCGCAGAGTCCGCTGCGCATTGCTGGGGCGACTCGCCGCGACCGCATCCACCGACCCCCCCGTGGCGATGGCTGTCAAACAATCTTGGAGAATCATGCGCTCGGGAATGTGATAGAGCACATCTCCCGTCGCAAGCAACGGAACCGAAAGACTCTCCGATTGACGTTTCAAGCTCTGCAGGAACGCAGCGTCATCTCCCCCGCGATGCAATGGGCATGCAAGGTAGAGCCTTTCCTGAAACAGATCTTTCGCCGCTTTCGCATGCTCCAACCACTGGTGCAGCCCGAACTCGGACCCAACTCCAGACGCTCGTGGAAGGATCGCTGCGAGATTGTTTGCCGCGATCATCTGCATGTCGTTCCAATCGATCTCGCATTCTCCTTTGGCAGCTCGACCGCGACCCGCCGTGATCAACCGGCAAAGAGCACCATACCCAGCTCTATTCTGCGGCCACACCACGAACGGAGGAGCATCGACAGGGTGGATTTCGCACCCGACATAAAACGGAACTCCGGCATCGCGAGCCGCCGTGAAGCCTCGAACAACCCCCGCCAGCGAATTGCGGTCGGTGAGCGCGATTCCGCCATAACCGAGCAACGCGGACTGCTCGACCAGCTCGTGAGGATGCGAAGCACCCTCCAAGAAAGAGAAATTCGATTTGGCGTGTAGCTCCACATAGGTCTGCATGTTCGCAACATAGCAAACCTACGCATCACGGAAAAGTTAACCGTTGGCGATTTGCGATATTCCTAAACGGTCAGATCGCCAAGCGGTCCGTCGCCGCAATAGTCGGGATTTCCAAAGCTCTTCACAGGAATGCCCATCGACTCGCTAAAGCTCATCAACAATCGATTGTGAGGAACTCCTCCCTTGTAATCGACGGCCCGCCCCATCGAGAAACCGCAACCTTCACCCACGAGGACGAATGGAATGTTGTTTCGCGTATGCGAGTTCCCTTTGCCAAGCTCATTGGTCCAAACCAAAGTCGTGTTGTCGAGCAAACTTCCTTGTCCATCTGGCTCAGGGGTTTCCGAAAGCCTCTTCGCCAAATAAGCGACTTGCTCGCAATACCAAGTGTTGATCTTGATCAACTTCTCGTACGACTCCTCGTTGGTGTCGGGCTCGTGCGATAAATGGTGGTGCCCCTCTTCGATATCGAGCCATCGCATCTTGGGTTCGCCCACCGAGTTGGTGATCTGGAACGTCGCAACACGAGCAAAGTCCGCGACGAAACTGCTGACGAGCATATCCATTTGCATCTTGCAAATTTGCGGAATGTTGTTGTTGACTTCTTCGACGTTGGCGGGAAGGCTCGGTACGGCGTGCCCCACTTTGTCTACTTTCGTCGCTTGAGCCAATTCGGTTTTGAGCTCGACCTCCAACTCACGAACCATGTCCAAGTGATCGTTGAGCAACCGGCGATCTTCGGTACTAACAAGCTGCTGCACCTTTTGGAAATCGGATGTCAATTCGTCGAGAACGCTCGCGAGAAGCTCGCGATTCTTGGTCTGACCATAGAGCTTGTCGAACATCAAATAGGGATTGTCGATGGGTGCCACCGGTTGGTTGGGTCCCGCGTAGGATAGGCGTGTCCAAGTATCCGCACGTTCCGGTACCATCACACCAAACTCAAGCGACCCGAACCGAGTTTGCGACTCAGGATTCGACTGCAGGTGGTTCTTGATGTGCTGATCAATCGAAATCCCTTTGGACCAGCCTGCAGGTGTATCCGATCCTCCCTGGACGTCACCTGGAAACAGCTCAATCCCCGTCAGAAGGCAACCGATCCCTCGCATGTGACCATCGCCGTCCCCCTTGATGCGATTGCAGACACCGTGCAACGTCAGCATTCGGTTTTTGAAATCCGCCAAGGGCTGAAGGATTCTCTTCAAGTCAAAGTCTTTGCCCAATTGGCTCGGCCAGAAATGGTCTGGGATCACGCCGTTGGGGCTGAAGATAAAAACCATCCGCTTCTTCTTTGGAGTTCCCGAAGATGCGGCCCAACCCAAGCTTGGCAAACTGAAAAGAAAGTTGGCGGCTGCAGCGCTAACGCCCGTGTTGACAAGAAATTCTCGTCTGCTGGTGAAGCGTTTCATGGTTGACCTTTCAAGGCGACTGAGGTGGGATTGGCTGGGAGGGGGGTGGCGTGTATCCGCGACGCGGTGACGGCAATTTCGACGACCAGGTCGCGGATATTGTAACCATTTTGGCGGAACTGATCCGTTAACTTTTTCAAAGTATCTAGGCCATACGCGTCGGGCGGTTGCTTGACCATGTGCTGGAATAGCTTGTTGACAAACGCGCGGTGTGCGTCCGGTGCATCCGCCAAATAACTTGCCAGCTCCGGGGCACCTTGAAAGGTTATCGGCAAATCATCGCGGCTTCGATAGGAACCTGTTGCATCGATTGGTTTTTCACCCTCGGTCGCTCGGTATCGTCCCACGGCATCGTAGTTCTCCAACGCGAACCCCAACGCATTGATCTTCACATGGCATGCCTGGCAATTCTGAGGGCTCGTCTGGAGTGCGACGCGCTCGCGCGTGGTGAGATTGGGGTGCAAATCGGGACTGAGCGGTGAGAATGCCTCATTGGGTGGGCGAAGGGTCCGTCCCAACAGGAATCGAATCAAAAAGACTCCCCGGTGAATCGGCGAGGTTGTGTCGTGGTAGGCCAATTGGCTCATCAGCAGCGGATGGGTCAGGACGCCAAACCTTCGCTCCGATTCGTTGGCCGTTTTTTGCAGACCCTTTCTGCTGGAATCGAGCGGAGCCCATTCCTCTCCATAAAAGGATGCGATCTTAGCGGTCGTGAAGGCCGACTTGGAGCGAAATAACTGCCGGTAGTCGCTCGCATCACTCCAAACTATCTCTTCGATCGTCGCGCGAAGGGATTGTCGGAGCTCCATGGCGAGCTCGGCATCGAACCCCGGGTACAATTCTTGATTCTTCGTGATCTCGTTCTGCTGCGACAAATTCAGCCATTCATGAAATCCATCGAGCAGCTTGGCTCTCGCTCGGTAGTCGCTCAACATCCTTTTGGCTGCCTCGCGAACTTGAGACTCTGTCTCCAACTCGTTCTTGTCGATCTTCCGCAAAAGCCATTCATCGGCAGGAAGCGAATCAAACAAGGTAAGCGCCAAACGATTCGCCGTCCGACGAGAAACAGTCTTGTCCACGTCCGCGAGCGGATACAGAAATCGAGGTGATTTCAAGCCCAGGAGCAACACTCGGCGAATGGCTTCTGCGTCATCCTCCGTTTGGTCGACTTGTTCGTTCACGTAAAGCTTCACCAAGTCAGCATCCAAAGCTCCTCGAAACGCAACCGCGAGGACTTGCTCAAGAAATCCCTTGAGAATCTGACGTTGATCGTTGGGCTTGTCCTTTTGACTTCGAACGTATCGAGGAAAGAGCTCCGAAGCGGCGATTTGTGCAAACTCCACCGCGGAAGCGGTCGTCGATTCATCCCATTGCTTGTTCACAGCCAATCCCCGCTCGAAACCATAGCTTCGATCGTCCGCAGGCAGTGATGCCTGCAAGGAGAACGTGGCGGGACCGGCGGAAGGTACCAAGTGGTGATCGGGAATGGTTTGCTCCACTCCCCCGGGCGGAACCCAGGACAAACGTATTCGAGCCGGTGGTAGCTCCGTCTTGCGCTTGCGCTGAATGAAATCGATCTTGAACGGGTAAAGACGGCCGGCGGTAAGGTGTATCGACTGCCTGAACTCGGTCTTGTCACCCGACTGAACATGGTTGTCGATGAAGATGCGGTCCAGCTTTCCAAAACTCATCTTGAACGAGCAAGAACTGTTGACGACGATCTCGTAACGACCAGTTTTTTCTGGAAGTAAACTCCCCTCCCAATAGATGTAGAACGACTCCGCTGCGATTCCTTCTCCAGGACTCTCTTTTCCAAAGTCAAAGTCGATCACTGGGTCGACGCGAGCAATCTTCTCGTTTTCCTTCTTAAACCGATCACCATCGAAATACTGCGCTCGAACCCCCCGTTCCGGTTTGAGCTCCGAAAACCCGGAGAACCGTCCGTAGAGATCCGAAAGACTGCTCCGCAATTGATTCGCCGTGAGCCTCGCGAAAGCGATTCGCGGTGGATTGAGCTTCGCCTGCGCCTCGAGACTGTAGAAAGCCGAGTGCATGTACGCTGCGACCGCTTGGGCATCCTCTCCCCTGCATTTCTCCGGCTCCCCCTCAGGCATGGTTTCATCCACAACTTTAGCGATCTCGCTGATCGTAAAGTCACCGGTCAGAGCGTTCGGGTATGCTCCGGATACCCCCTCCCCTCGCTCACCATGACAACTGGCACACTGCGCCGAGTAAATCGCCATCCCCTTTTCGATCTTGGCCGCATCAAAGTCTCCCGCGATGGCTTGGACACCAACCAGCTGGAAACCAATTAGGAAGAGGACGAACGCGAGCCATGCGGCCGATCGGCCACTCGCGGGGATGCTTGCTAGCAATCTCAAAATGCGACACATGACTGTTCTAAAAAAGACGACATTGCTGCCGAAGGGTGGGAGGCATGCCAAAACGAGTGTCCGAGCTGCCAATTTAGGGGTAGGAGTCCCCCATTGGGTGAGGAACGCTTCTATTTTACAAAGGGGACTAGTCCAGGGGAATCAGCCAGGATCCGCAATCGGCCGATTCCAACGGGATTTGCGATCTCATTTTGCAATTCTTTGCACGATTTGCACTGCCAAAAAGAGAACCAGGCTCGGCCAACGATGTGGTGAGCCGTGCGTAGCGTCAACAAAAGGTGACAGACGCTGGGCTACAAACGTTCAAGCTGGACAATTCTTGTCCGATCCGAGCCGAAAAAAAGCCCACCGTCAAATTTCACGCAGAATGGCCCGCTAGTTGCGGTCCTCTAGCTCCGTCAACCAGCCGGACAGACTGGTTAACAATGAGTGTGAACCCCGGGTCTTCTGAGTGCGTCTGAATAGATTCAGAGAAATCTTTCGGTGAAGAGCGATCGGTGACCAGGGGTGTCACATGTCGAGGCGAAGAAATGGTTGTAAGGCATACAGCCGCTCGCAACGACAGTTAGGTACAGCGTTATTAAGTACTTGGGTATCGGGTACAATTGGCTCAACGACTGAGCTTGGACCCTTTCAGCGAAGTCGAGCGAGGCGGTTGGGAGCCGCAGGGATCGAACGAAATCGACATCGCAGCAGGGAGCATCAATATGAATAGTGACTATCGAATCGCACAACTCCGAGAGCTTCGCGACCAGCAAATCAAGTTCGCCCCGCGCGGGAAGCGAATCGAGCAAGCCGACCGCGCCGAGCAGCTTCTCACCGAGCTGGATCCTCAGCGCGAGTATCCGTTCGATTTCCTATTCTATCGCGTCACCGAAGTGCGACCTGACAGCACCGGTTATCGATTGATCAAGGGACATGACGCGCTCCATGATTTGAGACTTTTTGTCGAAGACATCACCGACTCGATGAACCTCCGGGTCGAAGAGGCATCCGAGCCGGTTCACACCGTCGAGGACTTGAGCAAAATGTTCAACGTCTCGACCAAAACCATCTCGCGATGGCGTGATCAAGGTTTGGTGTCCCGTCGATTTTTAGCGGATGGTCGCAAACGAGTGGGGTTCCTTCACTCAAGCGTGGAGCGATTCGTCTCGCAGAACAAAACTCGCGTCAAGCGTGGTGAACGGTTCAGCCAACTCACCGATACAGAACGAGATGACATCATCGACCGCGCCCGCCGTATCGCCGCGACCGGAGCGAATTTGTCCGAAGTCGCTCGAACTGTCGGCCGTGAAGTGAACCGATCGACGGAAACGATCCGATACACGATCAAGAAGTTTGATCAGCAATTCCCCACCATGGCGGTGTTCCCAGAGCAACGCGAGGTCCTTTCGGAAGAAGACAAACGAGCTATTTACCAACAGCATCACCGAGGTGTGTCCACTGTGATTTTGGCAAAGCGTTATCGCAGAACACGCGGGAGCATCGTTCGAATTCTGAACGAGCAACGCGCTGCAAAAATTATGGAGCTGCCACTGGACTACATTCCCAATCCGGTCTTCGAAGATGTTGCGATGATCGAGGAGATGGTGTCGGATCTTCCAGCAGCTTCCGAACCCCCTCGCAAAGTGAAAGCACCATCCGGGCTGCCAGCTTACTTGGCATCCTTGTACGAGGTGCCCTTGCTCACGCGTGAACAAGAGTATCATCTGTTCCGAAAGATGAATTACTTGAAGCATGCCGCGGGCAAGCTGCGGGAGTCGCTCGACGTGAAATCGCCGTCCGTCGCGGTAATGGAGCAGATCGAGGCGCTTTATGAGAAATCGGTCGACGTGAAAAACAAGATCGTTCAATCGAACTTGCGATTGGTGGTCTCCATTGCCAAACGGCACTTGGCGCCCCACGACGATTTCTTCGGATTGATCAGCGATGGCAACATGTCACTGATTCGAGCCGCAGAGAAGTTCGATTACTCGAGAGGGAACAAGTTCAGTACCTACGCTTCGTGGGCCATCATGAAGAATTTCGCGAGAACGATCCCCGACGAGTTTAAACATCAGGATCGGTTCCGAACGAGTTCCGAAGAGGTCTTCGATTTCCAGCAAGATCGGAGGGCTGACAACTTCGCTTTGGAGATCGATCAAGCGGTTCGAACGGATCAAATCCAAAAAATACTGCACACGCTCGATCAGCGTGAGCAGCAGATCATCGTTCGACGCTTCGGTTTGGACCACCGCTTTGAGCCTTTGACCCTCAAGGAAGTCGGCGAAGCGATGGGCGTGACCAAGGAACGAGTTCGACAATTGGAAGCCAGGGCTTTGACCAAGCTGCGTCAAGCAGCCAGCCAAGCCAAAATCGACGCTCCCGAGTGATCCACGACGGTGTTTTTCGACCACGGACCACGCGGAATGCACGAAAAGGGAGTACACAGTTGCAGTGGCCTTCCTTCGGTGTATTCCGGGACCTTTGTCGCATTGTACCACACGACGTACCGCGAGCCGCCGCAACGTCCCTTAATCCATAACGGGTGCCTGCAACTAACCTGCGGTCGCTTGAAGGGAATAGCCCCCGGCAGTGAGCAACTTCACACTCGAGACGATGAGCCACCAATCAGCAGGTTTCAGGGTCCTTTCTATCTGTTGGATTGGCTACGATAGAGTTTTTTCTCCGGCGCACGCGTAGGGGAATTACTCGTTCGCGGCATCACATCGGAATTTGATACGGAGGTCACAATGGCGAACTGTGCGTTCTTTATCGCTCTGCTCTTGACTGCGCACCATGTCCTCGGCGCAGACCAAATCGAAAAACAGAGATCCTATACAGCACTGCATCAATCTTTTCGCGATCTTCAAAACAAGGAAGGCGATACGAACCTTTGTATCGAACCACGTAAAGAAGCCATGTGGGTTGAAACCGACGGAAGGATCATTCCGTCCGAAGTTCGACAACTTCCATCAGGAATGGAGTGGAGGGCATTTCACGTGACCCAGAATGGCTTAGCCGAAATTGGGTTTCCAGTGCGAATAGGCCGGCCACGTGAGGACGTAACGGCAGTACTCGATTCGGAGGAGATCTTTGTGATTGGTGTTGGCGAGGGGGAAACACTGAATATGTCCTTTTCTGCGACGCCCGCGGGAAATGGATTCAACGTGGGCTTCGGGTACGGGATCCGGTCGATGGAAATTCGACTTCCCCAAAAAGACATCAAACACACACTTCAGAAAGACCTGTTAATGCTTCTTCCGAGCACGCCACGTGAGTTAAAATATACGGAGGCACTGGAGCTGCTCGGCATCTCAGTGCGTGTCGTTCGTGAGAGATAACGCAGGAAAAGCAGCGAACAATGCCGCGAACAGGAGCGGCCGACAGCGCCGGTTTTCAATTCGGAGTGTTTTGGCGGCCGCCCATTTACGACTGTCGTTGGCTCAGAAAAGTTGCGACAGGTCTTTCGAGATCTAACGTTGATTTCCAAACAATCGTATGCTACCGAACATGTGATCGATAATCTATGGCTTCGCGACCAATCAAATCGTGGGATTGCATGGGAGCAGAACACTAATCGTCGCTAATCACCACTAATAAGGAATAGCAACAAGATTGTCGCGGTTTTTGATTAGTGCGAATGAGTGGAGATTAGTGTTCCTGCTTGCTCAAGCCGCTGATGATGAAGTCCCAACCAATCTGACAAGTGAGCACTGCCTTGATTCACGACAGTGATTCTCAACCACGGACGACTCGGAAAACACGGAAAGGGAGTAAGAAATGGGTGTGGCCTTCCTTCGGTGTGTTCCGTGTATTCCGTGGTTCTTGGATCTTTGGCGGTAGCTTTCATCGTACTCGTACTCGAAACGGACGTTGATGACCGAACCAATCTTCGACCATGAACGACTCGACGTTTATCGACTTGCGATCGACATGCTCGCGATCAATGGTTGCGTGCTGCACAATCGATCCCGTTGAACATTGCCGAGGGAAACGGAAAGCAAAGCCTTAAGGACAAGAATCGACTTTTCGAGATCGCACGTGGGTCCGCTTTGGAATGTGCTGCGATTCATGATATACTCCAATCGTTCGACTGGAGACACCCGCTGGTACGGAGAGGGGATCTACAACTGTGTAATCAGCAACAACGGACGGGGCTATTATGTCGATCCAAACGCCGCTGTCGCCTACGAAGTACCCATCACCTTCGCGGGTAATGTAATCACCGGCAATGCGACCTACGGGATTGAATTTGGAGCTAACAACGCCGAAGTCTGGTTGTTGAACAACCGATTCCGAAACAACGGAACTGCAGACTACGACGCTCTAATAAATGTTCCGTTCACCAGCAACTACACCGCCGCTGGAACCGACGCTGATGAATTCGTTGACGCTCCCGCCGGGGATTATCGCATTAAGCTCGGTTCGGCCTATTGGGGGCTTGGTATCGGTGCAGGCGACGAGCCCGCCAGCGGTTCTCTAATTCTTCCTTCCGTTTCAGCATGGGTAGCATAATGTTTGCAGTACCAACGATCCCGACTAATCCCGCTTCATTGCTTCTCGCGAAAGAACTATTGGACTTCTCGAACGCCACGCTCGCGAACTTGGCGACGTTTCGCAAAGAGCAGTTCCAACGCTTCTGGTTTCGCTCACGCGGCGAGCTTCGGACGCGTGAAGAGATCAACGCAGTACTCGCACAGATGGACGCGGCATCGCCGGGGCAATCTGCTCGATTCTTCGACGGCGCTAAAAAGCTCGTAGAACTTATCCAAGCGATCACAGGGACGCCTATTCAGCCCGAGGAGTGGATGCCCCCATACGAGTACACCGTGGATCCGCAGACCTACGCACTCCGCATGGTCATCCCGCCGGAGCCTGAACCAATTCCCGAACCAGAACCAGATCCCGAGCCACAGCCCGGCGAATAACCCTTACCCCTTCAGAGGAAACGATGTCGAACACCCTGCAACAACAACTAGGCAATATGACCCCCGACCAAGCGATCGGCCTCATGCAGCAGGCAATGGCGTCGATGCACGGCTCTCGCGCTGGTCACATGCTCCTCGCGAGAGCGGAGGAGGTCATCACCGCGGCGGTGCGAAAGGGTGTCGAAGCATCGCCCACCGATCCCGCAGCGACAACCGAGGTGAAGGAATTGGCAGCCGCGTAGTTCCTATCCTAGGGCCAACGAGTATCGCGGTTAGATTGTTCCAGCCGCATTGCCTCTTCGAACTCTGCCCGATACTGTCGATCGAACTCTCGCTGTCTTGCGTCAGGATCGTATTCGTCTTCTCCTGATCCGCCGGTCAACAAGGCCTGGAACAATGATCCGAGAGCACGAGCATTTTGCAATTGCCGCTCTTGCTCAGCCCTCTCTCTTTCGGCTAACGCGATTTGCTCGGGGCTGGGCTTAGCTGCGCCCTCTAGAATAGCCATCAGCTGGAGAAGCGACTCGTCTGAGGTTTGCATCCTTGCGCGGAGTTCGGGGGTAACCGGAAAATCAGGATGCGGGGCGGGTACCACAGCAGCTGCAGTCGTCGTCTGCGGCTCAATCCTTGGTTGCGGCGTTGGCGTATTCAAGTCTACGACTACAACATCGGAGTCCTTCAAATCAGGAAATGCCTCCTGGAACATTGTCGCGGGCAGTCGAAGCGTACTATCGATAGGTTCCGTGCTCAAATCGCCCTCGATCGCGTAACCACCGGAAAATGCAGTGTTTGCATATTCAACTTCGGAAAACGATCCTCCGAGGCCAGCACCTCCGAGGCCATAGGAATTATTATCGAATAGACCGTGTGATTGTGCAACTTGTTGCTTGTGCTTATAGACCCCTACGCCGACAACTAAGCTCATCCCGCCTAGTAGTAGTGCCCACAGTGCTAGATTCAAAGGGTTAAAAATTGATGGCGTTTCAATTTCGGTGTCGGGCGATACTTGCTCAGGCTGTGACATGGTGTGTTCCCACTGTGGTGCGTTGGCGTAACTAGTGCTGGATTGTAAACCGATTCGAAACACGCCGCCATAGATTGTTAGAATTCCATCCTTTACGGATATGCGGCTTTCCGAGGGACATTAATTCTTCTCCAGGCAATCCCCAATCACCGCCGCCAGCCTCACCGACGCCAACTTGGCCCGCTCCTGAGCGACTCGCCCCGCCTTCTTCAGGTAGGCCTCGGAGAGATCTACCTTCGGTACCTCGGTGGCCAAGCCTCGGCTGACGAGTGCGACCTGGCTCAGAACCTCATCCGTGTAGACAGACTCGATCGCGAACTGGCGGCTTTCATCGATCCAGACGTTCGGGTCGACTTGCTGCTCCTTGGATCCCGCATCGACATTCAGCTTAGCAATTTCGTCAGCGCGACGCCTGACGTCTCCCTCGTCGTACGGATCACCGAGTAGCTGGTCCCACAGGGCGTGCATGTTGCCCCGCTGCTTTGTCTGGATGCGGTTTGCTCCTCGATCCCCATCCTTCTCGGTAAAGACGCCCTCGACGTACAGTGAGCCCGCATGGCAGGGCTGGTGGGCATCGGCTACGAGGTGGGCGATCCAGCAGAGCGCGACGGCGCGCTCTGCGTCGGGTCGGTTCTTGTCCTTGAGGACCGACTTGCACAGCTCGACAGCCTGGACGATGTGGAGGTCCTGGGTGGCCACAGTTGCATCCGCGGGAAAACGAAACACTGCTTCGATGTACGGATTCATCTATTTTTCTAGCAAAACGAAGGTACTTGATGCTTCCCCCTCCTCCAGAGTAGATTGGTTAAGAAGGGATTGCGGGCATATTAGGCCATGCGAAGAGTATCTTATACCGAGACATACCAGCAGGGCCGCACGCTGCGTCCAAGAGAAGCACTTTCGCAGGTCCTTCAATCTGCTGCATGTTTCTAGTCGCTGAGTAATTGAATGCTCATGTCGAGATCCTGAAAAGACGCTTTCGTTAAATTGGGACCAAGAGGTTCGAAGCGTGCTATTGACCAATAGGGGTGGATTCCCAGGATAGACCGGCTGACTCGCCAAGTTACCGTGGGACCCCTGGAGTACCCTCGAAGTGTCCAAAGCCAAGATCTATCTCAAAGAACTCTCCGACCAGTTCAAACGAACACAAAAGGTTGATGAAGCGGTCCATCGCCGTTTGGCAAGCTGTCATCGACTTGAGTCACGACGGTGTTTCCCAACCACGGACCACGCGGAAAACACGGAAAGGGAGTAAGAAATGGGTGTGGCCTTCCTTCGGTGTGTTCCGTGTATTCCGTGGTTCTTGGATCTTTGGCGGTAGCTTGCCCAAGTGTGTGACTGCAGAGTTGTAAAGTACTTCGCAGCCGGGGATGAGGTTGCAAGAACGATCCTTACGATCGAGCCACTCACCTCGGGACCACCATCAAATGAAAATCAAGCGTCGCGTGTCGGATGCAGTCCGTGAAGAATTGCTTGATCAAGCACTCGAAAAGATTCGCGTTGCGTTGAGGGAACGGAGTCCAGCCTGGGAACGATGCGCGGCAATCGTCGCGGAGTTCATCGCGAGGACGGCGCCAAACGCGAACCAACTCCTAGCAAACGCCACCATCTACGAGATCGGATTGGATGTCCGATACGCGGATCTGCTCTACAACCTCGGTTACGTCAGCCTGCGATCGCTCGCAGGGACCACCGAATCGGAACTTCGAAGGACTCCAGGGATCGGTGAAACCATCGTCGAGCATTGCCGCAAAGTGCTTCGGACGCTCAATATGTCGTTCAAGGACGAAGTTCCAAACCTGCTAACGCATCCGAGGTTACCGAATGCGCGGGATATGGAAGACGACTGACAGGGGGAGATCTCACGTAACCCATGCTTGGAATCCGTCCGTCGTCGACGAAGTCCATGAATGATAGCGAATCGAACATTGGATCGGCGACTGGAATTGAGTTGTACTACGACAAGGCGTCGAATGACGGCTCAGCGCCGGATTTTTCGGGACGCTGTTCGGTAATCCCAGGCCCGTCGTCGCATTACATCACACGACCTACGGCGAGCCGCGGCAACGTCCCTAAACCCATAAGTTGTGCCTGAGACTAACCTACGGTCGCATTAAGGGGAAAGTTCCTTGGCATTGAACAACTTCACACTTTGGACGGTGAGGTACAATTCAATGGGCTTCAAAACCCATTCTGTCGGTCGAATTGACTACAATAGACGTTTTGTTTTCCGGCGCATGCGCTGGAGAATTACTAGTTCGTCGCATCAAGGAATCTTTGGATCTGCAGCGATATGGCTCAGCCGCAAACAATTCTGTTCACTCGCAGTCGTTGGGATCGCCTATTTGCTATCGCCACAGTTGCCGCTGGGTTTGTCGCCGGGATTTGCATATGTCTCACTGGCCAGTTTCGCTTCTGTGCGGTTCCTCTCGCATTCGTTGGAATGTGGGTATATTTTCGACGAACAACGCCGGTCTCTGGCTCGCGAATCGAAACGATAGAGGGCAATCCATGTACAATACGCCTTCTCGTTTTTCTGGGCTCTATTTTGATTCTAATTCTTTGTTTTTTTGCCTTTGACGTATTTGTGATGAATCACCCTATAAATGGACCATTGCACTGGTACCATTGGCTTTTCTTTGCAGTTACGTTTACTGCAATGACTACCGGTGGTCATTTAATCGATCAAGCATCGAAACGTGAGCGAGCAAAGCAAGAAAGCGACGAACCAAGCGATGCACGCAAGTCGCCGGTCGGCCGCGAATTTGAATCATAGTTTTCTGGCGGCGACTGCGTGATCGCCGTCGTTACCTCACTAAACAATAACCGCTGCGACGAACAGGCGTAGGCATGTTGGCTACAGGTTTACGACGAATAATGCTGGCAACCCGAACGAGCAAGCCAATTGCTGGCGAAAAGATTTGGTATGCGTCTGGCAAGGTAACTGATGGGAGTGTGGTTGGGTTGTACCAAAAATCGCTGTGCTTGATCATTGGCAAAGAAGGCGTCATGTTCACAACCTCATTTTGGTTGCCAAAATTCCTTGTACGGCATTTCCTTTTGCCTTGGCCTCAGGTTTCCGATGAATCCATTAGTACAGATCACTATGAATTCCATTACGAGGGCGTTGTAATCCGCCTTTTCGGAAACCATGTCACGCAAGCAGTGCGGCGTTATTCACCAGGCTTTAACACCATCCTCACTACCTCATCTACTAACGACTAGGATGTGAGGTAATCGGGTAAGGATGCCCGCTACCGGGCACCCTCCCCACACCACCGTACGATTGCACTCTTGCAGTTGCCATTGGTATACTGATCTCCTCATGTGTCCTATCTCGCACAGGGGACTTGAACCCCATTAACCAACGCCTGTGCCGGGCGTACACAAATGCACCCGAGTTGCCGATCGGGCGTTTCCAAAAGTCAAAGTTACTTGGCGGCAACCGAGTGATTTTGGTCGTTCTGTTGACTAAATCCTATGGCTGATACATTTGACTACGGTTCCTCTGAGGCGTTGATTCGCAACATCAAGGAACGTGCTGACGACATCGACGCAATTTGGATTGTGTTCGATAATGCCATCAAGATCCGACACGCAAACGGAACGGCTACTACCAAAATGAACGTCGCTGGCGTAATCCATTACTGCGATGGTTCTACGTCGATGATTCATTCCGTGGACACCGAGCTAATTCTGAACGACGAAGGCATTCGAAGATTGCGAATTCCCTTTCGCCTGCTGTTGCCGGGTCGGTCGCTACCTCAAAAACGCTCCGACGCTCCATAGCACCATTTAAACGCACCACAATGACTTCACCTGGAAGCAATGACTCTGCACTCCACTAGCCTTGCACCCACAAATCCCAATCAGTTCGTAATTCGTAGTCAACCCCCAAAAAGCGACAGAATCGGGTAAGGATCCCCGTTTCCGGGCACCCTCCCCACACCACCGTACATGCTACGCGGCATTTGGCGGTGCGACGAAGCGGATTCGCAGGTGTTCAATTAGTCGCACGATGTCCATCTTGGAACAATGGATTGATCCTACTGGCATTCTGAAAGCCTCCTTCCTTAAATGGAGACAAATAGGCTCGAATCGTGCTATTGACCGATAGGGGTGGATTCCCAGGATTGACCGGCTGACTCGCCAAGTTACCGTGGGACCCCTGGAGTACCCTCGACGTGTCCAAAGCCAAGATTAATCTCAAAGAACTCTCCGACCAGTTCAAACGAACACAAAAGGCTGATGAAGCGGTCCATCGCCGTTTGGCAAGCGATCATCGACTTGAGTCACGACGGTGTTTCCCAACCACGGACCACGCAGAATACACTGAAAGGGAGTAAGAAATGGGTGTGGCCTTCCTTCGGTGTGTTCCTTGTATTCCGTGGTTCTTTAATCTTCTGGGATACCAATTTCATTGGCGTGGATCAGCACCCGATATTTCGGGATCGATACCCTACGGCTTCGCGACCAATCCATTCCTGGGGTTGCATGGGAGCAGAACACTAATCGTCGCTAATCACCACTAATAAGGAATAGCAACAAGATTGCTGCGGTTTTTGATTAGTGCGAATGAGTGGAGATTAGTGTTCCTGCTTGCTCAAGACGCTGACCGTTACATTCTGGCAATGTCCATGTTTGTTCTCTGACCGTTTGACTTACCTCTGCAGTTTCCGCATAGTTGATGTGCCATCAACAACATGAACTGCTAGAATCTAGTCTGCGTGGGAGGTGTTCTCTCACTCGTACAATTGCTCATCATCTTCCTGACCGTCCTCAGGGATCGATCCATACTCGAGCCTCTCGGTTCAGAGCAGGCATGAGCTAACCAGCGGATGCACCCAACGTCTCGATCTACCGGCCTCGGGCGGTCCATGCTTTCCTCGCTCGACGTGAGTCATCCTTTTCGTTACATGCTCACATCAACGCCCAATATCACACCATGCCGATCTTAGACGCGAAACCTTTACCTGCAGAAGTGAATCGACACGGTTGGCTGTGGACGAAACGAATGGCAATTGTTTTCGCAATCGTTCCTGTTGTGTTTCAGTTTTCAATTGGACTTTACGCGGAACTAACTCAACCGCCTCCACCTCCGGGATTCGCTAGCTTTGGGTCTGCCGTCATGCTCGGATCAATTCTGACTGGTGCTGCGTTTGCGATCGTAGGAGGCGCCTTCGGTTGCTTAATTGACTTTGCGATTCTGATGGCCAGAAAAACCAAGACCGTACACTAATAGCATACGAGGAAAGCATGTAATCGGATAAGGATGCCAATTGCTGGGCACTCCAAGGTCTTTCGAGGTCCCGCAAGGATTTCCAAACAACCGTGTGCTACCGAACATGTGATCGATAACCTATGGCTTCGCGACCAATCCATTCCTGGGGTTGCATGGGAGCAGAACACTAATCGTCGCTAATGACCACTAATAAGGAATAGCAACAAGATTGCTGCGGTTTTTGATTAGTGCGAATGAGTGGAGATTAGTGTTCCTGCTTGCTCAAGTCGCTGATGATGAAGTCCCAACCAATCTGACAAGTAATCACTGCCTTGATTCACGACGGTGATTCTCAACCACGGACGACTTGGAAAACACGGAAAGGGTGGAAGAAATGGGTGTGGCCTTCCTTCCGTGTGTTCCGTGTGTTCCGTGTGTTCTTTAATCTTCTGAGATACAAATTTCACTGAAGTGGATCAGCACCCGATAATTTGTGATCGATAACCTACGGCTTTGCGACCAATCCATTCCTGGGATTGCATGGGAGCAGAACACTAATCGTCGCTAATGACCACTAATAAGGAATAGCAACAAGACTCCTGCGGTTTTTGATTAGTGCGAATGAGTGGAGATTAGTGTTCCTGCTTGCTCAAGACGCTGATGATGAAGTCCCAACCAATCTGACAAGTGACCACTGCCTTAAATCACGACGGTGATTCTCAACCACGGACCACGCGGAAAACACGGAAAGTGTGTAAGAAATGGGTGTGGCCTTCCTTCGGTGTGTTCCGTGTATTCCGTGGTTCTTTAATCTTCTGGGATACCAATTTCATTGGCGTGGATCAGCACCCGATAATTTGTGATCGATAACCTACGGCTTCGCGACCAATCCAGTCCTGGGATTACAGGGGAGTAGAACACTAATCGTCGCTAATGACCACTAATAAGGAATAGCAACAAGATTGTCGCGGTTTTTGATTAGTGCGAATGAGTGGAGATTAGTGTTCCTGCTTGCTCAAGTCGCTGATGATGAAGTCCAAACCAATCTGACAAGTGATCACTGCCTTGATTCAAGACGGTGATTCCCAAACACGGACCACGCAGAATACACGGAAAGGGTGTAAGAAATGGGTGTGGCCTTCCTTCCGTGTGTTCCGTGTGTTCCGTGGTTATAAAACACCCTTGCTCTTGATTGTCTCTCTAATCCGCCAAGAACCGCATGAGCTGCCGCTCGACCTCAACGTCCTCTTCGTTGAGAACTTCGTGTAACAATCGATCCGATCCATAGGCACGCACGACACCTTCAGGTGCCGATCCGCAAAATCGCGCCGTTCCCGCCGGGTCGACGCAGCGGTCGATCAAGGAATAAAGACATAACGTTCGCTTCTCCCATCTCCCTTCCATCTCCTCCACGATCCTTGCACTGTTCAACATGAATCGAGCGAGGTATCCACAGATTCTGGAATGGACTTGAGCGTCTCGTCGGTATGCCTCTACCACATCCGATCGCGAACAGATCCAGTCCGGCCGGAGACCATTCGAAACCGTAAAGGTCGGATGGATCACCCCCAATGTTCGAACCAGCAATCGCTCCATCCAATTCAACCGAATCTGAAGCGCCGGGGACGATAGCACAGCCGAGTGGAACCGATCCGCCAATCGCCCAAACGACGAATCGGGCGCTCGTAGCGCCTCCGCGAAGAACCTGGCAACAAGCAGCCCTCCCATGCTATGTCCCAGAAGGACTGTCTTCGTCGTGCTCGCCCCGCGTTCCGTCCCCTCCAACAACTCCACCATGTCGGCCAACAATTGATCTTCCGATGGAACCGATCCTCGCTTTCCGCTCGATAAACCGTGACCGCGATGATCCCAAGCGAACACGTCCCAGCCATGCTCGGCTAAACGCCTCGCCAACGCGTCATAGCGACCACTGTGCTCGCCCAGCCCGTGCACCAACAACAATCTTCCAGCACTCGATGACTGGAGATCGCTCGAAATATCGGGCTCCCAAGTGCGACCATATAGGAACGCACCATCTCTAAGCGAAAACTTCGTATCGGTGCATCGAATTGTCATCACTCACTACCTTGGAGTGCCTCGGTCGCGTATTTTGGTTTCGGTAATGGCTTGACCGCCGCGACCTCCTCCAACAGGACCTCGATCCCCTTCTCCAGTTGTTTGTCTATCCCGGCAGGAAGCTCTCCCGGCAAAGGCCAAACGACGATATCAGGCATCGCGCCGTTCAACTCCATATCCAGCCCGCTTTCGATAGAAAACCACCCTCGGAACGGTGCTCGCAAGACGCCAACATCCGTGACTCGAGCGACGCCCGTGCTGACCACTCCACCCGCCGTCTGAACACCGACGACTTTTCCTCGCTTCAATACCTTGATCGCGTGACTGAAAATCTCCGCATTGCTATAGCTGTTCTGGTTGCACAAGACCACGATGGGTTTGGACCAAGTCGCGTAGATCATGCGATCATGAGGGTACCCTTCCCCTCCATTTCGCGGAACGGTGATGGCGTGACGCGGCTGTGTCAGTGCGGTAAGCAAATGATCCGTAGTCGAACCGCCGCCGTTGTCCCGTACATCGATCACAAGCCCCTCTCTTCCATATCCAACATTATAGAGTTGGCGTTCGAACTCGAGAAAGCTACTGGCGTCCATGGCCCGAATATGGAGATACCCGAGCTTCCCACTAGAGAGCTTTTCGACCATTTGGCGGTTGTGTTCCATCCATTGGTCATAGAGCAACGTTCTCGCTTGCCGGTAGGTAATAGGTCGCAATGAAATGAAAAGGGTTTCGATGGCTTCTTGAGCACCTTTTCGCTCTACGGTTAAGTCGATGTTGCGATCGACGAACCCATTGAGAACGGACGTGAGATCCATGGAGGGATCGACCTTTTGGCCATCGATCATGGTGATGACGTCACCTGCCTTCAGTTTGCTCGTCTCCAAATCAGCAGGTCCTCCGGGGAGAACGTCGCGGATTCGAAGCCCTGGTCCTTGGAAGCCCTCTTCGAAGCGAACTCCCAGGTGCACTGTTACGATCGGAGATCGTTCCGCAGATTCCCCTTCCGCTCCCGGTTCGGTTACCCCGGTACCGGGCGTGAACCCAAGGTGTGAGCCGTTGAGTTCCCCCAACATGAGCTCCACAATCTCGGCCAGTCCCGATTCGTCATAGGCTTGGCTGGCGGCTCGCTCGTATTTGCGTCGAATCTCATCCCAGTTTTTGTTACCCATCTTTGGGTCATACCACAGCTCGCCCATGGTTTGCCAAGCAACGTTGAAGCCTTCTCGAAGGCGACCGGAGCGCGATCTTTCTTGGCGAATGCTAAAGTTGAAATCGGTGAGCTTCTCGCCGCCATCCAGTTTTGCAGGGACACCGCGATTGTGCCCGAGTATCGCATTGGATGCCTTGGTCCATCGCGCGCTGGCCAGCGTCGTCGCGCTCATCAATTTGGGCTGCAATTTGTCCGGAAACTCGACGCTGTACCATCCCGGCTTGTTCTCCACCGAAGCAGAAAAGGCCAGCTTCTTTCCGTCAGGTGAGAAGATCAAATTTCCCTCCGATGTGTCAGGAAGATTGATGCGCCGAATCCGTTCATGGATCTTGTCCACATCGATGCGAAACTCTTTCGACTCACTTTCTTCTTTGGTTTTCTTACCCTCTTTGGACTCTGCCGCAGGACCGTTCTTTCCATCCTGATTTGAATCGTCCGATTTGCTTTCCGTGGGTTTGGGGTCGGTCGCTTTTCGCTTCTTCATCGCCTCCAATGCTTTCTCCAAGCGTCGATCGCGCGACGTCTTCTCATCGAATTCTTCTTGCAAATAGACATAGAAAACATCCGTTTCCTCCGCATAACGCCGTCCCGTGAACGCTAATACTTTGCCATCGGGAGAAAATACGGGATTGCGATCGTTATCCGGATGGCGGGAAACGTTGACCGGCGCAGACGATTTGTCCAACGGCATGACAAAGATCTCGCTATTGAAATCGTTGTCTTGCGTTGCATAAGCAATCCACTTGCTGTTGGGAGCAATCGAGTAGTCCACCTCGCTAAAGCCTTGAAGCAGCGTGACGACCTCTTTGGACATCAAGTCCATCAGATGGAGGTCACCCCGACCGCTTTGAAAAAGTAGCTTCTTCCCGTCCGGTGTGAATTGGAGATTCGACTCGGACGCCGGAGTGTTCGTCAATCTGGTTTCGACAAATGCGCTCTGTTGCCACCAGAATCGATCCGATTGCTTGGGCTCCAGCTTCCAAATATCGACTTGGCCACCTTCAGCTCTCGTGAAGTAGAGAGTCTTCGTATCCGTTGCAAAGAGCGGATTACCCTCGATCGCATCGGTCGTAGTCGCGCGAATCGGCTCGCGCAACTCGGTATCCATCACCCAGAGATCACCGCCAGCCGCTAACGCGACATCCAGTCCATCCTCGGAAAAAGCAACCGCATCCGCCCTCGAAAGACTTGCAAAAAGTTTGTCGTCTCGAAGTCCCGTGTCCGCGTTGATGCGAATTTCGATCTTTTTAGGCGCATCGTCTTGTTGGGGCGAAACCAAGTAGAGATCAAAGAGATGGCGGAAGACAAGGGTTGAACCATCTCGTGAAAGCGTGGGTTTGACGATCGAATCATGATCGAAGCCCGCTATTCGCTTTTGCTTAGGTGCTTTCCCCTCCTCTTTGGGGAAACGATATCGCCACAGATCGAATCCCGAGTTGTCTCCTTTGGTGAAGTAGAAACCTGCGTCATTCGGCATCCAGAGTGGCCACATGCACTCGACTCCTTCATGAAGAAGTTCCACCGTCTTCTTCGACTCCAAATCCAGGCTCCAGATCTGAGACGAGCGTTCGCCACGATACCCCTTTCGCCACCAACGTTCCCCCTCGCGAGTGAATAGAACTCGAGTGCCGTCGTGAGATAGGGATGCAAAGTTCGCGGTATCGTCTAGCAGAAGTTGGTCCGCTTTTCGCTCCTCCAGCGAGACCCTCAGGAGTCGTTGACCAGCTCGCCAGTAGTGGTCGCGCTGACCGATCGCCAAAACGCTCTTCCCGTCCGGAAACCAGTCGGCGATCGAGTAGCCTTCGGTATGAAATGTTTTTTGGATCGGAACGCCCCCCAGGGAGTCCATGACATGGATCTGGTTGGATCCAGAGCGATCGCTAACAAACGCGATCTTCGATCCATCGGGCGAAAACTTGGGCTGCGAATCGACTGCAGGATGGTTGGTCAGTCGAGTCGCATTCCCCCCGGTGGTAGGTACCGTCCAAATCTCGTTAGCCCATCGAAAGGCTAGTGTTTTGCCATCGGGAGACAACGCTGGGTCGGTCGCCATTTGAATTGCTACGGGTTCATCGGCCAAACCGAGACGTGCCACGAAAGCTGGTGAGAGCGCCGCGAGCGACCAAACAAGAATGCGAGAACGAACAAAAGGGGAGCAAAACAGCATGGAATAATCTTCCAACTCGAGGATGGGGATGGCAAAGCAGTGTTGGAGAGGATCGGAGGGAGGCTCTATATTGGTTCATTCCGTCGCCGATAGCAAGACTTTCGGTTCGATGATTGGGTGCGTCGACGCAATTTTTGAAGCTAGAAACCTTCCCCTTTCGCATGAGGAGAACTCCGCTTGCCCACCACGGATCCCGCCGCCCTCGTTGAAGCCCTGTTTGTCAGCGATTTTCGCAGGATTTATTCGACATTGACAAAGTTACTCGGCGATTGGGATTTGGCAGAAGAGGCAACCCACGAAGCGTTTGCCATCGCAGTAGAACAATGGCGGATTCATGGCATACCAGCCAATCCCGTATCGTGGCTCATTTCCACCGGTCGTTTCAAGGCGATTGACCTCCTGCGGGTGAAAGGGAGGCTGAGCAAGCATGCGGAACAAATTGCTCGTCGAATAGACACCGTTGAACAGTGGAATCAAGGAAGGGGGGAGCACGATATCGAAGACGATCGCCTCCGCCTCATTTTCGCTTGCTGCCACCCTTCGATCGATTTCCAAGTGCAAGTGTCGTTGACATTGCGAGAAGTGTGCGGCTTAACGACGGAAGAGATTGCAAGCGCCTTTCTCGTCCCAACTCCCACTATGGCGCAGCGAATTGTTCGTGGAAAAAAGAAGATCCAAGCGGCCAGGATTCCCATCGACATTCCTTCAGAAGAGGAGCTGCCTGACAGATTACATGCCGTGCTGTCGGTAGTTTATCTGGTTTACAACGAAGGATACTCCGCGAGCGGGGGCGACACAGCGGTTCGGAGTGAACTAACTCTGGAAGCGATTCGATTGTGCCGTTTGATTGTAGAGCTGCTTCCCGATCCTGAAGCGATGGGACTCCTCGCGCTCATGTTGTTGCAGGAATCCCGACGTGCAACCCGGGTCGATTCCGAAGGTGACATCGTGCTACTGGAGGAGCAAGACCGATCGCAATGGGACCAACGCTTGATCCAAGAAGGACTGGCTTGGATTCAGCTCGCCGCTCAGCAACGAAAGCTTGGCCCTTTTCAAGCTCACGCATGGATCGGTTCGTTTCATGCGACAGCCAAGCACGCCAGCGAGACGAAATGGTCGGAGATCATTCGTTGGTATGGTATCCTGCAAGCAATCTCTCCGTCGCCGGTGGTGGAACTGAACCGGGCAGTTGCTGTTGCGATGCGAGATGGTCCGGAAACCGGCTTGGCCATGATCGAAAAATTGATGAGCACAGGGGAGTTGAACGACTACCACTTGATCTATGCAGCGAGTGCGGATCTCTATCGGCGTCTGGGAGATTGGAACCAGGCTCGTGCTTGCTACGAGAAAGCCATCGCACTGTGCAACCAAACCGCCGAGAGGCGATTCTTGGATCGGAGACTACACGAGATCTCCGGTTTGCAAAAAGGTCGATGAAATCCTTGCGCGATTTGTCGAATCACCGCCGTGTGGTTCGACCAAGTTTGTCTGGAATCTAGTTTTCTTTCATTACGGGGGTACGCCATGAAGTACATGTTGTTGATTTATAGCGAGGAAGGCGGCTGGAACGACCAAGAACGAGAAGCCTGCATGTTGGAGTCGATGAAGATTTGCGACGAACTGGCTTCGCAAGGAAAATTTATTGACGCATCGCCTCTCGAATCGGTGGCGACCGCTACTTCGGTCCAAATTCGGCATGGCAAGCGGATCTTGATGGATGGGCCATTCGCAGAGACGAGGGAGCAGTTGGGTGGTTTCTACATCATCGATGTCGAGAATTTGGACGAGGCAATCGCCATTGCCTCTCGACTTCCGCCAGCGTCGAGGGGAACCGTCGAAGTCCGCCCGCTCTTCAATCTAGAGCACTTGCGAGGCGAGAATCAGCCCCCTGTCGTGCAACAACCCACACTGACACCTTATCTGTTTTTTGGTGGAAGATGCGAAGAGGCGATTGAGTACTATCGCACCCATCTGGACGGTGAGTTGCAGATGCTGATGCGATTTTCAGAGAGTCCCGATCCGGTACCGGAGGGGATGCTGCCACCAGGTTTTGAGACCAAGGTGATGCACGCTTCGATGACAATTGCCGGAAAACCATTGATGCTATCGGACGGGTGCGAAGAGCCCTCGCAGTTCCGTGGCTTTCGGCTTGCGCTCACCGTTGCGAACTCCGCCGTCGCGCATCGTTACTTCGTAGCACTGGCCGAGGGAGGTTCCATCGACATGCCTCTTACGAAAACCTTTTGGTCCCCGTGTTACGGAATGGTTACCGACCGATTCGGGGTGGAATGGATGGTCATGGTTGTAGAGGGTTAAGGGATCTTGACGTTGAAACTCACAACGCCTTTTTTAACGGTAGAAGCATCTCGTAAAAACTTCGTTAAACCGCAGTTCGGCATTTGGTTCAGGCATCCTGCGCCAACGCCCGACAACTCCAGTTAGCAAAAAGAATGGCTGCCCCTGCCAATGCGTCGATAGATTTAATCGTGGGGTTTTCGTTATGGCATCGCTCTCGAGCTTTTTCTCTGGTTCTCCTTCTACCCAGGCCAACATACCGCACGAAGCGTCGCGGTTGCGTGAGGAGTGCAATCGACTGCAAGCGACGATCGACGGCATCTCGAATTCGACGGCGATGATCGAGTTTTCTCCAGAAGGTATCATCCAGGAGGCGAATTCCAAGTTTCTACAAACGATGGGCTATACGTCCAGCGAGATCATCGGGCAGCATCATCGCATCTTTGTTGATAGCGACTTTGCGCGAAGCAATGACTATCGAACATTTTGGCATCGACTCTCATCCGGAGAGCATTTCGAAGGGCAATTCTGCAGGCAGGCAAAGGGAGGGCGTGAGGTTTGGATTCGAGCGACTTACAATCCCATCCGGAATCAGGATGGGATCATCGATCGCATCGTCAAGCTGGGCTGTGATATCACGGACCAGAAACTTCGCGAAGCCGAATTGGGTAGCCAAATCGAAGCAGCCAGTCGTTCTTTTGCCATTATCGAATTCGACTTGGACGGGACGATCCTGCGCGCCAACGACAACTTTCTGCAAGCGATGCAGTACAGTCTGTCGGAGATTCAAGGGAAGCACCACCGCATTTTTGTCGACCCAGCGGAGCATCACACGTCCGCTTATACCGAGTTCTGGCACGCCTTGCGACGCGGCGACTTCCAAGCAGGTGAATTCAAACGCTTCACAAAAACCGGGAAGCCAGTTTGGATTCAGGCTTCCTACAATCCCATGTTCGATAGCCGTGGCCGAGTGATGCGCGTCATAAAATATGCAGTGGACGTTACGTCCGCTGCGATGCGGCGCGTCAAAGCCAATGAGATCAGTGAAGTTATCTCGGACAATACCTCTCAATTCACTCAGACAATCAATGAGATCTCGCATGGCGTCAACCGTACAGCGACCTTATCGCAAGAAGCGAAGGGACTCACCGACAACACGAAAATAGTTGTCAATCGCCTTGACGATTCAAGCAGAATCATCGGGAAAGTCATTGAAGTGATCCAAGAGTTAGCGGATCAAACCAACCTGCTCGCGCTGAATGCGACGATTGAATCGGCCAGGGCTGGAGAAGCGGGGCGCGGATTTGCGGTGGTAGCGAGCGCCGTCAAAGAGCTCGCCAAGCAAACAGGTAACGCTACGAAGGATATAGCTTCTACAGTTGGAGAAATCCAACGAAACATTCAGGAAGTAGTCCATTCAACCGATGGTATCTCCAAGAGTATCTCGGAGGTCAGCGCGAGCATGTCGCAGATTGCAGCAGCGATCGAAGAGCAGTCGGTCACCATGCGATCGATCAGTCACACCGCGGACGAGTTGCGAGAGCTGAGTACGACCTAGTTGCCCCAAATATCGGAAGTGAACCGAACCACTATGAGCGCATTGGTTTCGAATCCCGCCTTGCGAGCCCTGCTGCGCGGTGTTTTGGTTTGGTCACCACTTTGGATTTTAACCACCTTCCTTTTCGCTGCGATGGGGGTTACCTATGCGTTCTTTCTCAAGTCGGATACGTATATCGCATCGCAGGCATTGCTGGTACGGGATGAAGCGAACGGCGCCGTCATGCGGCTTGGACGTTTTCAAAGCCAAGCGGAGATGAAGGCGGCGCAGGAAACCATTCTCGAAATGGCGAAGAGTCATCAAGTTGTCCGCGATGCTCTGCTAGTTGTCGGAAAGCCTCCCACGCTCGTGAACTGGTTCGGGATGTCCGACTTCGACGGAGAATACCCTAGCAATGACTTGGTCGAGGAAACCGCGAAGCAGGCGATCCTTATTCATGCTCCAAAAGGGGTCGAATTCGGAGCAACGGAAGTTATCTATTTGGACATCAAGGCTTCGACGACGGAGCATGCCCTCCAGCTAAACCGAGCTGTGTGCGATGCGTTGGAATCTCGATTACAGCAGCTTCGAAAGTTAAGAGCGGACAGTGTGATCGATGAACTCGCTTTCGCTCGCGATGCTGCACGTTCCGCCTTGATCCAATACACCCGAGATTTGAATGAGATTGAGCAGCGGGCGGGAGCGGATTTGGCCGACCTTCGCGGCATGACCGACTCCGTAGGCTCTGGCGCTACTTCCAAGGTGGAACTGGAGCAAATCAAAAACGAAATCCGGCAGATCGAAACCGCTCGGCAATCTCTTCTGTCCGATCGCGAAATGCTCGAGAAGGCAAGCCGAGATCCGTCTAGTTTCGTCGTGGCGCCTGCGAGTTTCCTCCATTCGCACCCTGGCCTAAAGCGATTGCGAGAGGGGCTTGTTGACGCTCAAATCGCGGATGCAAACATACGGGGGAAATTCACGGAGGAACATCCCGCCGTCATCGCATCCCGTTCGGCGCAAGATTCCATCATGGAGCGATTTCAAGAAGAGCTCCGAGCGTCTTTCTCCAGCATCGACTCCGATATCGCCTTGCACGACAGGCGTCTGGACCGACTTCAAGAGCAGAAGAAGAGTATCGAACATCGATTGCAGAACTTGGCAAAGGACCGAGCTCATTACGCGAATCTAATCTCCGAGGTCAAATCGCGAACCGCCATTGTTGAGTCCGCGGAACGAGAGCTTGCAGAAGCTCAAGCCGCCCGGGATTCCTCTCTTGCAACTAGTTTGCTTACGCGTTTGGACGCACCGATCGTAAGCGACAAACCCATTGGGCCGGGGAAGACAACCCTCTCTGGAATGTGCGCCATCGCAGGTCTCGTCTTTGGTCTTGGGATTGTATTCGCCATCACACCGATCGATTTCGGTCCCAACTACGGACGACGCGCTGTCGACCGAATCACCGGACGACGCGCGGTGGATAGCGAAGAGCCGAAGCAAGTAGCGACCGCCGCTGCCGATATGCCGCTGACACCGCCGATCGTCACCTCGGAGAAGATTGACGATGCGATTCGCGAATTAGCGAAGTTGAAAGGGACGTTGCCTGTAACACCTGAGGAGGAAGATGCGGTTCAAAGCAAAGTTCAAGAACTGAAGACGCTTCTTCAGTCTCAAGGGAACAGCGCGGACACGGAAATTCTCCAGCGCTATGGTTGGACCAAACCGCGGCCGACCAAACTCTAAGCGAATCCTGTCCGGGTTGTTGGTCGACCAAACACTTGGATCTAGTCGGAACTCGAATCCCGAACTAGCGTCTCAAAGCAGCAGGTTTCTCCTCAGCAATCTGGATGGTTGGAACATAGCCAAGAAAGCAGAGGAGATCACGAATTTCCGATGGTGTTAGGTTATCGAGCAGACCTGATGGCATGACCGAAACTTTGCTCGGTAAGATCTCTTCGATTTCCGACTCGTTTACGGTTACCTCTTTGTCCTGATTGACTCGCACCAAGTAACCGCTTGGCGTCTTCACGAGGATCCCAACGAGTACTTCTCCCGAAGTCGTGAGCACCTTCTTCGTCGCGTATTGATCGCTGATCACGTGGGATGGATACAGCGTCGATTCCAGAAACTCACTTTTGGTGAATCGCTTCGAGATACTGCTCAAATCGGGTCCAAAGCCCGTACCCTTGCCATTCATTTTATGGCAGGACGCGCACTGGGCCTTATTGAACACCAACGCTCCATTGTCGCTGACCCCCGCTTTGCCTTGGTCTCCGCTCAAGAATTGCTCAAGGAACTCCATGGACCAGCGAGGCCGCTCCGATTCTCCTGGCAAGGTCGCGGGTGGTTTATCCGGATAGTGGACCTCGTACCAACGCTGCCAATTGGCCATCGATGCCGATTGCTTTTCGGTAGAAGCGGCGATCGGTTCGCCCGTCCAATACTGTAGGAGGTCCACGATAGGCTTGGTACTTTGACCAGCTTCAGCCAGTCGACAACCTTGCAAGATCACTTGCCGAATCGCGTCGGACTCATCCGTCGCAATGTCGATTTTCACCAGTGCCCCACAGACATCGGGAATGGCGAAGAGATCCAAAATCCCGATGCTACGCACCAAGTAATCCCAATTCTTTTCGTCTGGCTTTTGTGCCATGGCAAGTGCGATGGTCGCGCGTCGATCCGGGCTCTTTCTCCAGCGATCGCGAAGATGTTCCTGGGCTACCTCGCTCGATTGTCCCGAGAGTATCGCGGTGATGCCGGTCTTCAATCGCTTGAACACATCTTCCTCGAGTCCGCCTCGATCGATTTGAGTATCCAGCTTTACTAACTGATCGATCGTAGCCGCATCCAAATCCGAGGGCAATTTTAGGAGGGCAGCCAGAGCTGCGTTCGGGTACTGTTCGCCCAGACTAAGAATTCGAAGCGATTCTTCTTCCGTTAAGAAATCCGAAAGCGCGTGGGATGTCCTCATCACATAAAGCTGATAGGAGCCACCGCCGTCAATCTTTTGGGCAGATTCCAAAAACTGCAGCATGGCCATACGTTCTTTGGACGTCCACTCATGCTTCATCATCGGAAGATGCATCGCGATCAGAACTCTTTCCGGCATACTGGTATCCGTCTGCAGATACTTGATGGCCGGAGCGACTAGATCGCATTTCAAATAGGTTCCAAGTCGAATCAACTCGGCATTGATGGTTCCGTTCCCTGCAGGGAACTCGCGTTCGACAAACGCCGTCCACTTCGATAACGAACCCGCGTCCAAATCGGATCGATGCAATGCGATTTGCATGACGCGAAGCAGATCGACGAAGTCGGCGTCGCTCACAAAACCTTCGCTCGCTCGACTCATCGCATCGAAAACGGCATCCGCGTTTTCTTTCGTAGGCTGGTTAGCGATCAAAACGAGCGATGCATTGATGACCAGTCGATTCGAGGCGCTCGCGAGGAACTCATCCTTCCAATCGGAACTGGGAATGAGCGCGAGGACGCGACGCGCGAGAAAACGTTCGTCACGGCTTTCGCTTTGCAACATCTTCATCAATGCCGCGGGATCACAGATCACGCCAATCCGAAGAATGGATTCGCATGCGGCTTGTCGAACTGAACTCGACGGATCCGCAAGCAATTCGACGAGTCGCTCGGCGACCAAGCTGTCTGAATGAAGTCCCATCAATTGCACACATCGTGCGCGGAAGGGTTCGCTGGTAGAATTGCTGAGCTCGATCAGCATCTCCGGCGTCGGGACCGGCCCTAACATCTGCATCAAATCAAGGGCTTGTATGCGGTAACGAGCTGGATTGTCGCTGCTGTAGGCTACGCCCGCGACCAATTCTCCCCACTCGTCTCCAATTTCCTTTTTCGTCAATGCCGCCGCTTGACGGCCGAATGCAGAATGAAGTTGAGGGAGTCGAACGGCTTTGGTGATCCCTTCACCCAAATCGGCGACCTGGCGGGGTATTTCGCCATTCCATTGCACACAATAAATGCCCCCGTCGGTCCCTCGACCTCCGGTACAGAAGTAGAGCCAACCGTCCGGTCCGACTTCTAGGTCGGTTACGTTCATCGGAGTGCCCGATACGAACTCTTCCATCTTGGCTTTGCTAGGATCCTGTTCGACGTTGTACAGGAGAATTCGCCCTTCAGACCAGTCCGCTAAGAACAACGAACGGTGAAATCGACTTGGGTATTTAAAGTGATTGTAAAACGCCATTCCGGTCGGTGAACCTCTCCCGGACGAGGCAATGGCAGGCAATCGGTCTAAATAGTATTCGGGCCAGTTTGCCCACCCGCTTCGCCAACCGTACTCTCCCCCTTCGACAACGCGAAACAGACTGGTGTCCCGATGCCAGACCGCACCGATATCAGCTTCCATATCGGAGTCATGGACATAGAGTCCGCCATAGGGATGAAATGCCAAGTCGTAGGCATTTCGAAGCCCCCCAGCGATGATGGTGGTTTTCTTCGCCAGCAGGTCATATCGCAAAACCGTGCCACCGGGAGCCTTGACTCCTTCGGCATGCCCACCTGGATCTTCGAAGCGAGGTTGCACCAAATCCCCTTCATACGGCTTGGTATAGGTACTCTCTTCAGGCCAAGGTGCATCCAGTTGTGAATGATTTCCAACGACTAAATAAATCGAGCCATCCGGTCCGAACGTCATTTGATGTGGACCATGCTCCCCCGCAACACCCTTGAAGGCCATCAACAGTTCTGCTTTTTCAAGCTCGCCGTTTCGGTCGCTGTCGATTAGTCGGTACAAGCCAGAGCCTTCGGAGCCATCACCCGTGACATAAACGTCCCCGTTGAGAGCCAAGACACCTTGGATGTTCTTCACCAGCTCGCAGTAAACTCTCGATTTGTCGTAGGAACCATCTTTATTCGAGTCGTAAAGCAGCAAGAGAGGGCCACCCTCCTGCGATGCAATGATATGACCGAATTCATTGAAGGTCATCGCAACGATCGAACCTACCTCCTTGTTCCCGAAGATCTCTTTTACCGAGAAGCCAGGCTTGGTCGTGAATCGCTCGGGAGGGGGCGGTCCCTTCGAAGAATCGTAATCAGCCAATGAAGCCTTGATTGGGTTGGATTTGGAATCAACAGCCTTGGGTTCATCCGATGGAGCGAATGGCTGGGGTGCGGCTTTCGTCGAGGATTTCGAATCAACGGGCTCGGAATCGACTAACTGGTTTGCAGAATTCTCGGAATCGGTTTCGTCGTATCGCGAAAGTGCAAGCGGCCATTTCGAATCGTCGTAGCGAAGCAATTGCCATCCCTGCGATGCGGTATTGGTCGCTTTCCACTGGGAATCGCTGACGACAATTCGCCATTTCTGGTTGACAGGTTTGAAGAAGAAAGCGAACGATAGAGAGGGCTGTGATGGCACTCGGTGACTGGCCCGAATCGCGATGATGTTTTTTCCCGGTCGAGCTGTCGCCGTGACATCGATCTTCTCAAGCTGTCCCGGCGTCTTTGCCGACGCGATTCGAAGACCATTGAGGAAAATCTCGCACGACTGGGATGCTTCGAACTCAATGTGCGCGCGCTCGATGGCGGGGAGATCCAATTCCTTTCGAAAGTATGCATCCCCTCGCCCGTTCGAATTGGCAGCCCAAATCGGCTCTCTCTCCGTTTTTGCATTCGGCGATGGCGGGACATTGGACGGCGCAGCCGAGTTTGAAGCGGTCGGCGCGGAAGTGGGGCGTTTGAGCCCCGGTATTTGAAACTGAGCGAGGGCCGGTGAGACCGATGAAAACATCGCTATCAAGAGCGCCGCAGCTGGGATCGTTCGCAACGTCCCGTAACAGTTTGGTCGTGATTCTCTGAACATCTTGCTTCCATCCTTGGAATGTCTGCTCCTGTGGAGCGAAACGAAACGGTCCACAGGAAGTCGAACTGGCAGAATAGAGCAAGCCAATATTCCAGAACAATACGGAAATTGACGCTAGCAATAAAACTATCCGCAGAATTATTTGCTAGCAGAGCTCGTCAAGGGGATACAGAGAAGCTTCTCGTCGTTGCGAACGTAGATAGAGCCATTGGCGAACGCCGGTGCACACCAAACGACATCCCTTCCGAAGGCATTGTTCGTCGGTTCAATGATCTTGGTACGTGCTAACTCTTCGTAGCCTTTAGGGGAAATGTTCGCCAAGATCAGCTCTCCTGAGTCATTGAAGAGGACGAAGTTCTTTTCCGTTCGAACAAGAAAGGCCGTTCCACTTTGAACAGGTCGAGGGCTCACAGGCTTGCTCGTCTCCCAAAGCCTCTTTCCTGATTCGATTTCGAATGCGAGCAACTCCCCGGTTTCGTCGAATCCGTAGACGATGCCATCGATGACCATCGGTTGCACATTGACGGGAGAAATCGCTTTCTTCGCCACATCTTGCCAGACTTTGCTTGCAGTTGGCTTTTGCGAGTCGAGCTTCAGCAAAAGGTTTTTGCGAGAATAGCCACCGATGAACAAATATGGACCGGAGGTGACCGGAGTCATAATGATGGAGCCATTGCTGGCCTCATAGGGGAAACTCCAATATTCCTTTCCCGTTGCGGGGTCCACGGCAGTGATCGCCGACGCGCTGGGGACAATCAATTGTTTCGCTCCACCTGCTTCGATGATCGAGGGAGGAACATATCCCTGTTCTTTACCTGTGACCGATCGCCAAACTTCTTCGCCGGTCTTTTTGTTCAAGCAAACCACATGAGAGCCTTCTCCCCCGGCCAAGGTGTACAGGAGATCGCCCACTACCAGAGGGTGAGCAGCGTATCCCCACAGGGGGGAATCGGTGTTGTACGCCTTCTTGAGATTCTTGTTCCAGACCACTTGGCCGGTCGCGGTATCGAAACAATAGAGGTCCCCTTCGGCCCCCAACGTATATACATGTTCTCCATCGACGACAGGTGTGCATCGAGGTCCAGCTGGATAGGAGATTGTATAGGTGACCGGATACTCTTGCTTCCAACTCACCTTGCCCGTCGCGTTGTCGAGACAGAGGACTCGTTCCGTACCCGCAAAGGATCTCCGTCCAAAATTGTCCACCTTCACATTCGAATCGGAAACAAAATCGGTCACGTACACTTTGGAGCCGACGACGGCAGGACCAGCATAGCCCCCTGCAACCGATGCTTGCCAACGCGGCGGAAGGCCGGCGGCAGGGAACGATGTTGGTGGGTTGGAGACGGCCCAAACGTTATCTCGATTGGGGCCCATCCAATGGGGCCAATCCTCCGCGTGCACTTGGAAGCCCGAAGAAGCGAAAAGTCCCGCAATCAATCCAAAGATTCGTTTCATGGTTTTGAAATCAAGAAGGTAGGTTTCGACATTGCAGACGAAACGTTCACGCCCGCGCATCGCTTCCACATTGAGACGATCCGCTGCACAAAGCAGTATAGCTGATTCCTAGCGAGAATCTTCCCATGGGGTTGGCAGATCATGCGATGCGTTTCGATACTCCTTGGGAGTAGTTCCAACGTACTTCCTGAAAACGCTACTAAAATATTGGCTGGTGGAGAAGCCGCAGTGGATTGCAATCTCCGTAATCGATTTCTCCGTCGAACGGAGCAACTGCTGGGATGACTCGATTCGCAAGCGTTGCCAGTAATCGTTTGGAGTCATCCCCGTCTCTTCCTTGAACACGGCGAATAGTCTAGCGCGACTGCAGCCGGCTCGGAATGCTACATCTTCAATCGATCGGGATTCGAATAGGTGGCTTCGCATGTATTCAATCGCTACCTCGACAAGTTGCTTCGAGCCGCTCGCTTGGGGCGACTTGAGTTGTTTCGCCACCTCAATCAACAACTGGCATACTCGAATGCGAAGCAACGGTAATGCGTGTTGGTTATTCTCTCTCACATTTTGAAAATCATCCGATAGGCCGCGAACGATGTTGCGCATGATCATCCCCATCTTGCGTGTTTCAATGGAACTTGAATGAATCGTTCGACTGATTTCTCGAAACTCCTTCGCATCAAACGGAGTCAACCTCGACGCATTCCTCGCTTGTGTATCCAACATGACTCCGGTAAGCCGAACCGGACTTCGAACATCATTCACTCCCCGATGATCAATCCAGGGTGGGATAACGAGGAATTGCCCACCCGATAGAACCGCATGGTCTCCGTTCCGAAATTCGTATGTCGTGGAGCCATCTGCCAGCAAGAGTATCTCGTAGCAATCATGTTGATGCCAAGAGATTCGAGAAGCACTTTGCGAATGGATCGAAGCAAGCCGCCTCACTGCGGTTAGTCCGAGCTCAGAACCCAATATCTGGTTTTCAAGTGGGGACCGCGACTTTGGTGGATATTTCATGAAAAGATCATCGCTCCACACAAGCGTTTGTTCGAAATTGTCTACCGTATGTTTTTGAACGACTTAGACGTACGGTTGAATCATAAACGATAAACCGGGCCTAGCGGGACTCGCTCTCACCCAGGCTTCTTGTCATTCGTTCTTCAATCTCTATTGGATTTGGGAGGTTGGTCATGGTACGGCGAAGGGTATCGGGCTTCACGCTTGTAGAACTGTTGGTTGTCATTGCGATCATCGGGATCTTAGTCGGGCTACTACTGCCTGCTGTTCAAGCTGCCAGAGAGGCAGCCAGACGCATGCAGTGCTCGAACAATCTCAAGCAACTGGCATTGGCAAATCACAACTTTCATGACGCATTTCGAAAATTCCCATTCGGGATGCTTCGAGCTGATGGTACAGGTTGGGGGCACCCGGAGTGGGGAACTCCCAATCAGAACAGACGATATGCACTCATGCTTCAACTCTGCCCCTACATCGAGCAAAACGCTTTCTATAACAACTGGGATCAACTCGTTTTCAACAACAACCGACTTTCGCTAGCGATGTACGGTGGAGACGGAACTACGGTTGACCCAACAAATGGAACGAGCACAGTAGGGCAGCGACTGTCGGGGACTCTTCGGTGCCCGTCCAACCCAGGAAGCGAATGGAACGAAAGTCATTCACCGACCGGAAACGGTGTTTATGCCCGCGCCGACTATTACGCTTGCGCGGGGCAACGAGGCTATCCCGGATTCAATGCAACTCGTCCCAGTCTTTGGAATCCCTTTGGACCTGGCAACGATGTCCCCCGTCCGGCCGGTAGCAAAAGTTCCATGATGACCGCCAGATCCAATGGATTGTTTACGCGTAATATTCAGTATGGTATCAAGGACGCCACCGATGGCTCCAGCAACACGATTCTAATGGGAGAGCGAGCGAACTTTGATCCCGTCTTTGATCGATGTGGTCCCGAAACTGGAACTACGACGACCAAAATTGGAAACTGGCACTGGGTATGGTTCGGAGCAGAAGGAAATGCATTCCTCGGAACGGGCGTGCCGATCAATTTCCGAATCCGAAACTGTACGGAATTCCTCGACGCGCTCCGTTATGATGATCGAATCAATGCTTTTGGAAGCATGCACACGGGGGGTGCCCAATTTGCCGTTGCCGACGGTTCGGTTCGATTTGTTTCGCAGTCGATCGATCAGATCACCTTCAATGCGCTCGGCAGTCGTGCCGGAGGCGAAGTCGCTTCCATGCCAGACTGATCCTTCGAACTTTTCCTAAATGAATGGCGAGAACTCCAACCGAAAATCGGGGTGATACAGTGCGAAACAGGTCGATTTCAATGTTGCTGTGGGTCTGCTTGATAGGGATGGTAGGATGCGGCGAGTCTCTGTCGACCGCAGAAGTTACCGGAACAATCACATTGGACGGTAAGCCTCTCGAACTGGTCCATGTCGAGTTTTGGCCGGTCGAAGGGCCTCGCTCGATCGGCAAAACAGATGGGGCGGGTAGTTTCACGCTCGAACTCGATGATCGTTCGAAAAAAGGGGCCGCTCTGGGGCAGCACAAAGTCATGCTCCGAGATACGTGGCCGATGAAAGACGATTATCTGGGTGAGAGTGGAGACTGGGTCGACAAATCAGATGGGAAAAAGCCTCGTATTCACTCTCGTTACTACGATGTCTCGACCACCCCTCTTTCCTTCGAAGTGAAAGCAGGACAAGCGAACCACATGGATATCAAGGCAGAGCCTCGCAAGTGACAAACCATGTGGACGAAGGAGTCAAACCGGCGAGGTTGGTTTCGCTCGATCAATTCCGAGGGTACACCGTCCTCGGAATGCTTTTGGTTAATTACTTCGGCGGCTATCAAGCGTGCCCCCAAGTCCTAAAACATACGAACGATTATTGCAGTTACGCCGATACGATCATGCCGCACTTTCTTTTTGCGGTCGGCTTCTCGCTCCGCTTGACGTTCGGCCGGCGGATGGAACAAAAAGGAGAGTGGTCTGCCTATGGGAGAATCGCCAGGCGTCTGATGGGATTGCTCTTGGTTTCGCTCGTTGTGTACACCGTGGGAGCCCGAGCTCCCAATTGGGAGAAGCTAACCGAAATCGGCGTTTGGGGAGCGCTCGCAGAACCTCTAAAACGACAATGGTTCCAAACGCTAACGCATATCGCCGTCACATCCCTTTGGATTGTACCGGTCATCCATACCAGCCATTCCATCCGCATCGCTTGGGCGATCGGCTCAGGACTATTGCATGTCCTGCTTTCTTACTGGTTCAATTTTCTCTGGTGCAATACCGCACCGAATGCAATCGATGGTGGGCCGCTCGGTTTCTTAACTTGGACCATTCCCGCGATAGCAGGTTCCATCGTTTGCGACTGGTTCGTCCCTAGCTTGAAATCCCAATCGCCTCCGACTCCGATCCGCCGAGGACTTCTTTGGGGATGCATGCTCATGTTCATGGGGTACCTCTTCTCGTGTGGCACACGATTGTATGACGTCGAAGTCCTTGGTCCGGAGAATGTGATATCCGAAAAGTTGGCGAGCCATCCTGTTCTTCCGACGGCGGATCAACTCTCCAACAAAATGAAAGCGAGCAGCTGGGCTGGATGGCTGTCGGAGCCTCCGTTTGTAAAGCCCCCCGATGGGATGCATCGCAAGTGGAATTATTGGATGATGAGTCAGCGCGCCGGAACTCTCTCCTACCTAACCTTTGCTGCTGGTTTTTCTATCGTGGTTTTCGTCGGCTTTTATGTGGTTTGCGATCGCTATCACTTCAGCGCAGGTTTGTTTCGCACCTTTGGTGTCAATGCCCTGATGGCGTACATCCTCCATGACATGGTAAGCAACGCCGTGCAACCCTTCTTCCCTAAAGACTCGCCCGTTTGGTATGCCCTCCTGGGATTAGCACTCTTCTATGGGATTACGTGGCTATTCCTTCGCGCGTTGGAGAAGCAAGGAGTCTTCATTCGAGTATGAAGTTGCTTGCTAAAGCCGTCCAGTTGCATGGTCCGAGGCGATGTTTTTTGAAGGCACCGCCATGGGGAACGTAAAGAACAAGATCGCTTGGTAAAAAAATCCTATCGCTCGGCCGGCGAGCATGCACAAGGCGGCGCCATACAGCCCCCACCCCCCGATGGCAGGCGCGACGAAGCCAAGGGTGATGATTGCGGTAATCGCATTGGACTGAAAGAGCCAACGGGGTTTTTCGATCGCCCAAACGCCTTGATCATTGATCATATGAGCGACCGATAGTGTCATATTGGCGCCGAGAATCGCCATGAACCACCCCATGCCTTGATAATCCAGGTCATTATAGAGTTGGACGAGGATCCAATCGGAGAGCCATGCGACGACGGCACACACCAGCGCAACAGGCAAACTGATGCCGAGCATAAATCGCGCGATCAATTGACGAGCGGCCCCAACGCCTTGTTCGGTAAACATCTTCGCTGCGAGCGGCATGACGAAACTACAGGCCCCTAGGGCGATGGGGTTGATGACAAAGAGGACGTAATTGCACGCAGCAAATTTCCCGGCGGCTTCCGTCCCGAGCATTACCCCAAGAACCCATAACGTTCCCTGCAAGTGAATCAACCCAATGATTTGCGCCAGCAACGGCCACTTTGCTAGATCCCAATGCAACTTGACTTCCTTGGCAAGTCCTTCTTTCGAGACAGACCAATCACCGTAGGACAGCAGGATCCATGCGATGGCAGGTATTGCGGAACTGACCGCCATCGCAACGTAAACGGTTTGCGCATTCAGCCCATCCAATCGCAAAAGGCCTCCGATGAAGAGCAATTGCAAAAGTGACGCAATCGCATCGATCGCGAATGCGTAATGGACTCGCAACCTTGCGATTTCGATCCGCCTCGCGAATTCCCGGAGCAGCACAAAAGGAGTTGAGATCGCAAGCAGCCCGAGGACGTTCAGTAGATTCTCGTCGGCCCAGCGATTCGGGCCTTCCAACCACATCCCCTTCAATCCCCATAACCCCACCCCCCACAAAGCCCCCATCGCGGCGAAGGACAGCGCAGCGATGCCGAAGAACATCAGCAAAACACTTCCTTGATATTGCGATTTGCTCTGCCCAAGACGCTTATGAATAAAGAGCGAAAAAGGACTGCTCAGCAAGGCTTCTTGAAAACAGGTTGCGACCAGCAAGAATCCAAAAGCGATAGAGAAAAGGCCCAATTCCCCTTTGCCGGCAACCCGTGCCAAAAGGACGGTTGTGACGAATCTTGTGCCGCTGATACTGAGTTGATCGAAAAGCGAAAGAATCACGATAACCGTTGTTCGCCCGAACAGGGGGGATCGCAATGGAATATTGGGTTGGTCAATTGTGGTCATTTGGATCCCGGCGAACTAAACTGGAACGCCTAGTTTGCTTGAACCGTGCCATGATGGGAATAGCGTTCCGTCCCTTTCCGGCGATCAATCCTCCTCTCTCACACTCTCCAAGCGAGGCGGATTGCGGAGGATTTCCAGAGCGCAGGCACGCATCGCATTTCAACGAAGGATGGATATGTTTGGGGATGTTTTCCGTGGAAAAAATGTGTTCATCACAGGCCATACAGGGTTCAAAGGTAGCTGGCTATGCCTTTGGCTGCACCACTTAGGAGCCAACGTCTTTGGCTATTCGCTCGCGCCGCCGACATCCCCCAATCACTTTTCCCAAAGCTCCATCGAAACACTCCTCGCGGACCACCAGATCGCGGACGTGCGCGACACCGACCGTTTGAGTCAATCGATCCAATCGATCCAACCCGACCTCATCGTCCATTTGGCAGCCCAGACGGTGGTCAAAACCGGGTATAGCGAGCCGTTAGAAACCTTCTCCACCAACGTGATGGGAACGGTGAGCCTGCTTGAAGCCATCCGCACGATCGGGAGGCCTTGCTCGGCCGTTTTGGTCACCAGCGACAAGTGCTACGAGAACCGGGAGCAAATCTGGGGATATCGCGAATGCGATCCGATGGGGGAGCGAGATCCCTATGGGGGTAGCAAAGGTGCCGCGGAACTAGCCATCCGATCTTACCGCGATTCCTTTTTCCCGCCGTCGCAATTGGATCGACATGGTATTCGAATTGCATCGGCTCGAGCCGGCAATGTGATCGGAGGTGGTGACTGGACCGACCACGCGTTGATTGTGGACATGGTCAAATCGCTTGCAGAGAAGAAACCGATCCCGATTCGCAGTCCCTCGGCGTTTCGGCCTTGGCAACACGTTCTACAGGCGCTGCACGGATACCTTACCCTGGCAACGCGATTGCTGAGCCGACCTGAACCATTGTTTTGTTCAGGTTGGAACATCGGCCCGCTGCCGGGAAGCGAAATTCCGGTGCACCAAGTGGTTTCGAAGTTCTTAGCGGAATGGGGAAGTGGCGAGTGGCAGGATCGATCCGATCCCACACAACATCGCGAAGCGGAAATCCTTCGACTGTCGATTGACAAGGCTCTCTGGGAGTTGGATTGGAAACCGGCGTGGGATATCGACAAGACCATTCGCATGACGGCTGCTTGGTACAAGCATTGGCTAGACAAACCGCACTCGACGCGCAGTATATCCCTCGAACAAATCAATGAGTTCGAGCGCGATGTTGCATTGCAAGGAATCGGCTGAGGGAGCCAAACGATGGACTTTTCGAAATCCGATGCTTGGAGACGTCGAGCGCATAGCGTGATCCCCGGAGGCTGCCACACCTATGCGAAGGGTGACGATCAATATCCGCTACGATCTCCAGGTTTTATCTCGCACGGGTTGGCGGGCCATGTATGGGACATCGACGGAAATGAGTACATCGAATTCGGGCAGGGAAACCGCGCCGTCGGATTGGGACATGCATTTCCTCGAGTGGTCGAGGCGGTAACCAAAGAATTGGCAAAGGGCTCGAACTTCACCCGTCCCTCGACCATCGAGCTTCAAGCAGCCGAAGAGTTGCTGGAGCTCATACCCGGCGCGGACATGGTCAAGTTTTGCAAGGACGGTTCCGATGCCACGACAGCGGCCATCAAACTGGCTCGGGCCGCCACGGGACGCACGAAGATTGCATACTGCGAAGACCAACCCTTCTTTGCCACCAACGATTGGTTTATCGGAACGACCCCGCTCGATTCGGGTATTCCCGATGCGATCAAAGAGTTTTCCAAACCGTTCCGTTACAACGATCTAGGGAGCTTGGAACAACTCTTTCGAGAGCATCCTAACGAAATTGCGTCCGTGATTCTCGAACCTGCGAAGTACGAGGATCCTGCCCCGGGCTATTTCCAGGGCGTTCAAAAACTTTGCAGGCAGTACGGTGCCCTGTTTATCCTGGACGAAATGATCACCGGTTTCCGATGGCACAACGGCGGCGGACAAGCCTACTACGGCATCGAACCAGATCTTTCATGCTGGGGCAAAGCCTTGGCGAATGGTTTCTCCGTTTCTGCCTTGGTGGGAAAAAGAGAGTGGATGGAGCTCGGAGGGCTGCATCATGCCAAGGAACGTGTCTTTCTTTTGTCTACGACCCACGGTGGAGAGACACACGCGCTCGCTGCGGCCATGGCGACCATGCAGACCTACAAATCGGAACCGGTCATCGAAACTTTGTACCGGCTGGGAAACCGACTCCTGGTGGAAGGCCAGCAGATAATCTCGGCTCACGGTCTTTCTGAGTTCATTCAAATCGAGGGAAAACCCTGCTGCCTCGTATTCACCACGTTGGATGCAACGAAGCAACGATCGCAAGCGATGCGTTCATTGCTATTGCAAGAAACCATACGCAGGGGGATTCTGATGACATCCTTGATCGTAAGCTATACACACACCGACGAGGACATCGACAAGACGCTCGCCGCCATCGATCAGTCGCTTCCGATTTACAAGCGAGGTTTAGATTGCGGAACCGAGAACTTGCTCATCGGTCCTCCCTCAAAAGTGGTTTATCGCAAATTCAATTGATCCGAATCATCGACACAATCCTCGTCAATGGTTCGGATTCTAACCCCCGGGAAGATGTGACGTGATACAAGCGACGAACCAGCACCACGAGGTAAATCACCGCACGACATGCAGGCACTGCGGACATCCTCTAAGCCTGAGTATGGTAGATCTCGGTGCACAGCCCCCCTGCGAGGCCATTCTCGCGGAGGAGCAGTTCTATGAACCCGAACCGTTTTACCCTCTTCATGCGCGCGTGTGCGAGAACTGTTGGCTGGTGCAACTAGACGCGGATGTTTCGCCCGAAAAGATCTACACCGAGTACGCCTATTACTCTTCGTACTCCGAGTCCTGGCTGAAGCATATGGAGTCCTACACCGATGCGATTTGCGATCGACTTGCTTTGACTTCGGACCATCGCGTTGTTGAGATCGCCAGCAACGATGGCTATTTGCTGCAGTATTTTGCCAAACGCGGGATCCCATGCTTTGGTATCGATCCCGCAGCCAATGTAGCCGAAAAAGCACAGGAACATGGAATAGAGACCCTTGTCTCCTTTTTTACCACCGAAGCCGCTGAGCAGATCGTGAAGGAGAGAGGGAAGGCCGATTTGATCATCGCCAACAATGTCTTCGGCCATATCCCGGATATCAACGACTTCCTTCAAGGCGTCCAGCGGTTGTTGCAAGAGGGGGGGACCATCACGATCGAAATTCCCCACTTGATGCGACTGATCGAAGGAAACCAATTCGACACGATCTATCACGAACACTACTGTTACCATACGTTGATCGCCGATTTGAAATTGCTGGAAAGCCAAGGCTTGAAGCTCATTTCGGTGGAAGAGCTTGCCACCCACGGAGGATCGATTCGTATGTTCATCGCGCACAGGGAAGACGCGAGGGCCCCAGATGATTCGATTGAACGTTTGGTTGCAATCGAGCGAGCCAGGGGCATGGACACACCGGCTCCCTACCAAGCGTTCGGGGAAAAAGTCCGCCAGACGAAACGGAACCTTTTGCGTTTCTTGATCGCTGCCAAGGAGGAGGGAAAGCGAATCGTAGGGTACGGCGCGCCGGGCAAGGGGAATACGCTCTTGAATTACTGCGGAATACGCGAGGATTTTCTCGATTTCGTCGTCGATCGCAATCCATACAAACATGGCAAGTTCTTGCCTGGGAGCAGGATTCCCATTCATCCTGTCGAGGCCGTATACGAAACCAAGCCCGATTTCTTGCTTATTCTCCCATGGAACATCAGCGAAGAGATCATGCAGCAAATGGACGGTGTACGCGATTGGGGATGTCAATTTGTGATTCCCATTCCAGAGGTTCGGGTCGTCGTATGATTTTTACACCCACGCCGCTGCTGGATGCGTATGTGATTGATCTAGAGTGTAGGAGAGACGATCGCGGGTTCTTTGCGCGCACGTTTTGCGAGAACGAGTTTGCGGCGACCGGTCTGATCTCCAGAATGGTCCAATGCAATTTGGCTTTTAATGCGAAGCAAGGGACGGTCCGCGGGATGCACTGGCGAGCATCGGTGCATCCAGAGGCTAAAGTCGTGCGCGTGTTGCGAGGAGCGATTTGGGACGTGGTGATCGACTTGCGACCTGGTTCGAAGACTTTTCTTCAATCCTTTGGCGTGGAGCTTTCAGTGGAGAATCGTCGCGCCATCTATGTGCCTCCAAACTTCGCGCATGGTTTTCAAACATTGGTGGATGAAACCGAAGTCTTTTATCAGATGAGCGAGTTTTACGAACCTGCTTTGGACCGCGGAGCGAAATGGAACGATCCGTTGTTTCCTGTCGCGTGGCCCCAGCCCATCGCATCGATTCACGATCGCGACGCCAACTACCCCGACTTGATACTCAGTGATTTGGAGTGAGTAGATTCGATGGAAAGTGACAACGGGATGCACCGATTGCTCAGGGAAATCTTCCCCCTATGCAGGAGCATCACCGGCAGGGGGGTACGCCAGACGCTGCAACGCATCGGGGAAGAGATTCCAGTTCGATGCACGGAGATTCCGAGCGGTACGGCGGTGCTCGATTGGATCGTTCCCGAGGAGTGGAACATACGGGAGGCATGGATCGAAGGTCCGGATGGAATGCGACTCGTCGACTTCGCCAACCATTCTTTGCATGTCGTCAGTTACAGCGAACCGATCGAAGCAACGCTGACACTGGAACAACTGGACCCCCACCTTCATTCGCTACCAGACCAACCCGATGTCATTCCCTATCGAACTTCCTATTACCAACGAAGCTGGGGATTCTGCCTACCGGATCGACTCCGAACGAGTTTGACAGCGGGCAATTACCGAGTCAGGATTGATTCGGATATTGCGTCTGGGCATTTGACCTATGGCGAGATTTACCTGCCAGGATCCAGCACCGACGAAGTGGTTTTGTCGGCACACGTATGCCATCCATCGCTCGCCAACGACAACTTGTCGGGAGTCGTCATTGCAGTGGAGATTGCAAAATGGTTGCAGGCTATGGAGGGGCGAAAGCTAAGCTATCGGATCTTGTTAGCCCCAGGGACGATTGGATCGATTGCATGGCTTTCCGAGAATAGGGCTTCACTCCATCGAATCCGTTATGGCTTGGTCCTCAATGGCCTTGGGGGTCCCCATCCTTGGACCTACAAACGGAGCAGGCGCGGGGACCATCGGATCGACAGGATAACCGAATCGATTTTGAAGCGTCGGAGTCCGGAGAGCGTTGTCGAATCGTACTCACCCTACGGATATGATGAACGGCAGTATTGCTCTCCCGGCTTTCAGCTCCCTTTCGGGTCCCTTTCCAGGGCACCTTGGGGCAGCTATCCCGAATATCACACCTCGGGGGACAATCCTGAATTCGTGACGGCGACGTCGCTTCAGGAGAGTGCCGAGCTTATCAAGGAGATCTTGCGCGCCATGGAGAGCGAGAGGGAGTCGGACGATGGCCTTTATATCGGAACCGTTCTTTACGGCGAGCCGCAACTTGGCCGGCACGGACTTTATGGCACAGCGGGGGATATAGACACCATGGCCGTGCTTTGGGTGCTGAACTACTCCGATGGGGAGCACACGCTGAGTGAAATCTCCGTTCGGTCTCGGATTCCTGTCGAGAGGCTTGTCCAGGCGGCCAAGCGTTTGCAAGAACGGGGCTTATTGTCGCGTCCCCTGTAATTTCGTTGGGCAAACGCATTCCGTACGGTCCTCCGCATCCGTTTCGACTTGGAAGATTCGTCCCTTTGTGGGATACTTACCCCGCGTATGCTCCTCACCCAAAAGGGGGGACCCCGAAGGTAGGGTACCGTTTTGGTTCGAGAGCGGAGTTCTCGAGTTGGAGGAGAGATGGGCAGGGGAAGCATTCGTCCCGCTGCTTGAGACAAATTTGTGCATGCTTGGCGAAGTAATCGCTTTGCAGCAGAGTTTTTTATGGGAGATGGTTGATGTACAAGAATTTAAACGCGACGGTTCTAGGGGTATCGGGTCGGCAAAGCGAGCTGATTGAGTTGGCGATGACCTATGGATTTCGCGGGTTGGATATCGATATCGTCGATTTGGTAAAGCGAACGCAGCGCAGCGAGTTCGACAAAGCATCCCGATACTTGCTGAGCTCCAAGATGCAGGTCAGCGGTTTTGACGTCCCCATCGATTTGGACACCGATGACGCTTCCTTTGAGAAATCGTTAGCCTTGCTGCATGGCTCGATTGAGATCGCGGGCAAAGTGGGAGCTCGCGCCGGCTTTTTGCGATTGCCAGCGGCAACCGATCGCCTTCCGTTCCATGAGTATTTCGACGTCCTTCGCAAACGCGTGGATCGGATTGGAGAGATTTTCGAAAAGAACAATGTCCAACTAGGGCTTTATTTCTCCGTCGCGCAAGAGAATCGCGAGAGTCGGCAGTTCAAGTTCATTCAAGACGTAGAGGGCTTTTTGGCTTTCTTCAAGGCATGCACCTCACCGAGCGTGGCGCTTGTGATTGATACGTTCAACTGGGTCGTTGGTGGCGGGACCTTCGAACAGTTGGCATCGATCCCTGGCAACAAGATTGCTGCACTCCGTATCTCCGATACCGAGACTTTGCCATCGATTGCAGACGCTAGCTTGAAGATGCGACAGTTGCCGTGCGAAACAGGAATTATCGACAATATTCGCTTTGTTGCGACGCTGAGCAAATCCGGGTTTGATGGACCGATCACGGCATTTGCACACGCGAGCAATTTCGCTGGGTCCACTCGCGATTCGATCGTCGCGAAGAGTCAGGACGCACTGGACAACGTTCTTGCCAGCGCCGGCCTCCCGACCTTCACCCGCCGACCGGACATGATCGTCGAAGCCACCGGCCCCATCTCCGAAGACATCGGATTGGAAGCGTAGGGTTCGATAGGACTTCGTGAAGTCACTTTCAAAGAGCGGTGGGTTTACTCACCGCTCTTTGTATTTACCCCTCATGCATTTACCCATCATCGTCTCGGCAACAGGAATTCACACGCGAGGAATTCCCTCGCGCCCAGATAGCTATCTATCTCTTAGCATTTCAGCATCGCTCCGAAGGCAAACGCGTATAGCTAGCGAGGCCTCTTCTAATTGATCTTGACTCACTTCAGCGATAATCCTAACCTCTTCGGGCGATAGATGCACATTGAATATGGAGATTCAATCGATGAAACCAATACCGGTCGCTTCGGCGGATGTTACAGGAAACGAAGAGAAGTACGTCGCTGAGGCTATCCGAAGTTCTTGGATATCGTCATCTGGTAAGTACTTGGATCAATTCGAGGCTGAGTTCGCGGAGCTCTGCGACTCCAAGTATGCTCTTTCATGCTCGAATGGGACCGTTGCGCTTCACCTAGCTTTACTTGGACTAGGTCTTCGACCAGGCGATGAAGTTATCGTCCCATCGATGACCTACATTGCCACGGCGAACGCTGTTCGCTATTGCGGTGCGGAACCTATTTTCGTGGATATCGATCCGGAAACATGGTGCATATCACCTGAGGCCATCGAGACGGCGATCAGTCCTCGAACTCGAGGCATCATTGCAGTCCATCTCCTCGGTCATCCTGCCGATATGGATTCGATCAATCAGATCGCGGCCATGAATGGCTTGTGGGTTGTCGAGGATGCTGCGGAGGCTCATTTTGCGTTGTACAAGAACAAGCCCGTCGGCAGCTTGGGAACGATTGGCACTTTTTCCTTTTTCGGAAATAAAATTCTGACTTGTGGAGAAGGAGGCGCACTCACACTCAATGATTCGCAACTCTCGATACGCCTCAAGATGTTGCGAGGCCAGGGAATGGACCCGCGACGTCGGTACTACTTTCCCATCACCGGTTACAATTTTCGATTAACCAATCTCGCGTGTGCAATGTTATGCGCTCAACTCGAGCGACGCGAAGAGATCTTCGAAAAGCGAAACGCGATATTTGACTACTACACCGAATGCCTATCCGGTATTCCTGGTGTCGGGTTTCAACCCTGCGCACCATGGGCTCAGATCGCCCCGTGGATGTACAGTGTCACAATCGATCCGCATAAGTTCGGGCAAACGCGCGATGACCTTATCGCCATTATGAAGGAAGCGGAAATTGACTCGCGACCATTCTTCCATCCACTGCACCGCTTACCACCATTTATCGAATCTGCTTCGAAGCAGGGCCAGTCACTTGAAGCGACGAACAAACTGGGAGCGAACGGATTGATGCTGCCGACATACAACCAATTGTCGTTCGAGGACATCGATCGTATCGTTGGGGTCATACGTCGAGCGGCCTCTTCCTCCACCCCATTGCGACGCGCTGCCTAGCTAGACAGTTGCGAAGTAATGAAGCCTTCATTTCGTATCAAACGACTTGCCGTCGTACTGCAAAATGCGTCGACGGGCGGCTGGAGGTACACGGAAAGGCTGTTGGAGGGTTTGCGATTAGCGCGTCCGGATTGCGAAGTCATTGTTTACATCGGTCGCTCGGTGAAAAGCGTTTGCGAACACGAGTCTCCCGCGGAGGTCCTTTCGAGACTGGGAGTTCACGTGAAGCCCGTTCCCTGGTTGCAGCCTGTACGCAACCGCTCGGGAATGAAACTCCTCGCTAGCAAGATTCGAACCGTGTTGAACGGGCCCAGCTATCGACGTTGGATCGAAGAACTGAACCTATGTGATGCCGTATTTTTTGCGTGGCCCTACGGTATAGAATGCCCTCCATGCAAAGCCCCTGTGGCCTTTATCCCCCACGACTTCAACTACACCCATTTCGTGGGGACTTTTGTCGAAAGTCCGGCATCCGTTGCATCGTTACGCTCCCAGCACAAGCGTTGGCTGGAACGTGCGCATCCCATCGTTTCGACGCAATTCATTGCGGATGAATTGATGCGCACGTTTCCGAACAATCCGTCGCCATCCAAGGTCATTCGACTTTCGCATTTAAGTCGTATCGAATCGCTGAAGCGGGATGAAGCGTGGAACTTGGTGCAGCAACTTGGCATCATGGACGATTACTTGCTCAGCCTCAATAATATCTCGGCGCACAAGAACTTAGGCCAATTGCTTTCGGGATTTCACTACGTCGCAACGAAATACCCGAACCTGAAGCTGGTACTGGTCGGTTTTGGAACGGAAGGAATCCACGGCAACGTTAATACTCCGTATTATCTGGATTGGTCAGACAAGAGTGGAAACGTGAAGAGCTTGGGGTTGCGTAGCGACCGCGAAGTCTCCGCTCTGATCACGTGTGCGAAACTCGTGGTCAACGCTTCGTTGTACGAAGCGGGAAATGGCTCGGGGCTCGACGCCTGGAAAATGGGAACCCCGGTTGCCATGTCCGATATACCAGCATTTGTTGAGCAGCTTCAAGTGCTGGATTTGCGAGCAGAAACATTCAATCCTCGCTGTTGCTATGAAATTCGCGACGCTTTGATGCGGATCCTAGAACAACCAGAGATAGCAAAAGCCAATGCCGACCATTCGCAGGAGTCGATGAGTCGCTACGGATGGAAGGATGTCGCAGCGCAGTACTTGGACTTCTTCGACGAAATCGCTGCGGGATCCGCTTGCCCCATCGATCGCTAACTGATCGCATCACGGTAAACCGCTCCCTGGCGGGCGGAAGATTTACCTTGACTTGAAGTTGAATCCTTCGTTAGAACCCGCTTGGAGGATTGTTCTCGCTTGTAAATCGAACAAAATGCAAATTCTACTAGCAAATGCAATCGAAACATTTCAAGACGCCCGTAGCCAGCGTGTCTTGTGCGATCGCATCTATCGCATCCTTTCGAACGATGGGCATCGGGTCGATCGACTGACCCTACCGTATGTCGAGAATCTCGAGACGGTAATGGAGCAGTTGTTGAGCTATCGGTTGCTGGACCTACCCCCCACCGTGGATCGATTGATCGCCTTGGATGCCCCCGCGTGTTTTCTTGCCCATCCGAACAAAGTCACGATCGTTTCTTCCAATTACCGACCGCTATGCAGTTTCTCGCTTAAGACTGGTTCGCCAATCCATGAATCGGCGATCACTCAAAAAATAGAACGCGCTCGCAGCGCCGTATTCGGAGAATCGAAAGCCATCTTCTTTGACACCAATACCACAAAACAATCGTGGCGATCGAAGCACCTCGACCCAACTGTGTTTGCGAATTGTCTGGAACATCAGACCGACGACGAAATCGCCAAGCTTTTGACGTTGCATAGCGATCGCTACGCAACCACCTTCCGTAGCAAGAGATCTGCGGGGCGTGCGGCATGAAGATTTTTGTTGTCAACAACATGATTCCCTTCCTGCACGGAGGAGCGGAGGATCTTGCCAACTACCTCATAACGCATCTGAGAGGGATAGGGCATGAAGCAGAGCTTTTACGAATTCCGTTTCGATACGAACCGGCTGAGAGCATCTACTCCGAGATGTTAGCCTGCCGAATGATGCAAGTTGGCGATGCGGACCTCGTCATCGCATTGAAATTCCCAGCCTATCTGATTCCTCACCCCAACAAGGTTTTGTGGTTGGTGCATCAATATCGCCAAGCCTACGACATGTGGGATTCGGGATATTCGAACATCCCAGCGACGGAAGCTGGTCAGCAACTGCGTGACTCGATCAAAGAAGCCGATGCGGAATGTTTTCGAAGTGTTCAGCGACTCTACACCATTTCCCCGGTCACTCAAAACCGATTGAAAAAATACAACCAGTTCGAGAGCGAATTGTTGCGAACGCCCATCAATGGCCCTGAAGACTACGTCCCGGGAGACTATGGGGACTACATCTTTTGCGGTGGCAGAATCAATTCGACCAAACGCCAACATCTTTTAGTAGAATCGATGCGACACGTGCATTCGGCAGCGAAATTGCTAATCGCGGGGCCCGCCGACTCTCCGCAGGATGCGGAGCGACTAGAGAAGATGGTCGAGCAATATAGCCTCCGGGATCGAGTATCCCTCCAAATCGGCTACCACGACCGTGCAGATCTGGTGCCCATGATGTGCAATTCGCTTGCTTGCGCATATCTCCCTATCGATGAAGATTCCTATGGATATGTAACGATGGAAGCGAATCAGGCTGGTAAGGGAGTCTTAACATTGAATGATTCGGGAGGACTGCTCGATTTGGTTCTCGATGACGAATCAGGATGGGTTCGCGAACCCGACCCACTTCAGATTGCCGAAGCGATCGACCTTATCTTTGCCAATCGCCAGCGGACGATAGAAATCGGGATGCATGCTCGACGCGAGTGGCTTAAAAAGGAAATAACGTGGGAACGAACGGTCGAAAGGCTCGTCGCATGAAACTGGCGTGGTACACTCCCTATTCACAACGATCCGCCATTGGACTCTTCAGCAAGGAAGTCGTCACTGCACTTCTCGATCTTGGCCACGACGTAACCATTGTTCGCAGTGAAACCTCGGACGCAGTCTGTTCGAAAAACTGCCGCGATGCGAATTGTGAAATCATTTCTGCAGAGTCGATCGATGCACATGTCACCGATTATTTGAGTCAGTTCGATTGCGTCCTCTACAATGTCGGCAATCACTACCAAAACCATTCTTATTGCTTAAGCCACCAACAGAAGGTCCCAGGAATCACACTCCTGCATGACTACATCCTGCATAATTTACTTATCGAATGGTTGACTAAATCGGGGTCTCATTCTTATTTCGATGCGTTGATGGCCGAAGCCGGGCGTGAAGCTGTGATGTGCTACAAGGACGCATCCGACGATCTAGAAAAAAAATGGTTCATGTCGCGATGTGCCGACTACCCAGTCCTACGATTTGCTATGCAGTCGACGCTTGGAGTCGTTACCCATGCAGAATTCTATAGCTCGGTCTGTCGCGCGCAATTGCAATGTCCGGTCACCTCCATCCCCCTCGCATATTGCTGCGCCAACGAAAAACAGCTGGAACTACCCAAGCCAACGGAATCGCGCCTCGCTTTGTTGACGATCGGAGATGTCAACGCAAACAAGCGTTGCGAAGCTGTTATTACCGCATTGAGTGAGTCAAGCGAGTTGAGCTCCCGTTGGCAATATCGCATCGTAGGGAATGTTCGAAAGACACAGGAAGAGAAGTTGCTCCAATTGGCTCGCAGTGGCAAACACCCAGTCGATGTCGTTTTGCTAGGAAAAGTGGATGATAGGACCTTGCAGGATGAGTTAAAGAATTCCAATGCAATCGCATGTTTGCGATTTCCTATTATCGAAGGGGCATCGGCAAGTGTCATTGTGAGCCTCGCCAGCGCACGGCCCACGCTCGTTAGCGACGGAGGGAGCTTCCGGGAAATTCCAGACAAATTCGTCTACCGCGTATGCCAACCCAACGAAACGGAAGATATCCAGCGACATTTGAAAAACATTGCGAAGGATTATCCCACCGCAATCGCAAAGGCTTCGACGGCTCGAAACTGGGCCATTGAACGACACAGCGGGATACAGTACGCAAATTCTTTGATTCCATTCATTACAGAAGTGGTCGAATCAGGTCCTATTCTTAAACTGGCGGACACTGTCGCTACCTACCTTGCAAACTGGCATTGTTCACCCGACATACCGACTATTCAACAAGTTGAGGTCGCAACCACGAGCCTTTTTGGAAAAATCGTGGCTTGAGCCATGTCCTTTAGACATCCATCAAAAACGATGAGGACCAGTCCGTGTCGATTAGTACAGCCAACCGTATAAAACTGAAGTTGAAGGATCGCAGCACGCTGAGCCGAGCAAAGACGGCTCCAGGCCCCGTCGTGCTCTATTGCAAACGAAACAGCCCCCAAAAGCGTGAGCTTGCTCACTCCGAAGCGACTGGATTTTATGCGACCGAACTCATCAAGGAACGCAACTGCAATTGGACTAGCGGTCGTGCCTTCCTGGAGTGTTCGCTTCCACGGCAAGTCGCATTGCGGTGGCTGTGGGTCGAGCTTTCCTCAAGCAGAGACCCCTCCCAAGTTAAGATGCTATTCAACGGAAACACTGTCCTGGAACGAAAGATCAAAGGTCGATCCCGACTTCGATTGAGACTTCCAAAGTGCCCGCCAAGCAGTCGTTTCACGATCGAGATTTTTTCGTCCACCTTCAAGCCCTACGAGATCCTTACAAACTCTACCGACAGACGCCTCCTCGGGGTTCTAGTCGGTGAGATTCGAGTCGCCAAGTATTGGTGGCGAAATATAGACCTTGGTCATTACAAATATCGTATTGCGAGAGCCATCCAACGTTGGCGACGGCGAACGGTTCCCTCGCGATGAAGATCGCAAACCAGGAATGATCAAAGTTAAATTGGATTAACCTTTACGCGAGCTTACCCCGCAGTTGACTAGCAGAACCACTCTTGCATTACCGCGTGCCAGCATGCTAAGAGAAATGGTGGCACCTCGAATGCGAACAAGGATTAGAGACGGCAGTTTGACAAGACAGGCTTGCAAAGGACATTTTGCAACGCGTCAATGATTATTATCACATGCTCCTACTTTGGCCGGGAGCACGAGAGTGGGCCCCTCCCGTTTAGCAATTTCCGTTGGTAAAGGTGGATAAATGCAAACGACTATTGTTATCAATGCTGCTGGTTGCGGATCACGCCTCGGGATGGGACTACCCAAGTCTTTAGTCCGTGTTGGAACACGTAGAATTTTGGATTGGCAATTGAGTGAGATGTGTGTTCCAAGTGATCGGATAAAAATCGTTGTAGGTTACATGGGTGATGAAGTAGCCAAAATCGCGAAGAACTTGTTTCCAAGCATCGAGGTCCTCACTAATCCGGATTGGGCCACTACCAAAACGGCTGCTAGCCTTTCTCTAGGAAAGGCAGATGTTCGCGGACGAGTTCTATCGCTAGACGGAGATTTGCTCGTTCATCCAGAAGACTTCCGAAGGATGGTGGAATGCCAAACAGATGCAATTGGCGTAACGCCCGTGCTCTCCGCGCAACCCGTCTATGCCCATTTAACCGAATCGGGGGCTTGCCAATCATTCTCCTTTCAACAGCGAACGCCTTGGGAATGGACTGGACTTGTGAACTTCGACGCCCAGGAAGTTCCCGATGGAAAAGCAAATGTCTTCGAAATGATGCACTGTATTCTCCCTGCGACTACCGTCTGTGTGCGAACGGTGGAAGTCGACACAGCTGAGGATTTGCGGCAAGCTCCGTTTATCTGGTCTGCGATGATGAAAGACGTCTTCAAGAAGAGGTTGAGCTATGGACTTACAGAAAATTCAAGACTTTTGGCAGGCTAGAACAAAGGTTGCCGATCCGAGACTTGCAACAAACTACAGGAATGATGGTCGACTTCAAATCGACGTTGATTTCATCACAGAGCGATTGCCACCTCATGCACATATCCTCGATTTGGGCGCTGGCACATGCACTCTTGCCCAAGAGCTGCTACCGATCGCTTCGCGCATCATCGCGGTCGACAAGTTCGAAGGCTTCCTAAACCGTGCTCCGATAGACGCAAAGTTAGAGACGGTTTGTAGTGATGCAGCGACCTTTCTTGTCGACATGCGATTCGATGCCATATTGTTGTTCGGGGTTGTCAATTTCTTGACCGTCGAGGCCGAAGCATCCCTATACAAAAATTGTGCAACCATGCTTGCCGCCGATGGGGTCTTCATTGTCAAAAACCAATGTGGTATTGAGAAGGAGATTGTCGTCGATAAATTCTCAGAAGAGTTGCAGTGCAATTATCACGCACGCTACCCATCAGTTGAGAATCAGCAGGGACTGTTGAGTCAGCACTTCGATACCCAGCTGTTCGACATCTATCCCAACCATATCAATCGCTGGTCCGACACGCACTTTTATGCATTCGAATGTCGTAAGGTGCGTTCTAAAAAACCAAACTGCTAGACGCAACCATGGATTTCTATCAGCAACGGAGTTTATGGGACGGCTGTCAACTTCTTCTGACAGCCTCAGAACCGAGCCAGTCCCCCATACAGAATGATTCTACCATAATCGAGACCATCGATAATGCGACGGATCTTAACAATGCCCTTTATCAGCTAGGTGAACGGAGATTTGCACGGATAGGAATTGCAAGCCCATCGATTTCAAAACTCATCTTTGACAATCGTGCCGCTGTGGAAGCGATACGCAGGATGTGTTCTGGACAAACCACTTTCGCCATCCACGCACTAGATCTGAACGTTTGGCAGCTACGAAGGTTGCTGCATCGTGTTGGGTTCTATGAGATCGCAGAATGTCACCCAAACAAGCACTCCAATTTTGATTGCTCTTCGGTTTCGGGGCTTCCAGATGGTCAATTCGAGCTGCAAAGCTCGACACCCGCCACCTCGTCTTCGTCATTTCCGTTTGGGTTGATCGCCAGTCGCTACGCCTTGCCCCTTGTCATACCAAATCCCTGGTCCTTGTATGGAACACCTTTGCTATATCATGAGAGCGGAGGAGTATCTTCGAGTGACGATCCGGAAATAGGTTTGGCAATACAAGAATTGCTAAGCATCAAAGCGGCCAGTTGGAGCAAACTCAATGTGACGGGACAGATCTGCTGGGACAATCCAATGCCTACCGGAGCCTTCGCGGCATTGGTGGCCTGTCACAATGGTCCAGGCGATTCCAATATGTACGCGGCGATGATAGACACCTACGCAGAACCATTTGCACAAGTGTCCCTGTGGTGCTGTCATCGTGGCTGGGAGCGAATTGCATACACACACTTCCCTCTCGTGCGTGGAAAGCCGAGGCAGTCGGTTCGCATTTCGCTAATAGTAGGTCCGGATACAGTCGAGTTGCAGATTGGCAACGAGAGAGTCCTCTGGGCATACGATGATCGCATTCCTCGAACCGCTTCTTACGGGATGCGGATGCGAGGCAATCAGTTCAATCTCCAGGAACTCTCTGCAGCCGTTGAGTAACTATGAAAGCAACGATGAAGCCGAAAGTCGTAACCTCTGGAGTCGACTCAGAATATGTTTTGGCTGATCTTGCGGAATTCTTGCGTTCGCGAGGATTTGAAGTCATCGAACTTGATTTCGGGAAGGTCCGAGGTTGTGTGAGATCACTATTAAGCGATTTATCAGCTTGCGAAACGGTCTATCTGACATCTGCACACACGACCTTGACCCTCCGCACAGCGAAGATGGTTGCTCCCGTATTTGCAAAACTCTATCCAAATTACCTTGCCCCTGTCGAAATCCTTCCACTATTGAAGCCCAGGTCATCCATATTCGTCCCTCATGATCTCTTGGCCCCATTTGGCGATTCCAATCTCAATGAGCTCCAGTTCTTGGACCTGTATGATCATGTTCTTGCGCCGGTCGCCACCAAGGACTTGATTCTCGCGGCAGGTGTTGGAACGCAAGTCCACCAGGCAGGATGGATCAAATACCGTGAGCAAAATAGAAGTAAAACTCCGATAGCGTTTGCTCCATCAGAGATTCGAACTAGCCTGTTTCTTACCATCATTCAACACATGCAACTTAAGTATGGAGTCGACGGATTTGTAGACTATCTACGTCCCATCCTATCACCCGCCATCAACGTGAAGCTGCCAGCATGGAAAGGAATCGAGACTCTTGAGAACCGGATTCGGGAAGTCACTGGAGCCAACATCATTCCGGCAAATATTAGCTCTATCGATCTGATCGAAGCATCCGACGTGGTAATGTGTAACTCGATATCGTCGATCCTCGCCGAAGCGTATCTGATGGGCAAGCCATGTATTTGTTTGCTAGACCAGGAAGGAGGGGAGCCGGGCGATAAACGTAGGAAGATGGTCGATTTTCCAGACCTGATTTGGCATCCATACGAAGAAAGACATCCCATGTCTAACGAGTTCATCCAATCAGCCGGGGCCACGAAGCTTCCACGGCGTATTGAGCCATTTGACTTCCGGTTCGTCGAATCGCTCATCACGGATACCTGATTCGGAAGAGCGAAACAAGTCACTAAGCTGATTTCGAGAGTCTTAAGAACGCTTCGGTGCTCTCTTTCCACGTCGTTGGTGTGTACGGTATGGAAACAACTCCTCTCCCTCGTTCAGCCGAAAGTAGGCAATTCGCTAGGGTTACAGGATCGTGAAGCGGAAAATAGGTGCAATGATCTCCACCCACTTCGCGGTGAATAGGAATATCGCTCGCGAGAAGATCGGCTCCATACCAAAGGGCTTCGACGATGGGCAGTCCGAACCCCTCGACAACTGATGGCATAATGACCGCCTCGCAATTGCGGTACGCGAACTGCAATTCGGAATCCGAGAGATCCGTGAAGTGCTTTAAATGATTTGGAAAAATCGAACTTGCGGACATAAGATCCAACAAGGGGCCAGACAAACCACCTGCTCGCCCAATAAAGCATAAACGTCTTTGATTTCCCTGACTCTTCAGATACTCAAAGGCCTTGATGACTTGCTGATGATTCTTGCGTGGGTCAAGTGAACCCACGACTAGGTAGGGGGCCCGGCCTCCGCCACCGTCATCAGATTCAAAGTAGGATTTCACTTCCGACCGAATAACGCCATCAGCCTCTTGCACATCAGCGCCAAGTGGAAAGGAGTCTATTTTCCGGCAATAGCCCTCAGCTGAACCCCAGTTTTCATTTGCATACTCAATGAGTTGATGCTGAACAGATTTTGAAATAGCAAGCACTTGATCGGAGCTTTTGAGCAATTGCTCTACGTAGTGCCTGAACTTTTCCGATCGTCTTCCACCCACGAATTCAACGTGCGTCAGAGGGATAAGGTCATAAAAGACGGTTACAACTTTCGCCCCGCACTCTCGAACCGTTGCCACGCTGTCCCAAACATCCCGTCGCGTCCAATACGCGTCAGGCAATACGAGAAGATCCCCAGGACGCCATTGCACTTTCTCCGCTCGACCAAGACATTTTCTAGTTACGGCGAATTTAACAATTTGATAGGGAAGCTTATAGATTCCTAAATGAGACGGATCGGGCAATACGAGCTTTCGCCACTTTCTATTTCGTATCAATCCAGTGGATAATTCGAATACTTGCCTGATTGCCCGCGGAACTTGATTGGCGGGATTCGCTTCAAAAGCAGCGACTCGCGTCAATTGCTCTTCGATCCCCTTCGTGAGAACTGCAAAACTACCCGAATAATGAATAACGCGGCGAACGGGTTCGTTGTTCTGCTCTGCGGAGATGATCTCCAGATTCGAGGCCAGTTTTCGAACCACACGTTCGATTCCTGTATTTCTTGATGTGCAGAAGGTGTGCGATCCGTCAATATAAATAGTCATTTCGATTCAGTCTCGATTCCGGACCAGCGTCGTGTATCACAAGGAGGTATATGGAACATTACGATGCCCATCGAATTGCTGTCCCCTCGACGAGATCGCTGCAGTTGTAGAGAAGTGTCCGAGAACCGTCTAGAATCGACCGTACGGCTTGGTCAAGGGACGCTTCATCTACCAACAGATTCGAATCACCCAATGCGGTTTCGGGATTAAAGTGCTTGATCCTGCACGGCTTCGCAATGTGCAGGTGATATTCCAATCCACATACGTTCGCGATTCTCAAAAATAAACTTGAGATGCGAACAGGGGTATTTAGCTCCATGACTACGGTCCCAGGCGCACAAAAGCATGTGTTAGTCAGTCCTGCACCGTGCGGAGCAACCACCATCGTAGCGGATTCAAACAACGTCACCTGTTCGGCAATCGACATGTCTTCAAGACAGTATCGCTGAAAACCGAATTTCTTGAGTGTCCGAACGACACTTGCCTCATTCTCGATTCGACGCACTCTTGCCTTGCGCCTCGATATGTAGATTCGCCTTGGCGATTTATAAGCCAGACCGTCCGTCTGGTTTCGTAGGAGCTGGCGAGCGGCCTCGACTCGATAGCGATTGAGACTCCCTCCCTCGAAGCTTGCTGTAACAAGGTTCTCACATTCGAGATGCGTCTCCGCCTTGGCGTGCACGATGCGGCTACTGTCGATTCCCAATCGCTCAAGTGACTCACGCTGATGCCGATACTTGGTTGGGACGTAGTATCTATCGATTTTCACTCCGCTCGCCTCATAAAGACGCAGCATCGGGAGGATATCCATGTACCAGTGAAAGACATTTTGGTGGGACCTGCCCGTAAGGCATGCCACCGTTCCGCTACATCTTTTCGGCGACGAAAGCTTGCCGCGAGACAACGGATTACCTGGAACGTCCGACCATTTGTGGATGCTCGACATGTTCGAAACCAGCCGATTGCGACGGTCGATTACGGCCCCACACGAGTGCAAAACCCGTCCACTCTCGAACGCTGCGACGATCGCAGGAGGATTCACTCTCGCCGTACACCTCAATTCACGATCCAACTGGACGAGCCCACTGGGTGAAAGCTCTCGCTGCATAAACTCACGAAACTCGACGATCGTGCCGCTCAAAGATCTCGGCTCTGTCATGGGAGCTTCCGGTAAAGAAGTCTCGGTCAGCAGTTTGCTCACGTTTTCGACTTCGCCGTTGGCGGTGAAGCTGTATTCCTCGGTTGGAAAATGCTTTTCGTCCGCTCCGTATAGATATGCCGCAATCAGCGGCTGGAAACGGGTTTGGAGATATCGCGTTAGCTTGCTCATAACCTATCGCCTCCTTTTCCCAAAGTGTTCCATTTCCGTCACGGTCGTCCAAACGCTTTCCTACAAAAATTCACCCCTCGAAGTCAACACAAAGTGAGTTCGACCGTCACATCCCCATGTCACGAAAGCTAGCAAACCCTCTTTCCGTTTCGGATGCGAGCAGTGGATTCGATCTTTCAACCAGGGGCACCAATTTGGTAATACACCAGATGTAAATCCCGACTCGCAAGTCCGAAGATCCGTATGAAAAACTTTTTCAAAGCTATTCGAGAATCGATCCACCTGGCCCCAGCTATTGCTTTCGCGACGCTCTGCTCGATCGGCATTGCATTGCTCTGGGGTGGGAACATTACAGCTTTGGCGCCGGTGATCGAAATCACCTTGCGAAACGAATCGATTCAGACCTACCTCGAGAAACAAGCGAGTTCCATCGAATCGGAGATCGGAGCCAAACAAGCTCTGCTGCAGGACGTCAACCTGCCCCCGGTACAACAGGCCAATATTCAATCCGAGGTCGCCAACCTTCAAGAATCCCTCCGATCCAAGACTTGGCAATTGGAGTGGGCCAAAACTCTCCTACCTAATGATCCCTTCTTGACGATCTGCTCCATTATGGGAGTACTGGTCTGTACAACCCTTCTTAAGCATGTGCTGATGCTAACCAGCGATATGCTGCTCGGTTACGCCTCCACCTCGATCGTTCGAGATCTGCGTCGACGCATTTTCGCGAAATCGCTTCAAATGGACAAAGCTCAGCACCAATCCGTGGGCAATAGCACGTTGCTCGCCTCGATCACCTCCGCAACCGACGGACTCTCGGCCGGTCTTCTCGCCTGCTTCGGAATCTTGATCCGAGAGCCGCTGCGTGTGATTTCTTGCCTGGTGCTGGCCTGCTTCATCTCCTGGAGACTTCTTTTCCTTTCTGTTGTCCTGGCTCCGGTCTTGGTCGCGGTCATCGTCTACTTCAACAGAAAAATCCGCTCGATCGCAGCCTCTATTCTCGGGCGCAACGCTGGCTTCCACGAAGTCTTGCTCGAAGCCCTCAATAACATCTTCACCGTCCAAGCCTTTACGATGGAGCCGAAAGAGAAGGTGCGGTTCGATGAATGCACAAGAGATATGCAGCGAATCGGTCTTCGCATGACGTTCTATTCCGGGCTCTCCAAACCTTTTACGGAATTGGTCGGCGTTGGCATGGTGGCGATCACCGTTTGCGCGGGGGCTTATCTCGTCGTCAACCAAGAAACGCACATCTTCTTTTTGAAGATCCGAGACACCCCCATTTCAGTTACCGAACTTCTGATCTTCTTCGGCCTCTTGATCGGCGCGAGCGATCCGCTGCGCAAACTTTCGGGGGTTTCCATCCTGATTTACAGCGGCGCGATGGCTGCGAACATGATCTACGGAATTCTCGAATCCAAACCCAATGTCCAGGATCCGGAAAACCCGACCCCATTACCAGGAAATGCTCATACACTTTCCATTCAGAACCTCTCGTTTCATTACAACGAGTCGCACCCGATCCTTCAGAATATTCGACTCGATATTCCCTTCGGTCGAACGATCGCTCTCCTTGGGCATAACGGCAGCGGCAAATCTACGATGATCCAACTCCTGTGCCGCTACTACGATCCGACTGTCGGCGCGATCACTCTTGGTGGAGTTGATATTCGGAACCTTTCCCTTCGCGACTTGCGAGGTCGCATCGCGCTGGTGAGCCAAAGTACCGAACTCTTCAATCGGACGGTCATGGAGAACATTCAATACGGATCGCCCGACGCGACCGTAGAAGAAACCATCGAGGCGGCGAAACTGGCCCATGCCCACGACTTCATCACCGATGCACTCAGCGATGGATACCAAACCATCGTGGGGCAAGGTGGGCAAAAGCTGAGCGGAGGACAACGCCAACGCATCGCTCTCGCTCGGGCTATCCTGCGGAAACCTGAAATCTTGATCCTGGACGAGTCCACTAGTCAGATCGACATGGCGAGTGAAATCCAGATCCGTGAAACCCTTCAAACAATGAAGGGGAGCATGACTATCATCATCATCACACACCGCGAAGCCCTCATTGCACTCGCGGATGAAGTCTACACGCTTCAACGAGGGAAACTGGAGTCAACTCCCCATTCCCTCCAAGCTGTAGCCTAGCGCTGTGTCCCTGCACGCCCCGCAATCCCGATGGGAATGGCGGCTTGGTCCAATCGATCCGCCGACTGGATCAACAACATCCCTAAGTGCTTGAGCTTCCGCGATACAATTCGAGTCGACTGCACACTCAACTCTTGCGCTGCCGGCTCCCATCCAGTGAGTCGGTCATAGACTCCGGTGACCATCGAATTCCAAGCCGTGGAGAACCAAGCCTCGAAGGGAGAGGCGTCGATGTAGGTGTCTTCGACCAAAGGGGCTTCGGTATAAGACTCCTCAACGAGAGACTCCTCAACACCGGATTGCGCCGAACTGGATGGAGCATAGTCCAGCACGAGCCCCTCGGGTGGGAACATCGGCTTCGCAGCAAACCCTTCCAACTTGTATTCATATCGGGGTCCGTGCGTACGCAGTTCCCATGTACGAATGTTCCAATCGGGTGCGATCCAATCTCGGAGCATGACGCTTTCCTCCGAGGCGACTATCTCCGTGGATACCGGTTCCAAAGCTGGAGTCTCGGAACCGGGGATGGTGCAGTGTCCAAGCCCCATGCAGCTGTCGGGTTCGCTGGACTTCTCCACAAGCGCCAACTGATCACCTTCGAGCACCGGTGGCCTCTGCCCCAACTCTTCCACTGGCTGCTGGCTGTGTGGCTCTGTAACGATTTCAGACGCTACACTTTCCTCTGTGATACCTGACTGGATGGCGGGAATCGCATTCGCAAAGTGGGACTCGGCAAAGCATGAGTCGAAATTGGCGACCAAGGCCGGGGATGCCGGACCATCCGCGACAAGCTGAGTGCCGCTGAGTTGCTCGCCGCTGGGTTGCTCGGCGCTGGGTTGCTCGGCGATGAGCTGATCTTCGTTGGGCTGCTCTGAATGGGTCACAGGGCTGGCCAACTCTTCCTCGAAGACATACACAAACAGGTTTCCGTCCAGCTCTCGTTCTGGGAACGAGGCACCGACCAAACCGTCGACTGCAGGGGCGGAGATCGACGGCGATACCGTCCCGACCGCGAGTGCAATCTTGGACAGTTGGCCCCCCGCAGCCCGGCCCAATTCATATTGACGCGTTAACCATGTGCCCAAGCCATCTCCGGTCGTTCGAAAGCCGTGAATCCATGCCGAGCAATGCAATCGCGGCAGATGGTGATGGAGGAGCGAGAAGGCGACTTGTCGATCCAACTGAAAGCGATCGGCACGAATGCAATCGTCGAGCTCAAACTCCCAAGCGGCACCCTCCAGTGTGCAGGAAAGGGGATCACCGGAAAATCCGGATTCCCAGAGATCGTATTCGCGATCGTTGAGAAAACAGACTTGATTCCATCGCGTGTTTTGAATCCCAGCGAACGCGATGTCTGCCGAGGTTCCTGCGATTGCAAGACTCGCTGCAAGGAGACCGCGGAGGAGCTGACGAAATTGAATGAAACGCATGAATTGGCCTCGATACCGTTCGCAGTCGGAGGACCAACCAATAGCTGACTCAGCGCGGAGGCTGAATCAGCCATCCGTGGCCACGTCGAGTCGAACAACTAGGGAATGGGTTTGTTTTTAGGGTGGGGGCCGTCTGTCCGATCCCTTCGTACGCAACGGCAGTAATGTTGTTATCGAACTGGCACTCGCAAACATTCATCGCTACGGGTTCACAAGTCCCTATTTCTTGCCCAAGCCATTGGGGTTACCCGACCCTCAAGCTTTTTGCAGAACGTAACGATTAGTCCTGTTAAGATTGTCGAAGGGCCGCCGCTTTCCGTTCCTTTCCCTCGTACGCCCAACCTTCCACTCCGTTATGAAGATTCCATTTTGGATTTCCGCTTCCATTTGCCTCATCGCTGCAACAGCGCGCGCACCGCAATCTCCCGCTCAATCTCCCTCGCAGGAGGTTGTGTCACAACCTACTGTGTCACAACCTAGTGGCCTCAAGCGATTCGAGACCAGCACGCAAGCCATGGGTTCGAACTTGGACATGGTTCTCTATGCGGATAGTTTGGATGCCGCACGGTTTGCGATCGAAAGCGCAATCGAACGTTTGGAACGTCACTCGTCTCCCTTGAACCACTACATCGAGGATAGCGAAGTGAATGAACTGCAATCGCTCCCCTCAGGCTCGCCACGCTCGGTTTCACCAGTCCTGACACATGCGATTCAACGCTCGCGACAGTGGTTCGAATGGTCCGAAGGTGCGTTTGATTCCACACAACGCGATGCAATCCAGCTTTGGGCTCGCGCTCGCCGCTCTCAAATTCTTCCGGATCCCAATGCCATCCAAAAGGCGTTGCATCGAAGCACTTGGGAAAATATCAAATTGCAAGACAATGCCGAGGGAACGATGACAATCGCGCATGATGGCCCTCGGTTGTCTCTCGATGTAGGAGGACTAGCGGTAGGGCTGCTTCTCGATGACATGATGCTTGCCGTTCGGGAAAGCGGTATCTCCAGCGCATTGATCAATGCTGGTGGGGACATCATCGTGAGTGATCCGCCTCCCAATCGCGAGGGTTGGAGTATTGCCGTCGCGGGTCTGCAGGTCGGCGATTCACCGCTCATGAATATCGAATTGCGAAACGGATCGATCACTTCGTCCGGCGATTTGAACCAGTTTGCAATGATAGACGGAGTTCGCTACGGACACATACTTGATCCGCGCAGCGGGCGACCGGTTTCACAGCGTAGAAGCGTCACCGTGATTGCGGAAAAGGCGATCGACGCCGACGCCGGCGCGACGGCTTTGGCCGCCATGGGATACGAGGAGAGTTACCGCCTATCCCAAAACATGCCGATTCGGGAAGTCTACTATATGTGGCTTCCCGAGAACGAAACGACCCCTCACCTCCGAACTTGGGTGCACAAAGTTGTTAACGAGCCAACTCGTTAACTTTCGCTTCAGCAAACGATTTCCACTTGGAATCGCCAGTGGCTTTGTCAAATGCGTTTCGGTGCAAGATCACGCGATACGCAAACGAGAGGCTTTCACCCGATGCGAGGTGATAGCCCCCCACTTGATCGCTCGCCGGTGGTTGGTCCATTTTCGGAAAGTCCTTCACACCGAACGGATTGTGAGCGAAAAGCCCATAGGTGCGAACGTGCCAGCGCCCATCGCTCCGGTAGCTATCGGGGTGAATGAGGATTGCAATGCCATAGTTCTTCTCATCATCGCGAAGCGTTTTTCCGGAGTAATCGACCCATTTCGCTGGGAATCCCCAAGTCGCGCCGTCCACGCGGCCTTCGCTGCTGAGAATGTGTCCTCCTCGCTTGTCCGCCCGCATGGGTTCGGGGACTCGAATTGCGAACATTCCCTCTTTTGTATCTCCAAAGTGCAAATCCATCTTTGCGTGGAGTCGGTAAAAGCAATCGATGATCCTCTCGTCGGAGTTTCCTCGAATCACGTAGGTCGACTCGCAGGTCGCCAGCGTCGGAACCGTATCGGAACATCCTGCCCCCAATTCCGTCGAAACAGAACTGACGTCCTTCAAGCCCCCTTTCCAAAGGTGATTGGATCGAATCACAATGCGGTCGCGATGAGTTTGGATCTCAGGATCTCCCACCTGACAAACGGTTCCTTTCCCCTTTCCTTCGGCCCAAAGGTCAAACTCATTGACTTCTCCAAAGGTCATCCAGAGGGAGCGATGGTGGGGATGGTCATGCTCTTCATCCTTCGAATCAGCGACCATCGGGTATTCGCGAGAAAACCGTTTGGCATCAGGCCCAATCAAGGGCCATAAGATCGGCTTCGATCCCGATCGAAAGTGGTAGCTAGTAACCAAACTGCCTTGGTCAAGGATATCGACGCGCCCCTCTTTCTTCTCAATCTTGTAGCGATCTTGTCCATGTGCGTCGAAGCCGACAAGACTCAACATGGAAATCGATAGAGCGATTAGGAGGCGGATGCAGGGTGGGTTATATCGTCGAAGCAGCATGAATCTGTTCCCGGATAGGAGGACTGGGGGAGAGGCACAGCAGACGGTTGGACGGAGCTTCATAGTACCCAGGGGAAGTTGGCTGAACAACAAGGGGAGGGGTGGTGGGATCGGGTAACGATCCCGAGCCAAAAAGCATGGGCCCAAAAAAAGAAAGGACTGGAGGATCCAGCCCTTGCAAAACCGTTCTTTGGAGTGAAACCGGGAGATTCCATTCCCGTGCTAGCGACCACCGAAGTATTTTTTCAACGTCTCGGAGGCTGCGTCTTTGGTGTTCTTGGTGGCTGGACCGGAGCTCATCTTCGGAAGCTTGATGGGTTCTCGTTTCTCGAACTTTCGGGGTTTGCCATCTTCTTCGGCTTGCTTTTCTTCTTCCTCTTCCAGCTTGCTCGCCTCAACGCGTGTCGTGTCTTCCATCGTGAACTGACGCGTTTCCTGCTCGGTTGGCACGGTTGGGACATTGCGATCGATTTGATCGGCCTCCAATAGCCAGGAGCTGATGTCGAAACTCTCCTTGGAGTCAAAGCCCGTCTGTTCCGTCATTCGCTCGGCTGCCTGCTTGACGTTGGCAACCTCCGACTGCTTGGAATTGGCGATGCCGACTTCGATGCTCACCTCGAATTCGAGCTGCCCGCAGCGGATTTTGTCGCCCGACTTGAGGATCTTTGCCTTGTCCGGGGAAAGCTGTTTGTCGTTGACGAAGGTCCCGTTGCGACTACGAAGATCGACCAGGAGAAGGCGTCCGTCTTTTTGGACGAACGCGCAATGTTTTCGACTGATCGATTCGCTCTTCGGACGAAGCTGGCAAGATTCGCTACGGCCGATCAAGAACTTTTCGTCTTTGATAGGGATTTCCTTCCCTTCATGTGTTCCCGACAAAACCTTCAAGATAATCTGCATTGCCGTTCCTCTTTTCACTCCCGTTTCAACGTCCTTCGGTAGATCGACGCGGCCGAAATCGTTTCAGCGACCCGATCTAGGAAGATCCATTCTACACGATCCACCATGCACTATGGCCGATCGCTGCCAATCTTGGAATCAGGCGTCATCCCACTTGCACGCGATCACTTGGTCGATACCAGCCATTAGCCTCTCGGCCAGCCATTCTCCCCAAAATCGCCATGCAAAGTCAACAATACTATTCGCGTCGGAAGGACCTAAAGCCCGTACCCAATCCGTCTCGGCTCTTTCCCCTGCGACCTCTGACTTTAACCCGATCGCACCGGATGAGTTTCGCGATTGATCGAACAGTCCGTGCAAGGAAGGTGTCAACGCGGAGGCCGACAAAAGAAAACTGCCGTGCTGGAGCAAGCCCGCTGCACTGCGTCTCTGCGCGCTACCTAGTATTTTATCCTGGCCGATCAAGACATCCACAGGCGACCTGCGCATAAAGCAGAGAAAAGGCTCCACTTCGGAAACTTTTCTCGTTGCCGCGACCGAACAAGTGCACTGCTCCGACAATTTGGCTTCCCACCCCATTTCCCGCAAACCGTCCACAATCGATCGGTGGGTTGCCCTGTAGATCGCCTCGCTATGGCCCTTGAGTCCAATTTCAGGGCGGGACGGAATCACGAGACTGTACGTCCACTCGAGATCGTGGAGGATCGCCCCACCCCCAGTCTTGCGGCGGACTCGCGGGGCATTCGCCCATCGCTCCTCAAAAGGGATCCCCTCTTCCTCTTGAAAGTGCCCCAGCGAAAGAGTCGGGCAGGACCAGCGATATATCCTCAACACGACCGGCGAATGGGGCTGAAGCTCCGCGAGCATCCCATTGTCGATCTGCATGTTGATCTCCCCGGACTGCGGAGGATCCCATCGCACTATACCTGGAAGCACTTTGGCACCTTGATGCACTTTGGCCACAGTAACCTTTCGCGAACCATTGCCGCTGGTTCGCTGTCGCTGAAAGCTACCCAACCCAAGAAATTTAGGCCTGTCCACACTGCTTTTGATACGCCTCCCAGCTGAGCAGTCGATCAAGCTCACCCGCGTCGGATATCTTTACTTTCATGATCCAGCCGGCATCGTAGGGATCGGTATTGAGAGTCTCCAATTGGTTGGCCAACGCGTCGTTGACCTCGATGACTTCCCCCGACACGGGGCTGTACATCGGGCTGACGGCCTTCACGCTCTCGACCTCGCCAAACTCTTCTCCGGCCGTCACCTTTTGCCCCACCTTGGGCATCGCCATGAAGACCAAATCGGTTAGCTCGGCGACAGCGAACGCAGAAATACCTACCGTCGCCACATCACCTTGGACCCATGCCCATTCGTGAGACTCGCAAAATCGAAGTTGCTCAGGTTTGATCGTCATTTTGAATTCGTTCGTTTGTAGAAGGGAAGTGGGACGATGGTCGCAGGGACTATCGAGCCTCGAATGTCCACCTGCAATTCCGCGCCCGGCTGAGCGAGGTCGGGGTGAATATACGCCATGGCAATCGGGCAATCGAGGGTCGGTGAAAAACTGCCGCTGGTAACGGCTCCGATGATTCGCGAATCGTGGTCGAGTACCGAAGCCCCTTGGCGGGCGGCTCGTTTTCCAGCCAGCTTCAATCCGACACGTGCGGCGGCAGGACTTTGCGATTTCACCCGAGTTAGGGCATCGCTACCAATAAACTCACGGTCCTGAAGGTTGCAAGCGAATCCCAAACCAGCTTGGTACGGATGGATGGACTCGTCGAGTTCATGACCATATAGCGGCATGCCCGCTTCAAGTCGGAGGGTATCTCGAGCCCCCAAACCAGCCGGCTTGGCTCCGTGTTCGCGCCCAGCCAGCAGAATATTCTCCCAAACACGCGGAGCATCTTCCCGACGAACGATCAGTTCCAAGCCATCTTCACCGGTATAGCCAGTCCGAGAAACAATACACGGCTTGCTCATCTGATCGGTGACCTTGGCTTTGTAGTACCCCAACGACAGAGCGCTTTGTGGCAATAGCGGTTTGCAAATCTCTAACGCCATCGGCCCTTGTACGGCAATCATGGCAGTGCTTTCGGTCGCATCAAAGAATTCGACATCCGGAAAATCAGCCAAGTGCGGCTTGATCCACTCCGAGATCTTGGGATGGTTACCCGCGTTGACAACCAATAAAAAATAAACTTTGCCGCTCGGGCTCTCCAAACAACTCACGAGCACATCGTCGAGGATCCCACCCTCGTCGTTGCACATCAAGGCGTAACGGACTTGCCCCACCTGCATATCCATCACTCGCCTAGTGAGCAGGCGATCCAAAAGCTGATCGGCTCTGGGGCCATCAAACCGCAGACGTCCCATGTGCGAGATGTCAAAAAGCCCCGCCGCTGTCCGGGTCGCGACGTGCTCCGCCACGATCCCCTCGTACTGAATGGGCATCTCATACCCCGCAAACTCCGCCATACGAGCGCCTTGAGATTGGTGCCAAGAATGCAATGGGGTCGAAGCGAGCCGGGGACTCATGGATGCAATTTACCTTTTCAACGATCGGATGGTTACGGCGAGAAGCATAACACAGGACGATCGGAGGTGGCAATATGCAGGTGTCGACTACTCCGAAGACGACTCGATTCGTCTGAACGCAGAGACATTCACATCCCGTTGATAAGGGGAGGGAATGGCCGGGGGACAAAGCCCCGGATTGGCCCCTATCCAGGTGATAAATCCCTCGTGGCGTCCAGCGTGAATCAGCGCGCTGTCGCTGACGAAGCTCAGCCATCGATTGACACGCGAAACGTCATCCCCGCTGGCTGGCACCCCCAAAATCTTCAACCTGGTTTTGGTTTCCCAATCCCACAAATGAATGCGAGGCCCGATACTCAATGCCAACACGGAACCGTCTGGACTCAACGCCAAATGATCGACATCATCTTTTGTGGAATGCAGCGTTCCGTTCGGGGACCAAACCAACGTATCGACCTCAGCAATCTTCTCTACATCGACGATGGAGACCTCTGCCTGCCTCGCAACAAACAATCTCCCGTCAGGATGGAAGATGCCTCTATTGCAATGGAGCGGGTACTCGACGACCCCAAAACGCCTCTCACCGCGTGAGTCCCATACTTGCAACCGTTCATGATTCAAGGCGATGGCAACCAACCGGCTACCGTCGGGACTGTAAAGAGGTTGTACGGGGCGGTCTTTGAAATCCCCCAAATCGACGCGCCGAACGCGATCGCTACCAAAATCCCAAAGCCTTAGCTCCCCTTTTTGACATCCGATTGCCAACGTCTTCCCATCCGGAGAAAATGCTAGGTTCGCGACCTCGCAATCCAACAACTCCAACTCAGTGCGTCGTTCCATCGTTCCGCAGTCAAAGATTTGAACGATTCGATTTCGCAAACTCCCAACATCTCCGGCAATGGCAACAAGCTTTCCAAATCGATCCGATGCAAAAGGTGCGTTTTGACCGGAGAAAGCCTGCGTATCCTTCAGGACTTCCCCACTGTTCATATCGCTCCATATCAATCGATCGCGATCTCGAGAGAGCGAGAGAACCAAACCTTTCTGTACAACGACACCAACCGGATGCAGTCCGCTACTTGAGTTTTTGTATCCAAATATCGAACTCTGAGAAACGACTTGAACCAGACAATCCCTCTCCTCTGACAGCGTAAAGAATACAAACATTCCTTGTTTGTCATTCCAATCACAGACCTCGAGGCGTTCCTCTTGACCATACAACTGAAGACGGCTTTGAATAAACCAGGTCTTGGTGGCGTTCGCCCGGGTCAACGCATACAGCATTCCACCATGGGCCCCTGCCAACAACGCATTGGAGGAACAAAACTGCACTGTCGACATCGGCGTCGGCATCGTCATCTCATATTCCACTTCGCCAGTCTCCATGGACATGACCGTGAGTTTCGATTCATAGTTCGTCGTCCCTAGAAACTTACTGTCTGGTGCAAAACTTACTCCCGTCGAATCCCCATCCCCAACCTTATACAGCGAGGTCATCTGATGCGCTGGCCAAACAATGGTCCCCTCCTTCTTCGTCGCGGCCGCAATCCATTTCCCATTGGGCGACCAAGCCAGCTCGCGAACGGACATGTCTTGGTCACCCCTCGGGTGCATCGTCCCCTTGCTTCGTAATCGCATCACGTCCCAAAGTTCAATAGCCCCGAAACGGTCCCCTGAGCACAACCAATCACTATCTGGCGACCAAGCCAATGCACTGACGGTGTTCTCATGCTTGGTAAACACATGCCGTATCGACTGCGATTCCGTGCTCCAAATTCGGACACCTCCATCCCTCGCGCCGATCGCTAACCAAACTCCATTGGGCGAAAAGGCAAGCGATGCGATTTCGACATCCGCTACTTTAAAATCCTGTAGTTTCTGGCCATTCTGACGATCGATCAGCACCACGCTCCCATCCTGAGTACCGGTCGCAATCACTTTGCCAGACGGGTGTGTCGAACAGGACCGCCAGCCACGTGCACGGATCAAGGGAGGTGCATGACTCGCATTGCGGTATTCCTCTAAAAGATGAACCACGAACCCCAAATGCGATTTCTGATGGGTGCGATCCTCGCTCTCTAACAAACGGGCAACGAAAGAATCGTTCCCCTGTTCGATGGCCGTGAACGCTTCTTTGATTTCAAACGCAAACGCCCTCTTTGCTCCCAAACTCCACTGTTGCGATCCAACCCAGGGCCAAACCTCCCCGCGCCACAACACCCCAAACAAAATGATCAAGCAACAACCAATCGCCAAGGCCAATGAGCGCCAATCCATCTTAGACTGCCGCAGAACGCGAGGACGTCTGGCCTTCACCCGATGCCCGTTCAACCAAGCCTCCAAGTCGGATTGCAGGGCAATGATGGAGTCGTACCGCAAGTCTCGCTCGTCGCTCCATGCTTTGAAGGCAATCCACCCCAACGGACCTCGGAGCCATCCAGCTAACTCGCGAACGCTCGATCTCCGCGCCTCGGCAATAACGTCACTGACTTGCTCACGAACATCGTGCTCCGTGACCGCATCGGACAACGCAGGCCGATGGGTTCCGCTTCCTGAACCCGATTTGCTTTTCGATCCACTCGAACTCATGGTCGGGTCATGCGAATAACCAAACAACAACTCGAGCAGTATCACCCCGAGAGAATAAACATCCGAACGGGAATCGACATCCGACGCCCAGTTCCGTTGCTCCGGGCTCGCGTAACGCGACGTGCCAACCCATTGGGAAGCAAAGGTTAGATGAACCGATTGATGCTGGTCCGTTGTTAACGCTTTCGCGATCCCAAAGTCAATCACCTTTGGGATCGCTACCCCACGCTTCTGATAAACCAGGATGTTGGTCGGTTTCAAGTCTCGGTGGATAACCCCGTTCTCATGCGCATGCGCGATCGCTTGGCAAATTCGAATGGCCAATTCCACACGACCGCGAACGCTTAATCGCATGCGATCGCAGAAGGAATCGAGAGGAATTCCAGGGACATACTCCATCGCGAAATAGACATACCCTTCACTGGTCGTCCCCGATTCGATAAAGCTCGCAATATTGGGATGATCTAGCCGTTCGAGAACCTGTCGCTCCAACTCGAACCGGCGGATGACCTGCCTGCTATCCATACCCGGCTTGATCACTTTGATCGCTACCCTTTGCTTTCGATCCTCGCGATCGCAGGCCAGATAGACATCCCCCATCCCACCTGAGCCAAGCCCCTCCAGTATATCAAATCGTCCAACCGCCTTGCCGATAAGCCGCTGCGGAACGTCCATCATCTGACCTAACGACGATGGCAGCTTTTCCATGAAGTCGCTTTGAAGATACCCCTCCAGAAGCGATTCCAACCACTCCCGCAATTCTGGATTGCCGGCGCAACGCTCATTTAAAAATGTCGTCCGCTCGCCTTCTGTTTCGAGTTGCAACAACTCCTCGAACAACAGTTCGTCTTCATTTCCTGGGCGCTCAGTAAGACTCATAGAAACATCTACGGAAACAATCAACAGAATACCAGCGGTAGACCCGCTCTGCTGGAGCCGGGACTGCGAAGCAGGGACTACGAAACGCCGCCGCGTTTCGAGAGAATTCATGGTAGCCCAGGACCCGCTTGGTTGCAATCGATTGCTTGGATGGATGATCACACCACAACGTCGCTCTCCACAACGTCGCTCTCCACAACGTCGCGGTCCGCAATACCAAGGTCCGCAATACCGTTAAGGTGCTTTCACCAGGTGCTTTTCAAGAACCCGTACCAATTCATGCCCTTCGATCGGTTTGCTAAGATAATCATCCATCCCAGCGTCTAGGCAACGCTCACGGTCACCTTTTACCGCATTCGCAGTGAGTGCGATGATGGGAAGCCTGCCAAAGAGCTCTCCAGCCTGTTCCCTTCGACGTATTTCTCTCGTTGCCGAAAATCCGTCCATCTCTGGCATTTGGCAGTCCATAAGAACAAGGTCGTATTGCCCCTTTTGAACCGAGGACAGCGCTTCATCTCCACTTGCTACCACATCGCACGTGAAACCGGAAAGGCGCAAAAGCTCCGTCACATACAATTGATTAATCTTGTTATCCTCTGCTACCAAGATGTGTGGCGACGGACCATTCTTTTGCAAGCCTATTAACTTAAATTCGCGAGGTTCAATCGGTGCGATCGTTCGATCCAACGTACCTGGAATGGCATCCGTTGCGTTGAGTCGCTCTTCTTCCAAGATATCAAATGGTATTTGTACCCAGAACGTGGAACCCACACCTAAGCGACTTGATACTCCCATTTTCCCACCCATCAATTCCGTAAGACGCTGAGAAATAGAGAGTCCCAGTCCTGTTCCGCCATACCTGCGAGTCGTCGACTGGTCAGCTTGGGTGAACGGAGAAAAAACATGGGAAATTCTGTCGTTCGAGATTCCAATCCCTGTATCAATAACCGATAGCCGAACGGTCAATCGATCGGACTCGATCGGAACACATTCCGCTTCCACTCTCACACTTCCCTTACTGGTGAACTTGAAAGCATTTCCGATGAGATTGATTAGCACCTGCCGAAAGCGTGTCTCGTCGCAACGAACCGCGCGACCCAATTCCGGTGCGATCTTGCATGCAAAATCAATCCCTTTCTTCTTTGCCTCAATGTGAAAAACCCCCATTGTGTCGCGAATTAGCTTGTCTAAATGGCATGCACTCCAATCCAATTCGATTTTACCCGCTTCGATTTTCGATATATCGAGTATGTCATTGATCAAACTCAGAAGTGTCTTTCCGCTACTTGTACTAGCATCGACATACTCGCGTTGTTGCTCCGTCAGTTGGGTTGCCTGCAACAGTTCATTCATCCCGAGTATTCCATTGAGAGGAGTCCGCAACTCATGACTCATGGTTGCCAAGAATTCGCTCTTGGCTTGACTCGTTCTTTCCGCTTCCTCCATCGCTTGCTTCATCATCTCGGCACGCCGAATGCTCGTGATGTTTTCATGCGCGACGACCACTCTCACCGCCCCCGGACCGCTAAATCTCGAAAGCCGGCAAACAAACCATCTTTGTTCCGTGGGGGAATGGCACTCGTATTCCAAGGAGAATTCCGTCCGTTTACCCGCAACAATATCCCGAATCGCCGCGTTGATCGTACTGGCAGCTTCGAGCGGACGAGACGCGCTGGCTTGGCAAGACTTCATATAGTTCGTTCCGACACCCACTTTCGCTGGATCGCCACCGTTTTGTTTGGCGAACTCTCTCCATGATTTGTTGGTCGCCAGGATCATGCCATTTTCATCCAGTATCACGACGTGCGACGAAAGGGCATCGAGGGCTGAACGCGCAAATCGCTCGCTTTCACGCAATGCCTCTTCAGTCTTAAACTGTTCGGTAACATCTCTTGCTGTGCCAGAAATACGAACTGGAATTCCATTTTTCTCGACATAGACTCGGCCAGTCTCGTGAATGAAGCGAATGCCGCTCGGCTGAATGATTCGATACATATGATCGAATGGCTCAAGCTTCGCAATGGCTTTCAAAATCGTATCACGCACTCGATCTCGATCTTCCGGATGAAGACACTTCAAGTAGGATGAAAAAGTGTTTTGGAACGTGGCGGGATCAACCCCGAACATTTCATGAAGCAGGTCCGACCAATCAAGTCGCCCGGTCTTCAAGTCCCGTGTCCAATATCCTAATCGGGCGATGCGAACCGCTTCGGTCAACCGAGCCTCGCTTTGGCGGAGGGAGTCGGACGTCCTTTTGCGCTCTACCGAATAACGGAGTGCGCGGTCGAGTATCTCCGCATCCAGTTGATTCTTGACGAGATACTCCTGCGCGCCATGTGAAACAGCTTCCAAGGCGAGTCGCTCGTCCGCCTTCGCTGCGAGAACGACGACGGGAATCGATGGAGCTTCCTGTTGAATTCGCTGAAGTGTCGAAAGCCCTTGAGAATCGGGCAGGCCAAGGTCCAAGAGAATGACGTCTATAGGCCTCTCAGCGACCACTGCCAGTGCCCGCTCCAAACGCTCAACATGAATCAAATGATTCCGGTCCAAATCAATCGCTTCTCGCATTAGCAAAGCGTCTGTAGGGCTATCTTCAACTAGAAGGATATTCATCATCGAGTTCTGCCTGTCCAAACTCTTCGGACCCGATTCCCGATCACAACTATACTGAAACGGTTACCGTTCCTAGATCGGGTAACAAGGCGAAAGGGGAACCTGAAGGATTCAATGCTACCACAGGAATCGAGTACAACCAGTGGATGACGCTCTGTTTCGACGATGCGCCCTGCGGATCTCGACCTTAACATTTTCCATCGTGTGGGTGGACACATATGCATCCCTTTCCTGGCCATTTCAAACCTGACAGATGGAATAATCGGCCTCGTAAAATACTCCTGCTTGAACTTTTCAGGAGGTCGATACGAAAGGCCGCTTTCAAGCGACCTACATTCCACCGGCTAGAATCCGAAACTTTCGTGTTATGCTCAAGGTACCCACCCGATCATGCTGCACAACGCCATGCAATCCACCGCAAATCATCATGACCTTCCCAATGCGGATGACCGAACGGCCATCAATTTGGAAATCCTGTCAAAGCACAGTCAAGGAAACATGGCCTTCTCGCTTGCACTTCTGCAGGAGCTGGAAGACTCAGCCGAAAGCCATCTCGAAACGATTCGATCCCATGCGGCTGTCCACAACCTTTCCGCCGTAGGGGAATCCGCACACTCGTTGAAAGGGGCAGCGGCCATCATCGGTGCCGAGCATTTGGCAAGAATCGCAGCGGAAATGGAAGAAGGATCGTCCGACGGCAATCTGGATCGCGTCAAATTCTTGATCGAAGAACTTCACTTGGAACTATCGAAGTGCCTGGAACAGATCCCTCACATTCGAGCGATCGGACAAGGCACTCTCTCCGGTCCGAATTAACTTGCGTTCCATTCACTCAACGGTTCCATCTGTCATTGTTTGATGCCGTATTCGATGCCCCTCTCTCCTACACCCGAGTAACCAATTGTGGAAGACGCACCGCTTCGTGCCCTTATCGTCGATGACGAACCTGTAGCGCGCCGGGCCGTAACCATGGCCCTTACGAACGAAGGATTTTTGTGCGAAACCGCCATCGATGGAAACGAGGCAATCTATAAGGTTCGCGATCAAAGCTTCGATTTGGTCGTTACCGATCTCCTTATGCCAAACAAACATGGGCACGCGCTCGCCGTCGATATTCTATCGACGTCGACCTATCGCCCCTTGATCGTCGTTCACTCCAACGTAGATGAACCACGTTTAACCAAGGATCTCATTCTTCGTGGTGTGGACGACATTATTTATAAGCCCACGAACTACTTTGCTTTTGCAGCGAAGATGAAAGGATTGGTTTGCCGGCACAAACGTAAGGGGCAGGATGTCGACGCATCGGACAACACGGATTCCAATGAGCCTTTGGAATCACAATCTCTGCATTCATCAGGAGGAGCCAACTCCACCGCTATCAGCATGGATGAATTCGACAAACGGCTTGGGGAGATCGCGCATATCCTCCCTGTTTCCAATTCCGCATTGGAACTGCTCAAGTGTGTTCGCGAGAACCAATGTGACTTGCGCTTGGTCAATCAGATCGTGTCCAATGATGCCGTGTTAACCGCTGAGTTGCTACGGCTTGCAAACAGCAAGGCGTACAACCGAACAGGTCGACAATTCCGTGATTTAAATGAAGCGATCGCACACGTCGGGACGAAGAGAATTGGCGACATCGCGGTCGCGGTCTGTGCGTTGGAAAGCATGACGGAGCTCGTGCTGCCATGGCTCGATAAAGACCTGGCCAGGAAACGCAGCATCGCAACAAACCTTGCTATCGAGGCGATCCTTCGGAACAAGAGCGAAGCATCCAAGGATGATGCCGTTCCCTTTTGCGCGCTCATGTACCACCTCCGACACTTCGTTGTCGCTACTGCGTACGGCCCCCTCTACGAGAGCTTGGTCGCGAAGTGCCAGAGTTCGACCCGATCTCTAAGCAGTTTGGAAAGCGAAGTCTTTCCACGCCAACCAGCGGTCGCGACGGCCATTGTCCTCTCGCACTGGGGAGTACCGAATGAATTGCTCTTACCTCTCCAATACGCGGACCTTTCGTTCCGATCGATCTCAACCCTACCCAGGACGATCAAGTCGGACGTTCTTCTCATGAAATCGATCATTTTCTTCGCCGAGATGGCGCTGGGAAACTGGATGCCATGGGAAACGATCGACTTCCCTTCGCCTCAACTGCTTCGAGAACTCAACATTTTTCATCCCCAGGCGATCCTGGATGAAATTCGCGGCAAACTCGAATCCACCTCGGCGACGGCGGGCGAGACCGTCGCGCCCTCCCCCACGACCGATCCTGCCCCATCCAGTTCCATTCCTTATTACCGCTGGCAGAACCAGGAATTCGACTTCCTATCCGATTTCCTTTCTCGTACAGGTGTTGATTTCCACCAAGTCGATAACGTGAACCAATCGACGAAGGGAAGAATCCTCATCAACTGTTTGCATTCGTCGGTATCGCCCCCCATTTCCGAGTGGGCGATGAACGCAAAAGCAGGTTGGTGCGTCGTGAGCGATCAGCGTCCAACGGAGGAATGGCTTCCGGCTGGAACCACGTTGCTATTACCGGCGAGCTTCCGCTCTTTGCAACAGGCCTTCCAACGCCGGACCACGAGCGAGAAGGAAGCCTCCGACTGATCCATCCCCATTAGACTTCGCAAAACATTAGACTTCGCAAGGCGAAGAGACCGAAGTGGACCCGCAGCTACCGCTGAATTGCGAACCGCGCATCGCTTCGATACCATGACAAGGAGCGTCCGCCCCCCAGACTCCCCTTCCCTCCACGAAGTCCAGTGACTTCACCTGGTCCGGTGAAACTCGATGACACTTCGATGTCCCTTTCCGCCCAAGTTTTTTTGGATCGTCGCCGTACCGGCTTTACTGGTGCTGCTGTCAAACGCTCAAGCGATCTATGCCGATGACCTTCCTTGTCCAGCAACCCAAGTCAAGCCACGAATCGAGCGATACTTCGAGGACGAAGTCTGGCCGAAAGTACTGGAAGCAACCTGTTTGCAATGCCACCGATCCGGGGGAGACGCAGAAAAGTCCCGATTCATTCTTCGCGATATCCGACTCTCGACGCCAAGGGAAAGCAGTGAATGGCTTTGCCTCAACCGCCAAGCCTTGGAACAAGCAGCCCGCTGGAAATCAGGAGATCAGTCGCTACTCCTCGCAAAGGTTGTTGGCGAATTAGAACATGGAGGAGACCGTGTTCTCCCCCGCGATTCATCGGGCTATCGAATTCTCGAGCAGTTCTGGCGCCTGGCGAACGTTTCCGACTCACATCTCCCTTCGCTAATGGAGGGCGCAATCGAACAACGCCCCTTCTACGACGGAGTTGCGATGCTGGATGATCGCCGCTTGCTTCGTCGCGCTGTGCTGTCGCTAGCCGGCAGATTGCCGACCGACGAAGAATTCGCGACTGTCGACGAGCAAGGAGTCGCGGCCCTGCCAGGAATTCTCGAAGTGGTTATGCGAGAGGAATCCTTTTACCAACGTATCAACGAGGCGTTCAACGACATCTTTCTCACCGAAGGAATTGATGGGAACGCAGACTCCACCGTCCTCTCTTACGAGCATTTTGAAAAGACACGTCTTTGGTATCAGAAGCATGATCTAAGCCATATTGCAGATGCCAAGGAGCGTGAGAAAGCTGGTTACAAGCTGGCCAATGACTACCGCGCGGCCTTGCTCGGCGAACCCATGAAGCTCATCGAGCATATCCTACGAAACAATCGTCCCTTCACCGAGATTGTTACTGCGGACTATATGATGGTTTCACCGTACTCAGCTCGAGGCTACGGAATTTTTGATGAAGTGAAGGACCGATTTGTTGACCCCAACGATCCCTTCGAATACATCCCTGTCAAGCTTCGTGCGTTGGTCGGACGCAATAAGTCCGAGAATCAGGAATCCGCGTCCGGCAACTATCCTCATGCAGGGATCTTGAGCACTTTCCAATATCTCAGCCGATACCCAACAACCGAAACCAATCGCAATCGCCTGAGGGCTCGGATGTTCTATCTGCACTTCCTCGGTATTGACGTGCTGGATCTCGCCGCACGCGGATCCGATGCGGCAGCAGCGACAGCGGAATTCAAAATTCCGACCAGGCAAGCCCCCGAGTGCGTGGTGTGCCACAAGACTCTCGACCCCGTCGCCGGTTTGTTTCAAGACTACTGGCGATTTGATGCCAACTTTGCCATCTACGGTCGTCGCAAGGAAGGTTGGTTCAACGATATGTTCGAAGCCGGTTTCGAAGGAGAAAGCCTACCGGAACAAGAGCGATGGCGAGCCCTGGCTTGGCTGGGAGAAAAAACGGTGAACGATCCAAGGTTTGCCATCGCCATGACCGAGCATGCTTACTATGTGTTGACAGGCCGACGGTTGCTACAGCCACCCAAGGATATCGACGATCCCCATTACCCATCGCGTCGCCGCGCCTACCAAGAACAGCGTAAAGTAGTCCAATCCATTGCTGGTCGTTTTACCGAAACAGGATTCCAATTCCGACAGCTTCTTCTCGATTGGGTACTGTCCAATACCTATCGCGCCGATGGTCTTGCAACGCTCGAACTTTCGCCTGACAGACTCGCCGAACTAGACGACTTGGGTGTGGTCCGGCTGTTATCCCCGGAACAATTGGAACGAAAGATCGAGGCTGTTTTCGGTCGGCCTTGGGGACGTCTGAACGAACAAACGGCCATGCTCTATGGCGGTATTGATTCGAAAGAGGTCACGGAACGAGCGACCGACCCGAGCGGTGCCATGGGAGCCATCCAAAGGACCCTTGCCAACGACGTGGCGTGTCGCAATGTCGCGTTGGATTTCAGTCGTTCACCCCAGGATCGGATTCTTTTTTCAGACATGGAGCCGGATATAGTTCCTGCATCCTCTCCTGAATCGGATCTTCGGATTCGTCGCACCATCGTCCGTTTGCATGAACGAATCTTGGGCCGCCGCGAGGAAATCGATTCGTCGGATGTTTCACGCACCTATGCGTTGTTCCTCGGTGTGATCGAGGATGCTCGCGCGCAGGGGCCGATGGAACAGCAAGAAATATGGAGTTGCCGTCAAGGGCTGGAGAAGCCAGTTCCCGATCCCCATTACACCGTGCGTGCTTGGCGTGCTGTGGTTACCTACCTGCTGCGGCGTCAAGAGTTTCTCTATGAGTGAAGTTGGAAAACATGCGTCGTGATTTTCTCAAGTGGTGCGCGATAGCGGGACTTGGTCTAGCTACCCCGATGCGGTCACCTCGTCCTATTCAAGCCGAAGGGCGGGAAGATTTGCCTGCGTACGAGGGACCTTATTACCTCGTGTTCAACGCATCCGGCGGGTGGGACACGACCTACTTGATGGATCCCAAAGGAGTGGATGGAATCAATCGACTCTACGCGCAAGGGGATATCCTTACGCAAGGTGAACACCGCTTTGCACCTTCTGCGAAGCATAAAAAGGGAGGTCTTAGCAACGAGGAATTCTACTCCGAGTTCGGAAGCGAGTTACTCGCTTTCAATGGATTGGACTATTCGGTCAATAATCACTCCCCCTGCTCTCGATATATGGCAACGGGAAAATTGGATAGCTTGGCCTATCCCACCTTTGCGGCATTGGTGGCTGCCTGCCAAGGTCCCGATTGCCCGCTCTCGTTTTTAACCTTCGGAAATTATTCGGCGACAGGCAATCTGGTCGCAATGTCTCGAGTTCCCTACCTCCCTTCATTGCAGCGCATTGCCAATGCGGATGCGATCGATGGCAACACACGATCACCGTACCACGCCGACTTCGCTCTCGATCGGATCGAGAGGGCGCTAGCCGAACAGCACGGCGCCCGAATGGCGCAGCCCATCCTTCCGCGGCAACAACGAGCGGAAAACATGCTCTACGCCGCCCAAGTCAACTCGAAAGCACTCGCTCGCGTTACGCCTCACATTCCTAAAGATCTCCCTAAACAGAGACTGGCTCAGCAAGCCGAAATCGCTTTAGCATCGTTCAAAGCAGGTGTTTGCGTTTCGGCGAATCTGTCGATTGGTCAGTTCGACAGTCACGCAAACAACGATGAAGATCAAATGAAGTTGATTCCGGAGTTTTTGGAAGGGATTGCGTATGTTTTGCATCGCGCGGAGGAGTTGCAAATTCGAGAAAAAATAGTGCTCATCGCTCAAAGCGAAATGGGTCGCACGCCGACCTACAATCAAGGAAATGGGAAGGACCATTGGTCCATCGGTTCTATTCTTTTCATCGGGCCAGGCATAAAGGGGAACCGCGTCATCGGCGCAACCGATGACAGGCAGTTTGCGATTCCCTTAGATCCGCACAGATTGTCGTTGGACCAAGAAAAGGGCCTTCGGATCCGCCCGGAGCACATTCATCAAGCGTTGCGACAATACGCTGGTATCCACTCCCATCCACATTGCGAGCGATTCCCACTAGGAGTGAAGCGGGAAGAACAACTACAAGGCTTCTGGGGCTAAAGCATGTCGAAAAACTGGATGGATATGCACACGAGACGAATGCGTACGCGAGTTGTTGGATCCGCAGGCGGACTCGCCTTCATGGCGGGCGTGTTCTTAGCTGGGAAGATCATGATCGTTTTGGGAATGTTCCAGCCGGGCAAGACTCCCAATAGCGAGATTCTGAACTACTGGTTGGGGTTTTTAGTCGGTGGTTGTCTTGCTGGATTCCCTGCGGCTTTTGTTGCGAGGTTACTTTTCGATCGAATTCATTCGGAATGAAACACGTCGCTTTCAGACGTGCCATCCGACATACAACCGATTTTTGGCTTCCCATAGAGCCCATGTATCGTGCAGACGAAGCGAGAGATCTCCCATCTCGCCCCTCCATTCACCTTGGCGCCTTCGCGCCGTAGCGAGAAACCTCCCCAGACCACTCCCCCTTAATCCTTGGGTACCTGAAACTGAGATGGGTTCCTACTGAGCTGCTGGCATCGACGCCACGCCAGAATAAGGTAGTGGGAAACGAGCATTCTTGGTTACTTGTCCAAGGCCGGTGGTTCACACTCGTTTGAACTGACCAGTTCTAGCCACGTACGGAAGAGCATCTCCGATTCAAATTTATCTTCTAACCCCTCCCCGAAACGCTCGACGTATTCGAGAGCGAGGATGAGCGGAATGGTGTATTGTGATTTCCCCAAACACAGGCTCGACAGCTTTAGAAAAGCGCTGGCGGCCTTGAGATGCATGGGGACTACAGAAACAGGACGTTCCAGCGGCGCTTCGCAATGGTCCGGATCTGAAGTGACGAGGTATTGCCTACAAACGAAGGGACGCTGCGTGTAGACGCTACAAGCATCGTCGATAAGAAATGGGCATTCCAGTCGAAGCTGGAAGTAACGATTTGTCACCTGACGAGCGTCATCCCGACTTAGCGACGAGCGATCTTGGAAATAGACGTCCACCAGCCCCGCATCCGCCAAGACTTGTACTCTTTGTCTAAATCGCTCGCGGACTGCGTCCCTCTGAGTGGGTTCAAGTTCGGCGACCCATTTCGCTAAGGCGAATGCCTCTGGCGGTGTTACCGGCACCGGTTGCGATTTGCAGCATGCAGCGCAACCTTGGCGACAGGATACTTCCAGGCCCATCGAAGCGACTTGCCGCGTGGCAAGTTCGATTTCACCTTCGACCACTTCACGGCAGAGAGGGAGAACTTCATCCAGGCGAGACAGAGGAGGGGGAGATGGGGCATCCACTTCGATCCGACGTCCACCGATGCTCATCGATAGCTGAACTCGGGGTGGTGAAGCGTCTAGCATCGTTTGGCTCACTTGTTTGAACAGAAATTTGACCCGAAACATCGATCCGAAAGGTGGGTGCCTTCGATTGTTCCTTCCGATTGCTCATCGCTCCCTCCCTTTCCTCCTTTGCGACTCTGCGCCTTGGCGAGAAACCTCCCCTCCTGTGCGGCTTTGCGTCCTGGCGAGAAACCTCCCCCATCGCCACTTCCCAAGTGATGGGCCCCTGTGACTCCGAACCGTTTTTCCGACGAATTTTTTATTTTCTAATGGCAGTTGATTGCGTGTAATCCGCCATCAACGCTAGGTTATACAACATAGGCGGGGCAAGACACGATTTTTTGGATGCCCCCATGGCGAGTATTTTTATCAGGAGTCGGGCCATGAAGTCTTCTACGTACCCTCGTCGTCATTTTTGGGTGGAGCGATTAGAAGCCCGGCAAATGCTCGCATCCGATTTTCTTTTGGAAATCGAAGGCATCAAAGGGGAGTCCTCCGACGCCAAATTGCCCTACGCAATCGAACTGGATTCCTTCAGCTGGGGAGGTCAAAACCCGACGACATCTCCAGGGAGAGCTCCTGTCGCGGAGCTTACGTCGGATGAGTTTCGATTTGTATCCAGCTTCGGCAAAGCATCCCCTCAGCTAGCCCAATCGGTTGCTCAGGGAAAGCACTTCCCCAAAGCCTCATTGCATGTCCGCAACGCAGGCTCCGACGGGCAAAGTTATCTGAAGATTGAGCTTCAGGATGTTATGATATCCTCGATCTATACGCGTAGTTTGAACGAGGAGAAACCCAAAGAGGAAGTCTCAATCCAGTTTTCGAAATTGGAGCAAACCTTTTCGACCATCAGCCCAGACGGCGCGGTTCGCGACTCGGTGACTCGATCGCTTGGTGTTCCCAAAAACCCGATCAAATTCAAACCGCCGGCTGCGTTGCTCGATAGTGTCGCGTCGAGCAATCTCGATCAATCCGACGCGTTTCTCCAAATCGATGGCATCAAAGGTGAGGTTTCCGATACCGGTGTTCGAGATGGAATTTCCATCGAGTCTTTCAGCTGGGGATTCCAGGCTTCGGGCCAGAGGAATCCAACGGATGCAGTGAGCATGCAAGACATGCATTTCGTCACGAGTGTTAGCAAAGCTTCTCCGACGATTCTTCAATCCGTTGCAACCGGCAAGCATATTCCTCAGGCCGTTTTGATCGTACGTCAACCGCAAGGGCATGAGTTCCTTAAGATCAAGCTGACCGACATTCTGGTGACTTCTTACCGAACCGCTGGTGATTCGTCATCCGAAACACTGGAAGAATTCACTTTCTCGTTCAAGTCCATGAATCAAATGGTTTCGCTTCCCGGGGTAACGGGTGAAAGAAGCCAGACGATTACGACGAATCTGCGTGCGGCAGTTCAAGACGACACGGCTCCGTCGCAAACGTTGATGGACCGCACAACTCCCGAGAGAGCGGGTGGAGACTTTCTCTTAGAGATTGATGGAATCAAAGGGGAATCTGCGGATGCGAAACACAAAGGCTCCATCCAAATTGAATCCTTTAGTTGGGGACTAAGCCAATCGGGAGGCACAGGCTCGAGCGGTAAGGTAAGTCTGCAAGATTTCCACTTTGTTTCAACGGTCAGCAAGGCCTCTCCGTCATTGATGCAAAGCGTTGCGAAGGGAGAACACATCAAGCTCGCGACGCTCTCGGTACGCAAGTCCGGCGAATCGACCCGAGAATACTTGAAGATTGAATTGGAAAACGTCCTGGTTTCAAGCTACAGCGTCTCGTCACAAAACAATTCCGCTCCAAGCGATCGCTACTCTCTGAACTTCACCAAGATCAAGTTCGATTACCAGCCTGTGTCTGGGACTAAAGTGGACTCACGCCCGACTAGCGTTGCGTGGACGGTTCCAGCTTCCGCCAGGACGATGGACGAAGACCCAGTTTTTCTTGTAAGCAACGAAGGGACAACCAAGGCTGGCTTCGACGCATTTCTCGAGATCGATGGCATCAAGGGTGAAACGAGCAACTCCAAGCATAAAGGGGAAATCGAGATATTGTCCTTTAGTTGGGGGTTGAGCCAATCAGGCACCGGCAGAGTTGTCGACCGGTCAGGAAAAGTGGCATTTCAAGATTTTCACTTCGTCACGCCGACTAACTCACTGTCCCCGCTTTTGGTAAATGCGATCGCCGACGCGTCGGCTCGTGGGAAACATATCGCCAAAGCGGTCTTGTTCGTTCGCAAGTCCGGAGGCGATTCGGAGTTCATCAAATGGGAGCTGAATGGTGCTGACGTAAGTCACTACGCGGTGAGGGCTCTTAACCATACACAGCCGATTGAGGAAGTTGGACTTCAGTTTGATGACATTCGCATAACACATCGCGGCGTCCAAGACCCAACGGGTGCATCGACAAAGAACGAACAGGCAATCTCAGTACGACCGCGTGACACTTTCGTCGCAGGAGAGGAATTGCTCGATGTGACAGAGGCACCGGCATCAGCGGTCGATTACCTGCTAGAAATAGATGGAATCAAAGGAGAATCGTCTGACTCTCAACACAAAGGGAGCATCAGTATCGAGTCCTTTAGTTGGGGTATGTCGAATCATCCAACGACTGGAGGCAGCGGCGGCAAGGTATCTATGCAAGACTTCCACTTTGTTCGCCCCACGGATGCGAGTAGCCCTGACGTCTTCCGAGCACTTGCCCAAGGCAAACATTTTTCCAAGGCCGTGCTCATGGTAAGAAAATCATCCGAGCGGCCTCAAGAATATCTGAAATGGCAAATGGAAGACCTCCTGGTTTCTTCATACCGGTCCAGTGGTCAAGTCGATTCGCTCCCTCTCGAGGAGTTCTCGCTAAACTTCGGCACTTTGAAGGGGCAATTTAGCTCGCAGTCGGACTCGGGAGTCGCGACAAAAACTCAAGGCTCGTTCGACGTGTCGGAGTTACCTGGAAGGGTTGCCATTGATCCGAGCACCGATCTCCTCATTCAAACGACTCCTTCCCCCGCCAAGAGTTCGTATTTCTTGAAACTCGACGCGATCTCGTCCGATTCTGTTACCAGGGACCACAAGCACTGGATCCCCTTGGAGCAGTTTAGCTGGGGCGCGTCACGCCGAGTCGAAGACACGAAGGAACGGGAATTGGGCGAACTGCAATGGAGCCCATTTGAGTTCGAAAGTTTAGTCGATCGCAATTCTCCTTCCCTGATGAGCTTGATGGGGGCGCGACGTCCACAGGGTGGGGCGCTATTGGAAATCGTTCTCGGGGAAGGGCGACAAGATCCCTATTTGAAATACAAGCTCACCGACATTCTCGTTTCTAGCTACTCGATTTCTTCAGCAGGGGGCGGATCACCCCAAGTCGCTACGAGGCTCCGTACCACTGGTGTCACTTGGGATTGGTATTCACCTACTGCGGGGCGTCCCCAATTAGCTACGTTCGATCGCCAGGAAAGCCGCCAGTCCGATTCCACCGTAGACAACTTCTATGCACAATCGGAACAATTGCTTGCACCTAAAGTCACCGATCTCGTCTACGCTGCTTTTCCGATTGAGTCCCCCTCGGATGCGTTCGGAGAACCGTCCACTCCGAGTGCGAATGATGAAGCATCAACGAACGAGGAGGCTACCGTTCATGAATTTTTCAAGAGCTTTCGATAGCGAAAGCTCCACAACCTGGCGAATGATGTCAGGATCCTTCACAGGTTCGCCTTTCTGAAAGAGATTCACTTCTCCATGGAGAACTCGGTTCACCATGATTTCCACAAGTTGAGGTAACTCATTCTTTCCATCAAGCTGACTGAGTACGAACGACTCGAATTCGTTTAGTTCGATCACTTGATGCATGCGATTGACCACAGGCTCATTCCGACCCGCTTGCCATCTGGCTAACGGCGAAGCAAGAGGCGTTGGGCTGAAACCCCTTGCCTTTTCCGGCTCGAACTCGTGAAGCTCGACAAGGTCCGTGCGGTAGCATCGCAAGAGAGCATGCGTGAGGAACTCGACATCTTTCAGTTTTTGAACAGCATTATCCGTTCGCTTCAATCGCGCTAACGCCCTAGCGTGCAACTCGTCAAAAGCCATCGAGTTTGGCCAAACTTCCGCCAACTCTACCAAAGCGGATTTGAGCAGCGGATGGCTTGTTGTCAAACTCTCCCCACGCATCCCTTCGAATGATTCGGGCCGCTCGCTGTCAAGCGACTCGGTGGAATCAAGCCGCCGAGAGAAACCGCGAATGCGCATCTGTCGAATGTGCATCTGTGAGGGTTCCGAGAGGATTTGTTGGCCAGCGTGACACAGGAGCGTTTTCCGAAACGTTCCGTTCATCAAAAAGTCGATTCGTTGTTCGTAATCGATCCGGTCGCGCGACATGCGATGAAGCTCCGCTCTCAAGTCATCGGAGAAACTGGATTCTTCGGGTCGATCTCCCGCTTCGGTCAAATACTGCAATCCGTGCGATGCAGCCCGTGCCATGAACTCGTGAAAGTAAACCGGCTGATTCATTTCTTCGAGATGCTCGTGAAACAGATACGTATCTGGCGTACGGTTCAGAATATCTCGCTCGCGTTCGAGGATCTTTGCGTACAGATTGTTCGATTCGGGGGTGTGGCTAATCAAAAAATCGAGAAACCGTCGCGCGCGATTGACTTGGTCGTGCGGATTCCCCGTATCGGTAGCTTGGTAGCACAACATTTCTCGTACCAGTCCTCGAAGGTGCCAGCCTGGAAAGGTGTTGTAGCTCACATAGGCAACACCGTTTGCAACAAGATGCTTTTTTGTCGTCTCAAGAATCAATCGCTGCAAAACGGGCGACACCCAGGAATAGACTCCATGGCAAAGGATGTAATCGAACTGCCCTAAATCATCGGGCAAGTCCGCGAAGGATTTTGAAAGTAAATGGACGTTGCTTAATCCAACGGTTTCTGCAATCGCTCGCCCCTCTTCGATTTGCCGTTCCGCGTAGTCGATTCCAACAAGGGTCGCATTCGGAAGGATCTGTGCGAGAGACAGCAGATTCGTTCCATTGCCACACCCTAACTCGAGTATTCGAGCGGATTCGACCGCGGGAGGATGAAGTCCATATAATTTCGCTCTGCAGGCTAAATTATCAGGATGCGTGTCCTGCACTGGGTGACACGAATAAGGGAGCTCGTCGTAACTGTTCGCGAATGGCATATGCGAATTCTCAACTCCAACCTAGGTAAGCCGAGGGATCGTCTCATCTGTTCCAACCAATAAGCATAACCGAAATCGGGGCAGCTCAATGCGTCGGTGGGTTGACCATCCCACGATAAACCCGTCCCACGATAAACCCGTCCCACGATAAACCCGTCCACGACAAACCCACCCACGACAAACCCGCCCCAGAATAACCCCGCCCAAGGCGGAATCGCAACGATGAACAGTGGGGAGAAATTCTGCGGCTGGCTCTCGAACTAGGAAGCTGAGATTGGCAGGAGGATTTCACCTCTCCCTTCCACTTGTAGATCTCCCAGCATGCGATGCACCCACCTTGTATTGGGTACTTCGAGACGGCACTGCCCCTGGAATCCCCACTGTGCCAAATCACATTGCACTCGGCTTTCAACCGATTGCAAGTGCTTCCAAAGGAGTGGCAGAAAACTCAATTCGAACGGTTTGGGATTGGTAAACATGTTTTGAAGTGATGGTGTCGGTACACCTACCGAGTCTGAACTTTGCACCATTTCTTGCAAACGTCTTGCAATCAGCGTCCCTCGCCTCATTCCATAACAACAGGACGCACCGACCTCTCCTAGACAGATAACCGTTCCAGCGACCATTTGATGACAAGCGTATGCACCGATGCTTCCTGCGACGAATACAGTGCCTCTCCGCATCCGCTCGCACGCGCGATTACCCACCGAACCATAGACTAATAGATCGCCACCTTCCATCCCCTTGAGCCGCCCCGAGGAAGGACCAGCAAGACGGTCTCCACAATTGCCAAAGACGCAGAGCGTACCACGCTTCATGTCCTCCGCGACGAAGTTCCCTGCATCGCCCAAAACATAGATTGCACCGCCGTTCAACTGATTGCCGGTCCCGTCTCCCGCGTTCCCATCGATGATCAAACAGCTATGCTGCAATCGGGTTCCCATCCGAAGTGCGTGAGAAAAGTTCCCGCGAGCCATCACGATCGGTAGTTCAACGTCTCCTTCCGGTGATTCCAGCTTGGAGATATTGACAAGATCCCCAAGCGGTATCGATTTGCCTTCGACCGTAACGCGGAACGAGCCAGCCCTCTCAAGATCGGAGGTTGCCAACGCGTCGAACGACAGGTTTTGAAAGTCGACCCAAGGCGGGTTCGGCGTCGTCCATTCCAAAAGTACTGACATGGTTTAGCTGCGGCTTTTAGTCGATAAGTTTGGCATGAGCCCAAAGGCTTGGGTTCTCATGAACCGGCATGCGGGAGCTGCGCGAAAAGTGTTGTTCGTTGCCCTTCGCGGGATGGCAACTGAAGTGAATCGACAAGTCAGGAAACTCGATAGGGCTATAACCATGGAGGCCTAATACAGGAATGAAAACTTTGGAACGAATCACCTTCCCGTCGATTAGGGCGGCTTCCCCACACCCCGCTTGATTGCCAATCGAAGGAGGTTGATCTTTGGACCTTGAAACGCTCGTAATGCGAAACGATATGGACTGAACGGACTGGTCCTTTGTCGGTGGAGACGAGTGCCCTAAATAGAGCATGCAGTAGGCATTACCCCGTTGTATGCCAGGTGCATGTCTCGTGTTCAGATAAATGCGATAGATGTCGAAACGAGGTCGGCTATCGCCTGAACTGGATGTGGATGTTGGATTCGGATTTGTAGATTGCTGGTCCGGCATCTCCATTTGAAAAAAGAGACCGCGTTCGTGCCAAGCAGCCCAAAGTCGCATTGGTATCGCAGGATCAGAAAGCGCTGCAAGTTGCGGCAGTTCGTATCTATCTCCTAGCTCCCAAGTTAAATCGTCGAGCAGTCCTGTTTTACTGAGCGTGACGTCGAAACGGGAAACAGGAAATCCAAAATCGAACAGCCACGTCGGATCCCCTAGTTTTTCTGCTATTCCCATGTCAATAACTCTCTGTTGCCACACTTGTTGCGAACCATCCATTTCCGCCCTGCTCGTTGTGCTCGCTGTTATGTTCGCTGCGCTTGTTGGCTTTTGAAATGAATCATCAGAAAAGTATCGTAGGCAGCGTGGGCGATGATTGGAACAAAAAGGTTTCTACTCCAATAGAAGCTCAGCCCGAGTGCAAACCCCAAAAGGGTAGCCAAAGCGATATAGCCCTTGGACAAGGGATGCGCCAAGCCAAAGAAAAAAGCGGCGATACCGATTGCGATCAAGGATCCTGTTGTGCCCCAATCTTGAAAAAGATTCTCGAGCCAGCCCTGCAACCAACCGCGAAACAACAACTCTTCCCCCACCCCTGCAGCCAGCGACAATGCGATGATATGAAGAAGCCCCGCACCGGCGAGCAGGTCTTTCAAATGCCTCTCCCCCATCTCCGAGGCCTTCTTCAGCCAATCGTAGTTCAACTTCTCCAAAAACAGGACAGCGCCGGTCATTGCTCCCCCCAGCAACACCCCCCACCCAAAGCCTTGCAGCAATCGAGCCCCTTCACCCAGTTTGGGCATGTGCTCATGGGGAGGAGAGCCAAGCCAATATCCCAGTGATACGGCGAAGAGCCCAAGGGTTAGCTCAAAGAGAGAAGCCCAAAAAATGTGACTGTCTTTGACCATCTTTTGGGGAGAAAAGGATAGACGGATGGAGGCAACACGGGGGAAAGCCATTGAAAATGTTCGTTTCGCTACTGCGAACGACTGTGCCAAACCATGGTACTCGGAGTCGACGACGAGGCATAGAACCCCGTTGAGGCGTAGCGAAGACCAACCGTCGAAGAATCGATCTAGGGAATTTCGGTTCCGGTTCTTGCTTCCGCACCTCGGACCGGCGTACATTGGGGACTGTTTGCCCACACTCCATTTCTGTTCCACTAGGGTTATCCCATGATTACGTTGCGTGGTTGGCTTGCATCTACTCTTTTGGGTGCAACGATTGTTTTCTCCTCTCCAACCATTTCCGCGGCCCAAGAATCCGAGAAGTCGGATCCTGCCCGAGCTGTGATGGAATTGATTCAGAAAAAAGAGTTCGCCGAGGCGTCGAAAGCGATCAAAGAACTGGAAGCGACTCAACCGAAGTTGCCGGCGCTACGGACGCTGAAGCTTCAGTGGCTTGCTTCCCTCCGAGCCGGTGCTCCGGAAGGTATCGATGCTGCAGCGGAAGCTAAAGCGATGCTGGATGCGACTCGCAAAGCTGCGATCGAAGATCCCGATCGCATGCCGGAACTCGTAGGCATTGCAAACTTTGCACTGCCCGTCATCTCGCAGTTTGGATCCTCCGAAGACGCGATCAACGAAGCCAAAGCAACCTTAGCTTTGGTGGATACTCCTGAGTTCTTCAAAAAAGGTGTTCAAACCTATACGACGCTGCAGCGCACCTTGGCGACCACGCTTCGACAGAGCGGAAAAAATGAAGAAGCAGCGAAGGTGATGAACACAACCGTCGCTCGCTTGGAAACGTTCCTGAAGGAAGCACCGGATACCAAGCTCCTTCCCTCGACGTTGCTCAGCACCATGGTAGGCTCTCTCAGCTTCCTGCCCGAAGCGGAGCGCGAAGCGATGCAAACCAAAGCGATGGGACTGGCAGAGAAGTTGCTCGTTGAATCTCCCTCCGCGGAATCGATCACTGCGTTTACCAACACCTACGGATCCTTGATCAGTTCGATATCTCGAGACACCCCGGAAGTCGCCGGCGAGTTGCTTAAGAAAGCGATCAAGTCACTGGAAGACGTTGCTGCAAGCGACGAATCGCTTGAGAAACCGGCCACCACCAGCGTGACCTCGCTCAAACGGATCGAACGCACCATCGAAGCGGCGCTGAAGCAGAAGGAAATGATCGGCAAAGCAGCCCCGGCATTCGATCCAATGAAATGGGTGAATGGAGAGGCGATCAGTCAAGAAGAACTCAAGGGCAAAGTCGTCTTGCTAGACTTTTGGGCTGTTTGGTGCGGCCCCTGCATCGCCACCTTCCCAGAGCTTATCAAGTGGCATGAAGAGTACTCGGAGAAAGGATTGGTTATCATCGGCGTGACCCATGAATATGGATACGTCTGGGACGAAGAAACCGATAAGGCAAAGCGAGCCATGGATCCCTCGAGCGTTACCCTCGAAGATGAGCTGGTGATGCTCGACAAGTTCGTCAAATCCCACGAGTTGCTGCATCGCACCATGGTCACTCCGAAAGACAGCGAGATGTCCAACAACTACGGAGTTACCGGCATCCCTCACGTCGCTGTGTTAGATCAAGACGGAAAGGTTCAGCTCATTCAAATCGGATCCGGCCCGCAATCGGCCGCTCGAATCGAAGCGAAAATCAAAGAGCTTCTAAAACTTTAGCGAGAGGGATTTCGATCGTCCGAATTGGATCGATCAGCGCAAGCCAGCTTCCGGCAGCCGTTGCATTGTTCGACGACACGCCGGAACTGGCTTTTTCTCATCCTAGGTAATATGCACTTCTTTTTATCTCCATTTGGCAGCTCGGGGGATGTATTCCCGATGCTCGGATTGGCCGTCGAGCTGCAACGGAGGGGTGCGCAAGTCACACTTGCAACCAACCCGCACTTCGAGTCGCGAATCCGGGAAAATGGCATTTCATTTCACCCGATCGGCACCGAAGAGGATTATCGCCGGATCGCATCGCATCCCGATTTATGGCATCCGCGGCGATCGTTCGGATACCTTTTCGAAAACTTAAAGCCTTTCATCCTGCCACAGTATGAATTTTTTGAGCGTGCGAGCCAGGAAGAGAGTGCGATTGGCATTGTCAACTGTTTCGGCTTTGGTGGGCTGGCCGCGATGGAGAAGTTCAACTTCCCCGTCTACACCCTCCATCTTCAGCCCGCTGTTTTGTGGAGCGATCTGAACCCTCCCAAAATGCCGAATCTACATGGCCCCAAATGGATGAGGCGACTCCTCTTTCGCATTGGCGAACGGCTTGTCCTGGATCGAACAGCCTGCCCGTTTCTCAATCCTTGGCGAACCAGCCTTGGATTGCCCCCGATCCGGCATCTCACGCGAGCTTGGAATTCGTCGCGTGGAATACTGTGCCTGTTTCCCGATTGGTATGCACCTCCGCAAAGAGATTGGCCGCAACCTTGCCTTCAAACCGACTTCCCTCTTTGGAATCATGCCAGCGACCAACCATTATCCGACGAGCTGCAACGTTTTCTGGAACAAGTCGATGCACCGATCCTCTTCACACCTGGCTCTGCCAACCGGCATGGGGCTACTTTTTTCCGCGTCGCGATGGAAGCGATGGAACGTATGAAAAAGCGAGCGATCTTTCTCACCGAGTATCGCGAGCAAATACCTTCCCCTTTGCCTGAATCCATTCTTTGGGTTCCCTATGTTGCGTTAGATCAGCTACTACCACGAGCGGCCGCGTTTGTTCACCACGGGGGAATTGGATCCGCTTCACAAGCTTTGTTAGCGTCGATCCCTCAAGTTATCATGCCGCTAGCGCATGACCAGTTCGATAATGCCGAAAGATTAGAACGACTAGGCGTGGCTTCTTCACTCCCACCGAATCGCTTTCGAACGGATCGATTGATCGCCACACTGCAGACTTTGCTGCGCGATCCAGCAGTTCCGGTTCGTTGTCAAGAGTCGGCCTCTCGTATGGACAAGGGCCGAGGCCTTCGCGACATGGCACGCCTATTATGCGACGATCGGGAATGGACGCTGGCCTGCCAGTAACCCGCTCCGGGCTTGTTACAAGGCTGTTACGGACGAATGCGGGTTGATTCGTAGGATGGAACGAGTCGGCGAACGATGGAGTTCCCGCGTTCCGTTTCTACCAACCAGGATCGTCGTTATGAAAATCGCATCGGTCACCTTACGCCGCGTGGCAGTCTCCATGGCGGTCGTTTGCTTTTGCTTCTTTGGGTTCGGCTCCCCCTGTTTCATTCAAGCAGAAGAGTCCAAACCAGGAGAGGAGAATCCCTACGTTTGGAAACCGAAAACCAAGTCCGTGTCGGTTTTCAAAAATGGATTTGGATTCTTCACTCGAGAGGGAGAAGTCCAACTTCAAGACGGTTGGGGACATGCGAGCGATGTACCGCCAGCAGCGTTTGGCACTTTGGCAATTTACTCCGCCCGCCCCGAGCAGCTGGTGGATGTTGTTGGAGTAGGCAAAGGGGAACTGATCGAATTCAACAAAATGGCATCGACTGAACGGGAACCGCGGCGAAAGGAGGTTCTAGAGGCGTCGCTTTCGATGAAGGTCAAGCTGGTGCATCGTTCGGTTGCTCAACAACAAGAGACCGTGGGAATACTAAAAGCCCTCAGTGGTGGATACGCGGTGATCGAGCAACCAAGTGGAGCTGCAGCCATTCCGATCGAAGACATCGAAGCCCTTCAGCGTGTGGATCTTCCGCTTCGATTTCACGCGGTCGAAGAAGGAGGGGCGGTGGCCCGTCGTGTCGCCTTAAACATGGCCTATCTTCGGAGCGGTATTGTCTGGATTCCGGAGTACACCTTGAAGATTATCGACGAAACGACAGCCGAGCTAACCTTGCGAGGCACGTTGGTCAATGAAGCAGAAGACTTGATCGATTGCGACGTGCACTTTGTCGTGGGGGTTCCGCACTTTGTCCATTCTGAGATGCTTTCCCCGGTTGCCATCGGACAAGTCCTGCGAAGTATCGGCTCTGCGATTCCAACGCCAGGCATTCCGCTGCAAAACATGTCTCAAGTGATGAATCGCGCCGTCATCGCCAATGACTTCGGGAACGGCAGAGGGCCGGCCATGCCCGCGAGCAGTGCGCCGCAGGAGACCTTCCGCGAGTTGCTCGGTGCGCTCCCCCCGTCGGACGCAGCCGGAGCTGGAGACTACAGCGTCTACAGCAAAAAGAATGTAACGGTGCGACAAGGCGAACGCGCCGTGATCACATTGATGTCCAAGCGGATCGTATACGGGCACCAATATGCGTGGACACCCGGTCCGGGGGGAAGCAGTAGCGAACCCCCGAACTCCGATCTGGTGCATCGATTGGTTTTGGACAATTCCACCGAGACTCCTTGGACGACCGGCCCCTGCCTGGCCCTCTCAGGTATTCAACCCCTCAGCGAAGATGTTCTCCGTTACACCCCCGTTCAAGCGAAAGGGGAGTTGACCGTGACAACAGCGATCAACATCGCAAAATCGATACAAGAATCCGAGATCGATCGCAAACTCAAAGCGCATGAACCGCAGCCTCACTCGTTCCTGGATCTCGTTACATTGAAAGGGACGCTTCAGCTTAAAAGCTTTGAATCGAAACCCGTGAAGATCCGAATTAGCAAGTCAGTTCAGGGGAGACCCTTGGAAGCCAGCGACAAAGGCTCTATTCGCATCGATTCGGAGAAGCTTCGATTGGTCGAACGAGCTGGCGCGATAGAATGGAACATCGAACTCCAACCTGGCACGACAACGGAGTTGTCATACACCTACGAGAGATTTGTGTCCTCCCATTAGTCGACTTTTTGTTGATTGGACTCCAACACGCGAATGAAGATTCATGCACTCCGAGAAAACCATATTGGTCGTAGAAGATGATCTTGGCATTCGCCGCGCCATTGTCGACGCCTTGCATTTGACGGGTTACTCGGTGCGCGAGACCTCGAACGCAGTCGAAGCGAAGCAGACAGCGAAGAATGGCGAAATCGATCTGATGCTGCTGGATCTAGTGCTACCTGGCGCCGATGGCAGAAACATTCTTCGTCAGCTGAGGAAGGAGGGGATGACATTGCCCGTGATCATCTTAACCGCATGTGGTTTTGAAACGGATCGCATCGAAGGGCTTCGAGATGGTGCCGATGACTACATCGTCAAACCCTTTAGCGTGAGAGAGTTGCTGGCACGAATCGAGGCGGTATTACGCCGCTCGCCTCAACGTCCGCAGGCGGTTTCATTATTCTCGTTTTCAAAAGGAACCATTGATTTCGAAAGAAGGGAAGTCGTCTTTCGCAAAGGGAATCGGCAAGAACTCTCAGAGAAGGAATCGGAACTGCTGCTCTACCTCGTAAGGCATTCCGGGCGGGCCATATCGCGCGAGGAGCTACTTCAGGGTGTTTGGAAGCTTTCTCCGAATGGAGTTCCAACACGAACGATCGATATGCACATCGCACGGCTCCGGGACAAACTGGGAGATGATCCCACCGATCCGTCTATCATCCTGACCGTCCGAGGACGTGGGTATATGTTCCAATCCCCAGCGATTCCTAACCGCCCTGCGATTCCGAGCCCCCCAGAGGACGTCGCCTCATGAAGCTACGAAGCAATGGGTTGTGGGGAGGATTTTTCCTATTTTGCTTGCTCGCCCTACTCGGTGCAGTCGCTCTTACGCGAACGGTTCTCGAATTGGACCGACGAGAGGAGCAAGCGATGACCGCTGCGCGACTAGAAGAGAACATTCGATTGAGCCTCTGGAGATTAGACTCGCTGCTTGCTCCACTCCTTTCCTCGCTAGCCGTCTCGGAAGAGAAGGCGCTGTTGGAAAGGGGCTCAGCTGGAGGTTCGCAACAAATTGCTGCACCGACCGATCCAGTAGCGATCCAGGAGATTCCGATACGTGCGCGCCGTATGGTAATCGAGGAGCCATTTCATGCGAAGGAAGAAAATCCGATCGAGTCCTCGACTTATTCCTTGCCTTCATTGCGTAATAAGATGAGGGAATATGCTCGTTTTCGTTCGCGAGTGGTCCCACCTGGTGAAAGGATTTCGGTGGACGAAGCGCCTCAGTTAGCCACGAATGGGGAGATCCGTTCGTTCGCCGCAAACGAATTCTCCCAGCGAGCTCAGAATATCAACCGAAGCAATTCCATACTGATCGAAAACTCCGTTCGGAATGGAAGGGCCAGCGTCTCGGATCCAGGTTGGGGGATTCCCTTCACACCGATTTGGTCACAAGGTGAATTGTTACTGGTTCGCGATGTCGCACAGACCGATCCGACCGTACAAGTCTTCGTGTTGGATTGGCCAAAACTCCAATTCGAATTGCAGCAGCTTATTCAGGACCTCCTGCCGGAGGCATCGATTCTCCCCGTCGATCCCTTGCCGAAGGAAGGGAGTCCAGACATGCTCGTAACGCTCCCCGTCATCGTCATTCCGGGTAACCGCGTCGGTGACCTAGCAGGTGAATTGCCAACACGCGACATCTCTGTGCCGCTTGTGTTGGCTTCCCTTTGGATCGGAATGGGTGTTGCCCTAGCGGGAACAGGGATCATTCTCTTTAGTCTGCTTCGACTCAACGACCGCAGAGAAAGATTTGTGGCCGCGGTCACGCATGAATTGAGAACACCCTTGACCACGCTGAAGCTTTATTCCGAGATGTTGAACGAAGGAATGGTAAGGGATGAATCCACGAAGCGAGAGTACTTGCAAACCCTGGTAGGCGAAGTCGATCGCATCGAGCATCTGGTCGAAAATGTGTTTGCCTATGCAAGACTTCGTTTGTCGCAACGGGAGATGCCGGTCGAGCCGTTTCGCTTGAAAGAGCTTTTAGACTCATTGCAGGAATCGCTCCAGCGAATGTGCAGCCGAAGAGAGATCGTGCTCGAGATCCATGCTGACAACATCGACCAGTTAATGGTGAAAGGAAATCGATCCGCAACAGCCCAAATCCTCGTCAACCTCATCGACAATGCATGCAAGTACGCATCCAACGTCCCCAATGCCCGGGTCCGACTTTTGGTCCTACCACCTTCCCCTGGGGAAGAGTGGAGTACGCTGCGTATCACCGATAACGGACCTGGATTTCCGAAAGGGGTTCGATGGTGGAAGCCTTTTTCTAAATCGGTAGAAGAAGCGGCTGACACCGCACCTGGCATTGGAATCGGATTGTCGATCTGCCGGGGACTGGCGCAGCAACAGGGAGGAGACCTGCGTATTTCCTCCCTCCCGATCGGTACAACCATCGAGATTACGCTCCCTATCGCCGGGACGCTTTCGCCAACAAGATAGATTGCGTGATCGAGTAAACCGTAGCGAGTCCGAGCAAAGCGATGGGAATCGCTTCGAGCCCGACCCTTACGGCGATCGATGAAATCAGCCCTGGCAGCACGACGATCCCAATCGCGGCTGCGCTGACTTGAAATCCGATGGCTTGCGATGCGCGATCGCTGCGAACCGTGGAGGGAGTCAAACCAATCCAAGTCGGAAACATGGGGGCAATCCAAGCACCCAATAGAACCGCAGCGATTTGATCCGCAAAGGTGAAGGGAGGAAAGGCAATCCCTGCAGCGAGGAGGGGAGTGATCAGTCCCGACGCGGTCAGGATTTGTTTGCTCGACCAGATGGTTGTGAGTTGTCCCATGATGAACCGGCTCAAAGTGAAGGCAATCCAATACCCGGTCACCGCTCCCCCTGCTACTCCTGCAGGAACGCCTCTTCCTTCGGTCCAAAGAGTGAACAGGAGTTGCCCGAGTGTCGATTCCATTCCGGTATAGACAAAGAAAAGAAAACATTGCCCAAGGACTTGTTTGTCCAAAATCGCAGCCAGGAAAGGAGCGTGAGGAGTTTCGTTCTCCTCGGATCCATCGCCCGACTCCTTCCATTCCTGTCGAGTCCACCAAATCAGCACGGTGGTGCTGGCTAAAAGGGACGCCACGATCGCATAGCCCCATCGCCACGAATGTCCGGAGGTAATCACCCAAGTCATAAGGAAGGGACCTATGCAAGCTCCAATCCCCCAACATCCGTGAAGCCAGTTGACCATACGGATCGAAAACCGATGGGCAGTGAAACTGTTAAGGCTCGCATCGATAGCGCCTCCACCCAATCCCCCTGCAAATCCAATCGCGACCGTTAAGTAAAAGGTCGGGCTCCATGCAAGCCCCGCGACAACGAATGTCATCATCGCGCAGCTCCCGATCAGCAACCAACCGATCCCCATCCATTTCGAAAGTCTCGAGGCCATCGAGCTTGAAAGGAGATAGCCCGAAAACGTCGACGCTAGGATCCATCCCAGGGAGTCAAAGGAAACCTCGAAGTCGCGTCGCATCGACGGCCAGGCAATTCCCAGCATCGCGTCCGGAAGTCCCAGACCGATGTATGCAATGGCGGAGATCATTTTGACTAAGAACATGTCGGAAGCGTAACAGTTCCCGTGCAATCCCTCCAGCCCTGCCGAGTGGAGACGAAACGCGCGCGAAGTGCGAACGAACACTTCCTTCCATTCCTTCAGGAGCCTTAGAATTGAGCATCACCTCGAAGGAGTAATGTCCCCGATCCTATACTTCGATTCGTAATGCGACAGCGACCGTACAGAAAGGGATTGTGCTTGATATGAACGCAATGGAGCCGACACACCCAGAAGCATCGCTGAAATCCCGAGTCCATCCTCATCGCAACTTTCGTTTCTCGCTTCGCCTGCTGTTACTTCTGCTCCTCGGTTCAGGCATGATTTGTATGCTAACCGTGTGGAGACGAACGAGGATGGAAACCATCGCCTTTCTCGAGGCAAAAGGATTTTTGGTTTATTCGTCATCGGAAGAAATGCCCAGTCCGGACTGGGGTGCCCCTCAAGCGAATGGACAAGCTTCTTTCATTGAGACCTGGAGGTTGTGGTGGAGAAAACCTTGGTACGACTGCATCCGAAAGGTTGGCGATTACGAACATTACCAACACATCAAACCTTCGTATGGAAATTCGCCCTTGCACGCAGACGAGATTCGAAAGATTCTCAAGGACCTCCCTTCGTTGACCAGGGTGGACACTGGGTCTGACGATTGGTGGTCCGATCCCAATGTTCGAGTGTATTTGCTTGAACACCCGACGCTCCGATCGCTTCGAACTCAGTGCGCTGGCCCCCCAGGAACATCGATCGCTGCGGGATTGGTCAAATCTCAGTTGCAAGAGCTGACGATTTCCATTTTCCAGGGGGAATCTTTACTCGTTTTTTTCGAAGATCTGGAACGGCTATCGCACCTCCAGAAGCTTCGCGTTGATTACATCAGTAAAGCGCCCGTTTCTTTCCACGCATTAGGCGAGCTCCCCTCTCTCATCGAATTAGAAATCCAGAGCCTTCAGTGGCCAGAACAGCGAGGAAAGGATGATTTCTCACAAGCAGTGCGAGAGCCATCAGCCAGCTTGAACGGTTGGGAAAAGCTACTGAGCTTGCAGCGATTGCGATTGGCTCAAGTGTTTTTGAGCGAGAGAGATTGGAACCAGGTCCTTCAATTGCCTTCGCTCACTCAGCTTCAACTGGAAGGCTGCGGGATGCCTTGGAACGCAAGTGTCCCCCCGATTCTCGTACCAGATCGGGAGGAGACGATCTACCAAATCGTTGTGTCCAACCCAATCCCTTGGGAGCGGCTCCAGTCATCGCCGTCGCTCGAACGTTTGGAGATTTCGAATTGGATGGTGAGTCCCTCGTTCGCGCAGTTCATCGATCGATCCCAGATCCGAACCTTGGTTCTTCACAACTGGAGTTATCCCCAGAGTCAAATATCAAATTTACCGAAACTTCTTTCAGCCATCGATCCGCGTGTCCGAATCGTGCTGCCTCGAGAGTACATGTCACTCGACGAGCCATTCTGGGCCACGGTGATTGGAGAAGAGCGAGAGAGGTTCGTGGCTCTAACCGAATTCGAAGCATGGGCATCGACACGAACCAACCTTACACTCGGACTTGAAGATTGAATCGCGATCATGGAAAGAAAGAGCCTCAATGTACTGGCGAAGCACCTTGAAAGCATTCAATCTGCGTTGCATTTGAAATGAATCCCAGTACGATCGAGCGGCGGGAACGCGAAAGGTTCCGCGAGTAGAATCCGATCGATTGGAAACATTGCGGCGAGAAGGGAAACAAGCTTACCGATGCACAACGACTTTGCGCTTTTATTGAACTTAGCAGCAAGCCTCGTTCTCGCATTGATCTTTGGGTTAATCACCGAAAAGTTACGGCTTTCGCCGATTGTCGGATACCTACTGGCCGGCTTCATGCTTGGGCCGCAAACACCTGGGATGGTTGCCGATCCGAAGATGGCGGCAGAGTTAGCAGAGATCGGCGTGGTATTGCTGATGTTCGGGGTGGGTTTGCATTTCAATCTTCGCGAGCTTTTGTCGGTTCGAAGAATCGCTCTACCGGGGGCATGTGGTCAGATCCTCGTGGCTACTGCTTTGGGGGCTTGGTTGATGATCGCATCTGGTTTGGGATGGCGATCGGGGATGGTCGTCGGCATTGCAATTTCCGTGGCGAGTACCGTCGTCTTGATTCGCATGCTCATGGACAACGATATCATCCATAGCCCACAGGGACACATCGCTGTGGGATGGCTCATCGTCGAGGATATCTTCACCGTATTGGTGCTCGTCGCGCTGCCGGCCTTTGCCCCTGCTGAACTAGTGCCAGAGGGAGAGAGGGTCAGTCTTTGGTATTCCCTGTTATCCGCAGTCGCAAAAGTTTCGGCACTGGCATTGGTCGTGGTAGGAGGTGGAAGGTTCGTCATTCCTTGGTTGCTCGGGGTCGTTGCGAGCACTCGTTCCCGCGAGCTCTTCACACTCTCTATTTTGGCCATTGCGTTGGCGATTGCGACGGGCTCGGCGTTTATCTTTGGTGTATCGATGGCTTTGGGAGCCTTTTTGGCAGGGATGGTCGTTGGTCAAACCGAGGTCAGTCATCAAGCGGCCGCAGACGCACTTCCCATGCGCGATGCATTTGCCGTTTTATTCTTCGTGTCGGTGGGGATGCTCTTTGATCCTTACGTGATGATGGAGCGTCCGTTTTTGTTTATCGGGTTGCTCTCGATCATTCTGCTCATCAAGCCGCTGACGTCGTTCTTGATCGTCTGGTTCCTCCGGTATTCCGTTCGCACCGCGATCACGGTTTCGATTGCGTTGGCTCAGATCGGCGAGTTCTCTTTTCTTTTGGCCGAGGAAGCCAACCGACTGGATATGCTAAGCCATGAAGGGCACACATTGTTGGTCGCATGCGCCCTGGTATCGATCACCATTAATCCATTGTTATTTCGAGCGATCGGCCCTTTTGAGTCTTGGTTGAGACGGCGACCTCGGCTTTGGCAAGCGTTGCTGCGACGATCGGAAGAAAAGGGAGCCACCCATAATCAATCGATTCGCGATCGCATCGAGAATTCCGAAGCAGATGTCCTGCAAAGTAAAACGGCTGTCATTATCGGATATGGCCCAGTGGGTCGGACAGCGTCGAGCATCCTTAAAAAATTTGGCGTACAGCCCATCGTCATCGATTTGAATCTGGATACCGTCCGAGAAATATCGGAAACCGGTGAACTCGCCGTTTATGGCGACGCGACCCGACGCGATATCTTGGAAGCGGCTGGCATTCTGCAAGCTCGCTACTTGTTGGTGACAATCCCGGAGATGCTCGTACGCACGGCCGTGATTTTAACGGCGACCGACATGAATCCCGATGTCCGAGTCTTCGCGCGGGCACGATATCTCAAAGAAAAGGCTTGGCTTGAAGAATTAGGGACCGCGGGGATGGTTACCGAGGAGGGGGAGACGGCGATCGGATTGGCGGCGCTTTTACTGCGAGAGCTCAACGCAGACGAACAGCTCATCCAAGAGGAAATCCGTCGCGTTCAAAAGGAGTTCTCACTGGGAAGCCACGGCGCCGAATTGGCCATGCCCGAAGCGAAACGATCGCAAAAAGGGAACGTTTGATCCCAGCAACGGTCGGAGCCTTTTTGGTACCATGGCCGCATCTGCGATTCTCCCTACCCTTTTCCCCACCTCTCCCATGTCGTCACCCATCAATCCTTCCGAGAGCGAAGCTGTCTCGTTCAGCCCGGCTTCGTTGTCCGCCGTTCAAGAGCCTCCTAAGACGCTGTGGGAAGCGCTGCGGATGATCGGCCCTGGCATCATCTTGGCGGGAACCATTGTTGGCTCCGGGGAATTGATCCTCACCACAGCCATCGGCGCCAAACATGGCTTTGCGTTCCTCTGGCTAATCCTGTTCAGTTGCGTGATCAAAGTCTTTGTCCAGATCGAACTAGGACGTTACGCCATTTCTTCGGGACTTCCGACTCTCAGCGCGCTCAAAAGTATTTCAACGCGAGCTTGGATTGGAAATTCACTGCTCCTATGGTGGATTCTCATGCTCTTTTTCACCGTCTTTCAACTTGGAGGAATGACGGGCGGAGTTGGGCAATCTCTCCACATGGCTTTTCCTGATGTCAGCGGAGGCGTCGCTCAAACAGCGGATCAATTCTCGTCCAACCTGGGCGACTATGTCCGAAACCATGTCGAAATGCCTTGGGCTTTTCTCACTTGCCTCGTCACGATCGCTATCATCTTTAACGGCAGTTATCGACGGATTGAGGGAGTAACCACGATTCTGGTCGTGGGAGTAACTCTCATCACCGTCACTGCAACGTTAGCACTGTTCGCGACCGAGTTTGCGCCCAAGTGGAGCGAAATTGGTGGTGGACTCCTCGGAAGAATTCCACCGGAAGGAATCGCCGATGCGTTCGCGGTCTTCGGCATCACGGGCGTCGGTGCAACCGAGTTGTTCTACTACCCCTACTGGTGTATTGAGAAGGGTTACGGAAAGTTCGTCGGACCAAATGATGGAACAGAGCAGTGGAACGAGCGTGCCAGAGGTTGGATTCGCGTGATGCATCTGGATGCGTGGGTGAGCATGGTCGTGTTCACCCTTTCCACCGTTGCGTTTTACTCGATGGGAGCAGCGGTACTGCATCCACAAGGCTTGGTCCCCGCCGGGGCGAAAATGATCGAGACACTCTCGCAGATGTATCGTGGTCCTTTTGGCGATTGGACGCAAATACTATTCCTCGTCGGTGCGGGAGCCGTATTGTTCAAGACCCTTTACTTGGCGTGCGCGGCCAACAGTCGCATGGTGGTCGATTTGCTGGGCGCATTTCAAGTATCGCGAGTGCTGACGCCGTCCGGACGCTTGAAGTCGATTCAGCTTTTTTGCGTCCTATTTCCGTGCATTGCCCTAGGAATGTACTTGGTCAACCGCGATCCGCAGTACATGGTCAAACTGGGTGGTATTGCGCAAGCCGCTACGCTGCCCATGATGGCCATCGTAACGCTCGTCTTCCGATACCGAAAACTCGATTCGGATTTGCGGCCTTCCAAGCTCTCCGACTTGCTCCTATGGATCGCGACCATCGCCATCACCGTTGTCGCGGCATACTCGGTCCCAGACGCAATCGGCCGGCTGTTCGGCTAGGAAAGGCCGACTGGTACAACTGCCACTCATTGCTGCCGGCCCGTCGAACCAACTGGCCAGTCAAACCAACGGGCCAGTCAAACCAATGGGCCCGTCGAACCAACGGGCCAGTCAAAAGTAGTCGTTCGTGCAGCAGGCCAGGGCGGCGCGACTATTTGGGAAGTACGCCGACCAATGTGCTGGTCAAACCGGTCGACAGGTCGTTCGTTCCATCCCAAGCCCACATGTTTCGGGCCAAGTCGCTTACGAGAACGCCGCACAGGCTGAGCAAGATAAGAATAGTGAGGAGCAGCATCACATCGATGGTGGTGTAGGGCGTTTCCGGGACGCCGCGATACATTGTCCCTGCAGCCGCACCAGCAGCAAGCTCCTCTTCGCCGCCCATTCCACCAAAGCCACCATCGGCTTCTTGGATCGGATCTAAACCTTCGTCGCCGAAACCGCCGGCACCTGGAGCGCCGAATTCGGTAGAATCTTCCAGCTCGATGACTTGCGAGCCGCTATCGTCATCCGCTTCAAGTCCGCCAGAGGGGGTCAGCTGAAACTCTTCACCTTGCTGGAAGTCAACGAGCGCTCCGCTCCCAAGTCCGCTAATGCCGCTCACGGCGCTACCAGACCCTGCACCGGAGCCGCTATTCACTTCAGCACCCAGATCGAGCCCTGAAATACCAGTACCTGCTAAATCGAGCGGTTCGTCTTCGAGCGAGAGTCCGCTATCGGACGGGCTCATCAAATTGATCCCGCTTTCCGATGCGAGTCCAACACCCGAGTCGGAACCGAGGACCAAATCGTCTTCGTCGTCGGTTGCCAATTCCAGTTCGGAACCGATTCCTTCGCTAGTGCCGCTACCGCCAGAACCGCTTCCCAGTTCGATGGCTCCCGAGCCCTTGCCACTCAAGTCGAATCCACTGGCATCCCCGGCGAGTTTCAGTTCGCTACCGAGATCGACATTCGAATCAGCTTTGGATTCGCCACCAAGGTGAATCCCGCTTTCTTCCGCCGCGCGATTCACGAGGCGCACGCCACTGCCACTGTTCGGATCCGCAACCAACTTCACATCGCTACCCGCGCGACTATCGGCGCGGCTATCGTCGTCGATGAGTTTCAAATCGCTACCCAGTCCGATTTCGCTGATGCTCGCATCTTTGCCGATGTTCGAGCCGCTCAAATTACCGGAGGGATTGGCTTGACGCTCCGAGACCAGAATGGAAGAGCCACCAGCGTCTTCGTCGAGAGCGTCTCCCTGCAATTCCGCTTGCACACGTTCGATTTCCTCTTCCTTGAACTTCCATGACGTCCCATCACGGTAGCCAAAGATCTCTCCGCGAGAGCGCATCTCCACCAGCTCTTCCGTGGAGATACCCAATATTTTTGCGGCTTGCTCAAGGGATACGTAGTTTGCCATGCCTTGGTCACTTCAGGGGAGAAAGAGATCGTAGAAAAGCGTTCTATTACACTAGTCTACGGCTTAGGGGGATTCTAGTCACGGAAAATAGACAATTGAGAGAATTTGGGCCGCCGATGTCGATTGTCCGGATTATGCGTCGATCAGGCCTTTGGCTCGGGCGATGAGAGATTCCGCGTCCGACAGGGTGGGAGCTTCTGCAATCAAGCGGACGATGGGTTCGGTGTTGCTGGCCCGAAGCAAAAGCCAGCGATCATCCCAATCCAGTCGTACCCCATCAAGCTGGCTTACATGTTGGCATGCCAATCCGTCGACAAGCCGTTTGAGGGATTCGAGCAGCCGTTCTTTGGAGAGGCTCATCTTGTCCTTGATCATGACCGAGCGAGGGAATTCAGCCACGATCTGGGAGATCGATTTCCCCGTTGCAGCCATCAAATCGAGGACTTGAGCCATGCCGACAAAACTATCTCGAATGTATCCCACCAACGGATCGATGGGTCCGCCGCTTCCTTCCCCACCGTAAACCGCCGACTGTTCGATCATGCAGTCGGCCACGTTCGCTTCTCCAACGGCGCTTTGAAAAAACGGGACATTGAATCGTTGAGCGAGCCACTTTGTGATCCCGCTCGATGCGCAATTGGTCACGATAGGGCCGGGGCATTTCATCAAACGGCGGTACGCGCACAGAACCGCCGTGAACTCTTCGCCAATGTATTCCCCTTGCTCGCTGATCAACGCCAAGCGGTCCGCATCGGGATCCTGACAGAAACCGACTTCACAGCCATTTTCGCGAACCTGTTCCGCCACGTCTCCTAAGTTTTCCGCGAGCGGTTCCGGGGGATGCGCAAAGCAGCCGTTCGCAGGAACTCCGATAAGGGTTACTCGGCACCCGAGCGCTTCCAATAGGCGTTGGCCCAGGATCGATCCACAGCCGTGATTGGAATCGAGCAAGACGCGGAAGGATCGATTGCGAATCGCATCGACGTCGACGGTTTCCAAGACCGCATCGAGATGATCCTGGTGCGGGTCTGGTACGTTGGTTCTCCAGCCCAACGAATCGACGCCCACCCAGCCGGCCCCCCCTTCCTGGTAAGCATCCAACACGCGTTTTCCAGGAACGGCGCTCAATACGCGGCCGTCTTTCCCAAAAAGCTTCATTCCATTGTAGGGGGGAGGATTGTGACTCGCCGAGACTTGAATTCCCCCCGCCGCTTGAAAGAACCTCACGTTTCGTCCAGCAGTCGGCGTGCTCGCGATCCCTAAATCGATACACTCGCGACCATGGGCCACGATGGTCGCGGCGATAGCGTCCACCAGCATCGGACCACTCACCCGACCGTCGCGTGCGAGAATGATTGGTCCCGGATCGGCTGTAACGCATAAAGCAGCTGCGAAACGGGAGGCGACTGCGGGAGTCAATTCCGATCCGATAATCCCTCGAAGTCCGCTGATACTAATAATGGGTTCGGCCATCGAAAACCTGCGAAGAGTAGTCGTCCATCGAAGCAGTCCAGTCGCTGAGCTCGCCAAAGGGAGGCGACTGCGTTTGGCAAGGATACCCCGAGAACCCGTAAGGGGCACCCAGGGAGAAGGAAAAATCAAATTACCTCACAGCCCCTTAAAACCGGTAGGGATGTTACCGTTGCCCTCGATCTATTGCTTGACACTCAAAATTACGCAACTTAACATCGATTTGCGGCAAGATTTGTAAGGATCTCCTTGTTTTGGCAACTAAGATAGGGCAGTGCATTTTGCTCTCGCCTGCTATTCCGGTCCCCGCTCACTTCTCAACCCTTTCTTTTTAGGCTCGATTCATGGAACTCTCTGGATTGCTTGTATGGGCAGCTGTCCTCGTTTCCTTGATCGCCTTCATTGTCTTTTTGGTGAAGGGGTTTAAGCAGTGGGGTGTTTGGATGACGATCTGCTTCGTCGTCCTCTTCATCGAATGCTGGACCTTTCTCGTCATCACGGCAGGGGTGAACAAAGCGAGGTTGGCGGCGACCAAGTCGTTCGATCAGCTGTATACCGAGCGAAATCGGCTTCTGGCTCAACGGGAAGAGGAGTTCTATGGACTCCCCACCAATCCGGCTCCGGACATGCAGAAATACGTGCCATTGGCATCGGAATTGAACCGAGTCCTTTTGGAACGAGGTAGAACTTGGCGTGGAGCTCGCGTCCTCAACGCAAACCCGGCCGGCGCGTCGGTCGAACTTCCGAGCGCTCTTTCCAACCTGCCTCCAGAGGTTCCTCCCCCCGATCCCAACGGGGCCCAAGCAGTCCCAGCGGCTCCGGCCACGTCGAACTCTCTCGCCGTAGAGAGCATTGTTTATGTCTTCGGCGAAGACCAACAGCAAATCCCCGTCAACTACTTGGGTGAGTACAAAGTCACTGCGGTCAACGGCCCTGCGATCACCATCACTCCCACCACGCCACTTGCACAAAATCAAGCAGGCATGGTCAACCAAAGTGCGACCTGGGCGATTTATGAACTGATCCCCCTCGACTCCCACACCGCCTTCGCCCAACCCGGTTCACAGCCAACCGAGGATGAGATTTTTGGAGCGATGAATCCGGAGGAACTGTCTCGATTGCTCCGCATCCCGCTTGAATTGACGCAGCGAGCACCGAGCGACTTAAACGTATTTGATTCGGTGAAAGCCCGAGCCCTTCAGTCCTATGTCTTGGACGGAAGCAAAGCACCTGCCGGTACCCCGCTCGAAAACATCTTCTACGACGTGACGTTCCTCAAGGACTACACCGAGGTCGTGGATTCCAACGATAAACGGAAGCCGACCGATGGTGGTTACTTCGATGCCAGCGGCCGCACCGTCGACGCGAGGCTCATGCGTGACGATTCCCCCGAGGCAACGTTCAAAGTGGACGAGGTTTACCGAATCTACGGTCCCAAAGCGAAAGAGCTCGAAGCCGATGGAATCGTGAAACTTGGAAATCCCTACTTCGTTCGACCGTTGAACGATTACGCGTTTGGATTCCGCGAGACTCGACGCCTTACCCAACAAGCCATTCAAGACATCGCGTTGGTCAATCGCGAGATCGCCGTGATAACCCAAACGGAGAAAAACGCCCGCGAACAACTTCTTCGCATGGAGGAGATTGGACGACAGATGGAAAAGGATCAGTCGCAGTACGCAATGGAGTTGACTGTCATCAAGGGCGAGCAGACGAGACTGCAGTCCGAGATCGAGGCCAAAAAATCGGAGCTAGGTCAAGCGTATGCATCCATCCTCGACCTCCACCGCAAACTGGTAACGGTGCAATCGAACATCGCGCCCCCCGTCCAGACGTCCGCCGTCCAGACGTCCGCCAAGCCCGAGTAAGCCAACTGCGTCGGGAACGCGCCAGCTTCTTGCATCCCCTGACAACTTGCGCTATCCTAGGAATAAGTAGTGCGTGTACGCACTACTTATTCCTTTTCTACTTGGCTCGATGCAATGATGGATGATCAGCGCGATTTACCTTTGGCCCTCCGCGCTGCTTATCTCGCTCTGCATCGGGCCACGGACGCTTGCTTTGCCCCGTATGGGGTCACCGCGGATCAATTCGTATTGCTCCTCCATCTTGCTCATGGCGAAGCGTTAACCCAACGTGAACTGGCGACCCGAATGAACTCGGACCCAAGCACCGTTCGTGCGATGCTAGTTTTGCTCGAACGAGGGGGTTTGATCGAAAGGGAATCGCATCCCTCCGATGGTCGCGCAAAAACGGTGGCGCTTTCGGAGGATGGCCGGGTAAAGGTGGAACGGCTCTGGTCAGCCAGTCAATCCATCCGAGATCGAATGCACATCGCCGTCGACCCTTCGCAATCGGCTACACTGATTCGTAGCTTAAGCCAATTAGCCATCGAGCTTGATCCTCACCCCCAAAGTAGCTCTCACTCCTCTCCCATCGCCTAAGGAACTTTCAATGGCCCACTCCCTCCTACGCCGGATCCTCTTGTCGAATCTCCCGCTCCTCGCGTTCACGACATCCCCCCTCCTTGCCCAGCAGTCCCAGCAAGGCGTATCGGGGGATCAAAAGAATGTCGCCGTCGCGATGGCAAACCGAGAATTCCCGACCCCCGAAATGTCGGTGCCTCACGTCGATACAAAACTATTTCAGTTCGTCGATGTCGGGGCCAAGATCCCCAATTACACGCCAGGGCAGAGATGGGGAACACAAGGGGACCCGTTAACCTTGATGCAAAAGCCGCTGCCTGCGGAGCGCTCGATCGAGACCTACGCCACTCCTAAAGATTTTCGCTTGTCCCTTTGGGCCAGTGAAGCTGCAACAAACTGGCCCGAACAAGCAGTCGCACCGAAGCCCTACACGGGCCTGCAGGGCAAGCCCATTGCGATGAACTGGGACGAACGTGGACGCTTGTGGATTTGCGAGACGATCGACTATCCCAATGAGTTGCAATCGACTCCCGCGGCAGGTCGCGACCGAATCAAAATTTGCGAGGACACCGATAACGATGGCGTCGCCGACAAGTTCACGATTTTCGCTCAACACCTCAGCATCCCCTCGACGCTCATCAACTATCGAGGAGGAGTGCTCGTACAGGACGGGCAAAAGACCATTTATCTCAAGGATGTCGATGGAGACGATCGCGCGGACTTCCGGCAGGAATTGATTACCGGCTGGGCGATGGGAGACACGCATGGAGGCGTCAGCAATTTCCAATACGGTCCCGATAACTGGATTTGGGGGATGCAGGGCTACAACAACTCCGAGCCGGTCATCAACGGCGAGCGGCAGATGCGATTCCGCCAGGGTTTTTGGAGATTCCAACCCCGATTAGCCCCATCGGCAACGACGTCGCCTGCGTTCGCTTTGGATAAGAATTCTGGCGTCCCTTCCAGCGATTCGACGAAATCATTCGATCAACACACGCTGCGCGTCGATGCGTTGGAATTTGTCCGTGCCACCAACAACAACACCTGGGGACTGGGGTTCAGCGAAGAGGGCTACGTCTTCGGCTCGACCGCCAACGGCTGCCCTAGCGTGCATATGCCGATCCCAAATCGCTTCTACGATCAAGTTGCCGGCTGGTCTCCTAAAACTCTTGAGCGGATCGCCCCCACCAACGCGTTTATTCCCTTTGACGAGCCAGTTCGACAAGTAGATCAACACGGGGGCTATACCGCGGCCGCAGGACACGCCATCTATACAGCTCGTAACTACCCACCTGTGTGGTGGAACAAGATAGGGATGGTCTGCGAACCAACCGCCCACCTTGTGGGTGGCTTTGTGTTGGAAAAGGACGGTGCAGGTTACAAGAGTCGCAATACCTTCAATGTCGTAGCCAGTCTCGACGATTGGGTCGCACCGATCATGTCCGAGGTAGGACCGGACGGAAATATTTGGGTCCTCGATTGGTACAACTACATCGTGCAGCACAACCCGACCCCCAATGGTTTTCAAACCGGGAAAGGTGCGGCCTACGAAAGCGATTTGCGCGACAAGCGATTTGCACGCGTGTATCGGCTACTTTTTAAACAAACCAATGCACCTACTACTCCACACTCGCTCTCCGATGCATCGAACGAAGCTCTGGTGCAGGCGTTAGCGTCCGACAATTTCTTTTGGCGACGCACAGCTCAGCGATTACTCGTCGAACGAAACCCGTCCGATGAAGCGACCTTGCGATCGCTCGTAGAATTGGTGTCCAGTTCCCAGGTCGATGCGATCGGGCTGGCTCCCGCTGCCATGCACGCCATTTGGACTTTGTCCGGATTGGCCGAGCAAGGGAACGAAGGGGCGCGGCAAGCTTGCTTGAAAGCTTGCGATACCGGTATCCGCCACACGTCTAGTCCCGTCCGCCAGGCCGCCGTGTCCAGTATCGAGCCGGCCGGCGTGAAAGTCGCTGTGGCAGCGGGTCTGCTACAAGACAAGGATCCGCGAGTCCAACTCGCCATGCTGCTCCGAATCGCCGAGGATTCCCAAGCGGCCATAGCCGCCGACGCATTGGTGCAACTGTTAGTTCAAGACGTGAAGTTGGCGGACGACGCTATCCTTCTGGATGCTTGGACATCCGCCGCGTCGAAACACGCCGTCGACGTTCTCGCGGGCCTGATTCAACAGAAGAAGGAATTGAGCGTCGCAGTACAGAATCGCATCGCCGTGCTTGGCGAACATATAGCTCGCTCGAACCCTACATCGGGTGATTTGGAGAAATTGCTTCAGGGGAATCCCGGTTCGCCGGTCCTGGTCCCCATTTGGCAAGGCTTAGCCAAAGGCTGGCCTCGCGAAGGCAAGTTCGAACTCTCCCAAGCAACACAAGACCGCCTTCGAAAAGAGTTTTTGGCCGAGTCCATTCCTATTGAAAACCGGGCAGCGTTGTTAGCGATCGCGGACAGGTGGTCGATTGCCGGGTTGCCTGAGTTGGCCCAAAACATCCAAAGCACCTTGTTCGAGACGGCCCTCGATGCGAATCAACAAATCGAGAAGCGACTGGAAGCTTGGGACCAAGCGATCAAGCTGGCGCCGGCGAGTGCGAACATCATGCGTGCCACCCGTCAATTGCTTACACCCCAATTGCCTCCCGCAATCGGAACGCGAGCCCTCATGTCGTTGCAAGCTGCCCGAGTGGAGGGACTTGCCGATGAGATCTTGCTATTGCGTAAAAAGCTCAGCCCTCAAGTAGCGAGCGCTGCATTGACGTTGTTGCTATCCCGTTCCGAAACCACGCGCGAGCTACTCGATGCGATCGCCGAAGGGAAAGTGCAATTCCTCGACCTGCAATTGGACCAACGGCAAGCGTTAATGAACCACCCCATGCGCGAGCTGGCGAACTATGCGAAGGAATTGATGGCAAAGCAAGGAGCGCTGGTTTCAACGAATCGACAGTCGCTCGTTGACGATTGGAAGCCGGTGACGGAGATGCCTGGTGATATCCAAAATGGCATAGCAATGTATCGGAAACATTGCGCGCTGTGCCACAAGCATGGCGAGATCGGGGTGGCCATTGGGCCCAATCTCACAGGCATGGCGGTCCATCCAAAGGAAGAGATCCTGATGAACATCTTGGACCCGTCACGCAGCGTTGAAAACAACTTCCGAAACTACCAGATTCTGACGGTCGACGGAACCGTTCTCACCGGGATGCTCGCAGGGGAGTCCGCCAATTCGCTTCGCCTGATCAACTCGCAGGGAAAAGAAGAGCAGGTTCTGCGGGAGGATATCGAAGAACTCAACGCATCAACCAAATCGCTCATGCCAGAAGGCTTTGAAAGCCAGATGACCAAGCAAGAAATGGCGGACCTTTTGAGCTTTCTCGCGAATCGCGGCCGCTATACCCCTTTGTCGCTGGCATCGGTTTCGACGCTCAGCGGCCCGAAAGGAATGCCGGGTCCACGGGGTTCCACGGGAGAACCCTTTGTATTGAAGGAAGTCGGAGTCGTGGAGTTCGAAGGCGTACCGTTTGAACTCCTCGATCCACAGTCGGGCCGATCTCCGAACATTATTGCCTTGCAAACTTCGCGTGGAAACGCACCGGCCACTCTTCCGAATAGCGTCACCATACCTTGCATCGGCAGTGCGTCCGCCATTCACTTGCTCGGGGGGGTTGCGGCATTCGGTTTCCCCATCAACAAGAACGAATCGACGGCCTTGGTCGTTCGGGCTCATTTTGTCGATGGTTCCCAATCGGAGTTTGCACTCATCAACGGCAAGCACATCGCAAACTATCAGCAACGGGTCGATGTCCCAGATTCGAAGTTTGCGATCGATGCAGGGGGTAAACAGATCCGATATATCAAGATCCCCATCGACGCGTCGAAGGAATTGAAAAGCATTGAGCTCACCAAGGGTGAAGACTTTTCGATGCCGCTCGTTTTTGCCATCACCGTCGAATCCGCAGGTGACGAATCTCACTAATCCAAGCTCGACACCCATGACCAACGAGCTGGGGTGTTCGCGCCCAAGCTCAAAAGGACCGCCGAAGGGCCATTTGGCTGGAAGTGCAGAACGCTAGGTGAGATCTGATGGAGCGAGCCAAGGTGCTGGCGGAGCGATTGTGTCTTTACAATCGCGAGGTTCAAATCGGACAGCTATTGGAGGCATTGGGTAACGCATGCAATGGCGTCGCCGAAATTCTGCTTTTGCCGGGACCTTCTGGTGTCGGTAAAACTTCGTTCGCGAACGCGGTCCGTATACCGGCTCGCGAGTCGAACTGTCTCGTGCTCGAAGGAAAGTTCAATCAGTTTGATGCCGATGTTCCCTTCGTAGCGCTTCGCCAGATGTTGCAGCAGTTGTGCGCCACGATCTTGTCGGCCAATTCTACCGATCGACAAACGTGGCGCGAGCAATTGAAGCTAGCGGTAAGGGACCAAGGAGCACTTCTCATCCACTTGGTACCCGAGTTCGCCCCGCTTCTGGGAGAGCAACCTCCGCTGGAGCCCATCGGTCCACTCGAGGCGCGCTATCGGTTTGAAGCGATGATTCAAAGCGTCTTGAAGATCGTTTGTCGTCCCGAAAATCCACTTGTCTTGTTTATAGACGACTGCCAATGGGCGGATGCGGCATCGGTCCATCTGTTAAAGAACTTAGCCATTGGCAGCGATCTCCATTTTCTTTTTCTGATCGCAGCCTATCGCGAAGAGAATGTCGATCCAGCACATCCATTCCATTCCCTAGTTCGAGACTGGGAACGCCGATCCGTTTCGGTCAGGCGGTGCAAGCTTTCTGATTTGTCGCTGGATGCAGTTCGGAACATGATGCGAGACCGGGGGATAACAACCACCGGCAACGATGAGACGATGTCGCAAGCGATATTGTCCCGTTCAGCTGGGAACGCCCTGTTTGCGAGGGAGTTGGTTCAAATCGTGTCTCAAACTTTGGTACAAAATGAAAGTGACGGGGAGGCTCTCCATCAACGGATAGGAAGAGCCGACTCGCTCCCGGGCAACATCCTCGACGTCTTCACGTCGAAGATCGAACAACTTGGAAATCCCTTCCAGACTCTTCTGTCGACAGCGTCTTGCTTAGGGCATTGCTTCGAGCTTGGGGTATTAGCAACCTGCGCTGGCATCTCGGAGTCCGAGTGCCAGTTGTTACTAGATCGCGGGATTCCAGAGTTGATCGTTCCATTCGAAAAACATCGTGCCTTGTATTCGCCATCCACAGGCTCATCTCAGCGATGGTTTCAATTCCGACACGATCGGGTCCAGCAGGCCGCGTTTGGATTTATTCCCATGGACGATCTTCCGTCTAGACGGGTGCAGCTCGCGGATCGAATGTTGCAAAAGTATTCCGAGCAAGAGCGGCGTGAATTCGCTTGCGACTTGGCAGAACACATCAATGCCGGCTCCCATCTGCTTCGCCACGAGGCTGATATTTTTCGTTGTGTCGAATTGAATTTGACCGCAGCAGAGAGTGCTATGATCGCGACCGCCTACTCGTCCGCACTCCGGTATCACCGCGCAGCCCGAAAGTGTCTTGTAGATTCGAATCTCAAAGAGGTCTTTTGGCAAAAGGAGTACCAACTTGCCTTTAAGCTGTACGTGGACCATGCGGAAACCGAGTACTTGGAGGGAGACTTTCGCGAGGCAGAAAATTGCATCTTCGCAGCGGTTGCCCGAGCAGAGTCACCGATTGAGAAGGCCAATGCGAGGATCGTTTCGCTGATTCACTACACCATGCGAGGCATGTACCAGGAGGCGATCGATGTTGGAACGACCGCATTGCAAGATCTCGGAGTGTCCCTCCCGGAAGATGGGGATCTTGCTTCGCGAGATCGGGTCATTGCTCAGATTATCGATCAACTTCAGGACAAGCGTTTTCGCCCCATGGAAGGTCCCCTCACTGGAACAACCGATCCAACGGTCCTTTGCATCGCCCAAGTCCTCACCGCTATGGGACCTCCCTGTTATCGTGTTCGGCAATCGCTGTGGAGTTGGATTGTTCCGATGATCGTACAAAAGATCTTGAGCCATGGTCCACTCCCGCAGATCTGCTATAGCTTTTCTGCCATGACGGGTTTGCTGACCTACTTGGGCTACGCGCCCCAAGATACAAAGCGATTTATGGAATTCACGGAGGATTGGATCGCAGGCGGCAACCCATCCTTTTCCGATCGTTCGGTAGCTCATATGTTGCTCGGAAGTTCAGCGCGCCATTGGTTCGCACCCTTGGCTCTATGTTCCGCTGACTATCGCGAAGCAATGGAATTAGGTAGGCAGTCCAGCAACCTGCAGTATGCCACCTATGCGTTGGCCCATGACATGTATTGTTCTTTCTTTCGCGGTAGATCACTACAGGAGATCGTCCACGACAGCCAGGTCGCCCTCGAGTTCTGTCGATCGCGTCAAAACCTTTGGGCGGTAGATCTGCTGGAAGGGGGTGTCCGGGTTATCGAATCTCTTCGCGATTCCCAAGCGTCGTCTCTGGAACAAATCGATTTCCTAAATGGCTTGGAGTCGCATAGCCATCGACAAGTCGCGGTCATCTATCACATCATGCTAGCGGAAGCCCATCTTTTCCTTGGCGACTTCGAGAAAGCCTGGGAACATTGTGAAATTGCCCACAAAGACTTGGACTTTGTCGCACCCCAAGGCCTTTTGCCTTGGCCAGAACATCTTTTTACTCGACTGCTTCTCAAGGTCATGAGGGCGACAGAGCCATCGATCCGATCGATGCAAGGCAAAGAAGAGAATGGAATCGAAGAGTTCGACGGAATGCTCCGACGACTCACCCAGTGGGCAGAGCAATGTCCGCAAAACTATTTGCACAAGCTCTATCTGGTGCAAGCTGAAATGGCTCGTCGCGATGGGGATTATCCGAAGTCGGCCTGGCTGTATGACCGCTCCATCGAGGAATCCAAGCTCACTGGATTTCGCCAATGGGAGAGCTTTGCCAACGAGCGAGCGGCAGAACTCTGGCGTTCGCTCGGCAATTTCGTTCTCGTTGCAATCTGTTGGCGTTACGCATTCCAAGGATACCAACAATGGGGAGCAAGTTCGAAGCTTCGCAAGATGACCGACTCCTTTCGAGAATTGATCGCAGTCTCCTTGGAGCGGACTACTTCGGTCCACGCGGTAGCGAGCCCGGAGGTAATGGGCCAGTGCCAAGAGATCATCGACAGACAGACTCAACTGCTTTCCATGGAATCGAGCCGGCTCGAGAACCAACTAGTGTCCGAAAAGGCTACGCAGGTTGTCGGAGAATTGATTTCGGCAGCCGAAACGATGCGACGCGATTTGGCTGCCAATCGAGAGGTAGCACAACAACTCAAAGAGCAACGAGATCGAGAGCGAGCCATCAATGAAGCCCTCGAGCAACGCGTCCAACTCCGAACTCACGAGCTCGAGATCCTTGCGAAGAAGCTCAAGGAAGCGAATAGAATCTTAGAGCGTCGCAATGAGGAACTCGACCAATTTGCCTACATCGCGTCGCATGACTTGAAAGCTCCTCTGCATGGCATTTCGTTGGTTTCAGCATGGCTGCGTGAAGACAGAGGGGAAGTGTTACCCGAATCGTCCCGTCGCTATTTGGATGAGTTGGATCTCCGGGTGCAACGCATGGCGAGCCTGCTCGATTCAATCCTTTCGTATTCCCGTGCCGGACGAACTATCGATCAAGTAGTGTTGGTACGTGTGCAAGATTTGATCGATCGCATTTTGGAAAGTCTTCATCCGCCGGAACAGTTTCGTTTTCACGTTCAACTACCCATGCCGGTGCTCAAGACAGATCCCAATGGGCTGCAACAAGTATTTCAGAACTTGATTCAAAATGCCATCAAGCATCACGACCGAAATGATGGAACCATTACGATCACTTGGCGAAATCTAGGCGATGCTTACGAATTCATCGTCGCCGACGATGGCCCTGGCATCGACCCACGGTATCACATGCAAGTCTTTCAAATGTTCCAAACCTTGCGACCATGGAACGAGGTGGATGGGAGCGGGATCGGGCTCTCGATCGCCAAACGCGTGGTGGAACTCCACGGCGGGCAAATTGCCATCGAGTCGGAGGTGGGTCAAGGAACCCGGTTTCGATTCACTTGGCCTATACGTGCGACCGGCTATCGATAACGTCCAAGATCGCGTTGGGATTAAAAGGTTTACGGAGCCAGAAATCCAAACCTTCTGGGCCGAGCGACATTCGATTGTCGCGCAGCGATGCACCGCTCATTCCAATGATTTGCATTGCACGCGAAAGAGGATTGTTGCGAATCGATTGAACCACTTTCGCGCCGTGGCAATGCGGAAGATTCATGTCCAAAAGGAGGACCGCATCCGGGTGCTCTCCGTGGATGAAAACCAGCGCATCTTCCCCATCCTCGAACGGGTAAACATCGCAACCTCGCTTGAGCAAAAACGCGGTCAGCAAGTCTCGTTCGTCCGGGTTGTCTTCGACCAAAACGATACGCTGTCGGCTCACCGGCGTCTCGTCTTCCTCGACACCGAATTGCTTGAGCAAACCCAACAAATCGGACTTAATCTGGACTTCCTGCGTTTTAGCGTCCTCAGAAAGCGACTCTGAGTCCACGGCATTCGTGTAAGCGTCAAATCGATCGGCCAGATTCTTTAAGTGTTGGTGCAATCGGTACCTCTCAGCACCACGGAACGATTCCTCTTTTGCGAGCGTAAGAAGACGTTGAACGGCGTAACCAAAACGGTCGTCGTCCTCCTCCGGTTCTCGATCGGTACGGACGTCAATCCCGCAGGCCTTTTGAAGAAACCCCTGCAAAAAATCGGCACAGCAATGAATTGCTTCCGACAGTCCTGGGTGCATGTCCGCCAAGCGATCCGAGCAATGATCCAATTCCCGCAGGACCAGATCGACCTCCCTCGCACACGGGCCCAAGTGCCCTAGTAAATTGGCATCATTGACAACAAAACGCGATCTGTTTTCCATGAATCGCCGCCCAGAATAGAAGAGGAGGAGAGTCCGATGATTCCCTCCTAACATAATCGAAAACGACATGTCGTGGAAACGCGACTTTCCACCCATTCCAAAAAGATGGTTCGCGTTGGGTTACTACCATCCAAATGCCGTTTCCAGCTCCGTGTCGTCCAATTGGTCGACTTGCGGAAACGTGATTCGAGCCAGATAAATCCCTTCGATTCCGGGTATTTCGCTAACTCGAAAACGCGTTCGTCCATCTTGGCCCATCGGCGCTAGTTGATACAAAAGCCGCTTGAAATCGGGCAATTCCGTCCCCGTAGGAATTTTCAGGGGAACGACACAGAATCGCATCTTTCTAGCTTCGGGAGTGGTCAACATGACCCGATCGCGTCCCATAACAACCAGCTCGAGGGAATGGTTGTCCACGAATTTCTTCACCACCTGAGGGAGTGTCCTATTCCGAAGCACGGCGATTTCCATTTGCCCAGGTACCAATCCATGCTGCCAAACGGCTTGCCAGTCGATGAACAATCCCGTCTTGGTTCCATCCGCGGCGATCTGCAAAAGTTCGGAGACGCTGCGAAGCTCAGGTACCAACACACTGCTCTCCACGGTGCGACTTTGAACTCCCAAAGTCGCCTTCCAATCCTCAGGGTCGAACAACAACTTCGGCGTTGTTCCTGGCTCAGACCAAGCCGGAATCGGCTGATTTTGAAGTCGTGCTAGCAAACACAATGTGCTCCAAGCGGAAGCTTTACTAATCGGATCGGCGGTTTCGCTCCAAACCAGGCTACCCCCGTCTACCTTGCAAATACCTTCAATATCCCAAAGGGAAACCAACAGCTCTCCCAATGCTTTTTCTGTTCCCTCGGGGACCGCTCCCTTTAAATCCCAGCGAGTTTCCACTTTGGTGCCATTCACCTCCTTGAGCGGGCGGACGATGGGCAAGCCATCGGGAGACATCTCGATTCCTAGTTTTTTCTCGGCTAGGATCGAGACAAACAATTTCTCCAGCGTGGTGTCTTGCGAGTCGAACGAGACCTGGAAGCTTTCGTCTTGTCCTGCCGCGCGGAGGGAGGGCCAATCCAGGGTGATGCCAACCCCTGTCATCCGCCCAAACAACTCGATGCACTTCACAAATGGTAGATCGGACGCTTTGATGCGAGCGATGCTCAATGCTGAAGCGCGTTCCCCCCAAACAGGAACCGGCTGCGGATCGGGGTAAGTCAAAATCGACATCGGTTCATCGAGAGATTCAATGTCGAGTTCGTTCAAAGGAGCGGTGCGACCGAATCCGCCATCTGTCAATCCACGCGAAGGCCCGAGCAAAGCACCGAATTGACCAGGTCCGAAAATGTCCGGCAATTTCTCGGTGTTCTCCTTTTCCCGATCGGTTAGGTCAGGTTCCGACTTTGGCTCGCTCCCTGACATTGGCTCTTTGTCTTGTGGCGGCGCGTTGGCTTCCCCTTCTTTCGCTGGATCAGGGGTACGTAAAAAATCGGTCAACCCAGCTCCCGGATCCAATAAGGGATTGGCAGGCTTGGGAGCAAGCGGCTGTTCGGCGTTTTGGCCAGAACCAACAGGTTGAATTAACTCGCCTGGCTTCTCCTCTTGTACAGGTCGGTCGTCTTTTGCTGCGCCGTTGGGAGGAGTGGGGGGATTGGCCTCGGGAACCGAACCGTCGCCGGTCACAGTACCGTCGTCCGTCGCCTTACCATTCTCTGATGCAGCAAGGTTGGGTTTCGATTCCGGATCGACGGCTGGCAATTGCGCTATGGGTTTCTCGGCTTGTATCCATCGAAGGAATCCCCAGAACGCAAATCCAGCGACGATGGAACTGACCACCCCCAAAGTCGCAACCAGCAAAATCTGTCGCTTCTTTGCCAACTCGCGACTCTCCCACTCCCGATCCGCACTGGGGAGGGGGGCCCCGGTGGGGAGCGGGATAAACGACTCGTGGTGGATGGGGAATCCCGGTTCCGCCTGTTTCTCCGCGTCTCCATTTGGGCTGTTTTGCGACTCCCAGTCCGCTGGAAGCTGATCCCAAGCGAGATTTCCGATTTGCTCATCGAGCGGATTGGGGGGGATGTTCGCTAAGACCTCGTCCCAATCTCCATAATCCTCCTTGGTCATGGCCGTTGAATCCAAGGAGACTGGGGCAGACGCCCTCGAGTCCGTCTCGTCGGGGGATTGCTGAGGTATTGCAATCGGTTGCTTGCAGCGTGGGCAAGGAAGTGTTTGCCCCAGTAAATGGGGTTGGCGCACCACAATCCGGCTCTGGCAACTAGGGCAGTTCATCCGAAAAGGTATCAAGGGAACACCACAGTGATTCGCAGGGATATGGGATTTGCAGGGATATGGGATTTGCGGGACCGCCTATTTGCTATGATAACCGCGCGACCCCGACAGAAGCAAAAATCGCGTACCGTGACCTTAAAATCCTTACCCGATCCGGACTATGACATCACTTATACCAAATATCCCAGACCCGTTACTTTTGGCCGCAGGAGTCACTTCCGACGGAAGCCTTTCCGGAAACATCGTCGCCCTGATCGCACTATCGGCGATGGAGATTGTGCTCGGGATCGACAACTTGGTCTTTCTCTCCGTGCTTTCCAGTCGTCTACCAAAGGAGCAGCAAAAGTCGGCCCGGTTGATCGGTCTGGCGCTTGCCATGGGCATGCGTATCGGGCTTCTCGCTTTTCTCTTCGTGATTCTCAAGCTGAAGGATCCTTTCTTCATGCTTGACTCCCTGCCTCTTTGGGATGGGGCCAAACTATGGCTACAGGCGAACGAAGAGATCAACGGTGTCTCCATCAAAGATTTGATACTCATCGCCGGCGGCCTCTTCCTGCTGTGGAAAAGCGTGAAGGAAATCCACCATCTCGTCGGAGGGCATCACGAGTCTCACAAAACTGCCGCTCCCCCGAGTTACTCTTCGGTCTTGATCCAGGTCATGGTGCTAGACCTCGTCTTCTCCCTCGACTCGGTCATCACCGCGGTTGGAATGGCGGACCAGCTTTGGGTTATGATTTCCGCTGTTCTGCTCTCCGTTCTCATCATGATGATCTTTGCAAATAGCGTGGCTGAATTCGTCGAGAAGAATCCTACCGTGAAGATGCTGGCGGTTGCATTCCTGGTCATGATCGGCGCTATGTTGATTGCGGACGGAAGTGGAACCCACGTTAGCAAAGGTTACGTCTACTTTGCGATGCTCTTCTCGCTAAGCGTCGAAGTCCTAAATCTTCGAGCGAAATACAAAGCGGAAGAAGCAGATTTGCGAAAATCCTACACCGAGGGGGAAGGGTATTAGCCGCGTGCGTCTACTGATACTCGGTTGTGGTCTTGCCGGCTCCGCGATGGCTTGGGCTGCCCACCGTCGCGGCTGGTCGATCGCACTCATCGACCGTGTCGACCTACGTAGTTCCTCCCATGTCGCGGCCGGTTTGGTAACGCCCATCACGGGAACGCGGAGCGCTGCGACTTGGCGGTGGGACTCCTTTTATGAAGTCGCCTGCCATCACTACTCCGGCGCCGAACGCGACACGAATGGTTCTTTTTGGCGTTCCCATCCCGCCCTTCGTTTATTCCATTCCGAGGACGAACGGAAACGAACCTTGGAACGATGGAATCGTCCCGTCTCGCCCGATGATGCTCCTTGGACTCCGAGAATCACTCTTTGTTCCTCCGAAGAATTGAATGGGTTTCACGCTCCTTACGGAGGGTGTTGGATGGAACCTGCAGCAAGACTTCATACGGGCGATTATCTGGCGAAGACTCGCGAGTACTTTCAAGCAAGAAAGGAGTTTATCAACGCCGACATCGACGTCGATTCTCAACTCGCGTTCCCCTCCCATCCAGCCACCGCACCGCTCGAACTTCAACTCCCCAGCGGGCCACTCATAGCGGATGCGGTGGTGTTCTGCCAAGGCTTCGAAGCGAAATGCAACGGCTGGTTTTCAAATCTTCCTCTGCATCCGGCGCGCGGAGACGTCCTTACTCTCTCGTTAGAAAGTGAGGAGGAGAGCAGTGCTTTCTCTCATCCCCTATCAAGCTCCGATTTGCCGAGCATCTGTCGAACCCATGTCGTTCATTCGGACGTATGGATGGTGCCGGCGGATCGCCAACACGTTCTGGTTGGGGCAACCTACGATCGCCAACATCTGCATGGTCGCATCGATGAAGAGGGACCTGCGAGGATCAGTCGTCAGATTTTGCTGGAGCGCGTCCATCGGATGCTACCGGAAGTAAAAACCGAGCGATGGTCGGTGGCGAATCATCAAGCCGCCGTGCGTCCCGCTTCCTATGATCGTCATCCGTTGATCGGCAGACACCCCGCAGTGCGAAATGCGTACGTTTTCAATGGGTTGGGTTCGAAGGGGACGCTCATGGCGCCACAGCTTGCCGACCAATTGTGCAATGCCATCCAAGACGGTGGCCCCATCGATGCAGCGCTCGAATGGAATCGACGGATATTGCCGTAATGCTTTCTCGCGGCTTCGGCTGGTTGACGAGTCCAATGGTAGATCCTACATTCAAACGTTCGTTTGACTGCTTTTGAGTTATTTAGAAACCGGCGTCGATTCATTCCCTTCATTCCCCATCCATTCTCAACGGCGGATTTCGTCATGCGGAAATGCTTTGGCCTCCTCTCCTTTTTTGTGGTCCTCTTCTCGGGCACTTTTTCGAACGCCGAGATCGCGGTCATCTCACCGACGCAGGCCCATCGCATGATGGTTGACTCCAACGAATCCAACAAACCGATCGTGATCGACACGCGAGGGGGGTACAAAGACTATTTCCGCGGACACCTGCCACGTGCACACCATCTCAATTTCGATACGTTGCGTGGTACGGATCAAGGAGTGCCCGTGCAGTACTTGCCCGACGACTTGACTCGCTCCCTACTGGAACGAGCCGGCGTTCAGCCCGGTCGAACCCACATTCTTTATGCCACAGGGGCCCGTTTACCCAACGACGAAATCCTTAGTGCAACGATGGTTGCCTACGTCCTAGAGAAGTTCGGCGTTGAGGACATCAGGATCGTCGACGGGGGCTTGGCGAGTTGGGAAAGTGAAAAGCTTCCCACAACCCAGGAGTATTTCGGCAATGCCTTGACGGATCTCCATACCAAGTCCAATACCGCGATTGGTGTGTCGCTACCGGAGTTGCTGAAGGCGAAAGAAGACCCCAATACCATTCTCGTCGACGCGCGGCCTAAAAACGAATACTTGGGGAATGACGACATATGGGTTCGAAAAGGACACATCCCTGGCGCGGTATCTTTCCATTGGGCTCGCTTGATGGACGACGCGAATACACATCGCTTTCGATCCTTGACTTCGGTGCAAAACCAACTTGTGGAGGCAGGATTAACACCAGACAAAAACATCATCGTTTATTGTGGTACATCCCGCGAAGGTAGTTTGCTCCGCTTTTACCTTCGATACGTCGCCGGTTATAAAAATGTGCGACTTTATGAAGGGTCTTGGAAAGAGTATGCAAGCCGAAAGGAGCTTCCTGCCGAACGCAGTGAATCGCAATCCGCCCATCCGAAAGTCAAGTAAATGTTGACCGGCTCGTTGGTCGCGGCTGTACTCTTTGTCGCTTTTACGAACGGCGCGAATGCGAACTTCAAAGGGGTAGCATCCCTTTATGCGAGCGGGCTGACGACACGGCGCACGGCATTGCTATGGGGTACGTTCACGACTTGGATGGGGTGCGTCGCTGCTGCGTTTTTGGCGAGTGGGCTTCTCGCACAATTCAGTGGTAAAGGTGTGGTGCCCAACGAGTTGGTCGCATCCCCTGTATTCGCTTTGGCTGTTGCGTTAGGAGGGGCGGTCACGAGCTTCCTAGCGACGCGCGTTGGGTTTCCCGTATCCACGACCCACGCGCTCGTCGGCGCATTAGCAGGGGCAGGGCTCGCTGCCGCCCCCACTCGCGTGGAGTGGGGGCCTTTGGCGTCGAGCTTTCTGATCCCTTTGGTGTTCAGTCCATTTATCGCGATGGGCATCGGCTATCTTGCCTGTCAGGTTCTTGCATGGACGGGTTTGCTCAATGCCCCTCATTCTGTATGGACCGACCGTCTTCATTTCCTGAGCGCGGGTGCTGCAAGCTTTGCCAGAGGATTGAACGATGCTCCGAAGATGGCAGCGCTATTCCTGTTGCTCCCAGACTTCTCACCGCTTTTCGCTGTGCTGCTGGTGTCGATCGCCATGGCGGCTGGCGGTTTGTTGGATTCCAAGAATGTCGCAGAGACCCTTGGAAAGAAACTAACGACCATGGAAGTGAACGATGGGCTTGTCGCAAGTCTTACGACGGCGTGCCTTGTCATTAGCGCCAGCTGGCATAGTTTCCCAGTCAGTACGACGCATGTTAGCGTCGGTTCGTTGGCAGGCATCGGGGCAGCGAACAAGCGTCTGCACCAACGAAAACTGGTGGAGATCGCAATGGCATGGATCTGCACCGTTCCCTGCGGAGCAATACTCGCAGCGATCGCCTACACGATTGTTGCGAGGCTGATAGTCGCTGCGAGCTAGCAAGCAACCACAGAAGTCTATCGAACACTATCGACGGCGGAGGGCTCGTCGTTTTTCTTCACCAGCTTCGCAGTCGACTCCGTAGTGAGACTTGAAGCGACCCACTGAACGTACGCAAAATCGCGATCGCTCAAACGGTTGAGGGGAACCGTTGTCGTCTTTCCATTCTCTTTGAGGATTTTGACTTTGTCGCTGTAGATCATGCTGAGTCGGCCGCTCACGGTGTAGGTACCGGTGTTGTCGACCCAAGTTTTGTACTCCGCACCTTGGAATTGAGGTGGTGGAGTGAAACTGCCGATTCCGAATAACTTTTCGAGATCGTCTTTCCCTTTAGAGGGAGGAGCAGGTGGAGTCGATGGAGGAAGAATCGAATCCTTTGCCGGTCCCGCAGGCGCATCGGAAGCAGGTGCTCCCTCCACGGGCTTGCTTTCCTTTGTTCCAAAGAGGCTGTCGAACAAGGGATCCGAAGCGGCAGGCGATTCCTGACTGATCGGCCGACCAAAAATATCATCGAGCGATGGCTCTGCAGCGGGTTTCGCCGGTTCAGGTTGGATCGGTGCATCGGTTGGTTTCGCGTCCGCGGGCTTCGATTCTGCAGGAACAGGATCGCCGAAGATATCTCCCAACGGATCGGCAGGCTGGGTCGTCTCTGGTTTCTTCGATTCGTTCGCGGGCTTGGCGGGCTCACCAAAAATGTCGCCGAGCGGGTCCGCAGGCTTTTCTCCCTCCGTTTTCGGCAGAGCTGGCTCTGTCGCAGGCGTTACTTCGGTCGTGGGAGGTTCGATCGTTGGCAGCACTGGTGCAGGCTCAACCTTGGGCTCTGCCACTTTGGGAGCTTCCGTGGCGGGCTTGACGGGCTCACCAAAAATGTCGCCGAGCGGGTCCGCAGGCTTTTCTCCCTCCGTCTTCGGCAGCTCTGGTTCTGTCGCAGGTGTTACTTCGGCCGTGGGAGGCTCGACAGTTGGCAGAACCGGGGCAGGCTCGACCTTGGGCTCCTCCACCTTGGGTTCTTCCACCTTGGGTTGCTGGGCAGGTGGCTCGGAAACCGGTGATGGCTCGACGGGTACTGGTTGCTCGACGGGTACTGGCTGCTCGACGGGGGCAGGCAGATCTGGCGTCTCCGGTTGGGTTACGGGTGCAACCTCTGGTTCGACCGTCTTGGGAATATCGGCAGGCGCCTCGGCTTTCGGCGTTTCGACTACCGGGGGAGTTTCCACTGCTGGCTCAACTGCTGGCTCAACTGCTGGCTCAACGACAGGTGCGACAGGTGCCGGTTGGCTTGGATCCATCGTTTGGGTGGGGACAGCATCGCAGGGAGTCGCGGGAGCAATGCACGCAGGAGGGCAATCGCATGGCGAGGGTTCGCAGGATGGAACGGCGATCTCTCCGCAAGCAGGAGTTGGGCAGCAGGCGGGTTTGCAATCCCGGTGCAGGAGGCGACCGATCCATCGCCCTGCAAGTGCAGGGGAGAAAGTGGTGATGGTGCACAACGTCGCGACCAATGCCAGTCGAATCCAATATGTAAACGGCTTGGACATCGAAACCAAACTCCTCGTTAGCGAACTTGAAAATCGAAACAGTCACTGCGCGAAGCGAATCGCCCTACATCTCAGGTAGAACTTCATCGTACATGTCCGAAAACCCTGCAGCAAGAAAATATGCAGCCTGGGGAAACTGTTTCGAATGCGTAAGGGAGTAGGTCGGCTCGAACCTGCGTTCAATCTGCAAAGAATTAGCCGAATGGGCTGATTTCCAAGTGGGGGACGTTGTAAAATCCCTCTTTACGGATGATTCAGCCTTTCCACCATTTTCAGTCGAATGATCAGCGCGGTTATCAAGTGGGTCTCTGGAAGCTGGTCGCTCGAACGCAAAAGCCTTTTCTTTTTAGGCATCGCGTTATTGGTCTCTTTGCTTCTGGCTTTTTATGCCGTGCATGTCCTGGCACAGCAACTTGTGATGCAGACCGCGCGGCAGTCGGCTCGCGATGCAGCCATCACCCACATGGGGTGGAAACACATCACCAGCTTCTCCGAAACGATCGCGAAGTCGTCCACCTCGCCCGATCTTTATTCCGAAGGGGCACCTGAATCTCCACCATCCAATCCGGACAATGCGCCCACTCCCATCCGAGATTTGAGACGTGAAATCGAGTCGATGATGGACGATTCGCAAGTCAAATTGGATTACGACTGTGTGCTGTTTCGAGTCGACGACCAACTGGAGCACGAACTGCTGACGGCGAAACTGGCAACAGGGAGCGATTTGACTCGTTTAAATAAGATTCATGCCAAGCTCGCGGAACGCGATGCGCTGGCAGCGGAACAAAAAACAAATTTGAATTCCACCGGTTCGTCTTCGCCAACGGCCCAAAACGCCATCGCTCCCCCGACCAGTTCCGTCGTCTTTGAGGAGGCAGGGCCTTACGAAGGGTTCTATTACTACTATTACCCGGTCATCTTCAACGACACCTGCCGCGAATGCCATGTCGAACTTAGCAATGCTGGGAGCATCCTGGCATCTCAGTCCGTCAATCCCTTTCGGGTCTATCGGGTGATGATCCCTTATAGCGAAACGCAAGTCTGGAGCCTTTGGAGTTACTCCATCTTGATCTCGATCGCCATTTGCACACTGGCTCTCTCCCTTGTCTTCGTTCACTGGATCATCAAACGACTGGTGATTCGCCCCCTGAGCTACATGAAAGGTGTAAGCGAGCAGATTACCGCCGGCGATACCGCGCTTCGATTTGAGTTGGACACGGATGACGAGTTCCACGAACTATCGGAATCGTTCAATGCCATGCTCCGACACTTGACCAATACCCAAAGCGAGCTGCTGTCGCTCAATACCAAAATGAATGCGCAGGTCGACGAATTAGCTCGGATCAATTTGGAGCTATTTGAAGCCAATCGCCTCAAAGGAGAATTCCTGGCCAATATGAGCCACGAACTGCGCACCCCGCTCAACAGCATCCTCGGTTTTAGCGATGTCCTGCAAGGCTTCGAGACGTTGACCGAGAAACAACGACGTTATGTCTCCAATATTCAAAACAGCGGTCGCAATCTCTTGGAGATGATCAATGACATCTTGGATCTCGCAAAAGTCGAAGCGGGGAAAATGCAAGTCCGTGTGACGGACTTTGACCTTCTCGTCATCGTTCACAGCCAATGCGATCTCATTCGAAAAATGGCAGAGGACAAGAACATTGACTTGCGAGTCGACTCCGGCCGCGACTCCATTCCCATGTCGCAGGATCAAGGAAAAGTGCAACAGATTTTGACCAACCTCCTTTCTAACGCGATCAAATTTACGCCGGAGGGGGGATTGATCACGGTGCACTGCGAAGTGAAGGGGGACCATGAGGTCTTGATTTCCGTAGCCGACACCGGAGTTGGAATCGCCATCGAGGACCACGAGATCATCTTCGAAAAGTTCCGACAAGCCAAACGGGTAACGGGGCAAGACGGGTTGACGCGAGAGCATTCCGGCACCGGATTGGGCCTCTCCATCGTTCGCGAACTCTGCACATTGCTCGGTGGGGATATCGGCGTTTCGAGCCAAGTCGGATTTGGGAGTACCTTCAAATTGAAACTACCGATGCGGTATAGTAAACCAGACGAAACCACCGGGAGCTTGGTCATGTCCAGGACACCAGGATGAGCGATTCGACCAATCCAAACGAGTCTTCCGAAGAACATCGAGACATCAACCCCTATCAGGCGAATCTCGCTCCCGCCGAATCCGTCCAGGTTGCAAGGCGACGGACGGTCCGGAGATCGGCTACCTTAGGTGCAGTGGCTTGTTCCTCCGCTCCGTTCTTGGCGTTCGGCGGCGCCCGAGCCTACGAATTCTCAAACGGCACTAGGCCTTGGACGGAACTTCCCAATCAACTCGTCATCCTCGGGTCTCTCATCGCCTTGTTCGGAATCGCGGGCGCTCTCCTCGGGGCAACCATCCGTTTCGTTGGCTATTTGTTGCTTACCGAAAAATAGCCGTCACGGCGGTCAGCGACTCCTATGGCTTGGAATTCCCAGCATCCTGGGGCATGGACTCGTTCCATTGCATCACTAGACGATGCAATTCGCTGACCACGGAAGGCTCGCTATTGGCTCGATTTTCCTTCTCGGAGACATCCGCTTCCAAATCATAGAGTTGGGGATCCGAACCATCGTAGTTGACATAGTACTTCCACTTGCCACGCCGAACCGACAGATCGGGATTGTCTTCTTGAAATCCGGCACTGAATCCAGTTCGGTCGGGAGGTCGCCTCCAGAAGATCGGAGCTTGCCTCGCCCCTCGTTCTTTTCCAAGCAATGTCCCGGCAAGGTCTTCACCGTCCAGCGTAGTGCCTGAAGGCAATGGGACATTGCAAAACGAGTACAAAGACCGATTGATGTCCAACGCGCACAGGACGGATTGCTCATTGGTCGTACCAACCGTTTTGGGCTCCAGGAACCCAGGTCCCCATACCAGTAGGGGGGACCGCACGCCCCCTTCGTATAGCCATGTCTTCGCACCTCGGAATGGTTCACAAGTCCCTGCGCCGAACTCAGGACCGTTATCCGAGCATAACAGGATCAACGTGTTGTTCCGGAGTGATGCGTGATCGCGGACATAATTGAAAAGAACCCCAAGCTGCTCGTCCATAGAATTCAAAACACTTCGGTAAAGCGCTCGTTTGTTATTACCCCATTTCGCGATGGGCGGGAAGAACGGCGAATGAACGTCGTCCGGCCATAGATTGATATAGAAAGGCTTCTGTGCCGCGACGGATTCGTCGATAAACTGAATCGCGCCTTGAACGAAACCTCCGGTAATTTCGGATCGCTGCATCCAAGTCACCGGTGCACCCAACCGTTCAGCATCCTCCCAGATGCGTTTGGGTTCCGTCCATTCCGGTCTCATCGTAAGGGGCAATAGCTTGGCTCCCATTCCTTCGAAGTTGGTAAGGCTTCGGTCAAATCCGTAGGCTTGGATCGAAGGAGCATTGTCGACATCGCGTTGACCTCCCATGTGCCACTTGCCAAAGTGCCCTGTTGCATACCCGCTTCGCTGTAGTTCTCGGGCTAGCATCGGGGCAGCCGGATCCAGCCACTGCGCAACCCCTCGCTCTTCATTGCTTTTGCGATTGTTCAGATACGACGTGATCCGCCAGCGATGAGGATACTGCCCTGTCGCTAAGGCAACGCGCGAGGGGGAGCAAATTGGGGAGTTCACATAAAACTGCGTGAACTTCATCCCCTCTTTCGCCAGACGGTCTATGTGTTCCGTTTCAGGCCGTTTGCCTCCAAAACAAGACAAATCCGCCCATCCCATATCGTCGATGAGGACGACGATCACATTGGGACGTTCCGCTGCCATGGAAAGCTGGGGCGCCATGCCCACCCCCAAGCACAGAGCGATTCCGCCCAAGAGCGATCGGAGAATCGATGAGTACGGAACGCGAAGTTGCAAGCTTAGGTATACTGAAGATCTCATAGACGGATGCGAGCTGCCATTTCAATGACGGGAGAGGGACGAAGGGCAATCCACTGGGGGCAATCCACTGGGGGCAAACCACTTTGGAGCCACTCCAGCTGTTGCATGGCTATAGCATACCAATCTCTCCGCATGAGGGATCCTAAGCAATTCAACAACTTGAGCCACGATGCTGACCATCCGTCCTTACTTTTTGGCACTCTCCCTTTCTTGCTTCACCGATGCCCTCCCAAGCTATGGCGTCGAGGACGGCGAAGTGCCCAACCAAGTGCGATCGCTCCTGAGTACGTATTGCATCGAGTGCCATCGCGACGGGGCCGAAGAGAGCGAATTCCGATTGGACGCCTCGCTAACGGGAGATTTTAGTTCTCTCGGAATCCGTGAGCGTTGGGGGGAAGTCGTGAATGTATTGAACAGTCACGAAATGCCACCCGAGAACAAGCCTCAACCGCCGGTGGCATTGGTGTCCGGAGTCGTCGACTGGATCACGGCGCGGCTGGTCGATGCGGAAAAGAAGCTTCGTGAAAATCGCGTCGTCATGCGTCGCCTCAACCGCATTGAGTACCGAAATTCGGTACGAGACTTGACCGGAGTAGAGCCTGACATTTCCGGTTTCCCCCAAGATCCTTTGGCGGGCGGTTTCGACAACGTCGGAGCCGCCCTCACGTTTAGCCCCATGCAGCTTGAACTATACCTGGACACGGCAAAGCAAGTGATGCAGAAAGCGATCGTAGAAGGCCAGCCCCCCGCATCGATTCGTTGGCGTTTTGAGATCGATGCCGGCGACTCCGACGCCCATCGAGTCCAAGTCGATGGCCAGCGCCCCATCGTGAACGGGGGAAGGAATCCTGTCGTCGACGGCTTCAAGGTGTTGCATCATGAGTCCTGGGACAAGAAGCTCAACGTCCGCGACTTCGCCCTGAAGGAACCGGGAACCTACAACGTCCGCATTCGCGCCGCCGGTCGCATTCCCGATCGCATGGAAGTCGTCCGCTCGGCGCGCGAGATCCTCCAAAAGAGGTTCGACGACCAAATGACAAAGAGTCCCGATCGCGAGAAATGGCATCGGCAACAACTGGATCGGGATCTCCAACACTTTGCCTCCGATGCCATGTACCGTTATGGACCACCTCGACTGAAATTGATTCAAGATTTGGGCGGTCAACCTCGCACCATTGCCGAGTTCGATGTCCCGAACCCTCTTTCCGAACCTCACATCTACGAGATTCCTGTCGAATTCACCACCCAAAAAAGTGGCTTGACAATCGAATACGCTTACTCGATCCCCAAGGTCTTAGAGAATTTCTGGATGCAGGGCAACGATGCATTCTCACGTCCCGAGCTGTTCGTCGATTGGATCGAAATCGAGGGTCCCATGGCCCCCAGTTGGCCCCCCCCCTCACACCAACTCCTTTTGTTCTCGCACCAAGGGGCCACCACTTTTACAGAAGGCTCGACGAAATCGATCGATCCACAGCAAGCGGTCATGGCACTCGAAGCCTTCACGAGTCGAGCGTTCCGGCGTCCAGTGATGGAACAAGACGTTGCACCCTATAAAAGCTTATACAACACACTGAAGAAAGAGGGCGTATCGGACGTCTCTGCGCTGCGCGATGCGTTTGCTGCGGTCCTGGTCTCACCGAATTTTTTGTTCTTGCCAGAGGAACCGGAGGGCGAAAGTCTATCGCAGGTTGCATTGGCATCACGCTTATCCTACTTCCTGTGGTCTTCTTGCCCCGATCAAGAATTGATGGAGGCCGCGTCGCGAGGCGACTTGAAGCCCGGTTTCCTACTGCGAACTCAGGTGGAACGAATGCTCGCCGATCCGAAGTCTGAGGAACTGGTGCGCAACTTCACCGACCAATGGCTGGGACTTCGTGAAGTGGGAGCGAATCCACCGGCTCCCGACTTGTATCCCCACTATGACCGTCATCTGGAACTCTCGATGATCGAGGAAGGACGAGCTCTTTTCCGCACGATCCTACGAGAAGAAAAAAGCGTACTCGATCTCATTGACCCAGACTATTTGGTCATCAACGAACGATTAGCTCGGTTTTATGAAATCGAAGGAATACGCGGGGACTCGTTCCAACAAGTCTCCTTGCCGAAAGAAAGTCCTCGCGGAGGGATTCTGACTCAGACCGCCATGCTCACCATCACTTCGAACGGCACCCGGACTTCCCCTGTCAAACGAGGGACTTGGGTTCTCAAAAACGTCTTGGGAACAGATCCAGGCCTCCCTGTTGCCAACGCAGGAGATATCGCCCCCAAGGTGCCTGGAATCGATAAAGCGACGGTTCGGGATCGTTTGGAGATTCACCGCGAGCTACCCCAGTGTGCAAGATGTCACGACAAGATCGATCCTCTGGGGCTAGCACTGGAGAACTTCAATGCATCCGGCCAATATCGAACGCAAGAAGGATTTGGATACAAAGGACGCATCGAAAAGGATGATCCGATCATCGATGCTTCAGCGAAACTTCCGGACGGAACGCTCATCCATGGGCCGGACGAGCTGAAAAAGGCCATACGCAAACAAGAAGACAAATTCTTGAGTTGCTTGACGGGAAAGCTGCTGACCTATGCAGTCGGACGCGAGTTGACCATCGCGGATGAACCGACTCTCAGGGAGATCATTAAGGATGCCAAGGAACGCGGATCGACGCTTAAGAGCTTGATCCTCGCCATTGTGGAATCCAATACATTTCATGCACCTTGAGGTGCAAACCAAGTATGCTTGGCAGGCACCACGTTTGTCCGTGGACCAGAACGACCATGCAAGATCAACAGGACAGAGGTGAGAGATGAAGCGTTTGAATCGAAGGCACATCCTGCGAGGTGCTGGCGTTGCATTGGCCTTGCCCTATTTGGACGCCATGTCTCCATCGGCGGTGTCCACGGCGACCGCCGCGGAGTCCAAGTTTCGACCGCGTGCAGAATCGACGATAGTTCAACCACGTGTTTTGTTTTGTTACGTACCCAACGGCGTCAATATTCTCGAGTGGCAACCGAAAGAGGTCGGTGAGAATTATGCACTGTCGCCCACCCTCAAGGTCCTTGAGAGCATCCGCGACGATTTTACTGTGGTATCGGGACTGGGGCACCCTCGATGCACCGGTGGCCATAGTGGTGCTGACACTTGGTTGACGGGCGCGGACCTGCGTTCGGTACCTGGAAAGGATTATGCGAATTCACTCTCCGTGGACCAACTCATCGCAGAGAGTTTGGGAACAGAGACTCGTTTTCCATCCCAGCAATGGTCGGATCAATCGGGAACCGGTTCGGCCGGCCATTCTCATACCCTTTCGTTCGATCGGAATGGAACCCCGCTTCCTGCAGAGGATTCCCCCAAGCGAATATTCGAACGGCTTTTTGTTCCAGAGTCCGCAGGCGACCGAGAGGCGACGCTCCGGCGGTATGCGGAGCGACGATCGGTTCTGGACAATGTTCTCGAAGAGTCGAAGCGACTGGCGAGGCGAATTGGGAAAGAGGATCAAAGGAAGCTGGATGAGTACCTGGGCAGCGTTCGTAGCACCGAGCAACGAATCGAGCGATTGGAGAGCTGGATCGATCGTCCTAAACCAACCGTCGATCCGACCCTATTGCAGCTCGCCATGCAACCGCACAATGCGCATGACCGCCCCATGTGGATCGATGTCATGCTCGAACTAGCCTATCTCTCCTTCATTACCGACTCAACGCGAGTGATTTCCTTTGAGTGGTCGCGAGAGGCCGGCGGGTTTGGCGGAGGAGGAGAGAATCATCACGAACTGTCCCATCATGGCGGTGACCCTGGAATGCTGGAAAAGCTTGCGACCATCGATCGATTTCATTTGGAGAGGCTCAAGCGATTTCTCGCATTTTTGCGACAGACCCGTGAGTCGGATGGATCGATGCTCGATCGCACTGTTGTGGTTTTTGGATCGGGAATGAATAGCGGAGAGGGGGGTGACCACTCGCCAAAGAATCTCCCACTGCTCGTCGTTGGCGGGAGCAAACTGGGACTACGCCATAATCGGCATATCCATTTCGAAACGGAGAAGAGCCCCCCACTTTCGAATCTGCTCCTGGAACTGACACAGCGTATTGGAATCGAAACGGATTCGTTTAGCGATGCGACGGGGGCAGGCATCCTTTCTGCTTGAATATCTCCACCTTCTACCCGGTTCGATTTGCGAGGCAGGGCATACCAAACCATAATCGCACCACGTATTCTCCGTTTTTAGTTCCATGCAGGCGGAGCTTGGAGCTTGGCATTCATTTTTCTGTCTATGAGGCCAGTTAGAAATGCAAATCCCTGCATACAAAAAGTGCTTGATCGGTATTGCGACGTACGGCATGTGCGGCACTCACCTTCAAGTATCCGCACAAGACATCACGAAACGAGAAGCTGAAGGGCAAAACGTCGCTCTGGCAGCGAAATTGGATTCTGCATCCCAAACCCAGGAAACGTTGCTCCGGTTGATTGACGAAGGGAAGAACCGCAATCAAACCATCGTGCATCTACGCTATCTCTGCGAAGAAATAGGGCCACGATTAACAGGTTCCACACGATTGGAACGCGCTTGCAATTGGGCTGCCGATCAGTTTCGATCATTTGGATTACAAAATGTTGCACTAAAGCCATGGGGCGAAATACCGGTTCGCTTCGATCGAGGGGAATGCAAAGGGCGGATCGTCGCGCCGGTCGCCAGGGAGTTTGAGTTCACTGCAAAAGCTTGGTCGGCAGGCACGAACGGTCCGAAGCAAGGTCCGGTAGTGCGAGAACCGCAATCCCCTGAAGAACTTGAAGCGATCGCGGATCGACTGGAGGGGGCGTGGATACTTCGCCCGGCAGGTGCTAAACCCTCGATCGTCGTCGATCGATTGAACCATGCCGGCATCGCTGGCTTCATTTCTACTGCGACCGCAGAGATCGTGAATACGGGCGGCGTTCGAGGAGTTACCCAGCTAAAGTTGGCAGACATTTCTCCGATCCCGACCGTCACCATTCGCCGATCGGATTACGATGCGATCAATAGCCGAATCATGGATGGGGAAAAGGTTGTCGTCGAATTTGACTTGAAGCATACCCTCGTCGAAGGTCCTTTCCCGGTTTTCAACACGATCGCAGAGATCCCCGGATCGACCATACCTGAAGAAGTTGTGATCGTCTCCGCACATCTCGACAGTTGGGACGGGCCAGGATCCCAAGGGACTGTCGACAATGGAACAGGGTCTGCCGTTACTATCGAAGCGGCTCGTATCCTCGCTGCGATCGGTGCGAAACCCAAGCGAACGATCCGATTCATCCTCTGGTCCGGAGAGGAACAGGGACTGCTCGGCTCGAAGGCGTACGTACAACAACTGAGCGAGGAAGAGAGAAGTCGAATTTCTGCCGTATTCGTCGATGACAGCGGTACCAACCAGCAAGCCTCGTTGACCTGCGTCGAACCGATGGCATCGATGCTCAAGGAAGCGGTTTTGCCGATGAATTTCGCGTTTCCCCACGCCCCCATCCAACTGAATGTTGCTCCCCGTATGCCGCGCGGTGGTGCCAGCGACCACAGTCCATTCAATGCAGTTGGCGTACCAGGTTTCTTTTGGGGTAAATCAGGGACGGCCGTATATCGTTACGCTTGGCACACGCAAAACGATCGGATGGATCAAGCCGTACCGGAGTACTTGATCAAGAATTCAACCGTCTCTGCGATCGCGGCACTCGTCCTCGCAGATGCAAACTCGCTTCTCCCACGAGCCCCTGTTCCTGCCGAAGAGAATCGTCGACAGGAAATCCCTACGCCAGGAAGACCGCCTCAACTGGACGATCCCTCCAACATTGGGAGCGAGTAAGACTCGACTACTTGCTTTGCAGCTCGAAATCGATCACGTTCTCTCCCGACTCGACCGTCTTCGTTAATTCCGTTCGAACGTTGTACTTGGGTGGAATCTTCTCAGGAGGTTCCTTGCCTCCGTCCGAATCCGATGTGGATTGGTGAACCGTCGTAATATCGACCTTGTACGATCCTGGAGCAGCCCCCAGCGTGTCACGAATATAAACGAGACGGTAAACCCCCTCTTCGTTCGTCAATCCGATCGACGGACGCCCCGTCTCGGGGACAAATCGAACTTGAGCGTTCGCATAGGGTTTCCCATCCAACGTCACTTTCCCGGTGACCAAACTCATGCCTGAGTTGGGATTGCAACCTGCAATCCATGTGAACAATGCGAAACACCCAAGGGTGAAAATGGAAGGAGAAATTCTTAATGCGGACTGATTCATATCAAAAAGATTTCCAAATCGAGGAATGGCAGATGGTTCGATTCAACCATCTGCCACGAACAGAAAAGTGATCAGCAGATTCGGCTTACAGTTCGCCAATCGGGGTACCATCCCCACGATCTGCTAACGCAGTTTGAACAGCGAACTCGATTGTTTCGGAGAGAAACTGAATCGATCCATCAGCCAACGCGACGTTCAGACCACCGGTATGGGCTCCCGTGAGCGCAACGTTCACGTCATAGGGATTGCTGTTCCCCGAGCCGCCAAAGGTTCCAATCGGGTATCGAACCGTGGTCACGTTCTGGGTCCAGTTACCGGCGCCAGCACCGTTCCCCCAAGGGCCACCTCTCCAACCGCAGCTTCGGCGATCGATCTTGTTCAGGTTTGCATCGAAAAAGTAATCACTTTGCTCTCCGATCATCATCGTGTTACTCGTTCCATCCGATGCACTCGCGAAGCTGGCTGCACGGCTATTGGTACCGATCGGGGTGAGCATACCGTTGTGAACTGCAATCCCGTAAATGTTGGTCTGCGGATCCGTCGACACAACGGTCGTCGATCCCCCTCGCCAGTACGACCCTGCAATTCCCACATAGTTGATCATCTGAAGGGTGACAGAACCGTTCGAATGCGTGGTGTAGGTCTGTGTCTTGGGAAGTGGACTCGATGGACATTCCAGCCCTGGAACACGAAGATTGTTCAGCAGGTTGAAGTTCGTCACGGGGGTAGGACCATCTTGCATCGTAAAGTCACCCACGAACTCGAGCCCGCTGTAAACGTTGTTTTGCTCGATGTAGGGCATGATGCGAACAAGCCAGGAAACCCCGCGTTGCCTGGTTCCCACAGCCCCAAGTTGTGGGGATGCCGAAAACGGCAGCTTGTTGAATGCGGAATGGTAATTGTGCATCGCAAGCCCTAACTGCTTGAGATTGTTGGAGCATTGCATCCGTCTCGCCGCTTCCCGCGCCGCTTGGACGGCAGGTAGCAACAGACCTACCAAAATGCCAATAATTGCGATGACAACCAAGAGTTCCACCAAGGTAAATCCAACACGTTTCGTGGACTTCATAACAAAACCTTCCATCAGATCGAGGTCAATAAGATTCCATGGCGAGCCGAATACGATAGAGAGGTATCGCAGAGAGAATGCTCGCTCCTCTGAACACTAACCGGATGCAAATCCATCGTCAACAATCTTATTTCCCGCTCTCAATGCCACTTGTTACCAGTCCCATCAAGGAAGCGCCCCGATCGCACTTAACGCGCACACAAAGGCGGCTATTCCGCATTAACCCGGAGCCACATTGAGATTTTGTTTTGCAAGAATCCCCCGTGCGATCTCACTTTCTTCGCGGGGCACGCTTCCTCCATTTCATTACCGTTTCACCATCGGCCTTGGGAAAGAAAGGGAATCGCAACGGCTATTTGCGTACGTTGATGAGCCAATAGAGATAAGCCAGGTAGATAGCGACTCCCAACGCGCCTTCCCAGCGAGAAATCCGCCGACCTGTCACAAAGATCGGGACTGCGCCGATCGCGACCGCCGCCATTAGCGGAATATCGAACCAAAGGAGAGAGCGTTCAACCGGCAGTCCTCCGGGCGCGAGCATGCAGGGGATGCTCAGGATGATGAGGATGTTGTAGATACTGCTGCCGATCAAGTTCCCCACGGCGACATCCCTATCCCCCTTGATCGTGGAGAGTACCGTGGTCACCAACTCCGGAGCCGACGTCCCCATCGCGACGATCGTGAGCCCGATGGTTGTAGTCGAGACGCCAAAAATCGTCGCCAACTCGACAGCGCCTCGCACCAACACCTCCGCACCTGCCACGGTGAGAATGATTCCCACAACAAGCACCGAAAGGTACCAAATCCCCTGGCGTTTCCGTGCGATCTTGGGGACTTCGTCAACGCTGTATTCTTCGTTGAAGTCCGCTTGCGAGGCTCGTGACGCCCTGCGTGTAACGAGAATCAACGCAACGGTGTACGCCACTCCAAACAAAAGCATCAGCAGTCCGTCCCAAAACGACAAAACGCCATCCCAAGCAAGCGTTGTCATGAGACCTGCCGAAAATACGATCGCGGGGAGTTCCAGTTGAAAGACTTGGCCATGGAGCAGCAATGGGTGGATGGCGGCGCTAAGCCCCATAATAAAAAGCAAGTTGAGAACATTGGTTCCTGCGATATTGCCGACGGCCAGCCCTCCATTCCCTTGTAAACCTGCGATGGTCCCAACCGCTAACTCCGGAGCGCTGGTCCCCACCGACACGATCGTCAGGCCGATCACCATCGGAGTAACTTTGAGGAAAGCAGCAACTTTCGACGCACCGCGAACGACGAGCTCCGCTCCAAAGACGAGTATCACGAGCCCGACTAGAAATAAGAGGATGGCTACAAACACCGCACATTCCTTAGTCTGGCGACGATTTGCTGGTCTTCACGATCAACACCGAGCAAGGAGCGTTGTGAGCCACATATTGAGACACCGATCCCAGAAAAAATCGATGGATAGGGCCGTAACCGTGGGAGCCCACGACGATCAAGTTCGCTCCGTATCGACTGGCTTCATCGACAATCGTTTCTTTCACATGTCCCTCGAGCAAAGCGCTAGTAACGTTCACCTTGGAAGGATGCGCTTTCACCAACTGGGTCGCATCCTGCAGCTTTTGCATCACTTCCGCACGCTGCTGCCGAATGAGATCATCGTAAGCCCCGAGCGACTTGGAACGGAACATTCCGTCGTCGAGTGGAGCGTCGACGATAATGACACGCACCTCACTCTGCGGAGCGAGCGGTATACGGTAAAGCTCTTGGATCGCGGCACAACTGCTTGGCGAACCGTCGATGGCGAGTAGGACTTTCATGTTGAACTACGTTTCCATAACAGGAGGAACTGCGATCGATATCCCCCTTTCTACGAACGTTCGCCTGAAAACGTCAATGCCCATTGGCCGCTGCAAAAATAAAACTTCAGTCACCGAGGGTATGGATCGTGTTGTGCAACCTGCCGTTGACCAGTTCGCCTCGTATAGCCTTCAGGGAATACTGAATCTCCATCCCCCAAGTTGGCTTGAGACCATCGATCTCCAAATCGACGACAGTCCCGTCTTCGGATAATTTCACAGCGGTGACCTGCAAAGTCTTTTCATCCAAATGCTTCGAACCGTACTTCGCTGTGCGTTCCAACGCCCAAGTCTTGACAGTGAAAACCTCTGGACGCACCGAAGTTTCGTCCAATGGTTCTGTGAATCGAAGTTGAACACCGCGCCGAAACGCATGCAACTCAACCGGGAGATGTACCGGCTGATCGGTTGCACGAATGCGATACAGACCTCCTGGGGCGGTGGCGTTGCCCGCCCAAGCGAACATGCCGCAAAGATACAGATGACCGTCTTGGGGATGAAACCGTCCGCGCATCACCCCGGTTGGGAAAGGCTCAATCGGCAGCTCAATCATCCCTCCCTGCATCTTGTCGCCCACTTGTTCATGAGGAACAAGAAAAACCTTCCCGTAGCCATACGAAAGGTTGAGCAAGCGTCCATTCAGCTTACCCCAGTTTGGACTGTTCACCCAAAGCAACTCCGCTGGAGATCGATCAAACGTGTTGGTGATCCAGCAAAGGGGTGGCTCCATCGCGGAATCGGAAGTATCGGTGATGTCGTGGTACCCCAGCATATTGCCATAGAATTTGGGTTTACCTGATTCCGAGAGAGTAACCCAATTGATTCGATTCTTGGGATTCCAAAATCCTTCTTGATCGGTAACGAAAAACGATCCATCTGAGTTCAAACAAACTCCATTGGCCGCGCGAAACCCGTTTGCAAGGATCGTTGTCTTCGAGCCATTGCGTTCGACTCGCAGCAACGTTCCGTGGTGAGGAACCACCGCGGCCTTACCGTGGCATCCCGACTTTGCGTAATAGAAATTCCCTTCCCCATCGACTTGCAACCCCATCGCAAACTCATGGAAGTGCTCGGTGACTTGATGATCGTTATTCAAACACTCATAGAAGTCGATTTCGGCATCTCCGTTCAAGTCATGAAGAACGGCGAGTTGGTCGCGACAGGTTATATAGATCCGATCCGAAATGACCTTTAACCCCAAGGGTTGGAACATCCCCGTGGCAATCCTCCGCCACGACCAAGCCTCAGACTCCGAATCGGACGAGCGTTGGACCTTCCACACATCGCCGTCCCAAGTGCACAAGGCGAGACCGCCGTCGGAAAAAAAATCCAATCCTGTAAAACGCATCTGCGCCAACCAGGGATTCGACTCCGGTGCAATGAGATGATCGACGGCGAAGGGTCCCATGTCTGATACCGTTTGGATCGACGTCTTGAACGCCTGCCCCCATCTCGTTGGACCACCGCGCGTCAGCCTCTGCAAGTCAACATCTTCTGGAGACAACGTGTTACTTCTTGCCGCAGCTGCCAACGTGTCCGGCTTCGTACCAGCACCCAACGGTTGCCATAAAGCAAAAGTGATCGGTTCTCGGCCGGAGGAGATTTTGAGTGTGAGATTTCGCCCGCTCCGGTGCCAAGCCGCTTGAGGAGTGGGCGGCCAGATGGTGGCGAGGATGGGCTCCTCAGATTCCGCCGTGCGATCTTGACCGAGCAATGCAATCGTTGCTCCTTCAATCTGCATGACCTCCAGCTCCACCTGGGAGGTCGCATGCTCGGCGACTTGCAATTCCATGTCGTGATCACGAGGTCCGATGTGGAACAACCTAATCGAGTAGGGGTGGGACGCAAGGCCGCTGAGTGGTGCCAGCCACGGAGACTCTAAAACTTCGGTGCTGCCGATCGAATAGGAAAAGACGATGCGCTGCCCATGTTGGTAAAGACCTCGGTATTGTCCCCAAGACCGCGGCAAAGGACCATAACGTTTGCCGTCTCTTCCCTCGACTCGCACCCTGTCCTCAAACGACCCATTGGCAGGGTTTGCCCATCCGGGTGCCTGGGGATTGGCAAATCCAACCCTTCCGACCAAGCTGGGATGGATGCCATGCTCTCCGTTGAATTGGATACCACGCCAATCGATGAAGGCCGAATCGACGCTTTTCGAGGCGTCGCTTTGCGACAATGGGCGACTCCACGAGGCTGCCATTCGAAGCGTGTCGGTATCAAAGACCATCCAATGTTGTCCGCGGGCAATCCCACCTGCCCCAGCATCCAGGCGAACCGCGACTCCTTTGTATACAAAGTTCTTTTGGGGACCGGGGATTTCGAAAGTGTGAGCCAAGCTCGTTCCGTAATCCATCGAAGACCAAGGTTCGATTTTACTAGGTGCAGGCCCCTTTGAACTCCCCTCGGGCAACGTGGACAGATAGGCTCCATCCACAGCAGTCCACTGCGTTGGATTGTGCTGGCGAAGACAATGCTGACGTATGTAGTGGATCACGTCATATTTCTGCGATGGTACCATCCACGTTTGCGCCATCATCATTCCGTATCCGTATGTAAGCGTACGGTACATGGAATGTGGATCGCTTCCATTTTTGAATGGACCTTCAGCAAAACGCAGGGAGGTAGGGAGAGAGCCGGGTTGCTCCAAAGTCCCGTGACAGTTTGCACAGACGCGCTGGTAGATTTTCTCTCCACGTCGAAACGCATCATCGTCCCAACCGAGAATCAACGCACGGTGATCCAGATCCCTTTCGTAGTCTGGAACCGAAACGATCAAGCTGGAAACGCTAGGGCGCAATGCTGCAGCGCGCCCAGCACCGCCATCTCGAATCTCCATGAGATAGCGAATCAAGTCATAAAACTGTTGATGACTAGCGAGAGCATTGACCTGCCCAGAAGGCATCATGGAGGTGCTACGGACCTTCATTTCCTCCACTTTGTCGCGAGCCAATTTCCGAATGGTGCCCCGTTTTGCCAAATCCTGTAACGAAACCTCTTGGTCATCGGATGCGATAACGAACGCGTCAAAGACCTCCTCATCGACGGTCCGTATCGAAACGGTTTCGAATCCCTTTCGGATGACCTTGGACGGCCAGAGCACCGATTCGAGCAATGACTCGTCGGTCACTTCACGTCCCAAGCTCGTGAGATCGGGACCAAGCCTCGTTCCTTCGCTGGAGACAGGATCGTGGCATTGCTGGCATGCCATATGCGGTTGAAAGAAGAGGATCGCCCCACGAGCGGGGTCGCCGAATTGTTTCGATCTTTCGATCAACTCGGATGCCGGAATCGATTGAAGCTCTGCTTCAAGCGTTTGGGCCAACAACGGATATTCCCCCATCAAAAGGAATAACAAGCATCCAATCATCCTCATTCGAACGATCATCCCTCGAACCATTTCTTTGAAAAAACCCACATTGATGCTTCGAATCCATCACCGTTCGGGCAACGACCTCGGAGTGTCCAGAACCTTGGGAGAGGTTCAAGGAATGGATGCCAGGATGCTCCAACTGGTGTGGAGCATGCGAGGCAAATGAAAAGGGCCTTTCCACAAACTCCCTTTCAACGTGTTGGATTTCCGTCCGTCGCGGTGGAGATACCCAAACCACTCCCCAAATTCGGGATCGGGAAAGTTCCGAAAACTCCAATCGTGCACTTGTTGGTGCCAAGTCGCATATTTGGCTTCTCCGGTCAGCGACCACGCGAGCAATGTAGCGATGATCGCCTCGCAATGTGGCCACCAAAATTTCATATCATGCCAATACTCTTGCACCGGAAGGCCGCGTAGGTCCCGAAAATAGAAGAGGCCACCAAACTCTGGGTCCCAACCTCTCTCCCACATCCAATCCAGCATTTGACAGCCCAACTGAATGAGTTGGCGATCGTCGCGCAGCTGCCCTTCACGCATGACAAACCAGGCGCATTCGATCGCATGGCCAGGATTCAGTTGTCTGCCATCGAAGTGGTTTAAGACTTCCCCGTTCACACCAACCGTCTCCATGACCGCGCGTTCCGCGTGGTTGAGGAATTTGCTTCGGATCTCCTCCAAAGACCAGTCGATCCATGCGCTGCATGTTTTGCCTTGTACGGTAATATCCCCCAACCACTTGCGAATCTCTTGCGCGGTTACCATCGAAATCATATGCGGGCCGATCGACAGCGAAGGCCGCGTACCGATGACTGTTTTTGGTGCCATCACCCCAGGCTCAAACGAATACCATAGGTACTTTTCAAAGCACCGAACGGCTTGTTCGGCTGCCTCGGACTCACCTGTCGCGCGATGGAATGCGGCATAAGCAATAGAAGCAAATGACTCGCTATACACGTACCGGCGCATCCGGAGCGGCGTTCCTTCCCGAGCGACCGTAAAATAGTGTTTGCCATTAGCATCCGCTCCGTACCGACGCAGAAACTCGACCCCGCTTCGAGCAGCCTCGAGCCATTCCTCTCTCGGTTCGACGTCAAGGTAGAGGGTGGCAAACATCCAAGCCCCGCGGCCTTGGAACCAAATCGACTTGTCCGTATCCACCACCGCTCCGTCGCGATCGAGGGACGTCAAGTAGCCTCCAAAGACCCGATCCAGACCATAACGCAGCCAGAACGGGATCACATCGCTCAGAAGCGAGTCTCGGTACTGCGCGATCAACCCAGCGCGACCTTCTTCGGTCAATAAATACATGGTGGATTGCCTATTTCTCGTCCGCGTCGGAATGGGATTCCAACCAATCCATTCCGAATCGAATCAATCCGACACGCTGTGTACCGTCGGCTTCATACAAACATGCGATCGATCCGTCCGGGAGTTGGGCCATACAGGAATAGGCGAAAGGCCCTGGCTGGATGACCTTTTTCACAGGCCATGTTTTCCCTTCGTCGTAACTCACCGAAACGGTCCCATGATCCCGACCTTGGCTTTGCGGACCGGAATAGAGAAGACGGGCTTTCTTCGGTGCACCAGTCTGCTCATAGCGAATGACCGATCCCATACATCCAGGATCGACCAAGTCCGGTGCGTCTTCCACCTCGGACCAGGTGTTTCCTCCGTCTTGACTAACCGCCGACTTGCGAACTGCTTTGCCCGCCCATCGGCGTACATTGAATCGAACCGACCCATCGTTCAATTCTACAAATTGAGCCTCGTTGACCGTGCTCGATTTCTTTCCATCTGGCGTCGTAAGAATTCCCTTTGGAGCAATCTCTCCCATTCTCCACGACTCGCCCAAATCGTCGCTGTAGACGGCGTAGATATTCCAAAGTCCGAAGGGCCCCTCGTTGAAAGGAAAGAGAATGCGTCCAGCGTGATTTCCTCGAGCAAGCTGGATTCCGACGCCGGGTCCTCCAGCGATTGTCGTGACCGAACGCTCTCTTTTTGTGCTACGGGTCAGGTCGCGAGGAGTGTTCCAGGTCACTCCGTCATCGACACTGGCGATCAACCAGTTGCGAACGATGGCCGTCCCTTCATAACCTGGCACTATCTGACCGCTCCGCTCGGCCAAACCTGCGGGATAGGACTGAAACATCAGCAGAATCGTACCCGTTTTCTGCTCGACCACCGCGCACGGGTTGTTCAGAGCATTCTCGCCATCCTCAGCGATTACAGCGCAGGAGCTCCAAGATTCACCTCCGTCGGAGCTACGCTTCAAGATGATTTTGTTTTTAGCCTGATCGGCATCGGCGGCTCGCCCTTCGGCAAAGGCGAGCAACGTTCCTCGCTTGGACACCACCAATGAAGGAATTCGAATAGACGCAAACCCGTCTTGCTTTGGAACAAAGACATCGAACTCGTCAGGTGGCGAGGCTGCACCCACCGTTAGAGCCATACTCACGGCAGCCGCGCAAGCCACACACCGAGCAAGTCCAATCGCATTCATACCAACCTGCGCAATCGAAAATGGCGAGCGTATCGAGGGATTGTTCCTAAGCGGTGCCGCCCATGACAGTGCAGCATTTCCGCGAACCGAAGCTCGTCACCTTACCCCCACGCGTCTCAGTTGGCAACAGGTCTGCGCACCTTCTGGGTCGAACGACGTCTCGCCCGTTTTCTCAGCGACTGTTCTTCTCTCGGAGGATCGTTTCCGATTTCTTGAATCAAGACCGAGTGCCATCCGCTCGCATAAGTCTCAAATCCTGCGGACTGGGCATGGCCGATACAGCACTTCGCGTCCCCCACGTCAGCGATCACATAACCTTTTTTCCCAGCAAACAACTTGCCCCGACTGCTGAACTCAATGCTCTCATGCAATGTTCTGCCTTGGGAGTCGGCAAGCACGAGTCCAGAAGGATCGACAATGCAAACTCGTGTCGACTGCTTCTCCTCGCTCGACAAGGCGACATTATTGACAATGTCGCGTGCGAAGTTATCCCAATTGAAGATGATCCCCAAGACCCCGATCACTCGGCCATCCACGGCGCCGTCTTCCCGAACCGCCGCAGAGAATACCACCGACAGTCGGTTGTTGACGATCGCACAAGGATGAACCGTTTGGAATCCATACTCCCGCCCCGAGCGGCTCTGCAACGCAGACTGGAACCAACCGGTACTCGATTGCTCCGTACCAATGGACCTGAACATCTCCGGTCTTCCGCAAGCAATGACTTGCCCGTTCGGGTCGCATAACACCAAATCGCTGTATACCGTGTAAGAATCGAGAATGGTCCTCAACCGCTGGCACGCGAACTCTGCAGACCTTGCGTTCTTGTCTGTCAACGCATCTACAACACTGGCATCGGTCGCCCACCAGCGCACATCGCATGATCTTTCGTATAGACATCGATCCACCAAATCGATATTCATCCGAGCCAAATCGCTGAGCCTCACTCCTTTGAACGATTTCCCCATGTCTTCGCTGATCTTGCTAATTCTGGAGAGGGTTTTTCGCGAACGTCGCTTCAAGTTCGCGACAACCTCTGTGGAACTGTTTGAGAGTCCAGCGATCTCCATTGCTACGATATTAAATGCTTTGCCCGCGTCCCCGGCTCGCGCCGCTTCAATGCGTGCATTCAATGCAAGAACGCGGATCTGATCATTCACCTTGTCAATCGCATTAATAGTGCGATCCATGACAGAATCCAGCGTCGTTGTCAGTCCTGCAACCAATTCCGGACTAAATTTATCGTCTTGTTGCTCGGGCATATGCCTGGCTCGAAATAGAAGAGGTGGAAATCGATCGTATGTTGCAAGAGAGGATGGAGAACTATGAACCCCAATTCACAAAAGTCAAAATCGAACACAGAAAGCTTCATTCATTTTCATATAGAAAGTAAGTATTTATTCTAGAAGGTTCCTTTTCTCACGAAAATTCCAATAACCCGGGAATCTTGCGCTATTTAAGGTGTAACACTCTACGGGAGATCTCTTCGATCGGTAGTAAGGACGAGTCATGCAAGAGGAATTCGGAATCGATTCATAATCATGCCAGCGAAATCGACCATAAAGGAAGACGTATCCTTTCTCGAGGATTTTGTTCTTGAAGCCACCACCTCCATGGATCTTGTTGATCGCCATCTGGTGACCCTCGAGTCCCATGCGGACAAAAATGTGCTTAACGAGGTCTTTCGCGCCATCCATTCTATTAAGGGGGTGGCTGGGTTCCTAGGATTCGACAGGATTCAGCAGCTTTCACATGAAATGGAGTCGGTGCTGGACAAACTCCGACGACAAGAGATCGAGATCTCGACTCCTTGCATCAATATTCTTTTGCAGGCCAACGATCAACTACGAACGTTGGTGGGGAAACCCGATCACGAGCTTGATCTTGGTTGTACGATTCAGTCCCTGGCAGGTCTCCATGTCCCCCCAACCATAGCCTCGACCGAAACAGATGTTTCTCAATCTGTTGAAAAGTCAATCCGTTCTGTTCAGTCGCTGCTTGAATCGGAAGATGTCGCCTCAAAAACGTCCCAAACACGTGCATCGAGCACCGTAAACTCCCGCCCCGTCACATGCAGTGAGTCTTCCCTGACGAGCAGCTTGACCTCGAATCCACCGAAATCGGCTTCGGATTCGTCGATCCGAGTACCCGTGGCTGTACTGGAAGAGTTGGTGAACCTAGCTGGGGAGTTAGTACTTTCGCGCAATCAGTTAGTTCGGACGATCGACGAGTACAAACTCAAGGCTTTGGTGGGTATCGGTTCTCGCATCGACCAAGTGACAACGGCGATGCAAGACGCGATTATGCACGCGAGAATGCAACAGGTCGGATTGTTATTCAGTCGCTTTCCGAGATTGGTGCGCGATCTCAATCAGAAGCTTGTTAAGCGATGTCGACTCGTGGTGGAAGGTGCCGAGGTAGAGTTGGATAAAACCGTACTCGAGGCGCTCGCCGATCCCCTCACACATATCATTCGCAATGCGCTGGACCACGGCATTGAATCACCCGAGGATCGCCGAGCCGCGGGGAAAGATGTCGAGGGAACGCTGCAACTCAAAGCGATGCACGAGGGAGGTAAAGTCAGGATTATCATCGAAGACGATGGAAAGGGCATTAGCCGTGAACGCATCCTTCGAAAGGCCATCGAGCGAGGCCTGGTTTCACACGACGAGTCGATTCGTCTCACGGAACGCGATGTTACGAACCTGGTTTTTCGACCTGGCTTTTCCACTGCCGACTCTATCAGTGACGTTAGTGGGCGCGGAGTAGGTATGGATGTGGTTCGAACCAATATCGAACGGATTGGCGGAACCGTCGACATCGAGAGCGAATTCGGACAGGGAACTACCATCTACATCACGCTCCCTCTCACCTTGGCGATTGTTCCCTCGTGGATTGTTTGCCAAGATCGCTTTCAGTTCGCGATTCCCGAGGCGAATGTCATCGAGTTCTTGAGTTTGTCCGAAGAGGATCTCGGCGATCGAATCGATCGGATCGAAGGCGTGGAGTTGATTCGCTGGCGAGGCAATCTTCTACCTTTGGTTCGCCTTCAAGCCTGCCTGCCACCCGAGTGCAGAGCGAAACCAACACCACAGCGCATCAACAAAATCGTCGTGATTGAAACAGGTAGCTTTCGCTTTGGACTCGCGGTGGAACAAGTGCGTGATCCAGAGCATGTCGTTGTGAAACCCGTCAGCTCACACCTTGGACAATGCGGGTATCTCGATGGGGCTGCCGTGCTTGGTGACGGAAACGTCGCATTCATACTGAGCATGCAGGGCATAGCAGAGCGAGCGAGGCTCGGGCAAATGAGCACTCCATTGCCCCTACTGGATACCACATCCGACCTTCCATGCGACGAGTCCCAAGCCGCGATCATTGTTCGTCGGGAAAGCGGACAACTCGCGGCGATCCCAAGAATGGTTATCCAACGGATCGAACGGGTCGACCCCCGAGATATTCAGTTTGCTAATCAGCAGTGGATCGTCCCCTACCGTGGTGGACAATTGCAAGTTCTGGAATGGGAGAAAAACAGCATTCGAAGGATTGTGAAAGAAGGCTGCGATTTCTGCTATGTCATGGTATTCACGGTACGAGAAACGGAAATTGGCTTTCTCGTGAGAGAGATCGTCGACATCCGCGACATTCCCACCCTCGTTCGATTGAACGAACCAGCTCACCATGCGGTTGTCGGGACGGTACTGCTCCACGACACGATTGTCGAGATGCTAGACCTGTACCAATTCGCGGATGCAGAATTGGGACTGAGAAGGACCACGGCACTCGACCGATCATCCTGCCTGGTCGACCTTGCTGCAGCCACCGTACACGAGGAACTTCGACCAAAACCGCACGCCCCGTCGCATGATTGGTCCCAATACACGATCCTTCTCGCAGAGGATACCCCCTTCTTCTACAACCAAATCAAACGATTCTTAGAGCAAGCGAATTTGAGGGTGGTTACAGCCTTTGACGGGCAAGAAGCATGGGAGATCCTGCAACAGACGGATTGTAAAATCGATTTGCTTTTAACGGATATTGAAATGCCTCGAATGAATGGATTTGATCTTTCACTGAAGATTCGGTCGTGCTCTCGCCTTCAAGAGTTGCCGATTGTCGCCATAACAAGCCTCTATACCGATGCCGCCCAGAGAAGGGGAAGAGATGTCGGAATTGACGATTGGCAAATCAAGCTGGATCGCGATCGATTAGTGCAATGTTTGCTATCCAAACTGATACTTCTTGGCCAATCCAATCCAGATCGAAAAGAGGGCCCTAAATGTTAACATCAGACTGCAAACCACTGGAATTGATGACGTTCAAAATTGGAACCCATGAGTTCGGTTTGAATATCGATGGCATTCAAGAAATCAATTGCCATGCCAACTTGAAGAAAGCGCCCGTCGCATTCCAATCTGTGGCAGGTATTATTAATTTACGTGGCGAAGTGTTGACCGTTATTGCCCTGGGACGTCTTCTAGGCATCCAACCTTTGGCGGTTTCCAGAGGAAAGCCTAAATTCATCGTGCTCAAGAATAGCGATGAGCGAATGGCTCTTTTGGTGGACGAAGTGGCTGATGTGGAAACGTTTCCAACGGCAGCTTTGCAAACATTACCCGCCAATTTCTCGCTCGAAAACGCCCACGTCTTCGAGGGGCTCATCCAAAAGCCGAAAGGACTTTTGCTGGTCCTCGAGGCCTCCGAATTGCCAAAGCTCGGGTTGGTTTATCGCTAAACGGAGTCGCTGGAATGGTCCCCCATTCCCGGTGTGAGCGATCAAATACTCGCGACCATTCCTGTGCTGTCCGCAAATCGCTCCGTTGGCATTCCCAGCTTCTGCAGCATGGTGACGAACAAGTTCGACAGAGGAACGTCTTCTACGGTCGCTTTGTCTTGCCAAGGTTCGCGGTCGCCGAGCCAAGGCCCTCCCTGGAATCGATTTCCAGCATGATTGATATACTTCCCATGCTTGAGTCCCATGTTCTTCCCACCCGCCAGGATAATGGGGTAGTTGCGGGATAGATGAAAGGCGCTCGATGCAGATCCATAAAGTATCAGAGTATTGTCGAGCATAGCCCCCGACCCCGCAGGCTCAGGAGTCGCTTTTAACTTTTCGACAAAGCGACCGAATTCTTCGTTGAGGAATCTGCAGTAGATACCGAAGTTCTTCCAGCCATCCGGATTCTTGGTTTCATGCGAAAGTTGATGTGCCAAGTTGAATCCAACGGCTCGCGACAAATGATCGCTGCGCCCGATTCCGTTTTCTCGACCGATTTGGTAGGTGGCGATGCGTGTTGAATCGGTACGGAATGCGAGATAGATCATCTCGAACATGATCTGTAGGTATTCGCGAGGTTCGTCCGTCGTCAGTTCGAGATTGAGATGATCCCGCTCGATGTTCGGAAGCGGTGCATTCAACCATTTCTTGGCCTTTTCTACTTTCACCTCCGCTTGCCGAACAGACTCGAGATATTCATCGAGGTTCTTGCGGTCCTCCACCGACAACGTCTGCTTGAGCGACTGTGCATCAGCCAGCATGTCGTCCAACGCGCTACGAGTGAGAGAGAGTCGCTTCGCGGATTGTTTGTCGCTTGTGACAAAGAGCGAATCGAATATCTGCTTCGGCCGATGCTCGGCAGGAATAGGGCGTCCGTTTCGATCAAAGGAAATCGTGTGCGCGCCTCGAGCTGTCCCGGTCCCGCCATCGGTCGACATCACCAACGACGAAAAACGAGTCTCGTCTCCGACATGCTCCGCGTAGACTTGATCGAGTGAAATCGAATTTTGATAGTTGCGGTCGCCGTCGCCGGTCGCTGCGGCGGTGAGAAACTGATCGGCATTGTTATGACCATGGACGTTTCTCGATGCGACATGAGAAAAGCCCGAAAGGACCGTCAAGTCGGATCGGATCGGCTCAAGTGTTTCCATGCACTTCGTAAAGCGAAAATCGTTACCATCTCCGTGCGGAAACCAAGCCCAGTCTTGATAGGCGGGGTCCTGCGCTAACGGCATGGGGACACCATCTGGAAAATAAAAGCAGCCCAGACGCTTGGGGTTTGAAAGAGTCGTGTCATTACCTAGCGAGCGGAAGGTTCCGAACATCGGAAGCGCCAAAGCGTATCCCGCTCCTCTCAAAAACCTTCGTCGATCCACTTGATCCAATCGAATATTCATTTGGTCATAGCCTTTCCATAGATGCTTTAACGGGATCGAAATAATTCGCTGGTTGCAATCGCAACGAGCAGCGACCGCAGGCCGTCCCGTTGCGTGCGTACTTGGGCAGTTATTTTGTCGAGATCCGCTTTGTCGGTGAAGTGCAAGGGGCGTCCCAGTGCGTAGGTTGTTCCCTTGACAACCATGGCGCTCACAAACTGATCTTGCCGGTGCTCAAGCAGAAACGTCTTCAAACCCGCCATCCCGTCGAGCAACTCACCATTGAACAAGTCGCTCGCTGCATCGACGGGCTTGCCTTGAATCTGATCTCGCCACTTTCCGAGCGCGTCATAGTTCTCGAAGGCGATGCCCCATGGATCGATCTTCACGTGGCAGGACATGCAGGCCGCATGGTTGCGGTGGTCCTCGATCCGCTCTTTCAGGGTCATCTTTGCGATCTCAGGATTGGCGAGATCGATTTGGGGAACCGCCGGCGGAGGTGGGGGAGGCGGATCGTTCAAAAGACTCACCAACAGCCACTTCCCACGCTTCAAGGGATGAGAGTCGGGATAGTCGGAATTCATCGCGAGAAGCCCTGCCTGCGTCAGCAATCCGCCCAATCGAATGTCGTCCCCGGTCGGAACCCGGCGGAACTCGTTGCCGAAAACGTTGGGCAATCCGTAGTGGCGTGCGAGCCTTTCATTGACCATCGCGTAATCCGCGTGAAGGAAATTCAATACGCTTTCGTTGTTCTTCAACACCTCTTGAAAAAACTCGACCGGCTCCTGCTGCATCGCCTCCTTCAACAGAGGATCGAAACCTCGCACATGCTGCTGAAAATGAAGAAACTCGAGTAATTCCATGTTCAGCCATTGATGCACAAACTGCTGGCAAAACCGCCTGGATTTAGGATCCTCGAGCATCCGATGGACCTGCTGCTCGAGCACCTCTTGATCGAGCAATCGATCCGAATCCGCCAACCGCAACAACTCGTCGTCCGGAATACTGCACCATAGGAATAGTGAAAGACGAGTTGCTAACTCGTGCGAGGACAACCATTTTTCGGAAGAATCGCTCACGCTTCGTTCGCGATCCTCTTCGATTTGCCCTGGTTGTTGCCCTGGTCGCTGCACCGCATACAGAAAATGAGAGGATGACAGGACGGTCGCGTAGACTTCTCCGATCGCCTCCTCCACGTGCTCACATTCGCTTTCTATGGCGTTGAACAAGGCCATTTTTTGATCGACCTCGCCGACCGTCGGGGGACGTCGCCAAGCCCGATGCATGAACTGGAAAATAGCTTGACGGATCGTTTGGTCTCGATCGATTTCGTCAATGCGTCCAGGAAACAGCCTGGTGTGCGATGCCGGTGGCCACTCGTCATACACGGGCGCTTCCACCTCGACATATTCGAGAACGATATCTCCCTCCGATGCAGAGCTATTGACGAATCGAATGTATTCCGAGGGACTTGGCATGGCTCCCATCGGCGACGTCTTGCGAACCGAGTTGCGCGGGTAAATTTCGCCAAGGGAAACATCCCATTGGTAGACAGCGGAAGCCCCCTGGGGCGCGTCGATCGGGGTGTCGCCATCGCCAACTCTCAACAGAGCTCTTCCTTCGTTGCTAGCTTGCCACCCGAAATGCAATTGCAAGCTCGGCATGCGACCACTACTGGTCTTCGCCCGGCTCGCGCGGACGCGGACTCGCATCGTCCCTTCATCAGGCAGCTGGTTTCCCAACTCGATATTGAGCCATTGTCCTGCCGGAACCACAGCGACTTGTTCCAACGTTTCGGGCATAACAACCGGCTGTTCCGATGGAGCATTGGCATACTTGGCATCGTAATACTCCCAAGTCGCCGGAGCAGTCTGTCCCGTCACCAATGATCGGAAGTAAGTCCGCTTGTGCTCACGGTGGAAGCTCTCTAGGAGCTGTTTCAACTCCGCCTCCAATTTTTCCGGTTCGTCCTTTAGCCGTTTCTTTAACTCCGAAACTTGCTGATCTTGCTTCGCCCAAGATAGCTTGGCAGGAGCGGACATGGGAACACCCCAAATCAACGGCTTGGGCTTCTCACCCACCGCGATGACTCGAGATATCGCGGTGCGGGCTAAACGATGATACGTCTCGAATTGAGAGACGGACATATGCAACTGGCTCGAAGTGTTTTGAAAGCCATCTTCCGAAGTTGCTTCCGGCGGTAAGTCCTTTGCAAAGTCCCAGGGAAGTCCCAGCAGATCTTGAATCGCATAGTTGGTTTCGTATCGAGTCAACCTACGAAAGGTCGAATGCGTGGCCGATTTTTTGCGGACAATGGATGCGGTCTGCAGCTCGTGGGAAAGCCACTCCACCATTGTCTGCCGATCTTTGTCATCCAGTGTTCCGCTATTGGGCGGAGGCATTTCCCCTTTGCTGACCGCTGCGAAGACGTCGGTCCACCAGTCGGTGTCCTTGCCGCCATGCAGATTGGGATCCAGCGTGTCGATGCGAACGTTCCCCTCCTGTTCATCAGGACCATGGCAATCCACACAAGCCTTTTGCAAAATCGGTGCAATCCGTTGTTCGAATTCTTGAAGTCTCGGTTGGGGACGTTCGTTGGGGACCGAGTCCAATCGCTCTGGAACGTTGCGCTGCGACTGAAAACGAGAGCGAGACCATCCATCCTGCTTCAGTTGTTCAAGCTCCCGATGCGTTGGCGATGAATGCGATTTTCCATCGTCCGCGAAAATGGCTACAGGAGCGCCCATGCATTCGATCGAGAACATCCCCACTGCAATCATCAACATGGAGCGGGACCATACGGAGACGGAATTCTTGAGCATAGAGGAATGTCCAGACAACCATCGGCTACATAAACTCAATTGCGACGATGGGTGGGAATTGGCGAGAGTACGGTTGGTGGGTGAGATCGGTAGGGGAGATCGGTAGGGGAGTACGTCGGCCTCGCAAGCCCGATTTGGTAAGCCTGAAAAAAGCGTCGGCCCTTTCTAGCATAGCAGGAAGAGCCAAGCGGCTTCAACGAAGAAATCCGGATCTCGCAACGTAGGATACAGGGACCAATCCGATGCGATCCGTCATCGGACTAGCAAAAATGGGGCGAACTGGATCGACAAATCCAAGCGGCGGCCGGGCGAATGCAGGAATACCGATGGAACTGATGGACGGTACTTTGCCATGTCGGTCCATCCCTCTCCATTCGATTACTCCTTCCATTCCCGCCTAAAATCAATTGGACTTGCCCCCGTCGATTTCTTGAACGCGCGCGAGAAAGCGCTGTGGTCGTAGAAGCCGCATTTCTGGGCGATCTCGGAAATCGATAAATCGGTATGCAGCAACAGTTGCGACGCCAACCCTATGCGCGTTTTGGCGATGTACTGGGTTGGCGTCAACCCGAACACCATTTTCATGGTACGCGCAAAACGATGGGGAGGCATCTTGGACTGTTTGGCAAGCCACGAGGGGGACGCGTCAGGAGGAAGATTTTTCTCAAATCCCTCCAACGCTCGTGCGAACGAAGGTGGAACAGACGATAGCTCCACTGCCATCCGTACATCCTTTGAAAAACCGACGATTCCAACCGCATGGCCACTATCGCTGAGGAGTGGAAGCTTGGTGGTCAAGCACCATACGGGCTTCCCCGACAAATCCCATTGCATTTCCAAATGATCGATGATTGGGTAGCCAGTCCGCAAAACCTGTCGATCTTGTTCCGAAGGGATTCTTCCAAAGTCTCCGCTGCAGATTTCAGCGGGGTTCTTCCCGAGCACGTCCGCTTTCACATGAAAGCCATGCCTCTCAACCAAGGACTGATTGACCGCTAGATACCTACCGCTCGAATCTTTGACAAAAAAGGCAACATCTGGAACTTGATCGAAAAGCTCCTCCAAAATCGAAATCGGAACGCTTTGGATTTGGTGTGGTAAGAGTGGGCTGGGATCCATTATGCGCGTTTTGACGTTGGGAGGGTGGTGTTCTTGCAAGACGCTCAACTTGTAGGTACATAAACTAACGGACTCTTTATGAAATAGGTAAGGACTTCAAAAAATAAAATCGATGCCGCGAGTGAGGTGCTATGCACTCGAGGGCATTGCACCCATTTTTTACAACAGAACCCTCGCAAGGAGCATTGTCCCTTGAAGATCGTCCGTGTTTTCGCGCACCGTATTGACTTGCCCCTCGTGGAAGGGTCCTACAAATGGTCAGGTGGGAAGTCCGTTTCCGTTTTTGATAGCACGATCGTGGGTGTAGAGACCGATCAAGGCGTTGTGGGGTATGGCGAAGTATGCCCGCTCGGTCCATTCTATTTGCCGGCTTACGCGGAAGGAGTTCGCGCGGGGCTACGCGAGCTTGCACCGCACTGTTTAGGATCCGATCCACGCGAGCTTGGGAAACTGAACCATCGCATGGATGCCGCGCTAAAAGGGCATCCTTATGTGAAGTCAGGGATCGACATGGCATGCTGGGATATTCTGGGCAAAGTGACTGGACTGCCCGTGTGCCAATTGCTTGGAGGGCGTTTCGGGGAACAAGTGCGACTGTACCGAGCTATCTCTCAAACACCTCCCGATGAGATGGCCCGCAACGTCGCTAGTTATAAGTCGGAGGGTTACACACGATTTCAGCTTAAAGTTGGGGGTGATCCCGATTTGGATATCCAACGCATCCGTCAAGCTCGCGAAGTGCTTGCTCCTTCGGATCGCTTGGTAGCGGATGCAAACACGGGTTGGACGCAACACGAAGCGATGCGCGTTGTCCGCGCTGTGCGAGATCTCGATGTTTACATCGAACAACCTTGCTTGACTTACGAAGAGTGTCTGGCCGTCCGGCGTCATACGGACCACCCCTTCGTGCTCGATGAAAACGTCGATGGACTGGATATGCTCCTTCGCGCGAAATCCGATCTCGCCATGGACGTGGTGAACCTAAAAATCAGCAAGCTCGGTGGACTGACCAAGACCAAACAGATTCGAGATCTATGTGTCAGCATGGGAATCGCCATGACGCTGGAAGATAGCTGGGGAGGAGACATCACCACCGCAGCGATCGCACATCTAGCCCACAGCACGCCTGAAGAGTTCCGATTCACGAGCACGGACTTCAATAGCTATGTCACCGTCAGCAATGCGACGGGTGCGCCTCAACGCGAAAATGGCTTTATGAAAGCATCCGATGCACCGGGCCTTGGTATTGAACCCCGTTTCGATTTGCTCGGCGAACGCTCCGTCGACATCTATTGAAGTGAAAACACGCGTCTCTTCTCACTGACATCGATGGGCACCTTTCGTTGAATCTTCCCCCACTGCGTTGCATCATGCTCCCAATCCGCCGATCCGTTTGCACTCTCGCCCTTTGCTTGTTCTCAGGCCTTTCCCAATTCGCGTCCGCGCAAGAGGACGCCTCCTCCAAGGACGCCTCCCCGTGGCCGTCCAAGGCGGAATACTGGCTTAAGCAAATTTATGAGCAAGGAGCCTTTCGCGCCGCCAATGGGTCCGTCGACTGGCTACCCGATAGCTCTGGATTCATCCTGCGAGAACGCGATGCAACGTCAAACGAGATGGTGCCATGGTTGCTCGATCCCAAGACGGGCGATCGGACGCGTTGGAACGCAAACGAGAAGCCACGGCCGAACCGAGACCGATTGGTTTCGCCGGATGGTACAAGACGCTTGGTGACTCGCGACAGGAACCTCCTGCGGACCGACGCAAAGGGACAAAACGAAATCCTTCTTGTCGGGGGTGCAGCGGATCGCGACGTCCGATATCGAGACGTCTCTTGGAACTCAGACGGGTCGCGAGTTCTATTTGTCGAGGCCGATGCGAGCGACGTGCGACAACGAGCGGTACTCGTTCCGGGCGACCCTTCGTATCCAGGAGTCCAACGCAATCGTTTTGCTCGAGTGGGTGGAGCGATCGAAACACTGCGAGTCGGTGTGGTCAACGCGGACGGATCCGAACTGAATTGGCTGGCCATCGATTCGCCTGAGGAAGGTTGTTATCTAGGGCAAGTCGAATGGGCACCGGGCACCGATGCGATCCTCGTTGAACAGTTTAGCCGTTTTCGAGACAAGCGGACGTTCTATCTGGGCAACCCCCGCGGCGAAGCACGAGCGATCTATTCCGAATCGAGCGACACTTGGGTGGAATCCAGTCAAGGAAAAAACTCAGGGCTGATTTGGCTCCGAGACGGCAAATCCTTTCTGGTGATCACGGAAAGGGACGGATGGAGGCACGCCTACCACTTTCGTCGGGACGGGGAGCGCATCGCGTGCCTTACACCAGGGGATTACGACGTAATCGAACGGGGTGTTGTCGATGAAGAAAGGGGCTGGTTCTACTTTTATGCCTCGCCAAATGATGCAACACAAAAACATCTTTACCGCGTCCCTTTGGATGGCGGTGGCAAACTGGAGTTGGTCTCACCGGCGGACCAGCCTGGAACCCATCACTATCAGTTTTCACCCGACTGCAAATTTGCAGTCCATACATTCTCCAGTCTGAATACTCCTCCGCGGGTCGAATTGGTAGAAATGGCTGGACATCGCACCATCCAGGTTCTCGAGGAAAATCGACTTCTCCTGGAGACGCTTGAATCGTTCGTCGATAGTCCCACCGAATTTCTGAAACTTGATATCGGGAATGGAATCGAATTCGACGCTTGGATGATCAAGCCACCGGGATTTGATCCCGCGAAAAAGTATCCGGTGTTCATCTACGTCTATGGGGAGCCCCACGCACAAACCGTATTGAACGAATGGGGGGCAGGGCAAATCGACTTCAATCGAGTTGCATCCATAATGGGTTACGTCGTCGTCTCGATCGACAACAGAGGTACCCCTGCTCCGAAAGGGGCAGCTTGGCGGCGATCCGTCTTCGGCAGCTTGGGCCCCTTGTCGACGGAGGAACAAGAAGCTGGGTTGAAGGCCCTTGCGAAACAATGCCCCTTCGTTGATCTCTCTCGAGTGGGAATCTGGGGGTGGAGCGGTGGCGGATCCAATACGCTCAACGCCTTGTTCCGTAAACCAGACACCTACCATGTCGGAATTGCTGTTGTTCCAAAGCCTCAACCCCATCTCTACAACGCTTGGTTCCAAGAAATCTTTATGCGAACGCCCGAGGTAAACCCAGAGGGCTACAAAACGGCTGCCGCCATCCACTTCGCGGAGGGACTCCAAGGAAAACTCTTGATCATCACGGGATCAGGAGAAACCAATACCCACATCCAAATCATCGAAGACCTCGTGGATCGCTTGATCGCAATGGGAAAACTCTTTGACTACATGGTCTATCCCAATCGCGATCACGGTTTACGGGAAGGGGACGGTACCCTGGTTCATGTACGATTGACGATCCTGAAATACCTCATCGCGAATCTTCCCGCTGGTCCATCCGAAATGTAGACGATATTTGAACGACATGCAGACGACATGCAGACGACATGCCGTTGACTCGTTGCCGAAAAGGTAAGAACTCGATGCCACATTCCCTTCCTAACACTATGTGGAACCCAATCATGCAAGGCCGAGGACTGGTGGCGATCGCGTTCTTCGTCGGTCTGCTTATGCGATGCGTGTCAGCACCGTATGCCAGTGGACAGGATCTTCCCAATGTCCTCATCATTCTCGCCGACGATCTCGGGTACGGTGACTTAAGTTGTTACAACGATCAGTCCAAGGTTTCGACACCCCATATCGATCGATTAGCTGGCGAAGGGATGCGATTCCTTGACGCGCATAGTCCCGCAACCGTTTGCACGCCGACGCGATACGGCCTGATGACGGGCCAAATGCCATTCCGTATCCAAAACGGTGGGACCGTTTTTACAGGTGTGGGTGGCCCCTCCCTCATTGCGAAGGACCGTCTCACACTTCCTGAAATGCTGAAAAAGCGTGGTTACACGACAGCCTGCGTCGGAAAATGGCACATCGGTCTGACCTTCTTCGATCGCGACGGCAACCCCGTTCAAGGTAACGGTGTGGAATCGATTCAAAAGGTCGATTTCTCTCGGCGATTCGAAGGCGGACCGGTCGACCACGGATTCGATTCGTTCTTCGGTACAGCGTGTTGTCCGACAACCGACTGGCTGTACGCCTATCTTGAAGATGATCATGTCCCCACTCCACCCACGAAGCGAATCGACAAATCGTCTCTACCCAAGCATCCGTATGCAAACGATTGTCGCGAAGGATTCCTTGCACCCAATTTCGACTTGGAAGATGTCGACTTGGAATTCCTGCGGAGAAGCCAGCGTTTTCTGGAAAAGCATGTTCGCGAAACGCCAGAGAGACCATTCTTTCTCTTTCATTCGATGCAAGCGGTACACCTTCCTTCTTTCGCTGCAAAGCCATTTCAAGGTACGTCCAAGGCAGGGCCACACGGTGATTTCCTGGTTCAGATGGATACCATCGTGGGCGAGCTCATGAGCACCCTGCAACGGCTTGGCATCGACCGAGACACATTGGTGCTCTTCACCAGCGACAACGGTCCCGAGGTCACCAGTGTGGTCCACATGCGCGCCGATCATCACCACGATGGTGCACGGCCATGGAGAGGGATGAAACGGGACCAATGGGAAGGAGGGCATCGAGTTCCTTTCATCGCGCGTTGGACCGATCAAATCCCGGCCAACGCGCAAAGTTCTCAACTCATAAGCCTCACCGATGTCATGGCGACGCTCGCCGCAATCGTCAAAGAAGACTTGCCAGTGAATGCAGCCGAAGACAGTTTCAACGTATGGCCTGCACTCCGGGATTCAAACCATCCTCCCATCCGCCCCTATTTGATCACGCAAGCATTTGGAGGGGTAAAGACCCTGGCGATTCGCCGCGGACCATGGAAATACATGGATCACATCGCGTCGGGTGGGAATCGCTACGATTCCAACCCCAGCCTCCGACCCTATGCCCTGCCCGAAGCAGCTCCCGAGGCCCCAAGCCAACTCTACAACTTGCAAAGTGATCCCGGTGAAACCAAGAATTTGTTTTGGGATGAGATTGAGATCGCTTACGAACTCAAACTGATTTTAGATCGGTCCAAAGAATCGGGACGCAGTCGCTAATATGACCAACAACCTTTGGCGTTACGCTTCGAATTATGTCTTTATCATCTTCATCGTTTGGTCGGGCGCAATCGAAGCCAGTGCAATCGAAGCCAGCGCGAGTGATCGATGGAATCTTCTCCTCATAACCGCCGATGATCTGAATGGTGACGCTGCACAATGGTCGGGCAGCAAACACCTTGTTACACCGAACCTGGATGCCTTTGCTACGACGGCGCACCGATTTGCCAATCACCATGTCACGATCTCGATCTGCCAACCGGGGCGCGCGGTCTTGATGACGGGAAGGTTACCCCATCGCAACGGTGCCCTTGGGTTTCAACCGATTCGCCAAGACATCCCCACCTTGGTGGAGATACTGCGTCAGGAAGGTTACTTTGCCGGGGTGATTGCGAAAGCGGCTCATATGATGCCATCGAGCAAATTCCCCTGGGATTCGATTGGGGAACAATCGCTTGGGAAACAACCCATCGGATTTTCCGAATGCTTTCGTGCGATGGTTGCACAAGCAAAAGAACGAAACCAACCGTTTTTCATCAATGCAAATATTTGCGACCCACACCGTCCCTTTATCACAGGCAACGCAAAGGGAAAGCAGGACGGAAACGAAGCGCTCGAAGGAGTTCGAACATTCCAACCTGAGGAAGTTTCCGTTCCCAGTTTCCTTGAGGATTTGCCACCGGTGCGAAAAGAGATTGCGCACTACACTGCGAGCGTGAGCCGATTTGATCGCTCATTGGGCCTTCTCCTCGAAGAGCTCAAGTCATCCGGACATGACGGCGACACCATCGTCGTTTTTCTTTCTGATCACGGAATGTCCTTCCCTTTTTCCAAAGCGACCGTTTACTTCAATGGAACTTGGTCTCCCCTCCTGATTCGTATACCAGGACAATCCCCTGCGAAGGAGCATCGCCAGTTCGTGAGCAGTGTGGATGCCATGCCATCGTTGCTGGAACTTCTCCGTGTCCCTTTTCCCAAGGGCATGGATGGACGATCATGGGCCCCCCTTCTGACCGGAGTGGAGCAACCGGATCGCGATTTCGTGATCACCCAAGTCAACACCGTGAGCAGTGGCAAATCCTTTGCCCAGCGGTGCATCCGAACGAAGGACCGCGCGCTGATGTTTCACGCTTGGTCGGGTGGACCGAATCCCTTCCGTGTCGAAGCGATGAGTGGCCTCACTTTTCCGGCCATGAACGCATCAACCGAGCCACGCATCCGCGCACGCGTGGAGCAGTTGGTCCACGGCGAGCCACTTATGCTTTTTGACACGAGCATGGATCCAACAGAGCGTGTCAATCTGGTGCGCGATCCCGCGCATGCGGGCGAACTTCAAGAGTTGAGTAGAAAACTTCTCGAGCAAATGCGCCGTTCCGAGGACCCTTTGTGCGACGCATTTTCCGATGCGGCGGGGCTTTAGTTCTTTCGTCGCACTCTATTACTTGGTCATTCGAGCCGAGTAAGGAGTTGTATGTGCAGGACCGCGTTCCAGGGTCTTGGTTTCTGATCCGCGTGTCTCGCGGATCAATGCGACGAATGGATCACCATTGAAACAGACTTCGTGAAAGTAGGTAAATACATTCGATCGATCCGTCACGAACATAGGTGCCAGTCTTCCAGCAGTGGTGGTGTAGCTTAGCCCACCCAGTATTTCGCTTGCCCCCTGGTCTCTCGTCTCAAGCAGCGTTCCACCACGCTCGGTTTTGTAACCCAGTACCCACAATCTCCCTCCTGCGTTTTGGATGTGGGTCCCTTCGTTCTCCACGTTGAGCTGTCTGGCCCAAACATGTTGTCCTTTCAACGATAGGTTATGGGTGACGAAGTCTTCAAAAAAGAGATTGCCTTGAGTCGCTCGTGCGCCAAACCTTAGGTCGCAATCGGCAACACTGCGAAAAACGATGGTGCGGTTTGTGTCGATCTCGATCCCGCCATGCACGTAGGCAAAATGCTCGATGTGAAGCGGGCGAGATGCGTCCTCGATAATGCGGAAGTCGGGTTTCGCTTTCGCAAAATAATCGACCATTCCCCCAATACCTACCATTCGCTCCACGCGGCCTGGAATCGAAACGGTCGATTCCAATGAATAGGATCCCGGATAGAAGATTGTCGATGCGCCCGAATCCATGGCCCTCTGAATGGCAGCCGACGAGTCCGTCGCTCCGGTTGGATCGGCGCCAAAGTCGTCAACGTTAGCCCAATCGGAGATCGGTTCTCTGGGAATAGCAGGTGGTTCTTCAATCGGTAGACGAAGCGATTCCACACTCGCGTTGAATGCCGTGGTTACTGGTTGTGAGCAGTACTCGCGAATATTGGGACCAAGGCTTCCTACTTTGTCTTCCCCCGTTATCCGGGTTGCTGCACCCCAGTCCGGAGTAACCACATCGCCAACCGCCCTTGAATACTGGGATGTCTCGACATCCCGCAAAAAGATTTTTCCTCCGTTGTAATTGATCACCGCCGGCCATTTCTCCGCACCCGGACCGCCGGTTATTTTTGCCTGGATCAAACAAAAGACCCCATACGTCCGTATCGCTGGAACTGAGTTTTCGCTCCGCAATCCGCGAACAGAAATCGCTTGTCCTTCATTGTCGAACCCCAGCTTTTTTTGATGCCGGAGCGTGATCCACTCGAAGGTTTGGCTATTGACGGCCCGCGCCGTACTAATGCCTCGCTCGAATCCCACGACTTCGCAGTTCCTCACCAAAAGCGGTCCATTCATATCCCGATGACCAAGATCCAAGCCGACCGATCCGCTCGATGCATCAGCCAGAAACCGGCAATTCCTGACCGCTCCGGAGTTATTGGAATAGAACTGAAGGGCGATTGCTCCTGGATTGTTCTGGCCGACATCGAATGTCAAGTTCTCCACGTAGTTATGAAACCAATCCGCGGAACCAAAACCTCCACACCACATCATGCTTTGGGGCTCGGCAGGATTTGTAAATGTTCCATCTTTCAAGCGAAGGACAGTTCCCTCCACACTCTGGCCGCACAGAAAGTTCTTGCCCCAAGCATTCTTTCCAACGAAATTCGTCTTGGACCAAAGCAGCGTCTTCGAGATTAGATAGACACCCTTCGGAAAGTACAGAAGACGGTGGGAACCCATCATGTCTGCCAGCGCTCTCTGAATCGCGTCGGTGTCGTCCTGAACACCATCTCCCTTGGCATGGTAGGGAGCTGCCGTAACATCGATGACCATCGCGGTTTTCGGATAAGCCACCTCGGGAAGCCCCCGAAAATCCGCCCCGGTTTTCAACCCTGTCTCGTCCCCCCACCCAACGCTTGCAAGTACGCTTGCTAGCACAATCGCAACAAGTGGAACAATGGCCAAAGCCGAGTGCGAAGGAGCAAAAGAAATGCGAATCGTCATCTTCCTAATCACTCCATTACGGCCTAAACATCGCTCGGCGTGCAGTAGCTTTCGGTGTGAAGTAAACTGTGGGGCCCTACCGTAGGCGACGATTGATGAACGCGGCTTCATTTCAACCCACGAACCAGCATTCCGCCATGTACCGGATTATACTTCTCGCCGTTGGCATTGTGGCATCGATCTGCTTGCCCGCTGGAATGTCGTTTGCGGTCGCGGACGAAATCGACGATGCCGTCGAGAATCTATGCAACGAGCTTATTGGTAAATCACCGAGCATACCAGGTGGGGACGAGGGATTTGTCCTTCTTGTTCGGGATGCGATGGAAGCCGCAAAGGGACAGTCGCGCACGGATGAAGTCCGAACGGAGAACAAGATTGCGATTTTGGCTCTCGCAGGAATACTGGGAGACGATAGGGTCTCCAGAGGGGCCAAACGCGAGCGAGACGCGATCTTGCAAAAGAAAAAGGAGACGCTGCGCAACCGCATTACGCTTCGAGGACGGAATGACTTATCAAAACACTTCTGGGTCAGCGCTGGGTTGGTGGCAATTTCGAACGAAGCCAATGCGAAGGCAGTCGGACTGGGCAAGGAGCTGATGGACTCACAACCGGGCGGATCAGGCTTTTCGTTTGCCGATATGGCCGCCGATCTCGCTGGGATCCGGTTCGCCGTTCTTGCGACAACCAATGCCGAGCAAGCAGAGGACTTGCGGGCACGCATCGAACGAGCCCGTCAAGTCGACGATTTCTGTCCCAGCATCGAGGGACTACCGGAAGGAATTACTGCGGAGCAATTCCAAAATGAATTCGGTGGGCTTGGGGGCAAGAGAACTCGCGATCTCTTTCGTGAAATCAATGATCGGATTCGCTCTTGTCCCGTCCTACGCAGCACGGACTAACTCCAAGCAATCTCGTTAAACGAACAAACCGATGCACCGGTAAAGGCTGCATCCAAGGGCTTGTTGCCGTCCCGAATCGTCGCCACGGCCCACATTCCAGCTGCGATTGCCGCATCCAACTCCGCAGCGACATCCGAGAAGAAGAGGATGGCTTGGGGATCGATCCCTAGTTCTTGTGCAATCCGTGAATAGCTTGCTGGCTCCTGCTTCTTTCCGATCTGCGTGTCAAAATAATGAGAAAGGAGCGGCGTCACGTCCCCTTCCGTTGTGTGCCCGAAGAAGAGCTTCTGAGCGAGCACGCTTCCGGAGGAGTAAATGGATAGGCTTAGCCCCTGTTGCGACCAAGCCTGAAGAGCGGGGAGAACATCGGGGAATAGCTCTGCTCGCAACTCCCCGCGGTGAAAACCGTCTTGCCAGACCAAACCCTGCAGCTGCTTGAGTCCCGTCGCCTTGCTGTCCGACGCCATCAATGCTTGAAGATGCGCATCGACTTTCTCTGCGTCACCCATGGGGTTGGCGGATGGCATCGATAGCCATGTAATCGGATCCATCCCCGCATCGGCTGCGACCTGCGCGACCGCCTCTCGGGTTGCCGGCTCATTCCAATGGTGGAGCAAGAACTCTTTCATGTGCCGCTTGGCAAAAGGGAACATGACGTTGTAAACAAATCGCACATCGGCAACCGTTCCTTCGATATCGAGAAGAACATGTTGCACGGTGCTGCGCGGGATGGAGAGGGTCATAGGGATTTAGTGGGTCCGGTATCGCATATACCAAAGGAGGGCTACCAATGTTTTCGCATCGATGATTTGGCGATCACGAAGGAGTCTATCGATTTCCGCCCACGAGAAAATGCGATTTTCCATTTGCTCTCCCACCTCGCGCTGTGCAGCACCAGCGGTTAGTCCCTCGGCGACGTAGAAGTGCATCCGCTCATCCAAAATCCCTGGAGACATTGCAAAAGAATGAACATGCGTCCACGATGAAGCTCGATACCCCGTCTCTTCGAGCAACTCCAGCTTGGCGACTTCCTCGGGAGGCAACCCTTTGTCCAATGTTCCTGCCGGCAACTCCAAATTCCATCGGTCAATGGCCGCCCGGTAGGTGTATACAAGACAGATTGTTTGCGGATCGACCACCGGAAGAATGACGACCGCTCCAGGATGCCTCACCACATGACGGATATGTCTCGATCCATCCTGAAGAATTTCCGCGACTTCCTCCACCGCGAACCGCTTGGCTTGGAATAGCTTTTTCGGTGTTCCCATCGCGACGTTCTATCCCCTTCGTACTTGGTGCTGCCCGTTTTGACTTGGTGATGCCCCTTTTGGAGTACGGATCACGGGGGCTATCCGGCCCGCCGTTGAGGAGCGCCGTCAAACGACTGGACCTCGTCCGAAGGCTGCCTGAATTGCATGAGAAACGCATCTTCGGGCGTATCTTCATAAAAGGATCGAAGAACCCCGGTGGCGCGGAATCCAAGCTGCCTGAAGAAAAGCTGCGCCTCCAAATTGGTTTCACGCACTTCAAGCATAATCCGATTACGACGCTGGTAGGCAAGCTTCGTGACCAGCTTCTCCACCATCGCACTTCCTATCCTGTTGCGTCGGAACTCGGGGTGGACCGCAAACGAAAGGATGTGAATGCGGTTTTTGTGAAGTTCGTAAATCATGAACCCCACCACCTGCTCGCTTCGCTCCGCCACCATGCCAATGCAGTCCCGCTGCCTCAAGCAACGGATGAACTCGTCTTCGGTCCACGGAAACTCGAAACTGCGGTTCTCAATCTCAAGCACCGAGGGCATGTCGCGCCGGATCATCCAGCGAATGTGGCAGGCTTGATGGGAGTCAATGCTCGGCATAGCTCGGATTTCCTATCGGTAATGAGTCGGGCTACTCCCCGACTCGCTTCGGTTTGGTCGCCGTCGCTTCCTTGCTCCGGCGGTCCCGTACACTACCAAACGCGACCCGCTAGAGCCAAGCCAGATTTCCGTCCCCGCGATCCCAATCTCCACTTTTTAGATAGCGAATCCACACTGGACAGTTGGTATTTGCTAAAGCAACAACTGCCTATCTTCAAGGCACCCTTCCGAGAAACCCACCTTTTGGGGTACTGCTTACGTTTGAAGCAATGCCAGCTATTCACCTTAAGCCCTTGATGGCATTCGATTTACGGGGAGGGTATTGCCAGCAATCCCAGTATGGGCCGTTCCGTTCAAAACGAGCGGCGTCGCAAAGCCGCGGCGAGGAGCAAAAGCTACACGAAGTCGAAATCAAGGAGACTGGGATGAATTTTGAAGGAAACGCAGCCGGAAGATGGACCATGGTCGAGCAGGACGCCACGCGTGTAGCCCCCTCAGAGCTAGCACAACCTCTGGCAACCAGATCCCACTTGCCCCCCGCCAGCGCCTCCAGTGCGGGCGATTCGCCCGACTCGCCCGCCAAGAAGCCGGTTGACGAGATCGGCGAGAAGCTGGCCGCTGAGATGAAGGTCTTCAGCCGGGTCTTCGATGAGCTCATGAGCACTCTCGATTGCGACACTCCCTACGATGAACGCGTGCAATTCGTGATGCGATCGGCTGCCGACCTGTTCGGAGTCGCCCCGACTTGGACCGCCTTCTACCGAGCCGTTCTCGGCGGCGAAGGAGTTCTTCGCAAGGCGATCACGGCAGGCGACGAGTCGGCTCAGTTCGAGTGCTCCGATGAACACTCCAAACTCCTCACCATGCTGACGACCCTTCGATCAAGAGACTTGCCGGAAAACGATCCGTTCGAACCACAACGAATGATCACGGTCCGGATCCCTAAGAGCCTGCACGATGCGATCTGCGACGAAGCGAACAATCTGGCTGTCAGCGTGAACAAGCTCTGCATCTCACGGATGCTCCAACGCGTCGACAAAACGATGATCCCAACGTCGACCCAAAAGCGACGCGGACGTCGCCCAGGAAGCGGTTCGAACAAAGCGGCCGGCAACGACGAAGAGAACGCGTGCCGAATCAATTCCTACTCGATCACCCCCAACACACAGGAGCCCCGAGGAGCGGACGCTTCCACCAACACCGATTCGATTTTCGAGTAGCCAAAAATCGAACTTGGAATAAAAGCTGCGAGGGAACTCGTAAGCCGGGTTCTGTTGCTTGCGCTGCGATCATTTATCTAGCGTGCCGATTGCTCGGCACGTCGAGCGACCTACCCGAAAGCGACGAGCGTCGAGCCAACGCATGACCTTGCGGCCGGCTTCCTGTTTGGTCTTGCTCCGGATGGGGTTTGCCTAGCAACGGACGTCACCGCCCGCTCTGGTGGGCTCTTACCCCACCGTTTCACCCTTGCTGAGTTGCCTCAGCGGTCTACTCTCTGTTGCACTTTCCCTAGCCTTGCGGCCGGTCGACGTTATCGACCATCCTGCTCTGCGGAGCCCGGACTTTCCTCTTCGGTATTCCCGAAGCGATCGCATCCGCTCCCTCTCAGCACCCCTAATAGACCAATTCTGCCCCGTTCCGCAACCGCTTCCCACCCAAGAAAAACGAAGCAACGAAAAAGGTGCCACGCTTCGAATGAAAAGGTGCCACGTCTAGCAAGAAAAGGTGCCATGTCTTATTCGCGCCAGAAAATCGAGACCGATCGCCCCAAACCATGGAGCCTTTGATCACCCTGCCACCCCTACTGGGATCGACTCTGCGAACGCGCCTTCGGACCTCGGGATCGGGAGTTTCCAATCGTCGAGCCGGATCGCGACTTACGGCCCCCTGCCGGCTTCGCAAAGGGACTTGCGTAACCCGTAGAAGTCTTCGGTTTGATCTTCCGCACCTTGCCGCTCAACGTTCGACGTCGGCCCACTTCTTCGCTCGACTTCGAAGCCGCCTCTCCCTTTCCTCGCCGACCGGAGCGGCCTTCTTGCTCCGAACGGCCTCCCTGTTCCGAACGGCTCGGTTGCTCACTCCGAGAATCGCGTGCACCGGCAGAAGCCGAAACCTTACCTGCGCGACCCCCCTCTGTGGCGCGCGTCGAGAATTTCTTTCGCTCGACGCTTGCCTGCTCCTTCCCGACTACTCCGGATTCCTGCCTGACCGACGGCTTCTTTCCTGAGGACCTCTTCGCGGCGGGAGCCTGATCCTTACGGACTCCGCGCGCGGTAGCCGAAGCACGTGGCGTTCGGGTGTGAATAGCTCGCGAACGACCGCCCCCTTCGCGGCGATCCATCTGCCGTTTTGCATCGCGCAACTCGTCGTCTTCTGCGTCGATCGAGTGATAGGGGTGATCGCGATCGACATCGATCTTCTTCCCGATTCGCTTTTCGATTTCGGCGAAGTACGCGTACTCGTCCCCTTCGCACAGGGTGATGCTTTCCCCCGCAGCACCAGCCCGCGCGGTCCTGCCGATCCGGTGGACATAGCTGTCTGGATCGTGCGGCACTTCGTAATTGATCACATGGGTAATGTCGTCGATGTCGATCCCACGGGCAGCGACATCGGTTGCGATCAGCACACGGACTTCGCCATCTCGAAACGCATGGAGCACCCGCTGTCGCGCGTTCTGAGATCGGCCACCGTGAATCCCTTCCGCCGAAACCCCCGACTCGATGAGCGATTTGTACATGCGGTCAGCCCCATACTTGGTCCGCATAAAAACCAGCACCCGTGCTCGCTGTGGATCGGTCAAAAGATGATCCAAAAGCTTGCGCTTGTTCCCTTTGTCTACAAACATAACCCGCTGCTGCACGCGGTCGGCAGTTGTGGCCGGAGGCGCGACCATCACCGTTTCATGATTATGAAGAAGTGCGCTCGCAAGCGACTTGATCGGAGGCGGCATCGTGGCGGACAAGAAGACCGATTGCTTCTCTCGCGGCAAAAGCCGGATGATGCGCTGGATCTCGGGCATGAATCCCATATCCAACATCCGATCGGCTTCGTCCAAAATGAAGCACTCAATGCGCCCTAAATTGCAATACTGCTGGTCCACCAAATCCATCAGTCGACCCGGCGTTGCAACCAGCACATGCACTCCCTGCGTGAGCGCCGCCACCTGAGGACGCTGGCCAACACCACCGTAGATGCAAGCATGCTTGACCCGCGTATTGCGGCCGATGGCCTGCAGATTCTCCGAAATCTGAACGACGAGCTCTCGGGTCGGCGCAAGAATCAAACCGATCGGCTCAAACGGATTGGGCCGCCGCTTTGCCACATGGATCCGTTGCAGAAGAGGAATCGCAAAGGCAGCTGTCTTGCCAGTCCCCGTTTGCGCACAACCGAGCAAATCGCATCCCGCCAAAAGAGGCGGAATGGCGCCAGCTTGAATCGGGGTGGGTGTCTCGTATCCGAGCGAACGAAGGGCGGACTGAATCTCAGAAATAATCGGCAGATCGGCAAATTGTACTGTCACAAACCCCTCGGCGGTGCCAACGCTTGAGAGGGCACCTTTTTCTAACTTTTCAATAAAATACAACCCTCAAGTTTAGCCTCCGTACCTTCCTATCATAAGGTCAAAAGCGGTGAATTCTCTTGGCGAGGGACGAGCAAGCCCCTTACTATGTAACTTCGGCCGCCCACATTTCCGACCACTTCCCCACGCTCCCCACACCTTTCTTCGAGGAACATTCCGATGATGACATCTTCGATTGCCCCTTCGTTCCTCCTTCACGCTTTTGCTTGGATCGCGCTCGGTTCCTGGACCGCCTGGTTCCCCGCATCCGCCCTGTCTCAATCCACCGAGGCAGTCCAATGGGAAAGCGTGATTCGCCTCCATTACGACAAGGAGGAACGCATGGTTCCGATGCGTGACGGTGTTTCGCTTTTCACCGCCATCTACACCCCGAAAGATAAATCAAAATCGTATCCCATCCTGATGAAACGGACCCCATACTCCTGCGCTCCCTACGGTCCAGATGCGTACCCGGCCATGCTCGGTCCAAGCGATCACTTCATCCGCGCTCCCTACATATTCGTCAATCAAGACGTCCGCGGCCGATTCCTATCCGAGGGAACTTTTGAGCAAGTAACTCCTCACGTGCCCAACAAAACCTCCCCGAACGAGATCGATGAAAGCACAGACACTTACGACACGATCCAGTGGCTTACGGAAAACGTTGAAGGACACAACGGGCGAGTTGGCATGTTCGGAATCTCCTACCCGGGATTCTACTGCTCCGCAGGCATGATCAACGCTCACCCAGCCCTCCGCGCGGTCTCCCCTCAAGCTCCCGTGGGAGACTGGTACTTTGACGATTTCCTTCACAACGGCGCATTCTTTCTCGCGCATGCTTATCGATGGCTCATGAACAATGCGCAAGAACGATCGGGCCCGACGACGATCAAGCCGCCCGGCGGAACCCTCCCCTCGCTAGATGGCTACCAACTCTTTCTCGAAGCTGGAACCATCCAAGAAATCAACCGGCGATTCTTAAAGGGCCAAGTCCCTTTTTGGAACCAAATGATGGAACACCCGAATCGGGATTCGTTCTGGCAAAAACGAACTATACTTCCTCACCTTCAAAACGTTGCGCCCGCAGTCATGCTGGTAACCGGTTGGTACGACGCCGAAGATCTCTACGGTTCCTTCAAGACCTACCAATCGATCGAAAAACAAAACCCTTCCGTGAACAACGTACTCGTCGTCGGGCCATGGATCCACGGTGGCTGGGCTTCGACCGACGGCGATAAACTCGGGGATATTTCCTTTGGCTCCAAGACGGCTGCCTTTTATCGATCCGAGATCGAGTTCCCATTCTTCGAACGCCACCTGAAAGATGCCCAATACCCAGACCTCTCCGAAGCGACCGTCTTTGAAACCGGAGGGAATCGATGGCGAACCTTTGACACTTGGCCTCCGAAAAAGGCTCAGGAGCAGAACTGGTTTTTCAGCGAAAACGAAATTTTGTCCCCAACGCCCCGCCATTCCGAAGCCGATCGAACGGGAGACTCGTATCTGAGCGATCCCGCGAAGCCCGTCCCATACACTGCAGCGGTAACTCCTCGCATGACCGTAGAGTACATGGTAGAGGATCAACGCTTCGCGGCCCGTCGACCGGATGTGTTGGTCTACCAATCCCCGATTCTCGAGCAGGATGTCGTCGTCGCGGGCCCCATCGATGTCGAGCTATGGGTGACGACGACCGGTACCGATGGCGACTTCATCGTGAAGCTGATCGACGTATTTCCAGATGGTGCCAATGCGTCCGCCCAACCCAACTACCAAATGATGGTCCGGAGCGAAGTCATGCGCGGTCGATTCCGCAATTCGTTTGAACATCCAGAACCGTTTGTTCCCAACGAACCCGCCTCGGTCCGATTCGAACTTCAAGACGTATTGCATCGGTTCCAGAAGGGACATCGGCTGATGGTTCAAATCCAAAGCACTTGGTTCCCGCTCGTGGATCGCAATCCACAATCCTTCGTCCCGAATATCTTCCTCGCCGAGCAACAAGATTTCCAAAAAGCGACCTTCACGATCTTGCGATCCCAAAAGTATCCATCGGGAATTCGGATGCGTGTGCTACAGCCTTAACCCCGCCCCGTTAGCTTGCTTTCCATCGTTTTGCAAAGTCCCAGAGCCTGGGAAAGGAAGCGAATGCCAACGGCGGTACGCTTGCACGTGCATCGACCTCTCGAATTGCGATCTGCGTTCGCTTGTCAAACAACTGCTCGATGGGGACACTCTCCCCCACATCGAGCGCGTCGCATAAATCTCCCAAGATCTGATCGGGCTGCTTGCCGCGTATGAGTGCGATCTCACCCAATCGATACCCATGCTTGGCCAATCGCATCGACCATTGCCAATCTTGAAAGGTCCCCACCATCGGATCTCGAACCTGCAATGCGTCTCGAAGATCACAATCCGGCAAGGAACTTCCTCCCGCACCCGTTTGCGCAGATGCAGCCTCGACCTGGTGCAGCCCAGAATCGACTTGGGAAGGAACGTCTGGTACGGATGCTCCATGTGCAGGCTGCATCGGGTTGCTCGTCGTGGCAGCGGGGGCGATTGGGAGCGGGCGCACCGACTCCTCGACCTCCGTCGGATCCCCTTGGATCGAATGTGCGACCCCTTTCCTTTCCGTTGGGCTTAGGGCTTGGTCGGGTTGAGCAAGCTCCGTTGGAGCGGACTTGGGAAGCACTCCCGCAGCTTGCAGTTGATACCGGGCGCATGGATAGACAATCTCGTCCGGCCAAACGCCGATCCCATGAAGCAATTCCAATCCCGACGGACTCACCGAAACCGTTACTTTGCCCGCTCGTAACTCGGTCAGTAGCAACACAGATTTGTCCAAAAGCAAATCCAAAAAGCCCGAAACATGACTCTTCTTCCAACTTGATAACAACCCAAACTCAGGCAATCTCTGCAACCGAAGGCCTTGGATGGCGCGGTTATCAAGTCCGGAGAAAAACTGAGCGAGGATGGTCTTGCTCAGATACCCGTGGGTTCGTTCGATCGCACCAACTAACTTGCGCAACACCTCGCGCGCATCTTCTTGCTGAGTCAGCGATGGGACATCTTCCGCTGCCGAGACCTTCGACGGTTTGCTACTCTTCTCGGCTCGTTGCTTGGTAACTTTTTTATCGACAACACCATCTACATCCGCAGAATGGTCTTTATCGGAAACCTCTTCTCTATTCGCAGTCAACACGACTGGCTTGCTTTGCTTGTCCGGTTTCGGCGCCAGACGGTCCGCAGGGATTTTGGGCCAACCCGCTTTCCCTTGACAGCGATCGCAAATGTTACAATTCGCGGCCGACATATCTCCAAAGTACTGAAGAATCGCCTTCTGCCGACAGCTGCGACATTGAGCAAAGGCGACCATTTGATCGAGCTTCTCGTAATCCGATTTCTTACGCGCATCAAGCGAAGCATGATCGATGCGCAATTGATCGAATGGAATATCTCTCTTCCGAAAGTGAATGGCTCGCCCTCGAAAAGGAGGAACATACTCGAATCCCGGAAGAGAACAGAGCTCTCGAAGATGCCGAGAGATCGTATCCCGTTCCATCTGCAACTGATTCATCAACCAGCGAGGATTGATGTACACCGCTTCATCTCGTCTGTCACCGACCGCTTTTTCCAACGCGCGCAGAACACTCCGCTTCACTGTCGCCTCTCGGGGCAGCAAATCGACTAAAGTCGGCAACTGGCTTTGGATACGAACCATCGCCAACCCACCGGCGACCTCTAATCGTTCTAACACGTCGGTCCTCGCCAGGATCTGCAACGCGGAATTGATAGCTTCGGAAGTCGTCGGGGCGTTCATCAACTCCTTGATCTGCTCCGCCGTCAACTCGATAGGATCCTCTTCTCGCTGAAGCAGAAACTCGTATACCGACTGAAGCACTTCACGCGACGGATTGGCATTCTCAATAAAGAATTCTTGAATGTATCGATCTTGCGCACTGTAAAGGAGCACACATTGCGACGAATGGCCGTCGCGGCCCGCCCGCCCTGCCTCTTGGTAGTAAGCCTCCAACGTCCCGGGCATGTTGTAGTGGACAACATATCGCAAGTCCGATTTGTCGATCCCCATGCCGAAAGCGTTCGTGGCGACAATGGCCTCCAACTCGCCTCGCATAAACTGGTCCTGCACCAGTTTCCGTTGCTCGGGCGCCAATCCCGCATGGTACGCCCCTACGCTCATCTTCCGCTCTTTCGCCAACATCTCCACCAACGACTCGCATCGCTTGCGCGTCGCTGCATAGATAATCCCGCTCCCCGGGCTCGACTCAAGGAATTCAAGGAGCTTTTTGTCTTTCTCACGGTCGCTGTGCACCGACATCACCCCGAGAAAGAGATTGTCGCGGGCAAAACCCGTGACAAAGTGCTTGGCGACCTTGAGCTTCAGCGAGTCGACGATGTCTTGGCGAACTCTCGGCGTCGCAGTCGCAGTCAACGCGATGGTCTGGACCCCTCCAAGAAACTCGCGGAATTTGCCGACACGCTGGTAATCGGGTCGAAAATCATGCCCCCATTCGCTAATACAATGGGCTTCATCAATAGCAAGCAGCTGCACCGGAGTCGACCGGATTGCGTCAAGAAAGGTTGGGTTGCGAAGCCGCTCTGGGGACACGTAAAGAAGCCGATAATGCCCACCCGCAACCCTCTCCAATCGGTAGGCTTGCTCGGACGGACTCAGCGTGCTGTTGATGAGAGTCGCGGTAATGCCCCGCTTGGTCAGTCCGTCGACTTGATCTTTCATCAACGCGATGAGGGGGGAGACGACAATCGTCAACCCGTTTCGGACGAGGCTGGGTAGCTGGTAGCAGAGACTCTTGCCACCCCCTGTCGGCATGACGCACAAACAATCATTGCCAGCGATGACGTGGTCGATGACCTCGCGTTGTCCTCGCCGGAACTCCGCCAAGCCGAACTGGTGCAATGCCGCTTGCAGGTCCAAGTTGACGGTGTTGCTCATCACCAATCCATGCGGGGTATCGACGGTTCGGGCGAAACGAAAACACCATCTCCCGATGGTGGTTCTCAGCGGTGGGACATTCCCACCGATTTGCCCAGTTTACCGCAACCGCCGCCGATCCCAAAGACCCAGCGACTTGGCGTTTCGCTTAGCGCTGGGGCGCTGGCAACGGTCGAATCACTTCACCCGCCGAAGGGCTGGTTGCATAAGTCGACGGAGCACTACCGATCGAAATCGGCTCTCCAACATAGTCGGACTCGTAAGCTCCGTATCCGGATGCGACGCCGTTTCCACACGTGCTGCATCCAGGTGCAGGCGCCGCAGGAGCGCAACCTTGATCGCACGGTTCACCGTAATTCGCGGTACCGTGAATCCGGTTATGAAGACGGGTCAGAACATTCGGACGCCAGCCTTGGCCCGTTGTGCATCCAGCAAACGCCATAATAAACGCGGCGTAGAGTATGGTAAGTTTCTTCATTCCCTTTGTCCTCAAGATCGATTGTGCCCAACCTGGTACACTCAAAAGCCAACAACTCTACGTCACCGTTTCTGCAAGGCAAATTGAGCCGTCGGAATTTTCGAATTTATTCCAGATTTCCTAACCCTCCCAATCCAGTTCAAGTGCTAGAGTTTCGCACTGCCTTACGTTCGAACCACCGGAGATGGGTGAGGATCATGGATTGGTTGCCAAGCAATCGCGAGACTGGTAACAACAAGAGATGCCGCGCATCGAGCTTGCGATCGTTCGCATCCCTGTTGCCACTCCTTCTCCTAAACCTCTTGCTCCTTTCTTCTGCTAACAATCTACAAGCGGAAGACAGAGCAAGCGTTCTTGCTGACACCTCCGCTACCAGCGAGATCACCAAAGAGCAGATTATCGTCCGATGCGCACCTCAGTCGGAAATCTACGAACTTTCCACCCGGCATTTGCCAGATCGCTTCTGCGCGATCCATGAAGAGTCCCCTCCCTTCCAAGTAAACGCTTGGACGGGGAATCGATGGGAACGATCGACGATCCTTGCTGCATTAGGACAAACCGATGCACCGATCCCGGACAAACCAACGATCATCTATGTGCATGGCAACTTTATGGAGAGAAATAACACGCTGGAGCGAGTGCGCATCATTGACGCCTACCTCAAACGGAAGGCCCACGAAGACTACCGATTGCTTCTGTTCTCATGGCCTAGCCAACGGGAATCGCATCCGATCCGCGATGTTTACGAGAATGCTGAGTCCGCCGAGGACCAAGCCTTGTACTTGGCTTGGATCCTGCGACAGCTCCGATCTCAATCGCGTGTGAGTATCCTCGCCTTCTCCTTTGGCGCTCGAACCGCCACAGGGGCTTTGCAATTGGACGCAGGGGGGAGCATTCCCTCCCTCTCCATGAGCAAACCAGAATCCCCACGCATCTTTCCTTACCGCGTTGGATTGATCGCTCCGGCCATCGACAAGACTTGGCTGGACGACTGCGGAAGACATCAATTGGCTCTCAGCCAAGTCTCCCATTTCATCAACATGTACAATTCGAAGGACCCAGTATTGCGTCGCTTTCGATTTATCGATCGACTCACTCGCCCCATCGCAGGCGGTTTTTCAGGCTTCGAAGGACTGACCGATGCTACCTCCACCTTCAATGTCACAGGCACGCCTGCATCGAATGATGGCCAAGGCCTCTTGGTCAAACAATTCGATTGCAGCCGCGCTATTGGCAGCACCCACAGCGAGAAAAGCTACCTCGGTGAATGCCCTTACTTTCAAATCATGATCGATACTTTACTCTGGAACACGGACGATCTTGGCCAACCGATCTGCGACACCGCTAGAGAGTAGCTTGACATTCCGCTGCACCAGCGAAGAACGCAAGTTGCAGATCTTCGATCCGCTGGCTCCCGTTTGGTATCTCTCCGACATAGGTCCCGTCTGGGGAGCTTTCCTGGTCGAGCGTTTCCGCACCCTCAATGGAAAGGCGCTGCACCTGGCAGAGCATCGCCATCGACTGCAACTCGGCGCGGATTACTTTGGATGGTCAACCCGAGAAATCATGGAGACGTTCGACTGCCTCGTCGAAGCGCTCGTGACGTCTAATCGCCAACTGCTGGGCGATTCCGGCGATGCGAGCGTCGTCGTTCTCTTCTCTCCCACCCCCTCCGGATGGGAATCGATCGGATATCTCCTCCCAATCCCTTTTGCTCGATTGAACCACTGGTACCGTGAAGGCGCATCGCTTTGTTCGGTTTCCATCCCCGCTCCGTCGGCGGACAGCACTCCGGTCGCTATCAAACACCGGAGCAGGCTACCCTATTGGGTTGCCGATCAGCAAGCTGCGGCGAAGGAACCTAAAGCACTTGCTTTGCTACAAACCCACGACGGCGCCCTCGCTGATACATCCGTGGCTAACATCGCCTTGTGGCGAGAGGGATTGGGATGGCGAACCCCGATGGACTCCGAATGCCATCCTGGAACTACCCTCGCGAAAACGATGCGCATCCTAGCCGAATCAGGGGAAACAGTTGCGAAAACTTCTCTCACCTTGTACGACCTTCAGGAAGCGGACACCGCCGTGCTGCTGGGATCGACGGGCTTGGTATGGCCTATCGCACGTTTGGACGGAGAATCGATAGGGTCCAGCAAAGGAACGGCGAAGTGGAAGGAATTGCAAGCTCGCTGGATCGAGTTCGCAAGCTTCGATTTCGTCGCCCAAGCCGCAGCGTACTCCGCTCGCGATGCAAAGAGTTAGCCTCTCTATTTGCTGAATTGTTCCATCGCTTTATCAAAGATCTCTCCGTACACCAACTCGCCCCCTTGGTGACCGACAATGCTCACCATCAAAGCCAAGAGCATCGCTCCAATCTTCCAAAAATTGCGGAGTCGCCCCGATTCACCTCGCCCTGAAAAGAGACCGACCGCGACGACGACCAGACTCACTAGGAGCATCAAACTGCCGACCCACCTGTGGTAGAACAAATTCATCTCTTCGTGCGAAGCGTTTCCGCCGAGCGATTGATTCCACGCCGGATACCCTCGCTGATCCGCAAACGACCATCCCATCACGACCGCTGCGATGGTCGAGAGCGTCGCGATCCACAAGCAATGAAAGGCCATGCTTTCACAGCGTTTTCCAAGGAAATACGAAAGGAATGCACAAACTCCCGAAACAATAAATAAGGCAATGGGAAAGTGAACGACCGCGGGGTGAAAATATCCCATGGCTCGATAACTTTTTTGCCAAAGCGAACCGCCCACGTTTGGCGTCGTGGGTTCGACGGTCGAGGTCGCGTCGCTCGCCCCACCAAGGCTCGCTCCTTCGGGCCAAACCGCTCCCTCGTCGATCCATAGCTTCAACAGCGCTAACTTTTGCGGCGCCATCGGCCCATCCGGCGGCATGACCAAACTCTCGCTATCGATTGTCTTGGAAGGCTGGGTTAGGTAGTCGGTCCAAAGCGAACTTGCGGCAGCATCTCCCGGTTCGATGTAGCCCATCACCGCATCCCGATCGCTAACCTCGAATCCACCCTTCGCCTTCTCCCCTTGATGACAGGAAAAACATTCGGACCTCAAGAGCGGTGCAACGTCCCTCGCAAAGTCGACGATCCCCTTCTTGAGTTCCGTCACTTGCGAAGGCTCGGTTGTGCCAGTTGTGCCAGTTGTCTCTTTCGTCTCGGTCGTCTCTGTTGTAGCGGACTCCGACGACGGCGTGTCGGGATCTTGTGAAATCCCGCAGGTTGGGTTCGCGATATGCAACAAAGCGAACGCTGCAAGGAGCAGCGCGCAGCGGGTTGCAAACCGATTGCTCCGAGGCGCAGGAAAATGATTCAATGGGTATGCCATGTTCAATTTATTCTTATTCCGAAACGTTCGATTTCCGTTGGGCAAACAACCAAGTGTAGAACTCAGGGTTCTTGTAGGTGACGGTCCAACTGTCGTGCTGCAGGTCAGGATACTCGGTGTAGCGAGGATTGCCCCCTACCTTTTTCAATGCCTCGATCATCTCCTGCGATCGAATCACCTTCACAACTGGATCTTTCGCGCCATGAAAACACCAAATTGGAAGATTGCGAAACCGCTCGACCGTTTTGGGATCACCGCCACCGCATATAGGCGCCGCAGCTGCGAAGAAATTGGGATACCGAGCGATGGCATCCCATGTCCCGTAACCTCCCATGGAAAGTCCGGTGATATAGATGCGCTCGGTATCGACCCCCGCATTTTCCACCATCTCGTCAACCAGTTCCTTCAAAAGCTGCATCGAGTCGCTGGCTTGATCGGGTAGCGAACTCGAAGCCTTGCTCCAATCCACTTCCGACCACTTTTTGTCCTTGGGGCATTGCGGAACCAACACATAGGCGGGGAACTCTTTGCGACGCGCTTCGTCGGCGAAGTCCTTTGCACCATGCTTGAGAGTGACGAGGTTGTCGTCCCCGCGCTCACCCGCGCCGTGCAAAAAGATAACGAGGGGATACTTCTTGCCAAAGCTGTACTGATACGGCTTCAACAATCGGTACTTGAGAGTCTGTTTGCTCGCTCCCACGTACTCCCTGGGTTCGAAAAGCGATTCGATCGAAACCGCAGCGGATGAAGGTGGAGTATCTGGCACGTTTTGCTTGGACGAGGAGGGTGGATTCGAAGAACTCGACGGTGCGGAGTTTTTTTCCTGCGACAGACCTATGGAGGACATGGCCGACACGGCGAGCAACGACGGCAACGCCCAACGCAGTTTTGAACGGGATTTCATAAACGGATCCTTTTAGCTAGCTATGGAATGACCCTGGTAAATGCGGGACCGTGGCTTGATGGCCCGGGGGCTTGGAGAGACCCGTGGTGGGAAGGGGGGAGGGGAAAGGAGGCTTAGGCCAGCTCTCAGTATAGTTCTAGTTGCGACGCTCCCAAAGAGGAGGTTGAACGGTTCTTGGATCCACCGAAGGTTTCCCGTTTGAACCCGCTTCGGTACGCTATGGAGAGAGGCAAACACCGGAAACTCGCAGGCCAAAGGAAAAACACGCCATGCCAACGATACGCAAGCTCCCCGTCGGGCTGGTCAATAAAATCGCTGCAGGCGAAGTCATCGAGCGACCTGCGAGCGTTGTAAAGGAATTGCTGGAAAACAGCATCGACGCCGGTGCGGGCTCGGTCGAGGTCTCGATTGAAGGTGGCGGAATCGATTTGATTCGCATCACCGATAACGGATGTGGAATCGCCCCGGAACAACTCCCCCTAGCCATCGCCCCCCACGCGACCAGCAAACTTCCTCACGATGACGACCTTTTTGACGTGCGGACCCTTGGGTTTCGCGGAGAAGCATTGGCCTCGATTGCAGAAATCAGCCATATGTCGATTCGGAGCCGCACGACCGATAGCGACAGCGCTTCGATTCTGAGTATCAAGGGTGGCGAAGCGGAAACTGTTCAACCGACTTCCGGCCCGATCGGAACCACCATCGAGATCCGCCATTTGTTTTTCAACACCCCCGTCCGCCGCAAATTCATGAAAAGCGCGCAAACGGAAATGGGCCACGTCGTCGAAGCCTTCACGCGCATCGCCTTGGCCTATCCCCATGTGCATCTCGTTCTGACCAACGGCTCGCGCACGCTCTACGATCTTCCACCCACCGAACGCTGGTCCGAACGGATTCGCAAATTCTTTGGCGATGAAGTTGCCGATGCCTTGATTGCTATCGACCAAAAAGATGAACGCGTTTCGATTCGTGGCTACGTTGCAGATCCATCGGTCTCTCGCAGCAACAACCGAATGCAGTATCTCTTCTTGAACGGGCGTTACATTCGCGACCGCGCCCTGCAACACTCTCTAGGCGAAGCCTATCGCGGACTTCTGATGGTCGGCCGAATGCCGGTCTGCTTCTTGCACATCGATATCGATCCCAAAACCGTCGATGTCAACGTCCATCCGACCAAAGTCGAAGTTCGCTTCGAAGACAGCGGCGCTATCTACAGCCGCCTCCTCTCGGGCCTCCGCAATAAATTCCTGAACAGCGATTTGGTCGCGCGAGTCAGGACCCCGAACTCCACGTCCGAGCAAATGCAACCCACACCCGCGGATGGTCTACCTGTCCCTCTTGCTACCGGTCGGGGAATCCCGCATTCCAACGAACTGCTGGATTGGGCCAAAACCACCACCAACGCCTTGCCAAGTCGCGTTCCCGAGTTCCGCCCCTTCTCTCCCAACTCTCGACCGCAATCCGTCGACGATCCCTTCTTCGCTCCATCATTACCAACCGTTGCACCGAATCCGTGGCCAGCATCGCCAAGCGCTGCGGACCTCCCAACCACCGCAGTGGCTTGGTCTGCCGATCGACCTGTCGCCTTGATGGATGACGAGGTCCAATCGTCAGAGTTCTACACCTCTATCGCTCCTTCCCACCGGAACACGGCGATCGACAAGTCCGCGATCGACGAATGCGCAATCGAGGGAGCCAAAGCGAATGTCGGGTTTCAGATTCACAATCGATACTTGATCACCGAGGACGAACAGGGAATGGTGATCATCGATCAGCACGCCCTCCACGAACGAATCCTGTACGAGCAGATCAAGAACAAGGTCTTATCCAAGTCTCTCGATGTCCAACGACTGCTGGTGCCCGAAACGATCACCCTCTCGGCAGCAGAAACCGCCATGGCGTTGGAGTTTCAAGACGTATTGCGTGAGATCGGTATGGATATCGAACCGTTCGGAGGAGATACATTACTCATCTCCTCCTACCCAGCCATGCTGCAAGGCATCTCACCGGGAGAAATGCTCCGGCAAGTGCTCGATCCGCTGATGAGCGGCGGTAAGAAACCGGATGTCCGGAACTTGCTCGACGAGCTGATGAACATGGTGGCTTGCAAAGCCGCCGTCAAAGCGGGGGATCGACTCTCGAGCGAAGAGATTTCGTCGCTCTTATCCCAACGCCACCTGTATCACGACACCCACCACTGCCCTCACGGACGTCCGACCGCCCTGTTCTTCTCGCGCGACCAACTCGACAAGATGTTCAAACGGACTTAGGCTCGCCTTTCGCAGCCTCGCCCGACGCAGCCTCGCCTGACGCATGGTGCTGCTTCCTTCTGCGCAGGCGTTGCACCCCCCATCCCGCTGCTGCGATCACACCGCAAAGAGCGAAACTGGTTGGCTCGGGCACCGCGCTGAATCGCAGATTGTCCATGGCGACGTAGGCAGGCGTGTTCATTCCAAACTGCCCAACATCGGAGGAAGCAAATTCCAATCGCACGGATCGAACTCCGGTCAACATCGACAAATCAACCGTTAACCAATCGTCCAAGATAAAGTCTTGCGCGTTATTCGCGTATCGATAGTCCGCCAGATCCACCGTTACCGATCCCGTTTGATTCCCGGTGGCGTTGAGGCCATCGTACCCCCGAAGAGTGACTTGGAACCAGTCGGGATCGTTCCCAGTCACCCCTCCGAACTTCTTCGCGAACTGGTCCCCATTGGCCATCGACAACGCTGCGTATGTGGAGTTTGTGACATCCACCGATTGCAAAAGCGAAATGGAGGGCAAATTGATCGTGGCCCGCGAGCCCGTGGCGATGGCAAAGTTCTGGCCGATCGCAACTCCCCCCGCTGCGTTGGCCCCCCCTCCCGCATAGGATGCGTATTGGTTCGTGAAACCCGGGGTCGTCGTATCGGTAACATTGCTATAGGACCAACCACTCCAACTTCCCCAAGTCGCGTTGTAGGAATTGCTAAAAGTAACGCCTTGACTGCTCCAGCCCCCCGCCCCATCGGATCCGTTGTAATAGCTGTTGGGGGCCAACTGCAACTCTTCAAAAGTGACAACCGTCTGCGACTCCGCATAGGACGGGAACAACATAAACGTGATCGTCGACATCAATAAGGAGATACAAATCTTCATGGTGTAATTCGAAAAGAGGATAGAGGTGAATAGGGAGAGAGGTAGCAGGCGCTCTTCGTCTCCGAGACGCAACCGCCACGTGCGGCGCGACGAAATATCTGAACGACGGGTTTGTCGATTGGGCGAATCGCTTGTCGATGCGGAGCTAGTTACTCACGACTTCCCCACCCCGGCGCGACAGGAGGGCTGCAAGGACTTGCGGTTCGATTTGCTCCTCCATGAATCGAGCGGAACCATCGCCGAACAGAAAAAGGGAGCCACCCGAGTGATAACTGTGGAACTCCTGCCCAAAGTCGCAGACGTTCCCTTGCCGACTTTTGAACACGGTGTGGCACGAAGGCCACCTGGAGTTGTTCGAGGTGCGAGTGTTGATCGGTGTGCTTTGATCGAAAAGGTTTCGATGCCCGATCCAAATCGAATGCAAACCTTCAGGAGCCTCCCCTAACACAATCGTATGGGTGGAACCGTCGGTGATATCTACCAATCCAATCTGACGTTCGCTCCCGAACAAAAGCACGCCTCGCCCGCCACCTGACATGTCCCCTTGATCGCTATAGCTATTTTGGCAACTCAAACTTGGATAGCATCGCAATCCGCGTTCTCCATAATTGCCGCCATAATCGGTTCGACCAAATTGAACGGTGGAACTGGGCGTATCCCCATTGGGACGCGTCATCACGGTCTTTGGCGCCGAAGGGCACAAATAGGTTGCGATGATCCTCGCTCCTGCGACGTGATTCGCCGCATCGATATAGGGAAGCCGTAGATCCATCTCCTCGTAAATCGCTTGCTGCTCGATGTAAGGCAACAATACAGTCCCCCAACTCGGCCTCCAACGAGCCCGAACGGCCGCCGATGTGTCGCTGACCGATCCAGCTCCGCCAAAGGGAAATCGGTTGTATTGACTGTGATAGTTATGGAAACCGATCCCCATCTGTTTCAAGTTGTTCACGCATTGAAGCCGTCGCGCGGCCTCCCTCGCCGCTTGGACTGCAGGCAACAACAAAGCGACCAACAAACCGATAATGGAAATCACTACCAACAATTCCACCAAGGTAAAACCAGACCGGGCCCCCCCCTTCGACGATCGTGCCAATCGCTCGCGGCTAGCCTCCACGATCGCTTGCTTTACCCGATCGGGAACGACACTCCAAGCGCCTATCTCGGCGCGGGTTCGACCGCACCCTAAACACTGTTCCTCGGCATTCAGTTCACAAACGCGAATGCATGGCGATGAAACCGATCGAACACGGGACGGGAAATGGGACGAAGTCACTGCGGGGTTTGGACTACTCACGAGACGGCACACATCCCTGGAACCGGTACGACCAGCCAGACGCCTATCCCGACCAACCTGCGAACGCACAAAATGCCGCGCAGCATCGACCGAAAGGCACCTGACTTAAAATGGACGAACTGGAGCCGTTAAAGGATTACGATGGACCAGCGGGTTGTTCCGCGAAGGAATTCTGCTGCAACAGCCGCCCCAAACCTGGAGGGCACTTAGCTGTCTTGCTCTTAGTAGGTCTTCTGACTCACTGCCAGCCATCCCTCATTGCCTTCTCACCCGAACAATCTCGAGCAATGGCGCTTCCAAAGAAGGAGCGATGGTTTGAAACGCATTACGCGTCTCGGGCAGCACACAGCGGCCGGACCGTCCCGGAATTGCCACATCAATCGCGGCTCACCGGAGTTCCCTGTTTGCAAAATCGCTTGCGAGCGATCTGCCACCAAGAGCACTCGAAGTGTAGACAATCCCTTGCTACCCGTCAATCGATTTAATTCCTACCGGGCCAACGGAAGAATCCCGTCCCAAGCCGTGGTATACTGGCGACTTGACTACCAGACATCCGCAATGGTGCCCCCTGCATTCAACCTCCCTCCCCTCAACCGCCTATTTATGGTTACCGCTCCATCCAGCCACCTTGCCAATCGATTCTCCATCGCAACCGCACTGGCGCTCTATTACTTTGGTGCATCGTTTGGTTTCTGTACCGAAGAAGCTTCCCCCTCGGTAGCTTCCAATATCGACTTCAGCCAGCAAGTCCAACCGATATTGACCAAATACTGCAGCGGTTGCCACAACGAGGATGACGCCGAAGCAGATGTGCAACTTCACTCCCTGGAAGCCCTTCAAATATCGGACAAGGCCAATGGTCTGATCGTCCCCAAAAATGCAGCCGAGTCCAAACTTTGGAAACTGATCGAAGGGTCTCTCGAACCGGTCATGCCCCCCGTCGACGAAACGCAACCGACGGACGAAGAAAAACGGATGCTTCGCGATTGGATTGACCAAGGCGCCTTGGGGGAATCGAAAAAGCTTGCGCTCCGAGAGCGATGGAACCTCCCTCCAACGAGAACCTCTTCCAACCCGCCAGGCCTCTACGCCATCGCCCCCGCCTCCTCGGATACTTGGATCATGGGGTTCCAAGACCACATTGCAATCAAAAAGTCCCAATGGATCGAACGCCAATCTCTCCCCATCACCGGGCGAATCACCAAGATGCGATTCGCCAGGAACGGAAAACAACTTGCAATCCTCTCAGGCATCCCCGGCTTGGGAGGCCAAATCACGATTGCTGATTTCCAAAATGGAAATTTGAACCATCAGCGTACCATCGAAGGTCACTCGGATGCCATTTACGGGGTCGCATGGAGCCCCGACGGCCAATGGCTCGCCACATCAGGTTATGACAAGTCGGTGCGCCTGTGGTCCGTGGCGACGGGCGAACTGGTTCGAACGTTTTCTGGCCACAACGGCGCGGTTTACGACGTCGACTTCGATCCCTCCGGGCAAGTCATTGCGACGGCCAGCGCAGACGAGACCATCAAACTCTGGCGGGTCGATTCAGGTGAAAGACTAGATACCATGGGGCAGGGGGAGGCCGAACAATACGCCGTTCGCTTTTCCCCCTCTGGCGACTCCGTACTGGCCGTCGGCGCCGACCGGCGTATCCGTGTCTGGAAAATCCATTCCATGACAACCCCTTCGGTAAGCCCCATGCTCCATTCCGTCTTCGCTCACGAAGCCGCCGTGGTGGCCGTGGCCTTCTCTCCGGACGGAAATCAAATCGCAACGGCCGGCGAAGACCGCTCGATCAAGGCTTGGACGTGGCCTGCCATCGCACCACTCGGCGAAGCGGGACGCGTCACCGATGTCCCCACCTCGCTGTTCTGGCTCGATCCCCAAACCATCGTCGCTTCCTCCATCGATGGTAAAGTACAACGGTTTGTAATGGGATCCTCGGCGCGAATCGAACGAATCCAGAACGCGTCGCGGCCGAATGCGACAGAGAACAATACCGAAGTCCGATCAGATACCGATCGGAAAAGCGAATCGGTCATCGCACCCACTGTGGAGTTTGGTGAAGTCACAACATCTCGTTCACCCGCTACCGCGCAACCTCTCCAATCCCCCTGCCGTGTCTCCGGGACTTTGTCGGAATCGGATGCACGCTCCTCCACGCCGGGAGATTGGTATTCGCTGGACGCAAAAGCGGGCGAGCCCTGGCTCATCACCATCGAAGCGGCTTCGTTGAAGTCACCGATGGATAGCGTCGTCGATATCTTGGATGCAAGCGGAAAACCGGTCCTCCGCACACGTCTCCAAGCCCTTCGCGAATCGTACTTCACATTCCGCGGCAAAGATTCCACGATCGCCGATGACTTCCGTATGCATCGATGGGAAGACATGGAACTAAATGAGTATCTCTACGCGGCCGGTGAAGTCGTGCGATTGTGGCTCTATCCGCGAGGACCAGACTCGGGGTTCAAGGTCTATCCTGGGGAACGCAACCGTTGGACCTACTTCGATACCACCGCCACCACCCATGCACTGAACGAACCCGCTTGGATCGTACGAGAATTGCAACCGAACGAGGAACCAATCCCTAACGGCTTGCCTATTTTCCCGATCTACTATTCGAATGACGATGAATCGACGCGTCGCCTCGGAAAAGATAGTCAACTGACGTTCATCCCCAACGCAGACGGCCGCTACCTGATTCGCGTTCGCGATGCGCGCGGGCAATTCGGCGATGCGTACCAATACCGCTTGGTCATCGCACGCCCGAACCCGACGTTTTCACTCCAACTGGAACCTGCCGAGATCACCCTGCGATCCTCCGGCGGGGCAGAGTTCAGCATCGTTGCCAATCGCCAGGAAGGGCATCGCGAACGTATCGATATCCGGCCGATCGACCTTCCAGAAGGCCTGGCAATGACTAGCGAACTAAACGTCGAAGCAGACCAGATCCGATGCGTTGCCACCCTCACCGCGACCCCCGAAGCGTTTTCCAAACTACCTGATTCGTTTTCGATCCAACTGGAGGCAAAGTCGAAGTCGCCCTCGACCGCCCAAAACCAATCAGAAACGCTCACCTTGAAGGTAAAAAAAGTGGCCAAGGAAACCATGCCGATCAAGCTCGTCGGAAAATCGGATGCAAACGACGCTAAACCCCTTCAAGAATTTACCTTGCAGGCAGGTACGACGGGCGTGTTAAAACTCGTCATCGAGCGAGGCGCCTTGGAAGGAGATATCTCGTTCGGAAATGCGGAATCAGGACGAAATCTTCCTCACGGCGTATTCGTCGACAACATCGGCCTCAATGGCCTTCTGATCCCAGCCGGACAGTCGACCCGCGAGGTCTTTATTACCGCGGCCAAGTTCGTACCCGAGCAAGTCCGCTACTTTCACATCAAAGCAAGTGTGGACGGCAATCCAACTACCCTTCCTGTTGCCATCCGGATCGTTCGCTGATCGCTGCCCCTGAAAACGCTTCGATCGATTCCCCCGCAACCGAAATGACCTTGCCTCCCATCCCTTTCTGGAGCCTACCGAGATCATGGTCCGCTTGCACGCGACAATCCCCCACGCTTCCGCCTGTTCCCCAACCCTCTCGGCGTTCGTCGCTTTGCTTGGGTGCAGCGTGCTGTTCGGCACATCGGCATCGGGACAAGTGTCTCGCAGCACGAGCAGCCTCCCTTGGACCTCCTATCTCGAGGATCGCGTCCAGGAGATCGAAGAGACGACGGAAAAGGAGTTGAACGAAATCACGCGCGAGAATTGGGAAAGCGTGCAACAGGAATGGCGAGGGGAATTGCAGGAAATGCTTGGCCTCAAGCCTTGGCCGGAAAAGACCCCGCTAGCCGCTCACACCACCTCCGCTCACGAGGGGGAAGGTTATCGGGTCGAAAATCTTCATTTCCAACCAAGCCCCAAAGTGTACGTGGGGGCCAATTTGTATTTACCGAAGGGAGATCGTCCTGACACGGGTTGGCCTGCCGTTCTTTATGTTTGCGGGCACGCGCGAGTCGATGAGTTCGGACGCTTGGCAGGGAACAAAACGAGCTACCAACACCACGGCATTTGGTTCGCACGCCACGGCCTGGCCTGCTTGATCATCGATACGATCCAATTAGGTGAATTCCAGGGGGAGCACCACGGGACGTATAAGCTGGGGCGTTGGGACTGGATCAGCAAAGGGTATACGCCCGCTGGGGTGGAGGCTTGGTCAAGCATCCGGGCCATCGACTATCTGCAGTCTCTTCCCCAAATCGATTCCGATCGGATCGGGATCACCGGTCGAAGTGGTGGAGGTGCCTATAGTTGGTACGCCGCCGCCTTGGATCCGCGCATCCGTGTCGCGGTCCCCGTCGCGGGTATTACCGATTTGCGAAATCATGTCCTCGATGGTTGTGTCGAAGGACACTGCGACTGCATGTATATGGTCAATACGTTCCGCTGGGACTATGGCAAACTCGCGGCGTTGATCGCCCCTCGACCTCTTCTGTTAACGAACACAGACTCCGATTCAATTTTCCCACTCGATGGTGTCATTCGGATCCACCGCCAATTGGAATCTCTATATCGCCGAATCGGTAAACCTCAGGACTACGGAGTACTCATCGGGCCAGGGCCACACAAAGATTCGCAAGAACTGCAGGTCGGCGCATTCAAATGGCTCCATTTGCATCTGACCGGCAAGGAGATCCTGGTCGAACGCGCCGCCACGAAAGAGCTTGCCCCCCATCAGCTTGTCGCATTCCCGAAGGAACTTCCCCTCGACGAAAGAGTGACCGGAGCAGCGGAATGGTTTGCATCGAAAGACTCCTCCCCACTGCTTGAAAACTGGGAAACCGAAGGAAAGGAGTGGCTAAAGAAAATCGAATTGCTTGAGCCTCGCGAGTCGCGCAAGAATGCCTTCACGCAAGCACAGATGCTGCAGCGCGGAACCGGGGACAAATGGAAATGGTCGCTGTACAGCACATCGGATGTAGAGGGCTGGCGAACGGAATGGCTTCGCATCGAGCCAAGTACTGCCGTTGGGAACGACATTGTCTCCCCAGTAAACCATGTACTGCACCTGGGTATTGCAGCCACACGCAAAGGGGAGGCAGACGCTTCTTCTGCCGATTGGGTCAGGGAAATCTTGACGAGAGGAACCATTGCGAGGGAATTGGAGTCCGCTCCGACCACAACGCATTGGATCCTCCTTCCGCGGGGATCGGACTTGGAAACGCGCTTCCCTGACGTGAAGACCCGAACTCAGTTCCATCGACGGCTCTATTTGCTGGGTGACTCTTTGGAGCAACTTCAATTCCGCGATGCGTGCGGATTCTGGGACTGGGCACGCCCCTCCCCAACCTCTGGAGCGAACAACAAACCCTCGGCGACTTGGCAGGTCATCGGGCATGGCCGCACGGAGATCTTGGCAGTGCTGTTGGCTTGGCGAGCCCTTTGGAACGATGCGACCGGCACGACGATTCCCCAATTAGTCCTCCGAAACGCCGAAGTCGACTGGCGATTGCAAAGCGTCTTGCCGGGATTCGCTGCCCAATGGCAGTACACTCGAATCGTCGAATGGCTGGACGGTCGAATTGCGGTTACCAAGTCCAACGCGAGCGAGGGGGAACGATCCGCGGAGCTGGTCGATACCTCCAATGAACCCCAGCAAGCAACCGGGATGAAAATTGTCGAAGTGGGACCGCATGGCGCGATGGTTTGGAGTCGGTCGACACGATGGCCCTTGCCGAATCTGGGAGATCTATCGCAAGTCGAATTCACCGAAACGACTCCGACGGGGCAACGTCAACAGGGAGCTATTTTGCCTGCAGACTCTATCTCCGGGTTGCGTTACGGAGTTCCTGGTGTGCCGGCCGAAATGCGAGTTCGTTGGAAACGCAAAGAGGGAGGGAATTGGCGTGAATCTCCTTGGCAGAGGGTCGATGAATCGACCGACTATTCCTTGCTGACGGCGCTGGCCGATCTGGAGCCCAGCACCACCTACGATGTTCGAACCGAAGCGCGCGCGTCCTCGAATGGCCCCGTTTCGGTGCTCAGCGGTCAGTTCCAAACATTGATCCACCCGGAGAAGACAGCCCCACTCCGCTTGGCCGTGGGAACCTGCCAAGAATTCGACGATCGGGATGGTCCGTTTGGTTTTGAAGCGTATCGAACCATGCGAAAACGCAAGACCGACTGCTTCGTCATGGCAGGAGATGTCGTGTACTACGATCGACTGGCCAGATCCGTCCCTTTAGCCTTCTACCATTGGCAGAGAACGTACGGACTACCCAGCGTCGTCGACTTCCACCGAAACACCCCTGCCTATTTCCTCAAAGACGATCATGACACCTATGTCGACGACAGTTGGCCGGGCAAACGAGCGAAGTGGACAGATGACTTCACGTTCGAAGATGGGCAAAGGATCTTTCGAACTCAAACCGGGCTTCCCGAAACACCTTACCGAACGATTCGCATGGGGCGAGATCTGCAAATTTGGATGCTAGAGGGTCGAGACTTCCGCTCCCCCAACGTCGAGCCGGACAGCGAGGAAAAATCGATCCTGGGTGTCGAACAAAAGCGATGGTTGATGCAAACACTTGCGGAATCGGATGCCAAGTATCGCGTTGTTATCTCCCCGACCCCCATCGTGGGCCCCGATCGCGAATCCAAAAAAGACAACCATTCCAACTCCGTTTTTGCCCGCGAAGGGAAAGCGATTCGAGCGGCATTGTCAAAGATCCCCGGCTGCTTCGTCCTCTGCGGCGATCGGCACTGGCAATACCACAGCATCGACCCTGAAACGGGATTGCATGAGTTCTCCGTCGGGCCGATCAGCAATCGTCACGCAGGAGGATGGAAGCAAGAGGACTTTCGGCCCGACATCCACCAATTCCTTCGGGTGGCGGGTGGCTATCTCGAGCTTGAATTGACCTACACTGCCGATACTCCGTCTTTAAACGTCCGGCACCTCGACCCGTTCGGCGAGACCGTCCACGAAGTAGCGCGCTAGCCCGTTCGTCAACATAAGGAACCATCCTCCATCCATTCCACCCATTCGTTCTTGAGCGAAAGCGAGAACCGGGTATATTAGCGACGATGCGGGTGTAACTCAGTGGCTAGAGTGTTAGCTTCCCAAGCTGAAAGTCGAGGGTTCGAATCCCTTCACCCGCTTTGTGAGTTTTACCTGTGTTTTTGTTGGTTGGATCGCGTTTAGCGATACCCTCACTTTGAGGTGCGACCCTTTCGAGACTACCGAAAAACTGTACTAGCTACGCAGTACAGCGAGTAGGTAAAACGTAAGGAGTTTCACTCATGGCACGTCAAAAAACGTCGCTTCCGTCCATGCGGTTCCACATCAGCGGGCAAGCTGTTGTCACCATCGACCGCAAAGATTACTACCTCGGGAAGTCTGGATCACCCGAATCTCTCGCTCGCTACGCAGTCCTCATTGCGGAATACCAAGCCAACGGATTGCGGCTACCAGACGGGTTCGACATCCGAGCGGTCGACGAGAAGTCACGATTGCTTCTCGCATCCGCCGACGAGTCCGTTCATTGCGAAAACGAGCCGTTGACCATCCGACACGTCACCGCAGCGTATCGCACGTTCGTGAGGAAGAAATACGCACACGCTCGTGGAGAGATCGCCAGGATTGTCGGTGTGTGCGATGACCTGGATACCCACTACGGCAACTTAAAAGTTGAGCAGTTTGGACCCAAGGCACTCAAAGACCAGCGAGGACGTTGGGTTGCCGACGAAAACAAGACTCGGGGGTACATCAACCGTTTGACAAACGAGGTGTGCAGGCTGTTCAAATGGGGTGTTTCGGAGGAAATGGTGACCGAGTCGGCTTGGTCGAGACTCAAAAGCGTGGAGCCATTGCGATATGGCGACGGGAAGGAAAACCCCAAGCGACAACCAGTCGACATTGAGATTGTCCGCAAGACGGCAAAGGAGTTGAGTCCGATCATCAAGTCGATGTTACGGGTGCAGCTTTCAACGGGGATGCGACCAGAGGAAGTATGCTCCATGCGCCCATGCGACATCGATCGAAGCGGGGAGACGTGGTTCTACCGTCCAGCAAAGCACAAAAACACGCATCGAGGGAAGACACGAGCAATTCCGATCCTCGGAGACGCTCGTGAGGCGATCACTGATTACCTCAACAGGGATGCGGAAAGCTATTTGTTCTCCCCTCGGGAAGCGGACTCCTGGTTCCGAGCGAAGCTGAGTTCCGAGCGGAAAGGATACGGCTCCTACAAGCCAGTCAAAGGCACTCTCAAAGCGGGACCAAAGTACACTTCCCAAAGTTACCGCCAAGCGATCGCACGAGCTGCACAACGTGCCAAGGTCCCTTGCTGGGTTCCGTACCAGATTCGTCACCTCAACCTCACGATGGTTCGCCAAGCTCTTGGCATCGAAGCGGCGCAGGCACTCGGCGGACACGCACGAGCCGACATGACCGAGCATTATGCAGCGGTCTCGGAAGTCAAAGCGATTGAAGCTGCGAAAGCGGCACCCAAGCTGTAGAATCTTTCTATTGTCGCCAGGGGAGTAATTAACCCCGCGCTAGTCTCACCGATTCGTTACTCCATTCGATTCGGCGGGACTAGCAGCGACTTCACAAAAATGGAGTATCTAATATGCCAAAACCTTGGGAGAAGCCATCATTCTTGGATGGACAGGAACCAGAGGTGTTTTGTCCCGCCAACATCGATGGCGTTTTCGAGCTGATCGATGCGCTCGTTCGCATCAATGAGTGGCGCAGGCAGAAGTGGAAAGCGGACCATCCCAACGACAGCGAAGCGATCGACACCGAGATTGATTCTCGACTTCTGCGACTTGGAAACATTCGATCCTTCGTCGGCAAGTTCTCGCAAGAGGATCACGAGCTTGTTTTCGCTCTAATCAGTGCAGGAATGACCATTAACAACGAAGTGCACCGTTGGACGCTTCATGCAGCGGAGAATGGAATCTCTCAGGAAAGTGGACGGATCGAGTCCGTGAAGAAAAGGCGTGTTACCGATTGGGCTATGCGGAAACTCGAAGCCGACACCCTCATGGACCTTCACGATGGCAACAAAATCAAGGTTGCAAAGGAGCTTGGAATCTCGCTCAGCGCGCTAGAAAACTGGCTCAGAGGCGGACGCCGATAACTATTTTTTGCACACTGGACCAGCGTGCAAAGGATTGTGCAATTCGACTCTTTAAGTTGGCTGTCTTCACTTCTAAAACTCCCCGTGTCGCAGGCATTGCAACAGAACACAGGGGAGTTTTTTTATGACCAAAACGATTGACGCAGAAGACATTGTGAGGCGGGTTCTTACGGAAGACGTGTTAACACTTCCGCAAGCGCGAATCCAGATTCAGGAAGTCACAGGACAGCGACCAGACAAAGCGACCATACATCGATGGATCCTTCGAGGGACCAAAGGTGTGAAGCTGGAAGCCGTGAAGCTTGGCAACTCTTGGATTACATCCAGCCAAGCCATCCATCGATACATCATCGCCGTTACTAAGGCATCTCTCTCCTAGCAAACGAAAAACCCCACCGTTTCCGATGGGGTCTTTCGCTACGTTTGTTTCCCTCATTCCCGAAGGAGTCTCCATTATGGCGCATGAAGCCGACAAAGACAATTCCGAAACATGCCAGTGCACCATCTGCACAGGGCTACCGCAACTATGCGATTGCAGCGAGTGCCAGGCGGCACGAGCGGAAGCGTTCACCATCGATGAGGAGGTGAGCGAATGAGCTATCTGGTTCAACAGATCAAACAAGCCGCGCATGGTCGATGGCGTTCGATTCTTACATTGCCGTTGCATCGCGATGATAACGGCGGACAACCATGTCCGAAGTGTAACGGAACAGATCGATTCAACATCGACCGCGAGTTCGACGATAACGGAAAGGTCTTTTGTCGGCATTGCCTACCGCAAGGATCCGGCGACGGAATTGGGACATTCGCATGGTTTAACGGCATCGAGAACAGCGAAGCGATCAAGCAGCTAGCGAGCGAACTGGGAGTCTCCACCGAAACGACCGACGCGCCGAAGCGAGATTTACTCGAAGAGGTTTGTATTGATAAACACATGCCGTTGGACGCGTTCAAGCTATTCGAGCCGACACTAGCCAAGCGAGGGAAACAAAACGTTGTTCGGATCCCAGTTTGGAACAGCAAAGGCAACAAAGAATCCCATTTCGATTTGTGGCCGGGGGACAAAGGAAAGCTACCACGCGGCGGCACAGCAGGTTTATTCCTTCCCGGTCGATTACCACAGCCGGGAGAATTGTGGTTGCTGGTTGAAGGCGTAAAGGATGCGTCAGCATTGATTGGGCTTGGCTATCCAAACGTCTGCGGATTGCCGACCAATGTCATCGGTGCAGCATACGGTTCGCTGTTCAAAGGATGCGACGTTATTGTCGTTCCGGATAACGATACGGCAGGACATTGGGGCGCACAAAAGACCGGATCCTATTTAGTGGGAATCGCGGCAAGCGTTCGCATTGCAAGGCTACCGGGTGAGGTTGTCGAGAAAGGTGGTCAGGACACCCGCGACGTTCTGCGACAGCGTGGAGCCGACGCCGTCAAACGAGCAATCGAAGAATCGAAAGCGTGGACGCCGACCGAATCAGAGCCAAGCAAAGACACCCGACCGGAAGTCCTGTTATTGCTAAACGAAGCATATGTATCGGACCAGGTGGTTAAACACTTGGGGAATCTCGGTTGGGCTTCCGACTGGATCCCGAAATTCATTCGTGAGAAGTGTAAGGTTTTCGTTCGCGGCGGTGCGTTGGTTCATATCGTCGAATCGGAGGATCCCGAGACGCGAGGACGATTAAAGATTTGTGAAATGCCGGGTGCCATTGTCCGCGAGCGTATAACCCAATGCTGCCAATTGCAGACCGAAGGAGTCGACAAGGATGGAAACGTTGTATTGAAACCAGAGCGACCGCCGAAATGGTTGGTCGATTCGATTGTTAATCGAGGACAGTACAGCGGAAAGGTTCGATCACTTACAGCAATCATCCAAACGCCAACTTTACGAAGCGACGGGAGCATTATTCAAAGTGCTGGATGGGATGAGTCGACCGGGATGTTGTATCACCCGAACGATAAATACCCAACTATTCCGGACAAGCCTACCAAAGAGGACGCCATTGCAGCATGGGAATCGATTCAGGAAGTAATAACCGACTTTCCGTTTGTTAATGATTCGGACCGAACCGCATGGTTTGCGTTCTTACTTTCGCTTGTGGCAAGACCATGTATTAACGGGTGCATTCCATTGTTCGCAATTACAGCGACCACAGCGGGAAGCGGGAAGGGATTATTGGCAGACGCGGCAACGTTGCTTGCATACGGGCATGGCGTTTCCAAAAAGGGCTTTCCACTAAAAGAGGAAGAACTAGCAAAGCAGATCACCAGTTTGTTGATCGAGGGCGCTCCATGTCACGTTTTCGATAACGTGGACAGGACGCTACGCGGTGCCGAGTTGGACGCGTTGCTAACGGCGACAACGTGGAAAGATCGGATCCTTGGGGAATCAAAGACGACCGGCGACATCCCAGCAAAGACTATTTGGATAGCGACCGGAAACAATCTGCAATTCGGGACCGACACGGCAAGGCGAGTGTTACCGATTCGATTGGAGCCAGCAACGGAAACGCCGGAAGCGAGAACAGACTTTCGCCATTCCGACTTGCTGCAGTGGATCCGAGAGAATCGACCGCGACTTGTGGTAGACGCGCTAACGTTCGTTCGAGCCTACTTCGTTGCGGGTTGTCCAAGACCGGACAGCGAGGGTTGGGGTTCGTTCGAGTCGTGGACCGCGACGATACGCGGTTCGATCGTTTGGGCTGGATTGGCGGACCCACTTTCGACGCGGAGTTCCGTTGCCGAGTCCGACGAAACCAAAGACAGCGTCCGAAGGTTGATCGGTGCGATTGAAGAAGCCGACCCACAAGGCAAGGGAAAGACGGTTCGAGAACTGTTCGACTTGCTGAAATCCTATCCCGACCAAGTCCCGTTGCTTGTGGACGTTGTAACCGAGATTTGCGGCGGATCACCGATTCCCAAGCGATTCAGCAAAAGGCTAATCTCGGTCAAAGGACGGATCGTCGACGGAAAGCGGATTGAGTCTGAAAACGCCGGGGGTGGAATCAAGCGATGGAAGGTCACCGGGGGTGGGTTAGGTGGGTTAGGTGGGTTTGATACAGCGGAGGTCTATACACGGACCGAAATTGAACCAATCGGTTTAGAAGAGGGTCAAAATGCGTATACGTATACGGGGCAAGTGAAATCAAACCCACTAAACCAACCAAACCAACCCTACACGGTTTCCACCGACAGACGCGTTAGCGGGGTGGTCTAAATGGGGACGCCGTTGAATTTCTTGGTTTTCTGTTGGGCAATAGGCGTTCAGCTAACGGCAGATGGCGAATCGATTCGTTTCGACGCCGACGCCAGCAAGGTATCTGGGGAGCTGGTCGACGTGATTCGTCACCACAAGGGGGCGCTTCTGTACTTGCTGGAAGCAATCGAGGACGGGACGACGACACGGGAAGAGGTTTTAAGAGCCTACGACATCGAAAGGAGTTTGCGTTGAACAAATCTACATTCGGAGACAACGAAAGGAACAAACACATGACCGAGCAGAAACTACCATCACCCGAACAGATCCAAGCACTGACAGCGGCAATCGATCGCTTGGCACTCGTTCTTGAGAAGATCGCACCGGCACTCGCTGACATCGCAGAGACAGCGATACTCAAATAACCGTGACCACCGGAAGGAGTCGGAATGATCATTACGTTGACGTTGGAAACTGGATCGCACCCGCCGAACGAGCCAGACGGTTGGCAGCGGTTGCGAAGATTGTTGAAATGCCTCTTGCGAAGCTACGGATTGAAATGCATCGGTATCAAGCGAGGCGACGAATGAAGCTTCTCACCATCCGCCAAGTGTGTTTCATGCTTGGCATCTCACGGACTGGATTTTACAACCTCAGGCGGCAAAGCGACTTTCCCGAACCTAGGTTCGGTAAGCGTTGGTTACAGTCCGACGTTGAAAAGTGGCTGCATAAAAAACCTGTTCAATTTTGTTCAATCGATTCTGCGGGACTTGCTGCAGATATTACTACCGACGATTCCATCGATAGGATTCAATCATGAGCACCGCCGAGCCGTTTCCATTCACCGATACCGAGATCACGACCGAGCATCCCGTCGGTACGTTGACCACTTTGACGGATGAGGAATTGCGATCGCTTGCCAAGACGATGGCGGAGTCGTTCAAGAGAAGCAAGCTACCCGTTGCGTTCATGGCATGGCTTAGAAACGAGCTGGTTCATGAGGCGACCAGGCGATCATCAGACGGGCGCATCGAGCCTAAGCTGCTGGCGTTGCCGATCGATCGAATGAGCTTCGATGAGAGATCCCAAGTGCTGATGTTTGCCGAAGCGATGGCATCGCAGGAGTTCCCCAGGGCAATTCGGGACTTCCTCGGAGCAATCCGTTGGCGGTTGACGTTGCATTTCGTATTGGAAGCGAAGAACAGCGATCGGGTATTAACAAAGCGTGACGTTGCCGAGATCCTTTCGGTTGACGATGCGCACGTCAAGAAACTGGTTGAACGTGGAATATTACCCGAACCAGTGTATTTATCCCCACGGCATCCAAGGTGGCTGGAATCGAGTGTATATGCTGCACTCGCCACCATGCAGGAACAGTAAGACTTAACAAAAGCGATCGGTTCAATGCGGACTTGTTAGCACGCAACTCGGAGTTTTTGAATAGATAGGGTTAGTTTTTAACATTCAAAAAACGAGGATTAAATAATGCGAAATTCAACGACAGTTAACAATGAAATAGAAACTCTTCGAAGCCAAGCCGCTGCGATTCTCGACAAGGTAGAGGCTGAGGGTCGGTCTCCAGACGAGAAGGAGCAAGCCGAGTTTGATTCTCTTTTCGCAAAGATCGAGAATGCACAGCGGGAGCTCTCTAACGCCATCAAAGCCGAGCGTATTCGTTCCGATGAGCTGATGGCGAAACACGGACGCCCTGTCTACGACAAAGACAACCCTTTCGATGTTCGATGGGTGCGAGATGGCGGCGGTGGTGTTAAGCAGTTTCGAGACAGCAACGGCAACGTTGTGAAAGCGTTCTCGGCGAAGCAGATGATTTCCGAGCCTGGTGTTAATGCCAATCTCGTTGGCGAGCTCGTTCAAGCAGCTTGCAGCGGTTTGAAGTCTTGGCACTCCGATGAGGTGCGCAACACCATGTCCACTGGGAGTAATCCCAACGGTGGTTACTTGTTGACCCCTGCTATGTGGGCCGGATTGGTCGACCTTGCACGTTCCAAGGCAAGAATGATCGAAGCTGGATGCTCGACCGTTGTCATGCCGACCAAAGAGCTCTTGATTGCTGCAGTTGCAAGCGATCCCGAGTTTGTTGAGAAGGCTGAGAACGAAAAGTTCCCAGGAACAGAAGTTACTTTGCGGCAAATCAGCTTGTCGGCAAAGACTATTGGTAACTATGTCACCATGTCGCGAGAGTTGGCCGCAGACGCGAGCAACGCAGCGGAGTTGATTGCTGATGTGCTTGCAAGGTCGCTTGCTGTAGCGATCGACCAGCGAGCTTTGGCGGGCAATGGTTCAGCGAACTTCGATGGGCTGTTGAACCGTTCCGACATCGCCAATAGCGGCACAACCTCAGTTGGAGCGATCGAGTGGGCTGACCTTCACACCGCAGCAACAGCGGTTCGAGTGCGAAACCATGAGCCTACCGCAGCTATCTTGAATCCTGAGATCTATGGTGACCTCGTTACGACGTTCGGTGTCGATACCTGGACCGATGCACCACCATCGCTGCAAGGTGTCTCCATGCTGCCTACCACCTCTTGCGAGTTGGCTAAGGCATTGGTGGGTGACTTCCGCTATGCCATCTTTGGAGTGAGACAACAACCACTCTTGGAGATCAGCTTTGAAGCTGGCGAAACATTCGAGCGTCACCAAGTGAGGCTAAAGCTTACTTGGCGTGGTGACTTCCAGGTTACTGATGTGAATGCGTTTCATCGATTGGAAGGCATCACCTCCTAAGCCATCTCTCTACCAGTTTCCTCGGGCGATTCTTTCACTTCCTTTCGAGTCGCTCGGGGAGCTGGTGGTAGGGGGGTGGTGATAATCTGCATTCAATGGTGGACATCGACCCATTGAATCCCGCCTATGATTTTCTCCAAAATTGGACGTTTTCTAGGGTGCATCGCATGGTTCGAGGACGCAAACCGTTAAGCCAGGAAGCGAAGGAAGCATCAGGATCCTTTGAGAAGCACCCAGAGAGGCGGAACCACGCTGCACCTCGGGTGGTTTATGGGATCCCGACAGCACCGTCCACCATCGAAGCGGACCCGATCGCCAAGGCGAAATGGGACCATCTATGTCAGCAACTCCATCGAGCTGGGATTCTTGCCACCATCGACAGCGATCTAGTGGAATCCTATTGCGTCACTTACTCGCTGTACCGCAAAGCGTTGGCATCCGTTCAGAAAGAGGGTGCGACCGTGACCAAGACCAACGGCGACGTTATGAGAAATCCCGCTTGTATCGAGCTGTCAGGGTGCATGTTGCGAATGGCAAAGCTAATGAGTGAGCTAGGATTAACACCGTCGGCGCGTTCTAGGATCATCGCAGCGCCAAAGGACGATGGACCCGACCCGTTCGACGAATTGATGGATCGGATGGCGAACTAACCACCGCATCGCCACCGCAAAGCGTTCCGTTTGTCTTTGTAGTCGATATGTCAATAATCGCATCGGGTGCGTGAGAATCGATTTTGGAAGCTTTGCGGGGGTGGCTTATGGCTTGGCGTAGCGATTGGACATGGGAAGAGCTTAAGCGTTTTGAATCTAGTGACTACGAGCCGCCACTAGGAATACCATGCGGACATCCAGCGGGGAGCATCGAGCGTATCGAATCGATGCGGCGTAGAGTCGAGCAAGGTCAAGCCGTGTTTCATCCCCAAGACGCACCCGATTGTTTGCTGTCAGAACGGCGACCGTTCAAGGAATTGAAGTCAGCGTGACCAGACGTGTCACCATGATGGCGACGTTGAAGCGTGGGCGTCCATCGAAAGAAAATCCGCCAGTTGGCGGAATTAACGGCAGCGTTGCTGAAGTGGCTGAGTTGAACGCAAGGCGGGAGTGCTGCTTGCAGAGATGGAGTTGCATAACGGAGACCCCCGGTCACAAGATGTTACCAGGCTCTCTGATCTTGGCATTAGCAAGATGCAGTCCAGCCGGTTTCTTGTCCCGGTAAATTTTCCGGAACAGAAGACATCCACGCGCGCACGCGAGTTGCCAAAGGTGCCGTTCTCGGGTGCAGCGGGTGGTTGGGTGTTTTTTCGGTATGCAGTCAGTGCACCGAAGTTGCACGTCAGGAAATAGCTTGGCGTGGAGATTTCCAGGGTGAGAGGCGAATCTACTTACGCTTCGCAGGTTCGAAAGGTTACCGACAAATACCGAAATACTGTATTTCGATGCGACAGTTGCAACTTGCATCGCAATCGGATACCCTGGAAAACGTCAATTCGATTGGGTTTTTCAGCAGAAAGACCAACGAACTAGGGCAATTCCCAAGCTGAAAGTCGAGGGTTCGAATCCCTTCACCCGCTCTTTGGGTCTTCCCAGCGTTGCTACGCTGTGCAATTCACTGCGGTCCTGACCGGGATTAAGAACGCAACGCGATCGAGCAAGCAGGACATTACCCCAAAAATGGGCATCTCCCATTCCTCATCATTCTTCTCTCCGCGCTTCTCCGCAATCTCCGCGGTAAGTCCTCCTTCGTTCCGGTGCTCCTGAGCTCTACCTAGAGTTTATCTTTCTCGCTGTTTTGGTATGAAACCGGTGATGGCCAACCGCGGAGGACGAGGAGGATCGTGGAGTTGGTCCCGAACCGTTTGCTTGCAGCCGAAGTTCCATTTTCTTTCCTCATTTCGGCGAGCTTGGACCTAAGGTGTCAACTCCCTGGCTGATAAAGAATGTGTTGGGACGCGGCAAACCAACGATTCCCGCAATGCCGCAACATTCGAGAGCAAGGAAAAATCCAGATGCTAGTTCTAAGTCGAAAAGTGGGTGAACGGTTGGTAATCGATGGCAACATCACCGTTGAAGTCGTGAAAATCCAAGGCAACCGAATATCGCTCGGCATCGTCGCCCCATCCAACGTCAAGGTCCTTCGCGGAGAGCTGGATCGGACTCAAACTTGCGAACCAATCGTCGAACTCGTCGTGGAAGATGGATTGCTGGTGGCTTGCTAAATGCAGCAGCCGGTACGCCGCCTCTACTCGCACTTCGTCGGACAACTCAACGCCGTTTCTCGCGAGCTAGCAATACCAGAATGCAACTTCCATCGTCGATGACGTTCAGCCCCGCTTCCCGAGCGGCTCGACCAGCCTGTTCATCTTCTGCTCCAGGTTGCATCCAAAGGTTCTTCACGCCCGCCGCGATCGCTTGCTCGACGATTCGACGCGTGATGTGCGGTGGGGTAACGATCGACATAGACTCGGGGGCATCTGGTAGATCAGAAATGGATGCGAATGCCGTCTGGCCTTCGATCTCCACAGCCGACGGATTGAGTGGATAAACCGTGCGCCCCGAGGCGAGCAAAGCACGGAAGACTTGATTGCCATATTTTGATCGCTCCCGCGACGCACCAGCCACTGCGAAGTTGGATGCATTCAAAAACTCTTCGAATGGATTCATGGGATCGAAGTTGCCTTGGAGGATCTGGATCGTGCACATATGGGAAGAATCTTCGTGACCGAAGAGAATCCGGCGAACCAACGGGGCAGAGGGAACTCTGTCTTCCTATGAACTACTTGCCCTAATTTACACGCTCCACGCCCAAACCGCGAAAGGTAGGTCCATGAAATCCAACACCGCCCCATCCGTATGCGACACAAATGTTGCTGCGCGAATCGCTGGCGAAGACCTTAGAAAGGGAGACTTCGTAACGGCCCTAATCGAAATGATCGAACTACCATCGTTTCTTTGGTGTTGTGACTCGACTGCGTCTCCAAAGGATGAGTTGATTCGATTACGTTATCTCCCGGTGGACGCAGGCGAGCCTTTCAAGGTACTCGCGGTATGCCTACCGTTCGTGTATACCAAACGAGCTAGCGGCAAACTAAGGACCTTGGATACTCGAAGACATCAGCTTGTCCGACTCGATAAACGGAGCGGAAAAAAGATCTGGAAACGCATGCGTGGCAACGCATGATACGATGGAGAACTTGACACTTCGCATGACTTAGGAACGAATGGATGAACGGACCATCACCGAACAATCCCTATCCCATGCCTGGGTTTCCACAAGTCGGCTTTCTCAAGCCTTTGGTTCGGAACCCAATGATTGAAGTCGGTGACTACACGTACTACGACGATCCGGAAGGACCTGAGCACTTCGAATCTAAATGCGTGCTGTACCACTTTCCATTCCTCGGGGACAAACTCATCATTGGAAAGTTCTGTGCCTTGGCTCGTCATGTCCGGTTCATTATGAACGGAGCCAATCACAAAATCAGCGGCTTTTCATCCTTTCCGTTTTTCATATTTGGGGATGGATGGGAGTCTGCCACACCCGCAGCAGGAGACATGCCCTACAAGGGCGATACGGTAATCGCAAACGATGTTTGGCTAGGCTACGACGCGTTGATCATGCCAGGCGTCAAGATCGGGGATGGTTCCATCGTGGCATCGAGATCCGTCGTGGTGAACGACGTCCCTCCCTACTCGATCGTGGGTGGGAATCCTGCAAAAGTCATCCGACAGCGATTCCCGAGCGAGATCGTTTGCGAGCTTCTGGCAATTCAGTGGTGGCATTGGCCTATCGACAAAATCACTCGTAATCTACCCGCCATCGTGGGCGCCGACATCGATTCGCTTAAAATCGCACAGTAGGGGCGTCGCCATCCATCCGCGACGATTCCACTCAGCGAAGAATCCTCTCGGACAGAAATCCCCATCCATGAGACCGAACCAACCATCCTCCGTTAATGCGATGCCCCCGAGAGATGCCCACCAACGAGGATTGCATCGCACCATGACTCTCGGCGGGGCCTATGCATTGCGAAATTACACCGTCAAACATTTGCAAGACTTGAAAGGCAAAGCCGTTCTCACCGAGACCATGCCTTTTACGACGAGCGAGGCTGTGGCTGCCGAAGAAGCTGGCATCGATTTGATGAAGGTCAAATTCGATCCCGCTAACCCGGCCAATGCCATCGCGATCCGTCACGCTGCACCCCATACCTTCATGACTTTCTGTATCGGTTTAACCAAGATCGCCACTGCGGCCGAAGCAATTCGTGCGGGGTACGATGCGATGGACATCGGGGCCGACGGAATCATGTGTCAGTGGGGGCCAGAACTCATTCGAGCGGTCGCAAATGCCGGAATTCCAGTGCAAGCACACGCTGGCCTGGTCCCCCGACTGAGCACCTGGACCGGTGGCCTCAAGGCGGTTGGAAAGACGATCGAGGAGGCACGATGGGTTTTCCAGCAGGTTCAAGCCTTCGAAGAGGCAGGGGCTTGGGCCGTCGAGGTGGAAGTCGTTCCGGCCGATCTGCTGACCCAAATCTCGCGCCGCACCTGTCTGGTGACCTCCTCGATTGGCGCTGGTAGTGGCGGAGATATCCAGTTCATGTTCGCCGAAGACATCTTGGGAAATCATGCTCCTCCCTTTCCACGACACACCAAACAGTACCGGAACCTTTACGCCATGGAGCAAGCCATACAACAAGAACGCGTCGGAGGTTTCCGTGATTTCATTTCCGATGTGAAAAACGGACGATTCCCCGGCTCTGAACATATCGTCAAAACTCCCGATGGATTGATCGATCAATTCCTTGCATCCCTGGAAAGCAATCCAGACCAATAACGGATGCAGTCGGTTTGTTGAAACTCAACGAGGAACAGCCACCGTTCCAGACAAAACGTCCAGAGGTGTCCGTCGATACCAGATCAAGGTCGTTGCCAAATAGGCCAATGGGATGACTACAAAAACTCTCTTCAAAACGGTTCCCCATCCGAGGTAGTCGTATCCCAACTGGTTGCAATATGAAATCGCAACCACCAAAAGAAGCATCGGAACATAGAGTAGAACCGCTCGCCACAAACTTCGTACAATTCCCAAGTGACGGCCATCGCGTCGCAGGTAGCAGATGCCCGTGAAGTGTTTAGTGATTCCGCCAAAGGTGAGAGTGGTCCAAAGCACACAGATTGCCATTCCTATCCCGACGATTAATAAATCGGGTACAGGATCCTTCGCCTTCGGCAGCTGCTTGCTCCGTTCCACACTCCCCAAAATGGATTGAACCAACTCCGAATCCATCTGCTCTTGCCCGAATGTCACTTCCACAACATTCATGGGCCCCGCCGTTATCTTGATCGGATCCTCTGCATTGCGTTCTCCGGCATCGCTCTCCCCTGCTTCCACTTGCTCTGCGGGGAGTTGCTCCAGCCGTTTCGAACCAAAAATGGGCGGAGCTTCGAGGTTCAAATTGGGGATGCTTGTCAAGATCATCCTTTCCAGCGAACCCACGCGATCTAGCGCGACTGCCATTCGATCCGTTTGAAGCGCTAACGCTTCTTGAATCTCTTCTCGATTCTTTGGATCGCTCCAGTAAGACCTCTGCTCCTCGGTGGCGAATTTCCAGAAGTCTGAAAACAGTTTTGGTTGCTCGACGTATACCGCTAAGGATTTCAATCGGCGAATCTCTCTGTACAGTCCGTCTGCCATCAGGATGACAGAAGGAACGACCAGCATAATGATTGCGAGGAACATCCATGGCGACATCAATCCCAATGAGGCTGCTGCCGAGACGAATCGCGAGCTCGGTGTCAGCTCATGCGATTGCTTGTCCACTTTCTCGAGCATGCTCTTCAGCTCGGCCGAAGTCGGAGCATTGGCCCTAGATCCAATCTGCTCTAACAGCCGCATCCCGCTCAGCGGAGGAAGGGACTCGATTGGCAATAACGAACCACTACCACCCGTAAATCCAGCTTTTTTCCGAAGTCGATGGCGCGGTGGAAGCCCCAATTTGGAAACCAACAAGACAAGGTCCGAATAACTATCCTGAGAGACGCAAAGGTCGACCTGACTAAGTCGCCCTGCAGAATCCACCCACAATTGTCTTGCATCGATCCCTTGAAAGTTCCCGACTTGTAGACCTAACCCCGATGCAGAGGAACGAGGTGACGGGGCAGAAGCATCGAATAGCTCAGCTACTTCTCCCAGCATGGAACGGGTAATTGGCCACGGAAATTGGGTCCCCTGTTTCGTACATTCCAAAATGGGCATACCCTCAGGAGCGACGAATGCAAACCATCGGCACTTTGGCGTTGAACCTTCTTCGATGAAACGCAATCGGAAGGACTTGGGTTTATGAATTTGACGTTCATCGAATGACGCTGCTGGATCTGTTAAATAAGCGATCCAAATCGCTCTCTCTAGTTGCTTGTCCACACCTGTAAACCATCGGACATTCGAATCCGACGGCTGACAATCCATCTCACCCGTGATTTCAAACCGACCAAGCTGGGACGGAATGCCCTCTGCAGATATCTCTGGGGCTCGAATGGGTAGCGTCCACGCCGGCAAATCAATTACGGAACGAGCGGTTGCGCGCAATCCCGTTCGCGTACGGCACTCGGTACCGCTAATCCAATCGTTCGTGAGCTGCCGATGCCCGGTGTAGGTCCAAGTCGCACAGAGGATGGCAATATTCAGAAGAAACGTTGCTCCGATCAACAACCCTTCCACCGCAGGATGCATCTCAGGAAAAATGATCTTCACGGCAAGGAAGACGAAACTGGAAGCAAAAATGGCGAAGGCGGCTCGAGTCACTATTCTCCAAAAGCGCGGTTTCCCCCCCGTCTTGGCATCGACGACCCTAACACGCAGCGCAGCCTTGCCAAGCGTCGCGGAAAAGAGAGACTCACAAAAAACATAGTACGCGAAGACGACGAGCATCCCCAAGACATTCGTCCAAACCGACTTCTGCTGCAATTCACGTGGGTCAGACAAGGAGAACATCAGGACCGCGATGAGGGATGTCAGAATGAAGTAGTCCAACAGCCACGCCACCGACCGACGCGATAGGGAGGTGGGTTCTGGCACCGGTTCGATGATCGCTTGCAGATCGCTACGCAACGAAGCAACGCTCGCGTAGCGTTTGGATGCGTCGCGAGAAAGCCCCTTCATCACAATCTGCTCGAGCTGCGGAGGAACATCGATACCCGCCGATCGAAAGCTGGGAGGATCCGAGGAAGCGATTCGTGCGATGACTTGCGCGGCGTGTGGAGATTCGAAAGGTGCTTTTCCGGCTAACAAGTAATACAACGTCGCGCTAAGCGAATAGATATCGCTTCGGGCATCGACCGTTTGTCCGAGAAGCTGCTCCGGGGAAGCAAACAGAGGCGTACCGAGAAAGGCACCTGTCTGGGTTAGCTCTGAGTCTGATACAAGTGATCGGGCCAATCCAAAGTCACCTATCTTCACATTCCCATCGTCATCGAGATAGCAGTTGGCTGGTTTGATATCTCGGTGGATCATTCCCAGCGTGTGCGCTTCGACAAGCCCATCCACGCACTGGAGGATCAGGCGAACCGCTTCGGCGTAAGGCAACGGGCCTCTCTTGAGAACAAGATCCTTGAGAGTTTGTCCGGTCATCAGTTCCATCGCAATAAACGGAATGCCGGAGTCCTCGTCGACTCGATGAACAAACACGCAATGCGGATGGTTGATCTGGCTGGCGATCAATCCCTCCTGTTTGAATCTTGCCAATGCCTCAGGAGAACGAGCCAAATCAGGCGACAACAACTTGAGAGCGACCGACCGCCCTGTCGAATCGTCTGCACGAAAGACGCGTCCCATACCTCCTTGCCCCAGCATCTCTCCCAACTGGTAGCCAGCAATCTGGCGAAGTTGCTTTCGTCCAGTGCGCTCCAGATTCTCCGATTGTTTCGTTTGGGAACTAAACGCGCTCGTCTCGTCGGCCTTGGGTTGGGAATCAAATCCACTTGTCTCGTCGAGTACGTTGCGAACCTCGTTGGCTCCTTTTGGAGTAAAGGGCGACTGATCAGATGGTTGGTTGGACATGAGAACCCGTGAAAAAGCGAGTAAGCGGACAAACTGAGGCAAACAAGTCCGTGTGCAGTGGCGACCCGAGCGACCGTACCGTTTCGAATCGCCCAAACCCCACCACCTGGGAACATGATACAGGTTTGTCCATTTCCCAGCACGCTCACCATGTAGAATGCTTCGAGCGTCCTCCAACCATTTACTTCCTGGGAGCAGAATTCGTGATCATCGGTAGAAAGGTGCAACCAAGGTTGCTCGTCGCCTCGTGGCTGTTCGGCGTTTTATCGTTGTGCGAGATGGCTGAGGCGGGGGATCATCCCGCATTTCAGCCGGTGAAGGAACTGTTTGCCGCGATGTCCAAACACGATGGAGAGGCGATGCAGCAGACATCAACCGACGACTTTCAATTGCTCGAACATGGTGAAGTGTGGACCATGCAGAAACTGATCGATGCAGTCCAACCCAAAGGAAAACCCTACGAGAGAAAGAATTTCTTCCGCCAGATCGACGCTCGACAGCAAGGCAATATGGCGTGGGTAAGTTACTGGAATAAAGCGGAAATTCAGCGAGACGACGCGACGCGGACCGTTGTCTGGCTCGAAAGCGCGGTCATGATCCAAAAGGATAATCGCTGGCAAATCCAGCTGATGCATTCCACCCGCTTGGATCCTGACAAACACCCCAAAGATATCCAGTGGGTCCCGTTTCTGAAAACCCCCTGACCAAAGCTGTCGACCACTTACGAGCTTACTCGCTTTTGCTCGGATTCCATGAACTGCACCCAGTCACCATCGTCCCCTTGAAGTGCGCTCAGAAAAAGCCAGTTATCTGGGTCGACGTAAACGATAGTGTCCCTGTATTTGCCGATTCCGGTTCCGTCGAATTTTGGACCTTCGGTATAAAGATCGAGCTTCTTGCCAAATTCGTCCATCGTTCCGCGATATGACCAAATACTTGACATCATGGAGCTAATAAACGTCCCCACGTACTCCTTCTTCTCCGTATCGAATCCAACCGTGAGGAGGTTGGACCATGGAGTCGTGTCCGATGACACGTCGCCACTCGATTCTGCCAGGAACCACATGCTATGAAGGGTCCGGCAAACCATCGTGCCAGATTCCGTTGACTCCGAGCCGTCCGGCATTTTGCAGGTGTGCCGAAATCTCCAAGTACCGACCAATTGCTCTAGCCATAGATGCTCACCTTGAGGCTTTGCAAACATTGAAAATACTCCGTGTCCTCGAGTTCGAAAATTGAATACTGGTCGATCTAGCAGCGAAAGAATCGACAAAGAAAACACACTTTACCCGATTTTCCTGTCTATCCGCCTGCCGTTCGATTTCCAAGAGGGAAAATGGTCGTCATGTGATTACCGACCAACGAAGACGCGCGAGGTTGACAAGATATCGAGAACAATACTGGTGAAAATGGCACGACCTTTGGTCAACCAAGCTGCAGCGAATGCCCAGACAGCCACCCATTCGGTCCAGAATAGAAAATTGAAGTCATTGAGCCACGAACGCCAACTCCAAGGCATGAGAAATAGATACGCGCCCATCGTGAGCAACGCAACTAAGATGACCACTCCGCTCAAACGGTAAACAAGGTTCCGTTCATAGTCGATGCGCGACAGGACATTCGCTCGCTGTCCCTCTGGCTCAACTGGAAAGTGGTACAAGGAATAGAAGGCCAACGTTAAAAAGAATCCACCTCCGAAGAGCGTGTGAGCATAACCCACAAAGGTCGTCTGAAATAGTGGATCGCTGTTCGCATCGAGCGGGCAGAGTGCGACCCCGAGCGCGAAAAAACTTCCTACTCGGCCCGTCCATGTTTCGATCCAATCGTACCCTCGATAGCAAAATAAAAAGACACCTATCGCACACAACGAGCCAACGAAAACGTCACGCAGAACCGTGTGGTAATAGCTGCTCATGTTGTCCTGAATCTGTATCCCCACCAATTGACCCACTGGCCCCAGGAGCAGAGGCAGCAGCAGTCCGATGTACCCGATCCCACGTCGTATGCTCAAATAGGAGACGACGATCGTTCGGGAGCTTTCCGATACATTTTCAGGTAATTGATGATGCGAAGTCATTTAGAACCGTTCTGTCGGCTAGCAGATCCAACAGGCTCCCATACCACCACGAAGGCATCAGACTCTTTCACCCACCGCCGCTTGAACAAACGCAATGATTCGCTCGTTGAAACGGTCGGCGTGACTCACGTTGATGCCGTGAGGTCCACCAGGGATGAGTTCAAGCTCCGAATGGCGAATCGCCGCATGCGTGAGCTGCCCCGAACCTTCGAAAGGGACGACTGCATCCGAATCACCATGAATGACCAACGTAGGAATCGTTACCTCGGTCAGATCGTCCCAAAAATCGGTCGTAGAAAAGGACTTCATACATGCAATCGCAGCCGCAGGATCGCTCTCCTGACACATGGCAATTGCCTTTTGTATTTCTTCTTTTCCAACCACAACATCCCCTGATACTTCATAGAATTTATTGACAAAGCCTTCGAAGTAGCGGTCGCGGTCTTTCTGCAATGCAGCCAATTTTTCGGCTGCAGTCGCGGAGTCCAATGGCCCCTTGGGGTTATCTGGGGTCTCCGCCATATAAGGGGTCACGGACGCTGCCAATACAAGCCCTTGCAAACGTTCCTCGCCATGTCGCGAAACGTAGCGTGCGACTTCACCACCCCCCATCGAGAAACCGAGCAAGACGACTTGATGCAATCCAAGCTCAACCAATACCTGCTCCAAGTCGTCTGCAAGGGTATCGTAATCGTAAGGACCATTGCCTTTCTCAGACGAACCAAACCCGCGACGATCATAGGCGACAGGCCTCAACCCCGCTCTTCGGAACGCATCGAACTGATACTGAAAGGACTCGTGGGACAGCGGAAAACCGTGGATCATGACGATCGGCGTTCCTTGTCCACCACTATCTTGGATATGAAGATGGATACGTTTCATGGCGGAATGGATCCTGTCGTTGCGTAAGGTTTTTAGGGATGGTTGGATGGCAGCTGAACGATTACCAGATACTAGGCATGCGCCATGGCCATGAAGTTCAGCCGTCGCTCGGCAAGTCTCGTCAACGCTTGATTACACAACCCTTCTTCGTTGAGCGTTTCTTGAAGGAGATCCGCATCCTTCTGGCGACCCAACTTTTCTGCGTAAGCACGCGCGGTCCCATATCCTGCCATCTCGTAGTGCTCCACCCTCTGAGACGCTGCAACCAGGGCGGCATCCAAAACATTACTGTCGGCGTCCCCTTCCAGCAGGCTCTCGCCTTCCTTAATCAACCCTTCCATCCCAGAACATTTGTGCCCGCCAGGCTGGTAGTCGAGACCTGCGAAGATGCTTTCAAGACGTTTCACGTGCATTCTCGTTTGCTTCAGATGGTCTGCCAACGCCGCTTTAAGATCCTTGTCCGTCGCTGCCTTCTCCATCCGCGGCAACGCTTCCAACAGCTGGTTTTCTGCGCTGTAAAGATCTTTGAGTTCGTGAACGTAAAGTTTTTCCAAGGAATCGAGTTTCATGACCGATGCTCCGTCAAGTTACATGGGGAAGGTGAATTCGCCGATCGACCCGAGCACTTTGCAGATTGCGGCACCCGCAACGCGTTCGTCTCAAGCCACCTATGCCATTCGCAAACCGTGTGCCGATCCTTGCGAGGATTGCGTGTCGATAGTCGCAGTCGCTAAATGCTCTGCAGGGTTTACGACTCAACCCGTCCACGAATCAACCCGTTACATTCAATGGATACCATTCCCGATCTCGTACATCGATCTTCACCACATCTCTCGCGTCGCACGATCAAGCTGGTCGTCTATCTGCCTTACTGATCGCTCAGGAATCATTTTTCGGCCACCAATGGTTCTTCGCGACAATCGAAAGGGATGGTTGGAACTTCATGCAGCGATTGAACGTTGGACGCCCCTTGCGCAGCGCACTGAACAGTACCAGCCGTATCTTCTGGCACGCAACCTGCGACACGCAACCTGTATGGAGTGCCGAATCGAAACAATGGCATCCGGGATGAGCAGAAAGGAAACTAAGTGAAACTGACTTCAGACTTTCCATTTTGGTTGCTGAAAAACGGCATGATACATAGCTATCCATCGCTTGCGCAGAACATCCAATGCGAAGTCCTTATCGTCGGAGGAGGTATTACGGGCGCGATCCTCTTCGATCAATTGTCGTCGGCTGGATTGGAGACCGTTCTCGTCGATCGCCGCGACGTTTGCAGCGGTAGCACCTCTGCAAGCACAGCGCTTTTGCAATACGAGATCGATGTATCCCTGACGGACATGCAAGCGCTGATCGGCGAGGAGCGAGCTTCGCGTGCTTACACGCTATCCCATCAATCGATCGACATGCTTGAGCAACTCGCGAAATCCCTGGATGTCGACGTAGGTTTCGCGCGTCGAACGAGCATCTACTTGGCGGACACGCGGAAAGCTGCATGGAAACTAGCCAAGGAGGCTCGAGCCAGGAAAGCGATCGACTTGGACGTCTTCTACCACGACAAGACATCCACGAAGGAGCGATTTGGTTTGGAGGGCGAAGCGTCACTCTCGAGCCAACAAGCCGCCTCATGCGATCCCTACCGATTGAGCCATGCCTTGATCCATCGAGCCGTACAACGCGGCGGCCGAGTATTTGACCGTACGGAAATCGTCAGCCGCAAAACCCGTGGCACCGAGACGGATCTGCTAACAAGTGAAAAGGTCAATATCCAGGCAAAACACGTCGTCTATGCAAACGGTTACGAGTCCAAGACGATGATCCGCGAACCAATTGTCAATCTCGATAATACGTACGCCCTCGTTTCGGAACCCATGCTGGACACTGCCCCTTGGAGTGCCGATTGGATTCTTTGGGAGGCCAAGGAGCCTTATCTCTATTTGCGCATCACCGACGACAATCGTCTATTGGTGGGCGGAGAAGATGACGCATTCCATAGCCCTTCGAGACGTGACAGATCAATCAATAAGAAAGCCGCAATTATCGAGAAGAAGGTTCGCGCGCTATTCCCCGAATGGAAATGGAAGACTGACTACTGCTGGGCTGGGACGTTTGGTAAAACCAAGGATGGTCTCGCTTATATTGGTCGAACCGACGAGGTTCCGAACGCGTTGATGGCCCTGTGCTTCGGAGGGAACGGAATCACCTTTAGCGCAATCGCAGCAACGATGATTCTGGAGTTCCTCCAACATGGCGACTCCCCCGATGCGGACTTGTTTGCGTTCGGACGCTAGTTCGTCCTGCCGATTTTCGAATCAACGCCCTCTTTCACCGTATGGCCTGCATCCATTTTTGAGAGAAGCCCCCATGACATCAATCGGTAAGAAACGCAAAACTGTCATGTGCTAACTTCTCGTCATGACAACGGTGGTACTTTCCAATCGGAGATGAACTTGACTCCGAGCTCAAAAGTCGTGCAGTTCCCAGGGATCGAGATTCTACTCTGTCCCAACGTCTTTCTACCTTACTCATTGCGACCCTATTAATAAGGAGGGGCGAGACGTCGGAAACCATGGCAGAGGACGATCGCTAGGAATAGCAGATTTCGCATGAAGATCATCCCAGGATTGACTCGGGGTGCACGACCGGGCTGTGGAACTGGCCACGACTGGGCAAGATTTGTTCCGAGCGCCTCCATCCAGTGAACACTTCGAGGGCATTCCCAAATGCCCATGATCCATTCAGCTGGAATTCCTTCCTTTCCAACGCGTGCTCCCACAATTCCACCAACAATTGCGGCAGTTGTGTCCGCATCGCCACCACAGGCGATGGCCTCGCTCACCGCCTTGTGAAAGTCGTTTGGAAACGAGAGCCAACAATGGATGGCAATCGGTACGGTGTGATAGGTGTAACCAGAAACTCCGCGTCCCAAACCGAGTCCATGCGCGAAGGATAGAGTCGATTCGTTCTGAGCCACAGATCGGATGGTGGATCGAAGGATCTCCACCCATTCGGTTGCTTCGCGAGGCAACGACTGGGAAACCAGTTCAAGCCATCGTTCCGCTTGGATGTTTTCATATCGCGCCGATTCGCGTGCAGCGAGCGCCACCGCGATAGCTCCATATTCCGCTTTGGGATCCGAATGCGTTATCAGCGAGGACGCTCGAACAAATTCAAGCAGTTGCGAGACATCGTCCATCGTCGCACCCAGTATGGGAGCACGCATGGCCGGGCCGTTACCAGCCGAATAGACCCCTGATCTAGATGGGCGGATTCCCAACCACAACTTGATGCAACTGTGCGCCGTCGCTTTCCCAACGCCCGCGGGCAATGCCAAGATCCACCAGCGCAGTCGGGAAGCAAATCGCCTCGAAAAAGCTTCCACATGGTCACCGGATTCGATGAGAGATTGTGACACCATGCATGTATGCTCGGTATCGTCCGAAATCATTCCTCGGCCAAGCAGGAATCGATAACGGATAGCGGGCGCTAACAGCTTCGAAGCACGACTCGGCGACATCCCTTCATAGGGCAAGCCCAGGGCATCCCCCACTGCGGTGCCTAGGATACACCCAACGATTGCTTTCTCGCTCGCCATGACGAAATTGGCCTACCTCGCTTCAAGACTCTCACTGCACCCGTGGGAATTCTATCCTTTTTTCGAACTCGCCGTGCACCGCAGAAGATCCTCCCCGGTTCCCCACCGTACCCGCGGCACTCCAATTCCTCGTAACCCCCGTTGGCTGTGAATGACCACTCCATGCTGTCCCGATACATGCTGTTCCGATACATGGCGTCCTAAAGCGTGGCGTCCTAAAGCGTGGCGTCGATTGGGGCGGTCGGGAAGGTTTCGACATGACAATCACCTTCGCGGCCGAAGTAAACGACGCGACGCCCGGTGATTTGCACGAAGTACCCGACGCATCCTGCCTCCGATGTCTTCCGAAGAAATTCCAGATAGGTGTGTTCATTTCTCTGGCTTTGGCGTACCGCAGATTCCACATCTGCCCCCGAGAAAGTCTTCGCGATCGGGTACCAAGGATGTGGAGTGCTGACCACATACGACTCGCTGTCCGACAGATAATACGTCGTTTCTCGGCGAACATAGTCAGCGTGGTACCGTTCGACACCCATCGCTGCGAGCTTCCCCACAATCTCGGGGAATGTCAGCACTCCATTCAAAGAACCGACGGCACATTCTTGGAGGATCTCATTCAGTTGGCAATCCATAGGTAGTCCTTTCAATCGAAACCATGTCTCATTCAATCGGTGAATCTTTCCAACCATTCTTGCGAACGATGCCCTCCAGTGTGCTCACTAGGATGCGACGTTCGTCCGCTCGGAGTTGACCGCGAAAACCAGCCTCAGGGGTGCCGTTCAATCCGTTTTCGTTAGAATGTCGAGTTCAGACCGTAAACCATTCCATCGAGCTCGATGCGATCGCGAGTAAGCCATGACTATGGACGACATTCCACACTTCAACGACCGGCTTTTGGTTGCGATTGGCGCTTCGGCAGGTGGCCTCAAGGAGATTGTGACGATCGTTGAATCCCTGCCAACTTGGTTCGCAGGAACATTGGTAGTGGCAACGCACCGAGATCCTCGCGCTCCGAATGTTCTCGCAGACATCCTCACGAAACGGGCTCGAATACGTGTCGATGAACCCGAAGATGAAGAACAATTGGAATGCACGACGATCTATGTGGGCAAAGCCAATGAGCGAGTCGAAGTCGATAACGCGGAATTTAGTATCGAGCGAGATTCATCGAATTATGCACGCCTGCACCGCATCGACGACCTATTCGAGTCGGTAGCGAAAAGTGCAGGCAAGGATGCGGTCGGAGTCATCTTGTCCGGTATGTTGTCGGACGGAGTCGAGGGCCTCAAGGCGATTCATGACGCTGGCGGATACTGTGTCGTGCAATCCCCAACGGATGCGGAATTTCCCTCCATGCCGTCCAACGCGCTATCGCGGGTCGATGTCGATTTTGTGGGCACGGCACAAGAAATAGCGAGCTATATTATGGAGATTTCACTAGGCCGTAACTGTGTCTGAATTACGCCTTGTTGTCACGACTCTTTAGCTCGTAAGCCACAATCGCCGTGAGCTGGGCGAAATTGACAGGCTTGCTGAGATAGTTGTTGAAGCCGAGCCTTAGTAGACGCTCCTTGGTGCCTTTCATCGCATCAGCCGTAAGGGCGATGACCGGAGTTTCAAATCCGCGTCGTCGAATCTCTAAAACGGCTTCCTCGCCCGACATGACGGGCATTTGGACATCCATCAACACCAACTCAAAGGGACGTCCTTCGGCTTTGGCTTTCTCGATGAACTCGACAGCCTGTTGTCCATTCTCTGCAGCGGTGATCGAACAACCGGCACGCTTAAGAACATGCTCGGCAATGTAGCGGACGTCTCGCATATCATCGGCGATCAAAATCCTCGCATCTAACTTGATCTCTGTTGAAACCTCCGCCGATTCACTCGCCACTTCCTGTTCAAACGTCAACGAATCAGAATGCAAATCCGTGTACTCGCCGGCTTGCCCGACGGGCAAGGTAAACGTAAACGTGCTCCCCACTCCAAGCTGGCTGTCGACCGCAATTTGCCCCCCCATCGCATCGAGCAGGCGCTGGGTGATGCTCAAGCCGAGTCCGGTTCCGCCATAGCGATGGTAGATTTGGTCAGACGCTTGGGAGAAGGGTTGGAAGAGCTGCTGCTGCTGTTCCTCCGAAATACCAATTCCGTTATCCTTCACCTCGAATCGAATGGTCTTATCGTCGACCATCGACACACGAACTTCTACCTTGCCCTCGGGAGCAAATTTCAACGCATTGGCGATCAAGTTGATCAGAATCTGTCGCAGACGAGCGCCATCGGTTTGTATGGTTCTGGGCAATTTGCCTTGGAAAACAAAACGCAATTCATTCTTGTATTCCCGGGTTCGTATTTGCATCAAACGATCGACTTCTGCCAGAGCGGCTGTCAATTCGACGACACAACATTCAATCTTCATCTTGCCAGCTTCGATGCGTGACAAGTCTAAAACGTCGTTCAAAAGTCGCAGAAGATAGTGACCGTTTCGCCCAATGGCTTCCAGCTTTTCCAACGCATCCTGATTATCGAATTCCTGGCGAAGAATCTCTGTAAATCCCAGAATTGCAGCCAATGGTGTGCGCAGTTCGTGACTCATATTCGCCAAGAATTGGCTCTTCGCCAAACTTGCTGAGTTTGCCAAATCGCGTGCTTCTCGAAGTTCCTTCTCAACGGACAATCGGTCGCTGATATCGATAAAGGTTACCACCGCGCCCAATGTCTTTTCGTTGATCCGAATTACATGGCTCCAGTATTGAACCGGGATCGAGCTACCATCTTTCCGCCAAAAGACCTCGCTAAATTGGGACGTCCGCCCTTCGTCGTGAAGACAACTGTAGATCGGACACTCCTCGATTGGGTAGGCAGATCCATCTACTTTGGTATGATGAATCAGAGCATGCATGTTCTCCCCGATCAGCTCTTCGGGAGACGCGTAACCAAGCAACTCCGCTGCAGCTGGATTGCAAAACGTGCAATTGCCCAATAGATCGACACCGTAAATGCCTTCGGCCGTCGAATCCAACAATGCCCGAATCGTCTGTTCACTTGTCTCGACGGCAGTTTGAAACTCAATCTGTTCGGTCACGTCGTTTTGGACGCCCACGAAATGGGTGATTCTGCCGCGTGTGTCTTCCACGGGCGAAATATTGAGCTCATTCCAAAATCTTCGACCGTCTTTGCGATAGTTCAACAACCTCGCTTTGGCTGTCTTCCCCTCCCGCATGGCCTCTCGAATCTTTTGAACCGATTCCGCACTCGTATCTGCCCCTTGGAGGAACCGACAATTGCGTCCCTTCGCCTCGTTGAACGTGTACCCCGTCATCCGGCTAAAGCCCGGATTAACAAACGAAATTGGATTATCGGGCAACGTGACGTCCGTGATAACAATCCCATTCTCAACGCGATCGATGGCACTTTCCAGCAAGCGTCGATGAGATTCAGCCTCCAAACGGGACGTGATATCCCTGGCTTGACAGTAAAGATAGGACTCGCCGTTTAATACGACGTACGTCAGCGAAACTTCGACGGGATAACTAGACCCATCCTTGCGTATGTGGCGAGACTCAAAAATCTGCCCCCCCTCTTTCTGGGCAGCTTCAAAGTGCGTCTGGTACTTTGTCAACTCAAACTCCCGATCGAATCGAGCTGCAGGCATTCCCTCGATGTCTTGAGTGGAATAACCGAGATTCTCAGCAAGCGACGAGTTGCAATACGCAATTCGCCCCTCGCTATCGGTAAGTATCTGAGCATCATAGGAAGCATCGCACATGTATTTAAAGCGAGCCAAATCAGCTGTCGCTTTAGCTAATGGCTGCACATTGATGAACGCCACCACCACTCCGAGAATTCCGCTCTGTGTCCAATACGGCAAGGCGCGAACGAGATACGCGTCGCCATCCACTTTGATATCCCATTCCCGCTCGGCACGCTTGGACTTTACCTCCTCCAACCGCGTCATAAATTGCTTGTCACCGATGCGTTCCAGGAAACTTCCAAAACTACGCCCAATATCATGTGGCTCCATGTAAAACATCCGTCCAACCGCTGGCGTGTAGCGACGAATGTAAAAATCGCTATCCAGGAACACGACGCCCACTCGTGTGCTGGCTAGCAAATTATTCATGTCAGCGTTCGCCTGATCTAACTCTGTTAATCGGCGCTGATGTTCTGCATTGACCGTGTAAAGCTCTTCATTGACGCTGTGCAGCTCTTCGTTGGTGCTCTGCAGTTCCTCGTTGGCTGCAACCATCTCTTCGTTCGTGGCCTGCAACTCTTCGTTAGATGTCTCCAGCTCTTCAATAGTGGCCTGCAAGTTTTGGCGGCTGTAGTCTAAATCTCGTTCCAGCGACTCAATGCGACTTTGGTTCATGTCGCTGACCGAAACATCCTGCACCGGGATCTCAACATCTCCAACTCCGCTGGAAGGCTTCTGTTCGCTTTCGAATTGCACGAGCAAACAAGAGGATTTAGTGGCTTGGATGGTCATCGGTGTCACCACCATTTGCACATAGCATGGTACATCCGACGTCGGATGCTCTATCCCCTGGTAACGCACGGAAGTGTTATCGCGCTGAGCATGTCGCAGAGCACCGGCCAACGTCGGCTTCATCGATGGGTGAATTTGATCCAGCAGATTGGTCGAAGGACGCCCAGCTACGATGCGCAAAAAACTCTCGGCGCCGGAAAAGACATGCAAGATTTCAAAGCGATCATCCACGACAACGCTCGGCGGCATGAATCGCCGCAGAAGTTCGTCATAGAGCGGAGGCATAAGATCTCGTGCGTCGGGTCGAGTTGCCTCACGACTCATACCTCGATTTGCCTGAGGCAGAATCAGTCCACTGGAATTCAGTGGCATACGAAGGTCCACCGGCAATCGAATATCGCGACGCTTCCGATAGATTTTCCAGTGCGGATCAATCGGCTCGAACTCGTCGCTGATGTCGCCCGGCGATTCGCTCGGTCCCAAGAAAAGAATGCCGCCCAACTTCAATGCGAAATGGAACAACGAGAGCGTCTTTCGTTGAGCCGGAGGCTGAAGATAAATCAGCATATTGCGACAGCTCACCATGTTCATCTGCGTGAACGGAGGATCGGTCAGCACATTGTGCGGAGCGAAAACGATCGTTCGCCGTAGATCCGACGTCACCATGTATCCATCGTCTCTCGCGACAAAATACTTGTCCCGAAGCTCTGCCGAGACTTGATCCAGCGATGACTTGGGATAGATGGCCGTTGCCGCAAATTGTAGTGATCGCTTGTGGGCATCCGTGGCAAAGATCTTGAACTCAATGCTCTTCCCAGATTGTTCAATCGCTTCGGACAACAGGATGGCCAGCGAATAAGCTTCCTCACCCGTAGCGCATGCGCAAACCCAAATTCGAATGACACCGTTCTTGGAGTTTTCGATCAATTCAGGAATGATCGATTGGTTGACCAACTGAAAAGCCTCGCGATCCCGAAAGAACTTGGTCACGCCAATCAGCAAATCCTTGTACAGCTCATCCAGTTCGTTGCTGTCCTCCTGCAGTAGCTCGACATACTCTTCTAGATTTTTGCGATTGGTATGTTCAATGCGTCGCTGCACGCGCCTCCCCACCGTACCGGACTTGTACAAGGAAAAATCAATCTTGTGCGCACGTTGCAGCAATTGGAAAACGCGTGCCAATCCTTCCGATTCGATTTCAGTAGCCTCGTGCAATTGGTCGCTGCGCGTTACAGGAAGTCCGTGCTCGTGAAAGCCTTTCAAGGCAGCACCGATCTCTTCCGGAGCAAGTACCAGTCGAACTCGCCCCGTATCACACGCGTTCGTCGGCATCGCATCAAAACTGCAAGTTCTCGGATCTTGCGCAATGGTCAATCCACCCTGTTGGTCGATCTCCACGACGCCGCGCGAACCATCGCTGCCGGTCCCGCTCAAAATGACCGCTGCAGACCGACTGCCCGCATCTTGCGCCAACGATCGAAGGAACTGGTCGATCGGGTGTGTCAAAACCTTTTCGGACGCGCGTTCGGTCAGCAAGAGCTTCCCATTGCTTACCACCATCTCTTTCTTCGTCGGAAGGAGATAGATCGTGTTCGCCTGAATGATCTCGCCGTCGGTAACCACTTTGACCGGGATGCTTGTCACCCTGGACAACAATTTGTCCATGTGGCTTTTGAAGTCTGGTGAGAGATGTTGCACTATGACAAAGGCCATCCCCGTATCAACCGGCATGACGGAAAACATCCGCTCCAGGGCATCGAGACCACCCGCAGATGCCCCCACACCGACGATGATGGACTTTTCTGGGGGCAGAGCGCTCGCCATCGAATCGACTTCAATCGACTCCCGGTCGCTCGGATCGGCGACTTGCGATTCAATAAATTCAGTCGCCAACTTACTACGTGGAGCTTCATTCATTCCGAACATCTTGGCCTGTCGTAATCTCGAACTTCGCACTGGCCGGAACAGCCGATCCGGCCGTGCTAATCGACTGCGACTACGGTCTGTTTGCTTGAACTGCCTGGCAAACTCGCCCCCAGATTAGGACTGTGGCTACCGCGAACGAAAGGTTATCATGGGCTTTCGGTTGGCCCATTGTAGCACTGCACTCTCCCAATTGAAAAGTCGCATGAATAGGTTCGCCCCTATTTGTAGACCCCAACCTGTTCTTTACTCCCCTTTGATCGCGCGCAGGGGACAGAAGGAATGGAACCGCGAGGAAGGTCCCTAGTGCGGGATTCGCAATCTTCTCCCGTTGCCCTTCGGAGCATTCCGAGCTTCCAATCACCACGAAGATCGGTCCCGATGGTCGAGTTACGCAAGTGGTCGCTGATCGCTCACCTACCCACCCATCTCTGCTTGGAGAATGGGGACAATCATCCTGCTCCTCCCCGCGACTCCTGGGTAAATCATTCGATTGGGTCGCTAAGCACCATGCCGGGCCTCGGTCTTGCCGCGACAAATTCTCGAACCGAGCAGCAGATGGACGAGTGTGGACTACTTCCTGTGGCTGCGGGATATAAATTCTTGCGCTACGAGATACAAACCGGCAATCGATTTCACTTCGTTCTACAGTAGATATTCCTTAGTGGATACTCTTTGCCCACTTAGCGCTGCGCTGTCGAATGCGTGCTGCGGCGGTGTCCAATTCGAGCCTCGAATGCCGACAGCGAATCGCAAGCTCAGCGCCCTTTCACGCGTTAAACCGGTGTCTTTCCACCGGTGCATCCGAAGACTTCGGCGGTCACGTAACTCGCTTGCGGACTTGCTAACCACACAAATAACGGAGCCAGTTCAATCGGCTGGGCAGGTCGACCAAAAAGCGTATCCGCACCGAACGATTGAAATTTTTCTTCCGGCATCGTCGAGGGAATGAAAGGTGTCCAAACGGGTCCTGGCGCGACGGCATTGACTCGAACGCCTCGCTCCATGGCAAACTTCGCCAACGCCTTGGTCATCCCAATCAACGCGGACTTCGATGTGGCATAAGGAAGTAGCATATGCGACGGATTATAGCCTTGAATGGAAACCGTATTGATGATGCTTCCGCCAGGTTGGATGTGCTGGAGCGCTGCACGCGATAGCCAGAAGGGTGCATAAACATTCGTTTTAAAAACACGATCAAAAACCTCAGTGGAAAACTCCTCCAGCGATTCCGCCGTATCCTGAAACGCTGCGTTGTTGACCAAAATATCCACGCTACCCAATTTCGAAATGGTATCGTTGATGATCTGTTCACAGAACGACTCTTCTCGCAAGTCTCCCTCAATGGCTATTCCCTTTACCCCGGCATCGTTGACCCATTCGATCGTCGAGTTCGCATCTTCACTCTCAGATAGATAGTTGATTGCGACGTTCGCCCCCTCACGAGCGTAACAGATCGCGATTGCCCGACCGATTCCACTGTCTCCACCGGTCACCAATGCATTCAGCCCGCGAAGCCTGTTGTGTCCACGATAGCTATCTTCACCGTGATCGGGCGCAGGATTCATCTCGCGATTGAGACCGGGCATCTCGATCGCTTTCTGTTTCTTGAACGGTGGGACTGCATACGCAGTCCTAGGATCGACAAGATTGACCTCATGATCGGTCTGACTTAGTTTGTCTGAAGTAAGCATCATACAGGCTCCACGAACATAGGATCCGACTCGTCCCAAAACCGATAGGGTCGAGCGTGACGAATTTGGTGGCGTAGAACGCAAAAGCTGGACCTTTGACAACAATTCTCGGTGTGTTCGCTCTCGGCGAGAATTGTTGGACGATCCCATCCTCCTCCGTGATACTTCAACCACCAGCCTTGGCAGGTCAAGCTCCTTCCTGGATGCTGCGGTTCCAACTTTCTTTCGAGTCCGCGCCTGCTGGAGCTTGGAGAATCTAGACAGCGAACAGTCGCACTGGCATACTGGCATACTGGCATACTGGCCTTGCAATAAACACTCCGTGGAGCGCTGAGACACAAGTTGCTGGAGAGAGCCACGCATGAAGTGAACCATCGAAAGCAAATGGCTGAAAGTCGCCGCGCTTCTGGCCAGCCTCCGTTGACGATCTAGAGTAGGGAATTCGCATGACCGCAGAAGAAATCGTCGCGCATCTCAAGAAACTGGGCAATGAAGGAACGGCAAGAGTCCTTCGCAATCATGGCGCTCACGATCCTTGCCTGGGCGTCAAGATCGGCGATTTGAAGCCACTGCAAAAGCAACTAAAAAGGGACTATTCGCTTTCGCTAGCGCTTTACGACACCGGAATTTACGATGCCATGTATCTTGCTGGATTGATCGCGGACGCCGAACAGATGACGAAAAGCGATCTGGCCCGCTGGGTCAAAAATGCGTCGAAGCCCATTGCCAGCTATGTTGTCGGACCGATCGCAGCATCCAATCCGACCGGGAGGAGTCTTGCACTGGCCTGGATCAAATCCGACAAGGAGATTCAGAACATCGCCGGTTGGGCCACACTATCGGCCGCTGCGAGCATTCTCCCCGACGAAGAACTTGATCTCGATGAATATCAACGCCTGATGGCCGACGTTGAAGACAGAATCGTCACCTCCAAAGACGCGGTACGATACCAAATGAACTCCTTTCTGATCTCGGTTGGGAGCTACATCTGTTCGCTCACCAACGCTGCAATCGAAGCTGGTCATCGGATCGGTAAATTGAAAGTCGACATGGGAGACACCGATTGCAATGTACCGTTTCCACCCGATTACATAGAGAAAGTGAAGGCCCGAGGCGGGATCGGTAAGAAGAGGAAAACAGCGATGTGCTGACTTGAATTCCCCCCGCATCGCGCTGTTGACTCCGCGAAGCAATTGAAAAGTCCCTGGTGACACTGCCACGAGAGAATCAGGCGCTCGCATTGGAAATAGTCAAAATGGAATACTAGCCCTCGATCAAGCGAAGCTTGGTTGAGTTCGTTTGAGATTTTCGTAAAAAAACCTGAAACCTTCCGGTGTTTTTGCGGTTTAACGAAGTAACAACAAATCGATTAAGCCACACACACGGAGGGTTTCAGGTGAAGTTAAGTTTCGCAAAACGTATCGGTGCACGCAAGAAGCAAATCCTGAAAAGGCTCGCAGTAGCAAGGGAGAATCGATTCTCTCGTGGTATCTCGAATCCGAATCCCGTTCTCGCTTCCAATTCTGTCAAATACGAACTTGCAGATCGTACCCATGCCATCAGCTACGCTGGTGTCTCCGCTATGCTCAAGCTCGCCGGGCATGTCGGATTGACCGATGCCATCAATCATCGTGTCCAACTCTTAAAGTCACATGCTCCTTATCATGAATCCGACCACGTCCTCGCGATGGTTATGAATGTTCTATGCAATGGATCGAGGCTAGAGCATTTGGAGCGTCTTCGAAACGATTCGACATTCCTCGATGCGATCGGTGCCGATTCGATTCCTGATCCAACCACGGCGGGCGATTTTTGCCGTCGATTCCATCAATCCGACATCGACTCCCTGATGCAAGCTATTAACGAAGCCAGGATCAACGTATGGAGGCAACAGGATGATGCGTTCTTTGACCAAGCACTTATCGATGTCGATGGCGTTATCGTGGCAACTACAGCCGACTGCAAAGAAGGAATGGATATCTCGTACAAGGGGAGCTGGGGATACCACCCTTTGCTGGTCAGCTTAGCCAACACCAAAGAAGTACTTGCGATTGTGAATCGCAGCGGTTCGGTCCACAGCGCTCACAACGCGGCAGCCTACTTAGATAAGGCGATCTGCACTTGTATCGCTGGAGGCTTCCGGCGCATTCGAATGCGAGGGGACTGCAAGTTCTCGCAGACGGAGTATCTCGACGGATGGGACGCCCTGGGAGTACGCTTCCAGTTCGGTTATGAGGCGCGAGCGAATCTGAAGGAAATCGCAGACAACTTGGACGCGTCGGCGTGGAAGAAACTCACCCGCGCCTTGCCAAAAAACAAGACCAATGAAACTCGTACCAAACCCACCAATGTCAAACGCCAAATCATTCGGGAACGCAATTACGTCCATCTGGAGTTACTACATGAGGAAGTGGCCGAGTTCGAATACCAACCCAACGCCTGCGAGAAAACGTATCGAATGGTGGTTGTTCGGAAGAACGTCTCCAAAGAGCAGGGCGATGTTCGGCTCATCGACGAGATCCGCTACTTCTTTTACATCAGCAACGACATGCCCTCGGTATCGAGCGAGGATATTGTTTTTGGCTGCAATGACCGATGCGACCAAGAAAATTTGATCGCACAACTCTCCGGTGGAGTTCGATCGTTGTGTGCTCCAGTAGACAATTTGGAAAGCAACTGGGCGTATATGGTGATAACGAGTATTGCATGGAACCTAAAATCCTGGTCTGCACTACTGACCCCCGTGGTGACTGGGCAAGAGCAAGAACATCAAGCAGAAAAGAAACGGCTCCTGACAATGGAATTTAAAACGTTTCTGTCCGTGTTCATTCATGTGCCATGTCAAATTCTACGACATGCCAGGAAAACGATTCATCGGCTCCTGAACTGGACGGACTACACATCCGCATTCTTCCGATTGTGTGCTGTACTCAATCTGTAGCATCGAATCGCTAGCACGGAAACGAGCTAGCAAGAAGAGCTTGGGGCATCGTAAGTCCGAAGCGAACCGTAACCGAAACGCCTAACCCAGATAAAATAAAACGATGGAGAGCAAGCAATTGAAAAAAAGCGACCAGCATTGCTGGCTCGGTGACCGCTGCGCAGCGAAAATCAAGCTAAGACGAACAAGCGTTCGCTTGTTTGAGGACTAGCTAGGTTGTGGAAAAGACGGGAGCTACCATTCATTCACTCCCTTGTATTGCGGCCCGAATTAGTACGGATTCGGAAGGTGGAGAGGCAAGGGCCCCTTCTAAGACCTTTTTAAAATCGTCATGGGAGCCTACGTCGATAGCAAAATCATAAACGGAGCTGCCGGAGGAATTGTATATAGACTTTACACCTATATCGACCGACTCATGTGTACTCCACGCAACTTCCGATCGGTCGATTGGTACTTTGCCATGGTGGAGTCTGAGCATCAGACGCACGCCAGTATTGTCGCTGTAGCGATACGCGCTTAGGGTGGCACCTCTCGCACCATGCGGCAGGTCTCGTATTAGATTGGTGAGAAGCGCAAAGAAGTTGTCGGCATCAAGCAGTTTTCCCTTGTGACTTTCCAAATGCTCTCTCACAGTCTTGTCGGGTGGAGTCGATTTGTTCTCAAATTCAATCTCGGTGACTTCGTTCGCCATTTGAGAAGCAAGTTTTCGAAGCTCTTCTGACGCTGGATGATCGGGGGCGAGAGTTCTCAGTACATCGCCTATCGAACTCAGGGCTGGCAATCCCAACCGTTGTAATTCAGTCATGGGTTGTTGGCACTCCACCCATGTCTTCGCATTCGCAATTCTAGCTAACTGAGGTTGGGTTTGTTCCTTTGACAGTTGTGCGACAATGACACGTTCAGGAGTTGGCAAAGCTGGCAAATTCTGGTGTCGTCGCCATGAATTTTGAATGGCCTGTACTTGTCGGTCACGCTCATGCAGAGGGGTGAGAGCATCAAACCTATACTTCTCATCAAATCGGACGGATAACACGTAGGCAGACATATCGCAAATCCGCGGGTTGGTAGTATAGGAGTGGCCATAAAATCCGCCGGACGACCCCAACTGCGGTTCTGTATCTTCAAGACAACCAATCAGAAACTCTTCAATGGCGGATTCTACAGCTGGGTCCTGATGATGGCGTTGCTCTCGACTGTCGCCGTCGTGGTATTTGGCAGGATTAAATTCCGAAACGACATCAAATCTTAGATCGACAGAACGCGATGGAAATCCAGTCGATAATGCCGATATGGCGTCCGAGCTTCCGCAATTCGCGAGAAAACGTGCCACAACGCCTTCCTCTCCACTTGTGTTACCCGCTGAAGCAGAACGACGCCATTCCTGAATCATTGAAGGAATCGGATCTGGGTGCTTCCGACTAAGCAATCCGTTCGCAGCAGCAACTCGTGTCGAAACTCCTGGGGCCTTGTTCATTTGCTCCAGCAACAAATCTTGGACGGAATCGTCCTCCAATGAAGAGACCAATTCGACTAGCTTTGTGCCGATCCAAGCTTGTTCACATTTCAGGATTCCTTGCCGAATCGCAGCGAATGCGTCGGCAGGATACTTTTCTATAAGCCGTTTAGACTGGTAAATGGAGTTTTGGTTTCCAAGTGAAGCAGCTTCAATCAATACCTGCCTTTCTCCCTTATCTTTGATTTCGTTCCACCAAAACTCTATATTCCGCTTCACGTCAGATTTTTGCTGATCTCTAAACCTCCTTTGAGCTATCTGCGCGATGATGGCTTCGGCACATTCGCCCACCGATAGCACGCGATGTGAAAAATAGAAGTCTCGATGGAATTCGACGCTTCGAGTAAACCGATTGTCGTCGATTGCATTTATCAATTCAGGAACAGCGGCAAAACCAATGCTTCGCAGTTGAGCAGCCGGACTTTCCTCCCCCCTAGGGTCGTCAAAAACATCACACCAACCCGGCTGACTCCACTGCCTTCCATTTTGGTCGCGAAGTTGAAAAACAAGTTCCGCGATTAGTTCCTTGTCCGTCATGGCAGTCAGTTGCTTACTGGGCAAATGTGTCCGATCTTCCGCAACCATCGTTTCAAGAATGGACACTGTTTGTCTAACGCGATCGGTTTGCCTGCTATCGGGGAAGTGTTGCAGTATTTTTTGAAAACTCACAAGCAAATCTGTCCTACTGGTCTTAAGTTCACCAAATTCCAGGAGGGCTCGCCATGTCATTAAGTATGCTAAGTCTTCTCGAAGTGCCTTATCGAATGAGTCAAACTTGCTAGGAAGTTTCGCTGCTGCGTCGAGCAATAATTGAGCCTCGGCTACGCAATTCTGCGCCAAACATGTACGAGCTAATGTAAACAGCTTTACCCGTCCGGAATCCCTGTCACCCAACATGTGCATGTTCTGTTTTTCTGGATCTTCGAGCTGCTTTAGTTGATCCGTAACTTCGGCCCGAAGGTCTCTCAGCTCAAATACAACTTGCTGGTGTGAGGGCGTATTTGCAATTGATTTGGAGAAATGTTGCGTCTCTAGATCAAGGGTTAGAATGGTGAATGATTCCCCACGTTCCTCCAACAACAACGCCAACATGTGGTCTTGGGTTGGCGGCTCATTACCGACATGACTCCAAGCCCCGGTAGCGACACGAACAAGCTTCAAGCCATCAAACCGTGGAAACGGTAGTTCATCAAACCAGTCGACAAGCTTTCGGTCCGGCTCCCTCAATGGTGCCTGCGCAAGTCCAAAACAAGCGAGCATTTGAGTGACGGCGAAAAATGCGAGTGTGGTCATTTGTAAATTGCGTGACATTGGAGATTCCCTTTTCGAAGGCGTTCAAGCCTCAAGCATTCCTCTTCCAATCGATTTTACCCAAATCCACTCTGACTTCTATCGGGGGCGACTCGGACAGCCTGCTAACAACTCTAAGCATGAATTGGTAAAGCTATAAAGTGGAGTTCGTAACGGATCTTCCTGCTAGCATTTCAAGGCAAAGGAGATAGTCCACTGGTACCCCATGGGAAAGCCCCCCACGAAGGATACGGTTTAGATACTCAGGAGTGGGCTTGCCAGAGGTGACCACATTCTCTGGCCTCGCGACGTAGACCTCCGCATCATAAGCTTGTCCTGTTGCGTCGAATACGGTTACGCAACGCCGATGATAGCCATCTTCAAACACATCAAGTTTTAGCAAGGCAATGGAATCGCATCGATAGAGCACTCCGATTACCTCGCCGAGGGAGGGAGCAAGGTTAGCGTAGTAGTGTCCGTCGCTTGCCAGCATGCTGAAGTCGACTTGATGGTTGGGCAACTTCGCCAAACGAGGGCGCAGTTCTTCGTTCCCCTGATGGTCGAAAACATGAGTTCCCAGTCGAATTCGAATCTGCTCTACACAAAGGTTGCTTCCGTAGGCAAAGTACCAATGATCGAATGCTTGTGCATTGTTGCCTTCGGAGTCTCCAGCATTGGTCGACGACAGTTCTGAAACGTTTGGATGGTCGATCATGCCTTGGGAGTAATTTCGTCGGTCCAAACCCGGAAGGATTGAAGTCGATTCTCACCGAAAATGGTTGTGAGAGCGACATCTGCGGCATCGCGGCCGCGAGCCATAAGCACTCGGCCGATGCGAGGTGTGTTATTCCTCGCGTCAAAAGGATGCCAATCTCCTCCCAAGTACGCTTCGAACCACGCGCTAAAATCCATGGGGGCGTCCACTGGAGGGACACCGATGTCGCCTAGATAACCCGTGCAGTACCGAGCTGGGATATTACAGCATCGACAGAGTGTTATCGCTAGATGCGTGAAGTCTCGACAAACCCCAACTCGTTCTCGGTAGACCTCATGGGCGGTCCGAGTTGCTCGAGCCTGCATATAGTCAAAGCGAATGTGTTGATGGACGAAATCGCAAATCGCTTGAACTCTCGCCCACCCAGGTGTCGTTTTCCCAAACAACGCCCAAGCAATGTCTCGAAGGTCGCTATCGACCTCGCAATAGCGACTCGCAAGAAGAAAGAGTACTGCTTCGTTCGGAAGATCTTGAACGAGATGCTGAGGCGAATGGGTGTGCTGCATCTCCGGCAAGCCGCAATCTTCCACCTCGATTTCGTTTCTTAATGTGAGATGACCCGCAGAAGCCACGAGCCGGCCACATCGGTTTCCGTACGAATCGATGTAGTTGGACACTGGAGACCGCGGCTGGACCTCCAATTGATCCCCCTTTCGAGTTGTCGCATCCCGCGATGGATGGAGATACAGCATGAGCAGTATCGGCGATGGTTCGGGCAACTCAAATCCGATCTCGTAGCCCGCGCGAATCAACATTGTTTGTTCTTTTGAAAGGGACTCGATTGAACGTTTCTTGCTTCGCCAAGTTTATCGCCATCGAGTCCACTCGCAAAAAAACGGCACCTCATGAAAGGTCATTAAAACGACTGCGGTGAATTCTACAGGCCAAGGGCACGTTCGAATGCGAAATTACCGCAACAAGATACGTATTTAGCGCCTATTTGCGACAGGAGGTCTTTTCAAGCTTTGATAAAGCCTGTACTGCGCATTGCGCAATGGCATGCCCGTAGTTTTCCGAAATGTCTTTTCCGCACGCAGCCATAGGATGAGGGGCTCGATCCGTTGTTGCCTTGAAAGTGACGCTCCTAGGAAAGCGTTGGAAGGCGGCAGCCAGAATGAAGACAACTTTGAGCTGAGAGGAAGGATGATGAGTCGAATACTTTTAACCCTTGGGCTGATCGGATGCGCGATTTCCGCGGCCAAAGCCGATGAGCCCGGTCAGCGAGAGAAGGATGACGCGGCGATTCGCAAAGCGGTAGCGTCCTACGTGGATGCCTTTAACAAGGCGGATGCAAAAGGCTTGGCGACGATGTGGTCCACGAATGCCGTGTACACGAATCCGATCAGTGGTGTTCAAGTTGTCGGCAGAGACGCTATTGAAAAGCAGTTCGCTGGCATCTTTGAAGAGTCAAAAGGCATCAAGCTGGAGGCGACGACCCAGTCGATTCAGTTTGTCTCGCCCAGCGTCGCTATAGAAACGGGATCAGCCAAATCGATTCACCCGAAGGGAGATGTTGAAGAGAGCGAGTACACTGCCGTCTATGTTAAACGGGACGATGCTTGGCTTTTGGATCGCATCTCCGAAGAGGACGTTATCCAACCTCTATCGAACTATGAGAAACTAAAGGATCTCGAGTGGCTGGTTGGCCACTGGGTGGATCAGGACGAAGTAGCTTCCGTGGTTACCGATTGCCAATGGAGTCGTAACGAGAACTTCTTGATTCGTTCGTTCGCTGTGCAGGTCGCCGATCGCATCGATATGTCAGGTATCCAGATCATTGGATGGGATCCGTCCAACAAGCAGATTCGATCTTGGGTGTTTGACTCCGATGGCGGATTCGGACAAGGGACATGGGTCAAGAAAGGTGAACGTTGGACAGTCGAGCAGACGGGAGTTTTACCCGATGGTCGGAAATCCTCTGCCATCAACATGATGACTCGCATCGACGACAACACCATGACGTTGAAGTCGATCAATCGAACGCTGGATGGCGAGCTACTACCCAACATTGACGAAGTCCAAGTGACGAAGGAATAACAACATGAAGAAATCAATCATTCGGACTGGGTTGGCAACACTGGTCTTGCTCCTCGCGCAAGCGGACGATGCGGATGCGCGTGGCGGGCGCGGCGGCGGTGGAGGGGGTGGTGGCCGAAGCATGGGGGGCGGAGGTGCAGGTAGAAGCATGGGGGGAGGTGCAGGAATGAGTCGCCCAAGTCCTTCGATCAATCGCTCTCCGTCGATGAGTCGTCCATCGCCACCTATGGCATCTCGACCATCCCCTGGCGGCATGGGGGGAGCGCGTCCATCGACGGGTGCAATCGGCGGAGCGAGACCCATGCCGGGTGGCGTGGGTGGCGCGAGACCTTCACCAGGGGGAATTGGAGGGGCTAGACCCACGCCGGGCGGTATTGGAGGTGCAAGGCCTTCGACAGGTGCAGTGGGTGGCGTTCGTCCAGGGCAAGGCGGTGCCGTGGGTGGCGCTCGTCCGGGGCAAGGCGGCGTCGCGGGTGGCGCTCGTCCGGGCGCTGGAACCCTTCCCGGCTCCCGACCTTCCGCAGGCCAACTCAATGATTTCTTAGATCTTCGGCCTTCGGGTGGTGGTGGGCGACCCAGCACGCTTCCTGGAAACGTTCCGGGCGGGATCGGTGGGGCTGGTATCGCAGGTGGAGGAGCTGCAGCAGATTTCTTGCGAGGTTCAGGAGCCAGACCAGGGACGCTTCCTGCCGAGGGTGTCCGTCCTGGAGCAGGGCTGGCCGATAGGCCCGGCGTTGCAGACCGACCCGGAATTGCAAACAGACCTGGCATCGAGAACAGACCAGGCATCGAAAACAGGCCCGGTTTGGAGAATCGGCCGGGGCTGGAGAATCGACCGATTGCGAACGGCTCTCTCTCGGACAACCGAGCGGGACGCATCGAGAATCGTGACCAGTACCAACAGGACCGAATGAATCGTCGCGACGAAGTTCGGGATCAAGTGAGGGACAACTATCCACGGCTTGATTTTTGGTCCGAGTATCCTGGGTGGGCGGCGATGAGAATCACCCGACCGTATCGCTGGGCCACTTGGGGCTCGGTGGCGGGATGGTGCGGCAGCTACGGCTGGAGTGAGCCGGTGCCCTACAGCTATGGCGAGAATGTCTATTACGAAGACAATTCGGTTTACTATGGAGATCAGCCAGTTGCCACTGCGGAAGAGTACGCAGCGCAAGCCGAGACGATCCTTCAAAGCGCACCGGAAGTTGCACCGGATCGGGCAGAGTGGATGCCGCTCGGTGTGTTTGCATTGACCCAGGATGGCGAAAAATCGGGCCCCAATCCGACGATGTTCCTGCAGCTTGCGATCAGCCGAGAAGGGGCCATTGCAGGCACACTTCGCAACACCACCACCGGCGGCACGCAAGAGATCGAAGGGGTCGCGGACAAAGAATCGCAACGAGCTGCTTGGACCGTGAAGGGAAAGACACGACCGATCATGGAGACTGGAGTTGTGAATTTGACGCAGGACTCTTCCCCCGCGTTGGTTCATTTCGCCGATGGCCAAACCCAACAGTGGTTGATGGTTCGGTTAGAGGAACCTGCAGCCCAAGCGACCGGGAATCCCTGATTCAGGCCTATCTCTGCAAAGGAAATAGCAACAATACTCAACCGAAGTAGACTCAATAGCGGCTACAAGCTCGCAAGCAGTAACACGACAGGGTAGAATTCCATTCTCGCCTTTGTCCACTGCAGGACGACGCCTTGATGCACCATTGGAGGTCTACTTCGGATGAATCCCGCCCAGCGAAGCACTGCCCCAGCGCCACCTCTACCTACCTTGAACGGGTCCAAGTGCGAACGATTACCCGAGGGTCTCGACTTAACCACTAGTACGGGATCGGTGCACGAACAGCTTGAGCTAGCCGGTTGTCCCATTGCATTATCAATTCGCGACCGAGTCCAGTTCGAAGAGTTTTTATCTGACCTGTCTGCTAACTTCGTTAACATATCTGCTCCACAAGTCGACGCTTACATCCTCGCAGGACTGAAAAGAGTGGTCGAGTTTCTCGGGATTGATCGATGTGGCTTAGGCCAAACCATGCTCGGCGGAGCTGGTATCGCGATCACGCACTCCTATCAGATCGAGGGCGTCCCTCCGGCGCCCAAGGTCGTTTTGGAATCGCAATTCCCGATCTATGCAAGGAAGGTGCAGGAAGGAATTCCGTTTCAATTGCTGGAAGATGTCGTTGGCGACTCCGAGGCGCAAGCAGAGAGAGAGTACGTGCTCCAATCGGGGCTGAAGTCGCAACTGACAATACCACTGAAGGCCTCGGGAGTGATCGTCGGTGGAATAGGATTTGCCTCGTTTCGCAGACGCATCGAATGGCCGGACGACTTGGTGCAGCGGCTTCGTCTCGTAGGCGACATCTTCACCAATGCGTTGGCTCGCAAGCAAGCGGACGAATCACTCCGCAGACTTGCTACCAAGTTGATCGAAGCGCAAGAGGACGAGCGGCGTCTGATCGCCCGCGAGATGCATGACGATTGGACTCAACGGCTGGCAGTTCTCGGACTGGATCTAGCGATGCTTGAAAAATCAATCGACGACCCCTCGGTTGCCGTTCCCATGATGAGAACGATCCAGGAACGATTAGCCAGTCTTTCAGGCGATGTTCATGATTTGTCTCGACAGCTCCACCCTGCGATTCTCGAAGATCTCGGCTTGGTCGAGGCACTGCGTTGCGAGTGCAATGCGTTCTCCCGGCGAGAGGGGATTGTCGTCGACTTTCAAACCGATGCAGCATCGCCCGATATGCCCCATGAAGTGGAATTGTGCATTTATCGCGTGGCGCAGGAGGCGCTGCGAAACCTGGCGAAGCATGCGGCCGTTTCCAAGTGTTGGGTTCGGCTTTTCGAGGAAAAAGGCGACTTGGTCATCACGATTCGTGACGAAGGTGTCGGATTCGATCCGTTGCAGGCACATCATCGCGCAGGGATCGGGCTTGCAAGCATGCTGGAGCGAGTCAGTCTCGTTCGAGCAAAACTTTCCGTCACGTCATCCCCCGGTAAGGGAACGATGATCGCAGTCCGCGCACCTCTCGATAGCGAAGTGGTATGAAGCGATATCGCATACTAATCGCCGATGACCACCAGCTATTTGCCGAGGGGCTACGTGTTCTGTTAGAGCCGGAGTTCGAGGTCGTAGGACTTGCTCAAGACGGAAACGAAATGATCGAAGCTGCAAAAACGTTTCAGCCCGATGTGATCATTACCGACGTTAGCATGCCGTCGCGAAGCGGGCTGGAAGCAGCGGAGAGAATTCGCGAGCTGGGATTGGCTGCTCGCGTCATTGTACTGACTCAGCATCGCGAAGTCATTTATGCCAGGCGTGCTTTGGAGGTTGGGGCCGTCGGCTATCTGCTAAAACATGCTGCATCTTCTGAGTTGGTCACGGCCATTCGTGAGGCTGTTCAAGGAAGAACTTTTGTTTCGCAAATGATTGCGGGGGAGTTGCTCGATTCATTTCGTCATGAGGGCGAATCGAAGGACTCGCATGGCCATCTAACGGCGAGGCAACTGGAGGTGGTGAAGCTGGTTGCGGAGGGATTGTCGGCGAAGCAGATCGCCTCAAGCCTGAAAATATCCGTCCGGACAGCCGAAGCTCATAAAGCGAATGCTTTGGACGCGCTCGGATTCAAATCGACAGCCGAACTGGTTCAATACGCGATCCGCAGTGGCATCATTTCGATGTGACGATCCCTGCCTGCGTTACGAGGGATGTATTGAATATCTGCGCAATGCGCAGGTTCTATGGCGTAGTTTTGCGAATGGTCATCCTCGGACGCCCCACGACAATGAAAGGACTTGCAGGAAATGTTTGTCCGTGTCGTCGCCGCTGCGCGGTTCGCATGGGCATATGTCCGATGGGGTGTTAGGGAGACTTGATTTGCTATGAAAGAAGGGGGCCTTGTCCTTGCTGGACGGCATCTGGGAGTGCTGGAGGGAACACAAGTTCTCTTTCAAGACCTATTCGACACGATTGTTTTGGTTGCGGACGAGAGGTCTTTGTTTCACGCAACGTTGAAGCTTTCTCCCGATTTGGTGATCGTCGATTTAGCGATCTCAGAAAAATCGGATTTGTGTCTTGCAGAGCGATTGTTGGAGAGCCATTCCAGTTTGCGATTAGTTATTCTGAGCGTCTACGAAGATATTTCCGTCGCTCACCGAGTGATCGCAGCGGGCGCGAAGGGGTATGTCGTTAGGCGAGCGATAGGCACCGATATACTCCCTGCCGTTTACGCGGCGATGGCAGGTCGAAGCTTTGTTTCTCCTTTGGTCTACGCGGAAAACGATGAGCTTAAGCGGCTCGAAAATCAACTTGCGATCCAGTCTGGAGATGATTGATGACGTGGCTTCAACGGGTTCGTGTTCAGCACTACATTCGGAACTCCATCTGGTTATTGCCCGCCCTTGGAATGGGTGTCGGAATTTTCATCGTGCGAGGTTTGCACTGGTTCGAGATGGAAATGGGTCTCAAATCCTCCTTGAATCCCGATAGCGCACGCGCGGTGCTTGGAGCGCTAGCTTCTTCAATATTTACCTTGGTCGTGTTCGTATCGTCTGCTCTCTTGGTGGTATTGCAAATTGCAAGCTCTCAGCTTTCGCCCCGAATCATAGGGATCGTCTTTCGCGATCCAGTGACCAAGTTATCCATAACCGCCTTCGTGTTTACTTTCACGGTTACATTGGCCACGTTGGCGAGAATTGACGAGTCGGCACCCATGTTGACCACGCAGCTTGCCAATTTCAGCTGCATTGGAAGCTTGGTTCTCTTCCTTTATATGATCGATCATTTGGGCAAAGCACTGCGACCAAGCGGGGTGCTTCGCAGAATCGCCCTAATGGGTAAAGAAACCATTGAGACGGTGTACCCTGAGCTTCTGGTCGATGCTAGTGGGATAGTACGAGAGAGCAGAGACGTAAAAAGCATGTCTATCGAACATCCCTTCGTGGTGAACAGTCATCGAGATGGCGTGTTCCTCGGATTCGATCGGGCTGGACTGAGGACTTTCGCCAACACAGCGAAGTGCACGATCGAGTTGGTGCCTCAGTTGGGAGACTTCGTTGCTTCGGGTTCGCCTTTGTTTCGATTAACCGAGCAAGCCAATGCGTATCTCGCAAAAAGAATGCGTAACTCGGTCTTCCTCGATCAAGAGCGAGAATTGGAAAATGACCCCATGTTGGCATTTAGAATCCTTGTAGATATTGCCGCTAAGGCGCTTTCACCGGGAATCAACGATCCGACAACTGCGGTGCTGGCTCTCGATCAGATCCAGAATCTTCTCGAGGCGGCTGGCCAACGCAATTTGAGCGAAGGGCAATTCGAAAATGAACGAGGACTATTTCAGCTTGTTTATAGAACTCCAAACTGGGAAGACTTCGTTCGATTATCGGTTACCGAGATTCGTCTATTCGGGGGAGATAGTATTCAAGTTGTTCGTCGATTGAGGGCCATGCTGGAATACTTGATCCATATGCTCCCGGAGGGACGGCGGGCTGTGCTTCAACGAGAATTGAGTCTCTTGCACAAAAAGGCCGATCGATCGTTTTCTGACCCAGACGATCGTGCGATGGCGGAGGTTAGCGATATGCAAGGAGTGGGGGGAGCGACTGTTGATAAACTACCCGACGTTTCGACTGCAAGACTCGGATAGCAAGAAGGCGAAAGAAGGTCATTCATGGAAAGATCGAAAATACCTCCTCCTCCTCGAATGGTGGCCGTCAGTGGGATCGTATTCACTGCGTTGTTGGGCGTCAGCTTGGTGATTGTTCGGATGGCTCTTCCTTCCGATCCCCATGATCCGGGCGAATGGCTAGCTCGACAAGCGTCGCGCGATTGGGTTCGTTGGTCGCTGAATCTAGTTCCCTTCGCAGGGCTTGCCTTTCTTTGGTTTATGGCGACGTTTCGCAACTACATGGGGCAACTCGAAGACAAGTTCTTCGCTACCGTATTTCTTGGCAGCGGACTTTTGTTTGTTGCCATGTTGTTTGTGGCGGTCGCTCTATCGCAGGGTTTGTTGGAAACGTTTGCGGGGAGCGATGGCCTATGGTCTCAAAGCGAAAGTTATCAGTTTGGTCGAGCGGCGGTATACGCGCTCATCAACTTCTTTGGAATGCGAATGGCTGCCGTATTTATGGTGGTCACCTCGACGATTGGGCTGCGATCCTCCGTTCTACCGAACGTTATATGCTTGATCGGGTTTGTGTTTGGTCTCGCGATATTGACGGCCATTACTCAATTTTCATGGATCGCTTTACTGTTTCCTATGTGGGTGATGTTGGTGAGTTGCTACATCTTGGTTGTGAGTGCTCGCGACGGGAGTCAACCCAATCTGGGGCATCGCTTCGATGCTAACGGCAAGTGACCCTCAGGTGAAGAGCGCCGCCGTCGCCTCGCGCGGCGCGATCCGCAATACCGCTATTGGATGCTCGGTGGGGCTGGCGATCGTCGTTATAGGCCTTGGAGTATCGTGGTCCATGATGCACGTTTGGAATTGGCTGGACGGTTCCGAAGGAAGCCGTAAACTCTGAGCCTTGAGACCATTCCTAGTGCAAAGACGGCGAGATGCGTTTTGCGCACGTTGGACATGGTAGATTTGCGAATGGCTCACCCCGCGATGGAACCTCAGAATATCCTTCCTTGTTATATGGCTCGAATCGACATATCAGCATCGTTCGGCCAGACCGGTTCATCACCATCGATCAAGGGTTCGTTATGAAAGTTGTAATCGTCGGAGGAGTCGCTGGAGGAGCCTCGTGCGCTGCACGCTTGCGAAGGTTAAACGAGACGGCAGAGATTCTGATGGTTGAACGGGGGCCATATGTGTCCTACGCCAATTGTGGTTTGCCTTACCACATCGGCGGCGTCATTGAGAAAGAGTCAAGTTTGTTGGTGGCGACGGAACAGACGTTCCGAACTCAATTCGCGATCGATTGCAGAACCAATTGCGAGGCGATCGCTATTGATGCGAAGAACAAAACGGTGAACTTGCGCGATGTGAAGTCGGGAGAGGTTACCGTGCAGCCGTATGACAAACTGGTACTATCCCCCGGTGCCCCCTCGATCCGTCCCGCCTTGCCAGGCATCGATTTGCCAGGAATCTTTCAAGTCCGAACCGTCCCTGACACACGTGCGATCGTTGAGTGGCTCAAGAAGGGAACGGACTTTCTTGCTGGGATGAGCAGCTACACCGGAATTCAAATGGCCAAGCCGGTGACGCGTGCGGTCGTGGTCGGTGGTGGATTTATCGGATTGGAAACCGCCGAGAACTTGGTGCATCTCGGATTCGATGTCACTTTGATTCAAAAGCCGACGCATGTGCTATCTCCCTTGGACCCCGAGATTGCTTGTCTCGTTCAGGGGCATATCATTCGCCATGGAATCAAAGTGGTCGCAAACGACGGAGTCGTCGGATTCAAAAAAATGGAAGGTGATTCCATCGAGGTACAAACCAGCTCCCGCAAAACCTTCCCTGCCGACGTGGTGATTCTCGCGATCGGTGTCCGACCCGACACGACTCTCGCGAAGTCAGCGGGGATCGCTATCGGAGAGCGGGGCGGCATTCTCGTAGATGATCAAATGCGGACAAGCGATCCGGATATCTTCGCCGTAGGGGACGCGATCGAGGTAAAGGACTTTGTTACCGGAGAGCAGAGTCTTGTGGCGTTGGCGGGGCCAGCCAATCGGCAAGGGCGCATTGCTGCGGATGTCATTTGCGGTCGCGATTCCCGCTACCGTGGAACGCAAGGGACCTCCATCATTGGATTGTTCGGTGGCGCTGCGGCTTGGACAGGTGTCTCAGAGAAAACGTTAAAGCGTCGCGGCGACACCGACTATGAGAAGATCTACCTCTTTCCCAATTCGCACGCAGGCTACTACCCTGGTGCGAAGATGATTGGACTCAAAGTCCTCTTTCGCAAATCCGATGGACGGTTGCTTGGTGCTCAAGCGCTCGGCGCGGATGGACCTGCCGTTGACAAGCGGATTAGTGCGCTCGCGGCATTTTTGCAAATGGAGGCTACGATTTATGATCTGGAAGAGGCAGAACTCTGCTATTCGCCGCAGTTTGGAAGTGCCAAGGATCCCGTGAATTTCGCGGGCATGATTGCTGGAAACATTCTTCGAGGGGATTCGCCGATCTGCCATTGGGAAGATATCGGCGACGCGATCCTCCTCGACGTGCGAGAAAAATCGGAATTGGCTGTGGAGGGCCTGCCCGGCTCGATCCATATTCCTCTGCCTCAATTGAGGTCGCGATTGTCCGAGATACCCAAAGACCGAGAGATCAAGGTAGTGTGCCGTTCTGCTCAGCGGGCCCATTATGCAACGCGAATATTGCTACAGCACGGTATTCGTGCCAGCAATGTTTCCGGAGGAATGCTTTCGCGTGCCATGAGTTCCATCGCGTCTCGATGATAGAATCAAGTCGAGCAACGATCGATAAAAAGACATTCCCCAAAACGCGTAGAGCAAGAGAGATCGACTGTGTACAAGATAGTGCTGTTTGGCTTTTTATGGATGCTCTTAGCGCATCCTGTTTTGTCACAAGAAGCGATCAATCGAGACATCCTACCGATCCCAGAGCCCAAGCGTCCGACGATAAAGGAGTTGGATGTGCGAAAGGTTCAGCCGCCAACTCGCTTTGAGGTCAAGGCACCGAAGGGGGCCCCGAATGTCGTCGTGGTTCTCATTGACGATATGGGGTTCGGGGTTGCAGATTGCTTCGGTGGTCCTGTACCGATGCCGACGTTTAGCGCGTTAGCACGCGAAGGATTGCGGTTCAATCGCTTCCACACCACTGCCGTGTGTGCTCCAACGCGTACTGCCTTGCTGACCGGGTACAATCACCATTCCAACAATATGGGTTCGATTACCGAGACAGCCACCAACATGCCTGGCATGAATGGTGTTCGGCCACAAACGATCACTCCGTTGGCGGAAGTCCTTCGTCAAAACGGATACAACACCGCGTTTTTTGGGAAGAGCCACGAAGTTCCACCTTGGGAGATTTCCCAAGTAGGTCCGCAAGATCGCTGGCCTACGCGAAGCGGTTTTGAAAAGTTCTATGGTTTCATCGGTGGAGAAACCAATCAATATGCACCGAGTCTCTATGACGGCGTCACGTTGGTTGAAACGCCCAGCGATCCTGATTATCACTTCACGGTCGACATGACCGATCAAGCGATTCAGTGGACTCAGTTCCAGCAGTCGCTTGCTCCGGACAAACCGTTCTTCGTTTACTATGCTCCTGGAGCAACGCACGCACCTCACCATGTTCCAAAAGAATGGTCCGATCGATTCAAGGGCAAGTTCGACGCCGGATGGGATCGTCTCCGAGAATCGACTCTTGCCAAACAAATCGAGCTAGGTATCGTCCCCGCAGGCACGAAGCTTGCTCCCAAACCGGAGGACATTCAAGATTGGGACGATTTGAGTCCAGACCAAAAGAAGCTCTTCACTCGTCAGGTAGAGGTCTACGCGGGTTTTGCCGCACATACGGATCACCAGATCGGTCGGTTCGTCGATGCACTCCGTGCCTCGGGTGAACTGGACAACACGTTGTTCTTCTTCATCGCAGGCGACAATGGTGCGAGCGCCGAGGGGCAGATGAACGGGATGTTCAGTGAGATGACTTACTTCAACGCTGTTCCCGAAAAGGTGGAGGATATGCTGAAGCATTACGACGAATGGGGAGGCCCATCTACCTATCCGCATATGGCAGCCGGTTGGGCCGTCGCACTCGATGCCCCATTTTCGTATACCAAACAAGTGGGATCTGATTTCGGTGGAACACGAAATGGGATGGTGGTGCACTGGCCGAAGGCCATTAAAGGCAAGGGGGAGATTCGCAGCCAGTTCTCGCACGTCATCGATGTGGCACCCACCATTTATGAGGTTACAGGTATTCCAGCGCCCCGCATGGTGAATGGAATCGAACAAGATCCGATCGAAGGTAAAAGCTTCGCCTATGCTTTCAACGATGCCAACGCTCTTGAACGCCATAATGTCCAATACTTCGAAATGTTCGGTAATCGTGCGATCTATCAAGACGGATGGCTAGCGCGGACGATCCATCGGCCTGCTTGGCGATCTGCTCCTCTGAATTCGCTGCAAAACGATGTGTGGGACTTGTACGACACTCGGGTTGATTTTAGCTTGTCGAACAATCTTGCATCCGCCCAGCCAAAAAGGTTAGCAGCGATGCAAAAGCTATTCATGGAGGAAGCTGAAAAGTATCATGTGCTTCCGATCGATGATCGCGTCTTGGAAAGGACAAACGCTTCGCTGGTAGGTCGCCCCACCTTGATGGAAGGCCGCACAAAGATGGAACTTCACGAGGGCATGAAAGCGATGGGGATCGATGTCTTCATCGACCTTCGAAACAAGTCCTATCGCATTACGGCGGATGTTGTTCTCGATGCATCCGCGCAAGGTGCCTTGGTATGCCAGGGGGGACGATTCGGCGGATTGTCCCTTTACATGAAGGAGGGGAAGCCTGCTTTCACTTATAACTTTCTGGGATTGGAATCCACCACCGTCCAATCGACCCAACCGTTACCGTCTGGCAAACATACGATTGTTTGCGATTTTGAATACGAGGGGAGTGGGCCAGGAAAAGGCGGTACCATAACGATCTCCGCCAACAACGAGGTCCTTGCTAAAGGTCGATTGAATAAAACTCAGCCCGGAATTTTCTCTGTGGACGATCTAGCTGACGTCGGTGTCGATCTTGGTACTCCTGTGGCAGACTATGGCTCGTCGAATCATTTTAATGGCACGATCGAACGGATCTCGATTGAGGCACGGTGAAACCTCGTAAATCAGAACCTCCAAAGGAACTGATTCATGAACAGGAATCCGTCAGCGTCTGATAATGGCGACAGATAGCGCGTCGTTCGGTAGTCGATCTCGACGCCGAATTGGACGTTTTTGCTGACGTCCCAATACGCGGTCGTGAAATAGGTCTCGTTGCTTGAGATTTGTCCAGAAGCCAAATCGCTATTGAATGGGTCGTCGATCCCATACCCGAAGTGAACATGGAATTGAGGGTGAAGGTAATAATAAAGCTCAGCGAATCCGCCGATGGAGCGGATGGCTTCGAAGGTTTCTGAGTTGAAATTCTGCAGAGCTCCTGCGTTGTATTCGGCGAGGGTTTGGCCGATGAAAACCTCACCCTTCACACCCATTCGGTCTGTGAGCGTGCATTGGAGATCGCATCCTATAGCCTGTATATCATCCACGATTCGGTCCGGCCCCGGTGTTGAAGGGCCTGGAATCGGCTTGGTGATGCGAATTTGGCCTACCACTGCGGAGAGCCCTAATTCCAAAGAGCGCTGCTTTCGGCCACCCACCAACTCCTCCGCTTCACCGAATCCCAACAGTAAACGTCCTTCTAAATTCGGCCACCCGTTGTCTTCGACTAATGGGTCTACTAGGCGATCGCGAACGAGCGTCGCGATAGGTTCGCTTAATCCTCCTTGAAACGTGATCATTGAGCCATTTTCCATCGGAATGAATCTCTCCCACCGAACCTGTCCTCGGTAGGATCCCGAGTTGCCGGATGCGTAAAGCACACTGATAGGTAGCACCGACGGTCCGAGGGGGTTGAAAATGTCCTTTTGGATCCCAGCCGCAAAACGGGATTGATCGTTCTTCAATTCGCCGTAAGCAAAATAGACCAACATCCCGTAATTGTCATCGGTGATGTTGTCGTTGAAGAAGAGCGTGTAAATCTCGCCCCCTGGAGTGAATCCGCCTACGTCTGGACCACGGAATCGGGCGTTGAGCGAACTCTGCCGGGCATGGATTCCGAAGGTATTTGTATCCTGCTCTGAAGGAGATGCGGGGAACAAGAGCAGAGGGAGGCTTGGTGAAAACTGTCGGCTTGTGGAGAAGGTGGATAGTGCAGACATCGCTGCACCAAACGTGAGGCGACTCTTGTCGTTCAGCATCGATATGGTGATACCATCGCCCGGAGTATGCTGCACCGAAGAGAGAGGTTGCAATGCATCGACGTCCGGGTGACTAGCGAGGAATTGATCGTGCAATCGAGCATTTTCTTCCTGCAGTGCTCGATTGCTAGCTTCGAGATCGCTCAGTCGCTGTTCGATGCGAGACAGATTTATGTTCGTCCGTTCGTCGTTCAGGACGAGAGGTTCCTGAGCCATCGAAGTTGAGATGGCTCCCTGCAGCGCTAGAGTGAAGCATCCCATGAGGTAAGCGTAAACACGCATTAAAGGCTGCTCCCAAGTCGCCGTCTTAAACATCACCGTCATCGCAACTTCGACAGGAGGACTCGTCCATGTTTAGCGGTATTAGCGATTTTGTCGATTACGAAGTCATTGTCTGGTCTCGCTCCTTTCTCGAGATCGCTTCAACTGCGTAAAACGCAGCGCGGCTATCGTAGTTTCGACAATAGCGTTTACGGCGAGCCGCTCCGAGGATAGGAGTCTGCACTAGCTGCTGGTTGGTCACCTAGCTGCCGGTTGGTCGGATCAACCGGAACGCACTAGCGTTCGTTTCTGCAACTCGTGCCTTGGGGTATCCCCCTTCGGCACATTGAAACAAGGAGCATTGGAGTCAGCTGGATAGGCATTTGAGGGGCGACGGCACCATGAAGCCTCATTTTTGGCGTGACGCGATGCGATTCGAGAGCTAAGGGAATCTCGCTTATGAAAGCTATAACGGTCGAACCCAGAAAAGTCGGAACCATTCGCTTGGAAGAAGTCGCGGAGCCCTCCCTGACGAGTGGCTCGGTGCTCGTAGAGGCGATTGCTGTCGGGGTGTGCGGAACTGACATCGAAATAGCGGAGGGCAAATATGGTTGGGCTCCACCGGGGAGAGACCGCCTTGTTTTGGGACATGAGTCTTTGGGACGCGTGCTCGACCCAGGTCCGGGCAGCGGGCTAAAGAAGGGGGATCTCGTCGTGGGAATCGTTCGACGTCCCGACCCGGTTCCCTGTCCAAATTGCGCTGTGGGGGAATGGGACATGTGCCGCAATGGACTCTACACCGAGAGAGGTATCAAAGAGATCGATGGTTATATGAGCGAGCGATGGCGGGTCGAGCCGGAGTATGCGGTCAAGGTAGATCCTACTCTTGGCATCTTGGGCGTTCTACTGGAGCCGACGACGGTCGTGACCAAGGCATGGGAACACATTCTGACCGTGGGCCAGCGGGCATTCTGGGAACCGAAGACCGTACTCGTTACCGGCGCGGGCCCTATCGGTTTGTTGGGGGCGTTGATTGGGAAGCAATTGGGTCTCGATGTCCACGTTCTTGCTCGAACCAAAAGTGGCCTCAAACCCGAAATGGTTTCTCAGCTGGGGGCTACCTACCACTCTTGTAACGTAGAGGAATTGGACTTCGAACCCGATGTCATCATGGAATGCACAGGTTCGGGTGGAGTCATCGCCGAGTCCATCGCCAAGGTAGCAGCCAGCGGCGTCGTATGCCTAACGGGCGTAGGTCATGGTGGTCACATTCCGAATCTCCCTACGGCGAACATGGCATCCGCGGCTGTTCTCAAGAACAACGTTATTTTCGGTAGTGTCAATGCGAACAAACGACACTGGTTCAAAGCAGGAGAAGCCTTGGCAAAGGCGGATCGAGCGTGGTTGGCCCGCCTTATCACAAGGCGAGAGTCTCCCGAGAATTTTGCGAAGGCTCTGGTGAGGGAACCGGAAGATATCAAAGTGGTTATTCAATTCGCAGAGGTTTGATCGACGCCCAAGTAATGATCGATGGGTGGCCTAACCGTTTTTTGTGAGGTGAGCGATGTCGGAACGAAGAGAACAGGTCAAGGAGATAGCGAGGGAAGTCAAGCTCCGCATGGATGAACGTCTTGGCGAGATTTGGTGGTTCTTGCTGTCTCGCGGTGTCTTAACTTTAGTCCTCGCGCTGTGCGCATTGGTTTGGCCTCAGCGAACCATGGAGATTCTAATCAAGATACTCGGGGTCTATTTTCTAATCGATGCTGTGGTCGCCGCCGTCTGGCTCTATCGAAGCGGCGACAAAGGGGCGACTCTCGTTCAGGTCATTACAAGTTTGACGATCGGATTGGTACTGTTGATTTGGACGGGCGTCAGCGCCAAGCTATTCATGATCTTCTTGGGGCTCTGGTTGTTGCTTCAAGGAATCGGACTATTTCTTTCAAGTAGAAAGCTGGATCCATCAACCGGTGTACGAACCAATATGGCGGCTACGGGAGGAATCATGGCACTCCTGGGCGTCGTGTTTGTAGTTTGGCCCGACACGGGTGTGGTTACGGTCTCTTGGCTCATCGGGCTGACCGCTTTCGCATTGGGCTGCCTCTTGATCTTTCTCGCCACACGAATCAAACGTCTTCAAATACGAGTCGATGGAATCGGCGAAGGCTGATGCCATCAGAAGACAGTTTTAAGACGCGCCAGCGGATGAACGGATTTGTTCTGAGAAATCGGACGAGTCTCCAGCAGCGAGGGCTCTTTCTCGAATCGCACACCGGGATTGCAATTCCTCAAATGGTACCTGTTGATCTAGGAACCCAAGCTCATACATCGCGCGAGCAGAGAGTCCGTTCAAGAGTATCCGCGGAAGCACCCACCAGGGTACTTTTGCACGCCCCTGGTAGAACAAATTTGTCGTGCAGTTGCTTGCGACCGAGTTATACCATTCGGGGCTCGTGTTCAGTTTGTTGATACGTTCGACGTAATCCAACAGGAGTTTGTGTAGATGCTCCCGGGGCAAGCGAAGACGATACATGTAGACTTTGTCTTGCCAAATGTTGGTCCGTAATCGGATGATGTCGCGTTCATCCCCAACGACGAAGATCAATTGGTAAGTACGGAACAGACCCCAGAGTGGAGAGTAATTCTGCCATCGTTCTCGACGTGCCTCGACCGATATGCAAAGGAACTTTCCATCCTCAAAGCCAAAGCTTACCAAGGTATGGGCGATGATCGGTCCAGACCAATGGGCTAAAAAATAGTCGATCGAGGAGAGACGCGTTAAGTCAAAGCTTCGCTCCTCGTAGTGAGGTATCGCTTCGCCGCTTTCCGAGTAGGAGAAATGGCGAAAGTTGTTGATTGTCAGTGTGTTGCCCAAGACTCCTACCTGGGGTAAGACCTTCATTCCTTCGAGCCAGTCACCGTCCGACTTCGGGCGGAGGGAGTGCCACCACGTGATGCCTATCGCCATGAGACTCAACCAGATTCCGACTACCCACGGGAATATGGGGAGAAGGCTCAAACTAACGCTCATCACGGCAAGTGGAGCCAGCGATGCGATAATACGAAGCCAGGGTTGCCGAAAGTGGTAATGAATCGCCAACGCGAACCAGAGAGTCGTCGGCAGCACCACAGTGAAGACGAATAGCCAAGCAAGTAAATGCATGAAGGGAACGTTTCAAAGCCGTTAAGCACTAAGGTTGTTTTGACGCACTCGAAGAAGTTTGCTCTCGAGTTCTTTCAATCGTTTCGTCAGTTCAGGGATCATACTCTGTGCCGCGACTTGCCCGGCTTCTGCGATGACCTGGGTGCGATGAAACTCCGCCAAACCAAAGCCCGATGTATCCGGTTTTATCCAGAAATCCACCGCTCGGTTGCGCAGCTTGCCGATGTTGTGCGCTTGGGATTCAAAGATTCGGAACAAGGTATCGATGGAGCCGGCATTTCGCATTTTCGTGGTTGGCATATCAGGGCGGTTGCCGGCAAACTCGTTTCGAACATGGCTGGAGACGTCGACGCCAACCACGAAGTCGACGCCGTCTTCTGCTAGGACATCGGCAGGTAGGTTGTTCAGGACCCCCCCGTCCACGAGCGCCATTCCATCTCGAAGAATCGGTCGCGAGACGATGGGCAAATTGATACTCTCGAGGATAGCGTGCACCGCATCTCCTTCGTGGCGCACCACCGTGCGGGCTTGGACCAAGTCAACCGTAACAGCATGGAATGGGATAGACAGCTGCTCGAGTCTCCAGTCGTGCAAATATTTCCTCAGCTTCCCATCCCAGGCTCGGCGTCGGTATTGCGATACCAAATACAGATTGGGCCAATTCGGTAGGAATTGCATCAGTTTGGGAGGGGTCAGATCCCGCTGAAAGTTCTCGATGGCCTGAGAGGGAGCCATCCCCGATGCGTAAAGAATACCAGCCATCGCGCCCGCGCTGGTGCCTGACATGACATCAAAGGAAATGCCCGCTTCTTCTAACGCTTTCAATACGCCGAAGTGAGCCATCCCTTTCGCACCACCGCCAGCGAGCGCGATACCCAACGATATCCCCCGCAAGGCTCTCGCGAGTCGATCGATCCCCTGCGATTCCTGGCGCTTTAACGACTCACTCGAAGAATCGATCATCACTTTGATGTTGGGTTTTTTCCAATCCCATCCACTAAGAATCGGCGCAACTGGGTGTTCGGAATTCAAAATCCAAACGATTCGAACTTTATCTGCAAGGTCTCCTGGGGATGCTTTTAGCAGGCGGAGATAATGGAGCAGATTGTTGGTGTCATCCGGCTCGAGCAGCCAAAGGATTTCATCGCAACCAAGAAATGCCTTGAAATTCATCCCTGATTCGGAACTGGGCGACCAAACGACGATTTGCCGATCCACATCAGTCGTCGGCGGTTGCAAAAGCGGAGATTCGCCCGACGGAAGCTCGAGTATCGGTAAGACTTCTGGCCAACTCCCTGTGTCCGTCAGGTTGGATGGATTGCAAGCCCAAGTTCGCAGTCGTTCGCCGGCGAACACCAATTTCGAGGCGAGACGTCCTGCCAAAACGAAACCTCGAGGCGATGACGCAACAATTCCCAAACGCGGCGATGGCAAACGGCGAGATGCTGCACCAGCAACGACCTTGAATCGATCGCTGAGGGTAAAGAAGAGATTCTGCATCATCTGCGGGTACGACTTAATCCAGAGCAACAGACACTCTGCCGGAGCTACGAGAAGCGTACCGTGTGTCCGCGCGGTGAAGCGAATTGGACGAACCGGAGTCTTTTCTAGAATCATGACCTCGCCGACTGTCTCACCTTGTCGCACGATCGCAAGCGGCTTCTCACGTCCCCGCGCGTCCGTCAAAAAAGAGTCAAACTCTCCCTCGGCAACAATCCAAAACTCAGTAACCGTATCCCCAGCCGAAGCGACCGTTTCACCTGCCTCGAATGGCCGTATGCTGAAGTCGCCGGCAATCGCGTCGATCTGTTCGGCGTCCATGCCATGGCAGAAGCGAATGGCTGTCAACCATCCCTTTATCCGTTCGAGATCCGCTGTGGAGCTTGGCATGGGTCCCTGTAAAATCTTCTTGAGCTAGTTCGATTGCACGGCAACCTCTCCACTATACCTCAGCCAAGCATCCTCAATGCGAACGTTGCGCATTCCGCAATATGTTCCTGGTAGTTTTTCGTATAGATGAATAACATCGCAGAAACGATTGTGTGATAGATTGAAATTCCGTCTGCTAGATAGGAACGCGAGAGAATGGTGGACGGCGGCAGATGCTTCCGGCGTTCGCTGGAATCATTCGTGGTGTAGAACAATTCCCGAACATTCACGTAGGAATAATTGATGAATCCGGAACAAATCCGACTTGCTGAAGCTCGAGATCAAAAGCAAGGTTGGAAGAAGTGGGGACCCTACCTCTCCGAGCGGCAATGGGGGACTGTTCGCGAGGACTATAGCGTTAACGGCGACGCCTGGAATTTCTTCACGCATGATCATGCTCGCTCTCGAGCTTATCGTTGGGGAGAGGATGGACTGGCTGGAATATCGGATGACCAGCAGCAACTCTGCTTTGCCTTGGCGCTCTGGAATGGAAAGGACGCTATTCTCAAAGAAAGGTTGTTTGGTCTGACAAACAGCGAAGGTAATCACGGTGAGGACGTCAAGGAGTACTATTTCTACCTCGACTCCACACCCACCCACTCCTACATGAAGTATCTGTACAAGTACCCGCAGAGTGCCTTTCCCTACGAAGATTTGTTGGAGACAAACAAGCGGCGAGGTAGAAACGAAATGGAGTACGAGCTACTCGACACCGGTGTCTTTCACGAAGATCGATACTTCGACGTCTTTGTCGAGTATGCGAAAGCGGGTCCCGAAGACATCTTGGTACGCATCACGGCGGCGAACAGGGGCCCCGATGCTGCAGAATTGCATCTACTGCCGACGTTGTGGTTCAGAAACGACTGGTCTCAATGGATTGCAGAGTCGAACCGATCTCCCCAGAAACCTTGCCTTACCCAGACGGATGCGTCAGCCACCACCCATGCGATCTCCGCAGAGCATTCGGCGCTTGGTCGGTTCGCACTCTGGTGTGAGGGGGAGGCATCGCTCCTCTTCACCGAGAATGAGACAAACCACGAGCGACTTTTTCCAGGACAAAAAAACGAAAGTCCCCACGTCAAAGATGGCATCCATGATTTTGTCGTTCATGGCAGGCAATCGGCAGTCAATCCAGAACGGAAGGGGACGAAGGCAGCTGCCCACTACCACGCTACGATCGCAGCCGGTGAATCAGCGGTTGTGCGTTTGCGACTCTCGAAGCAGCCTGCAGCTCCATCATTCCAACCGTTCGACGCTTCTTTCGACAAAGTGTTTACCGACAGAATTCGAGAAGCGGATGAGTTCTACCAGGAAATCACTCCGCCCTCGATCAGTGAAGATGCCGCGCAGGTCATGCGACAAGCGTTGTCGGGGATGCTGTGGAGCAAGCAGTTCTTCTTCTTTGATGGCGACAACTGGCTGGATGAACACAATTCGAATCCGCTGCATTCCGGCTACCGCAGTTCGAGGAATTCCGATTGGTTCCACATGTTGAATAAAGACATTATCTCGATGCCGGACAAGTGGGAATACCCTTGGTACGCCGCATGGGATCTCGCGTTCCACGCAATTCCGTTGGCGCTCGTGGATCCTGATTTTGCAAAAGAGCAATTGTCACTCATGTTGAAAGGGCTTTATCTTCACCCGAGCGGTCAGATACCTGCATACGAGTGGAACTTTAGCGATGTCAACCCGCCTGTGCATGCTTGGGCGACGCTCTTCCTGCATCGCACGGAGCAGGCGCTCGGTGGAGAAACGGACTTGGAGTTTCTCCGGGGTGCGTTCAATAAATTGATGCTGAACTACACTTGGTGGGTGAACCGCAAAGATCGCTTTGGGAAGAACGTTTTCGAAGGTGGGTTCCTGGGCCTTGATAATATTGGCGTTTTCGATCGCAGTTCGCCGCTTCCTACCGGCGGGCATCTTGAGCAAGCAGACGGGACGGCTTGGATGGCTTTGTTTAGCCAGAACATGACAGAGCTGGCGGTCGAACTTGCCTCCCACGATCCTGTATACGAAGACATGGTTCTCAAATTTGTGGAGCAATTCTATTACATTGCATCCGCGATGAACCGTCCTGGTTCGGATAGCATGTGGGACGAAGAGGATGGATTCTACTATGACCTGCTCCGATTGCCCGACGGCAGCGCGCATCGACTCAAAGTCCGTTCGATGGTTGGGTTGCTCCCTTTGTGTGCTGCGACGGTTGTCGAACCATGGCAGCGAGAGAAAATCCCACGTGCTCTTGCTGGGTTGAGGGAAAGACTGAATCGGGTTCCTGAGCTTGCCAGCACTATGCATCCAGTCGGTCCTGAGCACTATGGTGTCGACGGTCGGGGATTGTTCGCTGTGCTTAATCCGGAGCGGCTTCGCCGTGTCTTAGCCAGAATGCTGGATGAGAACGAATTTCTCAGCCCTTATGGAATCCGGTCTATCTCCAAGTTCCATGATGAGCACCCGTATGTGTTGAACGTGCAAGGGCAAGAGTACCGCGTCGACTACTTGCCTGCCGAATCCAATACGGGCATGTTTGGTGGTAATTCGAATTGGCGAGGCCCCGTATGGATGCCAGTGAATGCGATGATCGTTAGGGCGTTGCTGCAGTACTACATGTACTACGGCGATAACCTCAAAGTCGAATGCCCGACGGGTTCCGGAAAGTGGATGAATCTCTACGAAGTTAGCGAAGAATTATCCAATCGACTGACGCGGATTTTTTTACGCGATGAGAACGGCAAACGGGCCGTTTTCGGCGGCACCGAAAAATTCCAGAACGATCCTCACTGGCGCGACCACTTGCTGTTCTTTGAGTATTTCCATGCTGATAACGGGGCGGGGTTGGGTGCAAGCCATCAGACGGGATGGACTGGATTGGTTGCGAAGTTCATTCAGCTGTTTGGATTGCTCGATGCGGACAAGGCCTTGCAGGGTGGTAAACGATCCGCTTTCGGCTTCAACAAAGTAAGGTCATAACATCATGAGTACATCGTCCAACACAGGGCGTCCTGCCCCTCTGGGAGTGGAGATCGCCGAAGACGGCGTCAATTTTTCGATCTATTCGAGGACTGCTACCGGTGTTGAGTTGCTCCTCTTCGATCGAGAAGACGCTGTGAAGCCCTCTCGCATCGTCACACTCGATCCTGTTTCCAATCGGACCTATCACTATTGGCATACGTTTGTACCAGGGGTTCTGCCCGGGCAACTGTATGGCTACCGAGTCTTCGGCCCCGACGACAAAGCGAATGGCCTTCGGTTTGACTCGACGAAGGTGCTCCTCGATCCGTACGGTCGGGGGGTAGTAATCCCCAAAGGCTACTCGCCTGATGCTGCGAGGGCAGTCGGAGAAAATACAAAGACTGCTTTAAAGAGTGTCGTGATTGACAATTCGAAATATGACTGGGAGGGGGATACTCCACTGACGATTCCTTCTTCGCGCACTATCATTTATGAGATGCATGTGGGGGGGTTCACACGCCATCCCAATTCAGGAGTCGCGAAAAAGAAGCGAGGCACTTACGCAGGCTTGATCGAAAAGATTCCCTATCTCAAGGATCTTGGAATCACGGCTGTCGAACTGCTTCCCATATTCGCTTTTGATCCTTTCGCTTGCCCCTCTGGTCTTGTGAATTACTGGGGATACCAGCCTGTTTCGTTCTTTGCTCCGCACCCCGCGTATGGTTCAAACCGCAGTGCGACAGGCCCAGTTGACGAGTTTCGCGATATGGTCAAAGCATTGCACCGCGCGGGCATCGAAGTCATCCTGGACGTGGTATTTAACCACACGGCCGAGGGTGGGAAGGATGGTCCAACGCTCAGCTTTCGGGGGATTGACAATCCGACCTACTACATCCTGGAAGGTAACGGGGAGAAGTATGCCGATTACTCAGGCTGTGGAAATACCCTCAATGCGAACCACCCGGTCGTTCGCCGCATGATTGTCGATAGCCTGCGGTACTGGGTCAAGGAAATGCATGTGGATGGCTTTCGTTTTGATCTCGCCTCCATTCTCTCGCGAGATTCCTCCGGAAAAGTCATTCCCAATCCACCTGTTCTTTGGGATATCGAATCCGATCCGGAGCTTGCTGGTACCAAACTGATTGCTGAGGCCTGGGATGCTGGAGGGCTGTATCAAGTCGGAAGTTTCATCGGTGATGCCTGGAAAGAGTGGAATGGGCGATTTCGCGATGATGCTCGAGATTTCTTCCGAGGAGAGCCGGGGGCTGTCGGGAAATTGGCGGATCGGATGCTCGGTAGCCATGAAGTGTACGGTCATGAAGAGCGAGGTCCGGAGCAGAGTGTGAATTTTGTGACCTGTCACGACGGATTCACACTAAATGATCTCGTTTCGTATAACGAAAAGCACAATGAAGCCAATGGAGAACAGAACCGGGACGGATCGAATGACAACAAGAGTTGGAATTGTGGCGTGGAAGGACCAAGCGACGATCCTGCGATCGAACAACTACGCGATCGTCAGGTCAAGAATTTTCTATCGGTGACGATGTTCTCGATCGGCGTCCCGATGATTCTGATGGGAGACGAAGTTCGCCGAACGCAACGTGGGAACAATAATGGTTATTGTCACGATGACGAGTCTGCTTGGTTCGATTGGTCGTTGGTCGAGAAGCATGCGGAGATCCACCGATTTGTTAAGCTCCTCTCGGCGAGAAGACTTCTAAGGGATGTAAAGCATGAACAAAGTCGTGTTAGCTTGACTCAATTGATCGAACGAGCAAACAAGGCCTGGCATGGCGTAAAGCTGCATGAGCCCGACTGGGGGGAAAACTCCCACAGCATTGCTTTTGGAGCGGAAATTCATGACGAGAAGCTCCTGTTTCATTTGATCCTCAATGGATATTGGGAGCCACTGGACTTCGAACTGCCGCTGCCCGTAGAGGGTGCCCCATGGCGTCGCTGGGTCGACACTTCGCTTGCATCCCCAGACGACATTGTGCCATGGGAGTCTGCTCCGCCTGTTACCGATTCGAGCTACCGAGCAGGGCCCCGCTCGGTCGTGATGTTGTATTCGAAGTCGCTCGAGTAGTCCCGGGGATTCCCTAGCCACATCGGCTCGCGACATAACTTTGGAATGCGGCATCGTGTACGGAGCATTTTCCGAGGACCCGAGGAATGGATCACTGATCTTCGGTATACGCCTCAAACCGACCAGAGCGAACCGATTTGCGAAAAGCTTCGAAATCAATTTCCGTTTGGTCTGCATACGCTGTTGCGAAGTCCGCTAAGGACTCGTCGAAGCTATCGTTCTTGCCTAGATAGCCGCTGATCGTGCTAGGATCCCCCGATCTTGCGTGGGCGTGTGCCAACGCCCAACCGCAGGCCTCCCCATATTCGCACATAACAGAAGCGGTGAAGATCTCCACGAGTGGTTTGATTTTCATATCCCTTAGTTGACGGACGTAATAGTGACGTCCGGCGTCCCCTTCTACCCACCCTAAGAAGATGTCGCTGGCTGATTGCATCAATCGATAGCCATGGACAATGCGTTCGCCGTGATTCGTGTAGGGACTTTTACCCGCGTACGGTTCAAGCACGGAAGGGCGCGCCTGTTTGACTTGAAGAAACAAAGGATCATCCTCGCTGGCCATCAAAAGCAAAATAGCGCAGTAAGTACCTACGCTTCCCACCTCCCCGTGCGAAAAACTCATCGGGAGCATGGCGAGTTGTAGATAGTACGCGAAACGTGGCTATCGCCTTGTAAAGCAGAGATCCGTTTGTTCCGCTTCTTTTTCTTCGATAGCAACCTGGGTGTTAATCAAATCGCTCCTCGAGCGTGGGCCACGAACTCATTGCGAACGCAAGTTGGGCTTTTAATCTCACTTCGGGAGAACATTAGGCTCGAAAGGTGCGGAAACAGCCCCTCGGCCATCAACGAGCTCGCTCGGATTAAGAATTCAACCGCTTATTTCGGTTTCTTGATCCTGTCGATGTAACGGGCGCAGGCTGTACGGAACTCTGGCAACTCCGAAGGATCGTTTAGTTCCGCATAAGGCTCCAACTCCCCTGGAAGATCAGCTTCCGACTTTACGAAGAGACCAATCGCAGTCCAATCGTCCTTGGACCTCGCCAAGTAGTCGATCCCTTTACCTTTGACGCTCGCGAGGCCACTGTTGTCGCTAAGCAAACCGACGGACTCAACTAATTCGCCACTTGAGTTTAATTCCAGGTAGGCGACATGTGGACATGCCTCGAGCGAGTACTCCGTTTCAAAATACCTTCCAAGATTTACGTTGTTGTGTTGGCAGAAAGGGCATGTTAAATACAGCGGGTTGGTTGGACTGAACTCCGAATCCGTACTTAAATCAGTGAGCATAGACCAGACCTCGTCAATTCTCGGTATCGACTTGAAATATCCTGGCCATTCGAAGTAGGGACGGCGATCATCAAGGGTAGTTAAGAATAAACAGTTGCGGTGCTTGTAGCCCGGGCGCCAGTCATTGAAGAACACAACTCCTCTAAAATCATCCCCAAAGAACCAGAATACTTCACCGTCCCGCTGAATTAGACATCCGCGATCATGAAGACTCGTGATCAATTGAAACGCTTCATACTCGTGGCGATAGTGTTTGTATCGAAGGTTATGAGACGCTAATGCGAGGTGAACATTTTTCAGTTGTCCGTCATCGACCAACGCCTTTCCCCATTTCTCTATCTTCTCTTGACTGGTGAGAGTCGCAATCGCGATTGTTGCTCGATCTGTTGTGCCAGCGCGACAAGCGGCCTGAAGCGCGGCGGCAAGAATCGTCTCATGCTTGACAAGTCGCCGAAGTTCAGGAGTTGTTTGATCGATTCGCAACGGCGTAACCTGTTCTCCTTTCTCGAAGCCAGCATCGCCCAGAAGTGCGCACGCGCGAGCGAACTTCTCATCGCTTGGTTGGGCGATAGCCTCTCGCAATAACTGATTGGCGAGCCAGAACTCAGCAAGCTGCGCGAGAAGATTTACCCTGTCCGCGTTGTCGAGTTCCACTGCAGAACGATGCAAGCAATTGCGGTCGATCCTTCCACCCTTCTCCCAGAACTTTGTCAACGTCATACGCCATGCAGTCGGATTTGAGGCTTTTGTTAGCTCAACGACACTTATACCTGGGTAGTGACGCTTAATGATACGCCTAGTGAGCCGTTCAGGAAGGAAAGCAATGGAACTTAGCACTCCGTAGTTTCGAAGATCACTCCAGCTGAAATTGTCAATCCACCAGTTCAGAACTCTTTGGTCGCACTCAGGAAGCAAATGGAGTCCTAGCTCGCGGGCTGACGCCGCAACTTCAGCGTCTGCTGTTTCAACCGCGCCACGAAACCAATCCCAAAGACGGTGTTCATGTTCGAATCGGAATACACAGTCGGCGTCCTTTGGAGCTGGTTCCAGACGAAACAAGCTACCGCCACCCCATGCCTCAATGATCGGACAAGGCAAATCCTGTGAATGCAGCAAAAGACTATCTATGCGGTCCAAGAGTTGCGATTGACGTTTTGTGAATATCATGATGCAAAAATTCCAAGGAGTTCTTTTGTGGCCGCACGCTATACACACTGTTCAATGAAGTTGCCGCCTACGTCGAATCGCGAACCATATGGCCACTGATGCCATGACATGGCGCTACTAGTCATTTATTCAACGCCGCAAGAACTTGATCAAGTTTTGTGTCGATCTGCCTTAGCATCATCGCATGGTACTCCTGAAATGTGATCAGCTCTCGCTCAGCGTAGGGCAAGAATGCCTTGATCGCCTCTCCTAAATGTCGTGACTCAGGCTTTGGAGCAAACCATGAGACTTCTGCAAGTTCTATGGCGGGGAGAGTAAGTAAATGAAAGTAGTCCGCTGTTATGGGCAACCCGTGTTTGGTGCGGATCGTACAAACCGCAGTCAGTCGCTTCGCCGCATCTTCACGGCACTTCTCAATGTGAGTACGGATCTTGGAACTTTCGCATCCAATCGCGGATAAAGAGCTGGGTTCCATATCTTCAATGGCGAGCCCTGAAGCGACCCAACGCAGGTCGCCGACGACATCAAACAATTCATACTCAGCATCGTCGTTAACATCGTCGAACTCTAGCACCTCATCGATCCAATCATGCAGTTGTCCCCACGTGTCAAGATATTCGAACAGGCAAGCGGATAGCGTGGTCCTCTCGCCTTCCTCTTCGTTGATCCAATGGCTTTGAGGCGCAGTCGGCTCAATGTGAGCTCCCATATTCATCAAAGACTCAAGCGCATGCCATAGGTAGAGTTCAGGGCAGTCACGACATAGGTCACGAAGCGAGAATCCCCATTCGATATTCTCAATAAGCTCCAGGAAGTAATTGCACCAAGCGACGGCATTGTCTTCCGATTGAGCAAAGATAGCCCAGTCTTCAGACACCGAGTCCATTAATCCCGCAAGCTTCAGCAACTGGGAGCGCCGTTCACTCGGGAGCCTTTCCCCTGATTTCCACTTAGTGATCTGAGCCCGACTCACACCGAGTTCCTTGGCCAAATCAGATTGGCTGAGCTTCTTTTTCTTAATGATGTAATCGATCAGGTTTTGGTCCGGCATCGTCACCCCTCATGCGTTAACTGAATGGATCTGCTTGTTAAGTTAACACAAAAGCTCGCACGCTGCAAATGCTGAAGCAGCGAGGATGGGACGAGCCAATTACTTTTCCGAGTTTGGTCACCCCGTTGAAACTCGCAATTGCTAACGCCCTACGACCAATCTTCAACGACTAGACCATCGACTCGACCAAACTCAGAAACGTTACTCGTCACGAGCGTGCATTGGTGCCGAAGGCAAATAGCGGCAATCTGTAGATCATAAGGACCAATCACTTCGCCGCGGACCTCCAGGTCATGCCGGAGGCTTGCGTAGTGGGATGCGTCGATCTCATCAAACGGCAAACACTGAAACGGGGCGAGCAGAGTTTGAACCGTTGCCAGCCGCTTCAAGCGATTGCCATACTTTTCAGCACCGTGTAGAAGCTCGGATACAACAATTGAGCAGGTGACTATGTCTTGAGGCGATACTGCCGAGAGTCGATTACGCACCCCGCTGTCCGGATCTTTCAGGTAGATGATCCAAGCGTTGGTATCGAGCAGATGCCGCATCGCCACTCGCCTCGGCTAGGCATCATCCCTTGCTCTGGACGCTCAAAAAGTTCATGCGCGAACACTCCGGCAGTTTGTTGGAAATAGCCTTCCGGCCAGGCATCCTTCTTTCCCACCACTCTTAGCTCGAATTCGACTTCGGATTTCTCTGGCAAGTCAACAGACTCTACAGGCCGAAAAACTCCATTTTCAAATACGGCGTGGATCGTTTTGTTCATCACATTGCCCCCAAGGCTGACCGTCAAACAAGTCGCCAAACCTTTGGCAACCCGATCATTATAGCACAGCTGACGATCATAATGAAATCTCCCTGTGACGGCAGCAAATTTGAGCCTTTCGCTGACGGTTTCGGAAGTCTGCAACTTTCGCATCGCGCGGTAACGAAGGACATTCGTTCTGGTGCGAACCCAGAGGGCAAACATTGCTCGAAGCTCGTTTCGTCGCACTTGCGATCCATAGCGAATACATCTTCCTCTGGTAGCCCGTAAGAAACCCGTCTCAAACTCAAGTACGAAATTTAAGGGCATCAAAACTATTCTTAGAATTCTCGCCAGGTGACTTCGTCCAACTGCTTCGTTTGCGTGTAACCCTATAGATAGAGGGACACATTTCCTCAAAGCCATCACGCCTATTAAGGACAATTGCACAACGTAGAAGCATGACATAACCAAAATCTCGGGCAAAGCCCACTAAATAACAACCTTCAATCAAACACGACACAGTTCGTAACGGTTTCTCTCGGGGACCGAAGGAAACCCCTATGTCTCAAAAATCCCCGTGCGAAAACGTCATCGGGAGCATGAATGGTTGGAGATACCGCAGCTAACGCGGTAATCGCTTGGTTAAGCAGAGATTCGATTGTTCCGATTCTTTTTCAACGATCGAAACCACTTCACGAAAAAATGACCTGCGAAGGTGTGGTCTGCGGAATCGCAGATGTCTTGGTCGCCACTCTGGCGACAACTACAGGCGACTGAGAACTCGATGGTCACGCGTTTAGAGACTTGACCACGGTCGGAAAACTTGATTCAGGGCAGCGGGGAACTAATCTCAAAGCCTAGCACCCCTGTGCAAATATTCTGCTCCGACCAAGCTTTTCCCGAGAAATCCACTGTTTCGACGATGGCCAGCTTTCGCAACATCTATACGTCACTCATGCTCGTCATCGCCGGTTCGACTAGCAAGGAACTGGCCCGCCAGGTGAGCTACCTCAAGGCCGAAAACCAGATCCTTCGGAGTCGACTTCCCGATCGACTTATTCTAACTCATCGCGAAAAGAATCGCTTGGTCAGATTTGCCAAGAACCTAGGATCAGCGCTCAACGAGTTGGCGACAATCGTCCACCCATCGACCATCCGGCGTTGGATTCGCGACGCATCAGACAAAGTTGCGAAGGCGCGAAAAAACGTCGGCAGGCCGCGCACGGCCGAGCAGATTGAGAAGCTAATCCTCAAGTTGGCGAAGGACAACTCGTGGGGCTACACACGGATTCTCGGCGAACTGAAGAAGCTCGGAATCGAGTCGGTCACTCGCAATACTGTGAAAAACATCCTCAAGCGAAACGGCTACGATGTCGGCCCCAAACGTGGACCTGGCACATGGGACGAATTCATCAAGCGACACGCGAAAACCATGTGGCAGTGTGACTTTTACTCCAAGAAGGTCGTGTCGAAGACTGGCCTTCGCGATCTGTTTGTCTTGGTCTTCCTGCATTTGGAAACACGTCGAGTCTTCATCACGCCGTCCTGTTACCATCCCGATGAAGCCTGGGTTTTGGAACAAGCCGAAGCGTTCAAGCAACACGTGAAAGAAGAGAAGTTGTCGTGCAAACTCTTGATGCACGATCGCGATACAAAGTTCACGAAGTCGTTTGACGAGGCATTCTCGGCTGGCAAGCGAGACGTCAAAGTCTCAGCCTTTCGGTCGCCTAACACAAACGCATACGTCGAGCGATTTATCCAAACGCTACAGCAAGAATGTCTCGACCATTTCGTCATGTTCGGCAAAGCCCATTTCGATCACCTCTGTTCGGAGTATCGCGAGCATTACCACATGGAGAGGCCTCATCAGTCACTCGAGAACCTTGTACTTCCGACCGCAAAAGCTAAACGCACTAAGAAGTCGAAAAAACAATCAACCGAACCCGAAACGACTTCACTGTCGAGCATCAGTTGTAAAGAACGGCTGGGAGGCCTGCTGAAGCACTATTCGCGGAAAGCGGCCTAACGCCAATTCGCTATACTTGTTGTTTTCCCAAGCATTCAGTTATTGGAAATGAAAACAAAAAGTGGACTCGCAATCACGATGGCTAGCGACATTAGGAAAGCTCCGCGTCAATCGATCGCAGGGATTGGCACCGCATAAACCTTTGTTGTTGCTAGTGGTTTTGCAAATGATCGAGAACGGCGATTTACAGGGCCCACTATTGAAGCTCACACCGGAGCTTGCGTTTCGATTTAGCCAATTCGGTACCATTGTCGCGCATCGCCGAACTCAGCGGATGGACATTCGCCTTCCGTTCTATCACCTGTCATCAGATGGCGTTTGGTCAGCTTTCACAAAAGACGGAACAGAATCACTTGATACGAAGGCAACACAGTTCGTAAAGATCAATGAAGAGTTCTTTAGCCTCTCGCAGTCGGCAGATTTCCGATCGATGGCACGCGGTGTTTTGATTCGATCCTATTTCGAGCCAGTAGAGCAAGTGGCTCTGGCTAGTCTTGTGAACCTCTCGATAGCAGACTTGTCCGATAACAACTCCACAGTTTGCGAAAGTGAGTCGTCGTATCAAAGTGGACGCGATGTTCGATTCCGCTTGGATATTGTAGCCGCTTACAACTACACCTGCGCACTGACTGGTTATCGAGTTACCACCATTGATGGAGCATCGATTATCGATGCGGCGCACATCCACCAGTTTTCAGAATCCCGCAACAACGATCCCAAAAACGGCATCGCTCTCTGCAAGAACGCCCACTGGATGTTCGACCAAGGTCTATGGTCGCTAGACGATGACTACCGTGTTATCGTCGCTCACTCAACCTTCGACGAAGACACGCGTGACCAGAAGTCATTGCGAGATTTCCACGGCTTGAAAATCGCATTACCTACAAGCACAAATCTGTGGCCCGATCCCCAGCACCTCGCTTGGCACCGCGAGCACAAGTTCTGCGCCTGATTTTGGCACGTTCGCCCTTCGTCCGCCGCTTCCTGATTGGCTAACTAGATTTGCTATAATCAGTCCCCCTGGCGACAAGCTCGCTAACCCCGTGTAACGAACTCTTTGCAAGAACATTGAGATAATGTCGGACTCAATCAGACTTTCCACGAAAATTCTAGATCAATTAGATCAATTGCCAAGTCAATTCGTTGCCCTACCTCTAGAAGAGAAGCTCCAGAACAACGCTGGACGAATGATGCAAGAGATTATTCGTCAGCGCCTAAGAAGCGGCAATATGGAACTTGTTCAGCAAAAAAGCTCTCGTTATGCATGGGGAGAAGGAGTAATACTAAATAGGAATTCGAGGACAGGTAACTTCTTCTGGACAAATATTCCACCTGCCCAGATGACAGAGCTCAAGCAGGTTGCGTCCGAGAAGCCTGCGGTTTTCTTGTTCTGTTTTTTCGATGTGACAGATAAGAAAATCGACTGCTGGGCTATTCCAGACGAGTTAGCGTTTCGTATGTTCGCCACGATCAACGAAGGCAAGAGTGGAACAAAGAACATTCAAATTGACCGAACAACGAACCGGCTCAAGGGCACCGGATATGCGCCAGACCTGGCTCCCCATTTTCGGTCAGTGCCGCTGAGCGACGACGAGCTGAACGCCGTGTCTGCGGCAATCAAACAAGATGCCGCATCGAAGGAAATAGCTGGTGGGCAAATCGGCGACGATGAAGAGTTAGCCGCCGTCGCTCTCGATTACACCCAAGCAACCGTTGATTTCGTAACTGCGTTAGTGGATCACACCAACGATGGAGCATGGCACAAGAAAAACAAGGTCGACTTCCAACAAGTTTTGCGAGACCCTACCAACCGACTCGTCGAGTCGCTCCGCACTGACTATATACAAGAGCTGGATGCCGAAGTTGCCAATACTACAAACAACGTCTCTCGATTGAAGAAGAACGACTTTGGACAAGGAGGGTATCACGATCACTATTGGGCTGCGTTTTACGACCCTGCCGCGAAATCGAAGACGCAAAGTTGCCAATTGTTTTTCGGACTTCTCGGACTTCAGCGAGAGTTCAATTACGGTTTTGCATTTGGTTCCAATTGCGATCAGTACATCGAGAATCTCAACGCCGCTATTCATTCTAATCGCGCTGAGGTTGCCGAATACATGAAGACAGCTCCAAGTGATCTCGTTGCCATCGACGGGAACATCGAAGGCAATGAAGAGCTGTTGAACGGCCTTAGAGCTAAGGACGGCGAGGCATTTTCGATTGGCAATGGATTCGGACTCAGGAAAGGTTTTCCCATTGAAGAACTGCCCGAACGAACTTCCAGCCTGACAAATGAGGTTGGCAAGTTCTTCCAGTGGGTATGGCCGTTTTTCCAAGCTTCGCGTACGGGACACTGGGCAAGCGTCGCGGAACACGTAGGCGGAGAAGCAGGGGACGGAGTCGAGGTAGACGATTCGCCTCAGTCGCTAGCCGAACTTAGTGACGAATCGGCGTTACCGATCGCAAAGCTGCAGGAGATCGAGGACGCTCTGCTTGCTAAGCAGCAAGTGATCTTGTCTGGCCCACCAGGAACAAGCAAGACTTATATCGCGCAGATGTTCGCTCGGTACTTCGTTGGCGACCGCGGAGGCCAGGCTCAAGGAAGCCACTCTGTCGTTTTTATGCATGCGAACTGGGGTTATGAAGACTTTTTCGAAGGTATCAAACCCTTTACTGATAGCGGCGTTTTGAAATTCGCACCGAAGCTTGGTTGCTTTCTCGAATGGATCGAATCACTTCGGAGTTACCGCAGCAACACGCGACACATTTTGATTCTTGATGAAATCAACCGATGTGATACGGCAGCGGTTCTCGGCGAGTTGTTGCAGTTGATGGAGTACCGTGGACGCCCCATTCGGTTGCTGTCAGGACGGACTTTCCGTCTTCCGAATAATGTCTTCATCATTGGAACGATGAACAGTGCCGACCGATCAATTGGCCGAATGGACCTGGCACTTCGACGCCGCTTTCTGTGGGTGAACTTGTATCCAGATTACGACGTTCTGAGTAATTGGCTAGGAAGGCCAGGGAACAATCCCGCAAAGTTCCGTTCCGATGACCTGCGTCGTTGCAATCAACTTCTGGAGGACAGAGGCATTCCGCAAGAGCAACAGGTCGGCCATGCGTTGTTTATGTTGCAGACATTTGGCAGCGAGAATCAACCATCGGCTGACAAGCCACTAGTTGCCGAGGCGTTGCGTCGAATCGTCCGATTCAGTGTGTTGCCTTACGTTCACGAACTATGCGTCATGCAGTTCGGCAGAACAGATAGTGACCTTGTAAACCAGGTCGAAGCAGTATTGTTACAATGCCTATCGACTTCGGAGCAGCAGGTTGAAGACAACGTGTCGGACGCTTAGCCCAATGTTGAATACTAACCACCAATCCGATCGCGACATCGTAATTGACGAGTCTGGTACGCCTGATCCTAGAATATGGATTGGCTCAGCGTGTGATTTGAGTGAAGACCTCGAAGCGATTCGTTTTCATGCCGATCGTAACGTCGTGAGTATCGAGGAACGAGCAGGGCGATTCGTGCTGCGTGGCAAACACCGCACAGGTCTCATAATGCTTCCAAGTGGCCGACGGCTTATTCTTCGCACCAAACTACCGGGGATCATTTTGTTGGATTGGTTGGTTTATCTTGGCGAGTTCCCCAACTTCCAACATTGGAGCCAGCAAGGAAACGTGTCGCCAGATGAAGGTTGGCAACAAGTACTGTTGAAATTGTTTCTCCTGGAACTCGATTTAGTGACCAGATGGCACTTGCGAAAGGACTTTATCAAGCTCCAAATAGAGTCATCGCAAGTTAAAGGTCGAGTCTTGGCACGTGCCCTAGCGACAAAGATCTGGCGACTACCCAAATTACCACAGGTTGTGCGAGGGCGCAGCTTCAACACTCCCGCCAACAGAATGCTATCACTTGCATTGAAGCAAGCCTTACTATTTCAGAACGACCTTGACGAAGACGCTCGTAAATTACTGCATCGGCTTCGTAGCGAGTGGTCCGAACTCACCGTTGAGGATGTTGACCGACAGCAGGTTGTATCCGAAGGTTTCACTTCTGCCCCGTCCGGCTATGGAAACGCTCTACAGCTCGCCCGACTGATTCTTTTTGGTGCCTCCATGGACGCTAACAGTGGCTGGGGCGGTCAGTCATTCACTTTATCGCTGGCTGGCATATGGGAACGAAGCATCAGGAAAATGTGCAACGAACTTGCCGCCATCACAGGCTGGCGAAGCCTACCAGCAGCTAAGCGCCGGCGACTATGGGATGACGCACTCGGCGAAACAGATGCTAAGCGGCTGATGATCGCGGACGTCCTACTTCATCGTCTAAGTGATCGATGGGTTCTCGACGCGAAGTACAAACGCGACTTCGGTGAAGAAAGTCGTAATGACCGTTTTCAGATGTGTGCCTATTCCATTGGTTTTAGTGCAAACCGCGCGACACTCGTATACCCAGTTCAAGGCAGCCCGCAATCTATTTACAGAACCCTTTTGACTAAAGGCAAAGGTGTAAATCGAATATTGGTTGACTCAGTTGCGCTACCGATGTCGGGCGGTCCAGCAGATACGAAGGCCGCATTGTTCGAATTGCTTTACTCACAAGCTCAAAATGCCGCATGCCGAGATTAGCAAGACGCAAGCTTACCACTAAACCGGTGAGCGAACGACACGGTTATTCTTTCGAGTTCGAGTCCTCTGCAGCTTGGTAACTACGAATTGCCATTCTCCAAAACTCCGAACCGTAGACCGAGCGAACAACTTCCATCCTCATCACATCAGTTGTTCCGTCTGCGATTCGTAAGCCCATGAGGTCGCGAACACGATCACCAAGATCGACCTTGCGACTGTATCCTAGTGCTCCGTGAGCACGCATCGCCGCATCGGATGCGGCCAGGGCGATTTCGACTCCTTCCGCTTTGATGCCATTTACAAATGGAGACGCAGCATCGTAATTCCCTTGATCGATGAGCACTGCTGCCTCGCGTGCCAAAGCTATTGCCATCTGCAACTTAGTGGTGCACTCGCCAAGCGGTTGCTGGAGGTGCGTGAAGCGACCGATTGGACCGCCATAAGCTTGTCGTTCCTTAATTCGATCTGCCATCTGCTGAAGCGAGCCCTCACCGCATCCAATGGCAGCGGCGGACTGCATCAGTCGCCAGTAGGTGAAGTGTTCATTGAAGATCTTTCCACCATCGCCGTCTTCACCTAGGATATATTCCGGCCCAACAAACATATCACTGAATTTTAGGCCACCAAATGAGTTGCCTGTCAATCCGTGAGCATATTCATCTACTATCTGAAGCCCTGGGTGATCGATCGGCAGCAAGAAAGCGGTTCGTGCTCCAGACTTACCGCTAGACGCCAAGGTATACAGCACGACATGCGTTGCCTGTCGTAGGCGAGCGTTCCACAGCTTTTGTCCGCTCAACGAGAACCCGTCTCCGACTTTCGTGGCTCGACTTTCCATCGCCCTCATGTCGCTGCCAGCCTCTGGCTCCGTGATGGCAACTGCGACATACGCTTTACCAGCGAGAATGTCCTTCAGGACGCGTTGTGCGTATGCAGAGTTCGACTTCGCCAAAGGTCGGCCATGAGCAGCTCCAACAACATCACGAAGGTTGAGATTGTGTTTACCAGCATGTCGGAAGACTTCAAGCATGTCCACAGTTGACCAACCGCTTCCGCCGACTTCTTTTGGCAAATCCAAACCTGGTAATCCAAACGCTGCACCGTGCTGACGCCAAGCAGTTGGGTTAGTGAGATCGCCCTGTTCTCGAAGAAGGGTTGCTAACTGATCAATCTTTTCTTTGATTACGTGGACTGAAACGTCCTCTCTTTCTGTAACGCTCGGCTGTTTATTTATCAGCCTAATGGTAAAGATCGTATTCAGCTCGTAAGTCTGATTGGTTTTGTCGAAACCGGCTGGACTGTGAAAGAACACCTGTCTCTTCGGCCCAGACGAATCACCTCGATATTCGACGATAAACGTGTAGTCCTTCGTTGGCTTACCTGGGTTCACAAACGAGATTTGATCTCCATCACGGCCCTGAAGCAGAACAAAATGTCGGCCGCGGACAGTGCCGCTAGCTGTCGTGACGGTATAGGCAAGAATCTTGATCTGACCTGCAGCAACCGACAGATCTGGTCCGTCGGTTGGAGTCCATCGTGTGCCAGTAGTTTCGTAGTCGCTCGTGGGAGCGGACGCTGTAGTGATTGCCAAAGGCGTCTCGTCGAGGTCTTCACAAAGAAAAGCGAGCAACTCGACAAATCGCTCGTTACTGATTCGTCCCTCTTTCAATGCGGGCTTCTCTTGGAAGAGACGAAGCGCGGTTCGATGTGGATGCAGATCCAAGGGAAGACCCGTCATCGATCGCAAGGACTGCTCCGCAATTAGACCGGCGGCGATTGGGCAAGCGCCGCCACCATCTTGCTGAATCAGTTGGTCAAGCTCATCCTGTGAAACAAGAAGTGGCTTGAGATCGTTATTTTCAGCCTGCAAGCGATCTATCGCTACTTCTGGCATCAACAAAAGCTTCGCTGTCGTTCCCGTTTCATTATCCTGCCCGACCGCTGGGACCTCAAACGCAAACATGGTAATGCAAACGAGGATGATAGGTCGTTCAAACATTTTGGAAATCTTCATCTTAAGTTGCCTGTCATGCGTTCTGAATAAGGTGGACCGAATCTGTTTTTTCGATTTATTCGCCAAGACACTTTGCGATCAATTCAAGCGACTCGTCGCAACCTTGGCAGAGAGATTTGAAATGATTTACCAATGATCCGCCGGACTCTTTCCGAGCTTCGACCTCACGGGCCTTCGCCGTTCCATCGGAAGCGTGCCCTTTCAATTCTGACCTCAGATTGTGCACAGCGTGAAAAGGCCCCATTATCTCTCGAGCGTGATCAGTTTCAAAACCGTCTGCGACAAGAGATGCTTCGATCAGCTTTAGTGCACGCATTCTGTCATCTATAGGCGCTTCCTTAGCTTTCGCTATCGCGCGAATCTTACGTTCCTCCAGCGATTCAATCAGCAACTGATCAAGATTCATAAGCTCGTTTGCCCATTCGGCACGTCCGTCCGAATGAGGGTAGTGAGTACGAGTAAATAGATTTTCGTCACGCACCTTCCACCAACTACGCCGATCGGAACTCAGCTTTCGACATTGAGACACTAAACTCCGTAGCGGGTCATAGCTCTCATCCCAAATTCCTAGGAAGTCGGTCTTGATCGTTGCATCCGGCAATCCTGCTTTGGGCTTCTCGTTGAACTGTTTCCAGTGAAGCTGTTCTTTGTTCGGCAGGTTCCCCAAATAGCAAAGGTAGGTATAAACCTGCCCTGCATCATTTACGCCCCAGCTCTGAAGGTACCAAGTACCTCGACATGAGATTGAGTCGTTATCAATCGTGTATTTTTCTGGGTCGGCTTTGTACTTGGTTAAAACTTCAGGCTTGAAGAATGCTGGAGTTGTTTGAAAAGGGCCTTCCATCGGAACGAAGTAATTGGCGAGCTCTTTCGGATCACATGAAAACTCGCCTATCCGATTGTTTCGCCAATCATGCGCGATGAATAATTCGTATTCTTTGTCCTCGTCGTCGTAGAATGAAAACATTGACTTCAAAATCGACTCCTTACTCTCGCCTATATCAGCAAGCTGTACTCCTCTGAAATAGCTGCCCTTACCATGCTGAATGCCCCTCTGACCTCTAATCGTGTCACATTTGACATATTCGCGGGCCATGTCGTGGTCCCAACTGCCCATTGCGAGTGATCGAAATCGAGTTATGTCGACCATTCTCGCGAGATGCTGATCCGTCAAGCCGGCATAGATGGCGAGTTGCCTCTTGCTCATCGACACCAAGCGTCCATCCATCGGCTCAGGAAGATTGTAAATCTTGATGACCTCCTCGATGTCGCCATGGTCATCCAAACGACACCAGGCAGATCTTTCTGGCATATGATGAATCCCAAGTACATGACAGAGTCTCTGGTTCATCTCTATGTAAAATTTCCCACGATAAATACCGTCAAATTCTCTTAGGAAAAGTAGTTTTTCTCCCGAGTCAAGAATTTTTGAGCCTGTGTGCTCTAGCGGGCTGCAAAGTGATACTTCATCCGCACAGCTTGCGACTCCCCACGTCGAGGTCGCACTCAAACTCCAGTGCTTTAATTCTTCCCAAATCGACTCTTGGCTGACATCGACTTTTGGAACTAGCACAGCATGCAAGAAAAAATGCGGCAAGCTAACGTAAAGCAGAATATGGTCATCATTCATGTCATCCTCTAGGAATGACATAACCTCTTCTTGGCGAATCCATCGATCAAAGTCTTCTTTAGTTGTGGGTTCTTCGGCGAGCAAATAAAATGGTTTTAGATCAATTGGGTTCAAGGCTTAGCCTCCAGTCCATTTGCAATGGAGTCGATTGAGTCAACGACAGATTCGATCATATTCATGGCTGAAATTATCGAGGGTGCATCGAGGTCAACCCCGACAAGTGAGAACGCCTCGTCCACACTTTTGCGCGGTAGGTGAGCGCTTGCCTGACGCAATTCGTGAATTCCAGCTAGTGCTGCTGTAATCGAACGTCCTGCTTGCCCAGCGTCATCCAGTAGTTTGCATAACCGCTTGATACTTCCAAGATCATCCGAGCATGACGGTGTCAGTGATTTAAGAAAGTCGTCATCAATGGACTCGATAAAGATGCGACGGAGATCCTTTGCAAGGTCGTAAAGCTCTTCAACATTCGATGCCGCGAATCGATGCGTCCGAGCCGCGATTCCTGTAACCATATCATGCGGTCGAAATAGCGTTTTTTTGAAGCGACGCACAAAGGCCTCATCGATTTTCTTTCGGACATCCAAGATTCGCGACTCAGCCGCGATGGTTCCTGCAGGATCATTTTGCATTTGCGAGTGAACCAACTCCTCGCAAGCTCCGCCCTCGGGCGAAACGCTATGGCCAGCGAAGTACCTTTGCCGATGAGGTGCAAGCTCAATAACATCCTTGGAAAAGATGCTTATCAGCCCCTTTGTGTTGACTCCGAAAGGAACGCTTAATCCGTCACCGTAACGAAAGCAAGCTGTTTGCCTGCTCCACCATTCCAGTTTCACCTTGCCCTGGTCTAGTAGGTTTGAAATCGACTCTGGTTTAAAGGTAAGCCAACGCCATCTGGGTTCGTCCTTCAACTCCTGCGCAGACATTCTTGAGGACGCTGCATCAGCCACGAAGACGCAAGATTCGGTTGGTTTGTCCCCACGAACGCGCGGACTTGCTAACGCAGGAGCGATCCAATCACGCTTAATTAAATCACTGGCAACACAGTATCTTTTTGACTCGCCAGGCTTAGTTTCGAATTTTCTGCGACGCAGTTTTCTATCGTCCAGACTGTACTCAGCTACCGGAGCATCTTCATCTACGTCAACGTCGTGCCTTCCAAGGATTGTCACAGTCCACGTGTTACCGAAATGCTCGCCGTGCTCGTCAATCTCATTTATCCAGCCCTCCCATTGCCAAGTCGGTGATGGCTTCGTCTTTGGAAGCGTGAATTCTGGAGGTGTAGAAAAGATGTGCTTGCGTTCTCGAAACGTAATGATTGCTAGCCCCATTTCCCGGGCGGCTAAGAAGTCCTTCAGATACTCAGTTCGGATTTCGACTTTCGTAACATTTCCACCGCCATCTAGCTCTTGGTGTATCACGACTTCTCCTTCGTCCCTAGCGCTCGCCCAATCGTGACCGACGGGATGAAGACGTAAACCCAAGATCAAGTCTGGTTCAATGAGAACGTGACGTGGCGAGCTTTTTCCCTCGGGCTCAATCGGGAATACCAAATGCTCGCCGTGTACTTGGCCAAAATAGTACTTTGCTGAATAGAATCCGTCGGAGTCAAAGCCAGGGCGATGTGAACTTGGTCTCACCTCATCCCAATCAAGCTCACGTAGTTCCTCTGATTCATCCGCATCCAGAAGCATGGTGCCAATGCCGAAGTAGTCATCGTCAAAACCGGGATCTGGGAAGTTACCGAATTCAGTATGTTCATCAACGAACAGTGGAACCCAGGCCATTCTCTCGTAGGTCAACTTGAGTTCCCTTGTCATAAGGAACCAATCTTGGTCTCTCTGCATTCCTACCCTCTTAGAACACTCTAAAAACAAGTTGACGAAATGAAATTCTCCTGCGATTCTCTTGATCTACATCTTTTTTCCAAAAAACCTCAGTCATTTGCAACTGCGGTTTTGGTACTACCTCCATGCAACGTAACGCGAGGGCGAAGACGAACTTTCACTGCACCCTTGCTGAACGATTCATCTGTAGCTTTACTGGACCAAATGAACGCCTCTCCAGGCTTTAATTGTGACATCCGCTCTGGCGTCAGCCCCGCAAGGGCTGCGTTTGCTTTTTGAATGTGCTTTAGCCAAGCTGGCGAGTTAAACTTGTGAAGGATGATCTGACTTGAAAGCTCAATCAGTGGTACTGGGACCGACGGTGGGTCTTGGCTCGCAATCAATATGCTAGTTCCTTTGTGACGCATCTCGCGAACCACCTCGACGAGACCTGCTACAAGGTCCTGATTGTCAACATATTTGTGAGCTTCGTCGAACACTACTAGTTTGTTAAAGGTGCTACCTTGATGTTGCACGTCCGCAAATAGCTGAAGCAAAACAACAAATAGCCCCAAGGCCTCATCTTTCTCGATAAACTCATCCCGAAGGTCAACGATAATAAGGCTGCCCGGCCGTATCAAAGACCCGATGCGAACGCGATCGTCGATGTACTCGGCAGCTAGATCTAATCGCAATCGAGCTAGTTCCTTCAAGTGATCAGAGAGACCAGACTCGTCGATCCCTTGTCGCAACGCCTGAAGGCTTAGCTCGCCTCTGAGAGACTTAATGATTCGATTGAGTTGTCGAATATATGTGGCCTGATTTCCCACGGCCCCCATCAAGAATCGCCAGTGTCCAGTTTGAAGTTCGGAGGAAGCGAACTTAAGTGGTTGCACTTCCAGTTCTGGATATTCATTTTTGCGTTCGATTAGCTTGTCCGCTGGAACAAGGAGTATCACATCTTTCAGGGATTGAGGTTCAACACCATACGTATCGCGTAGAGCTGCAATTGCCTTTTCGTCGTTGTTGGCACGTACCATCGATGTGAACTCTGGAGCGTAATCCATGGTTTGGCTGTAATGAAAAATCACTGTTGCCAAGGGCTGGGGAATGCAGTTTAGCCCAGGTATGTGCATGGCCGACATTTCTACAATCGAACCCAAGGTGTAACTCTTGCCACCTCCTTGGACACCGAAGAGGCTTATCGTGTGGGTATGATTGAGATCAAGCGCGACCTTCCGCCCCGCTACGTCTCCAATAAGCCCGTACTGAGGCGATGGAGATGTTACGCCCAATACAACATCATAAGCGACGTTGGTTGGTCCTGGCTGTTGGGTTCTTTCCATTACGTGACTGGATTCTGAAGCAAGAGCGTTGGACGATTGGGGCGGAAGTTCATCGACTTGCTTTTCAACAGGGGCTGTGGCTGGCGATTCATTCTTTGTCGTTGCCGACGTCGATTTCGTGTCCGTCTTTTCGGTGCTAAAAGTTAGTTCGTCTGCCGCGACTCCCAGCGTTCGCTTCGACCGCAAATCATCCCAAGAAACAGTGCGATCTCTGTCTTCACCCATGAATGCAGCATCCTTCACCGCGCGAACTGATGGGGCTCGTTCACGCTTCCGTTGTGCATTGACAATTCCGGGAGGAGTGGATGGATCGTCATCGGGTAATGAACCAGCAAGTTGAAACCCTGTGCTGCTTTCCGTCTCTGGAGCAGCAGCTTCAATTAGCTGCCGAATCAGATCAACTCCAATACGATGAAACTCGACTCCAGCGTCTTTCTCAGCGCCCTCAGTACCTGGATGCTGGAAATCGAAAATTAGCGCACTGCGAGTGAAACTGAGCCGATATCCATCTTCAATGGTGCGAAGGAAAAATCGGGCTTCCTCGGCTGCCTCGAGCGTTACGATTCCATATCGTTCTGCTCTGTTCAAATAGAACTCCAGAAGCTCAACTAATTCTCGCGACTTGGCGAGCCGATCAATGCGATCAATTGGTTGGCGATTGGGGTCAAAATGGAAACTAAGCACCTCTTCGCTTTGTGCTAGTTGTCCAACAATGTTTGATTGAAGCTGGTTGTATGCGGCCACATCTCCAACTTGTGCATAGCATTTAACTTCGACTAGCCGACAGGTTATCTGGCGCGCTGCGACATTCAAGTCAAATAGGGCTAAATCGGTACGTCTGAAGCTTACTTCATTACCTGCTTCATCTGCATGTAGCTTTAGTGCTTGATACAAGTTTAAGTGAGCGTCCAGCGGAATAACAATCTGATTTGCAAAAACGCCCTGATGTTCCAAGTACATACGCGACAGTGCTAATCCCAGCGCCTCGGCTCGCTGATTCGACGATGAAATCAGCTTCAATGCCATTCGGCCGGAAAGTTGTCTTAACTGATCGACAACCGCTACAGCATGCCGGCCCTCCGCATCCAAGTTGTAGGCCTTAAGTACTGGTCGAATCATGGCTTCCAATTCCGCAACAGAACGGGAAGTTACAACAAGGCGATGTCCAGAAAGTCCCATTCCCTCGGGAGAGTGATCAATCAAATAGTCTGGCCTTTGGCTTCGTCCACCATGATCAAAATACTCGATACCAAGGTTTCGGTCTAAAGTCAGAACCCAGTCACTCACTTCGTGCAATTGGTGCAGCAGAGCGCGGTCCTCAGCAGAAAGCGCGAGCGTGACCACGGGACGAAGGTCAACTCCTATCTGTCCTGTCGCAACCGTTACTGTCGCTGACGACATTGCTCCCGACAAGGAGGCAAGCAAATCACTCAACTCGTCATTTCCCGGAAGTGGTGTCGCTTGTCCGTGACGCGGTCTTCGGCTCCACGTGACGACCGACTCTTCTTCACGATATTTAGTTTCGAAGTCCTGAATCAATCCATGCACAGGGGAGCATGCTTCGTCGATTGACGATCTAGTGACGGAAACATGCTCGGCCGGAAAAACGTCGAACATGAATGACAGATGCGCTGGATGTGCATCGGGATTCTTGCGAAACTCATTCGAAGCGCGTACGGCTAGCCGTAGTTTGGGGTAAAGGTGACTAGTAGAGGGAGTCGCAAAGGCATCTGCTTCACGCACAGTGAAGCTCGCTAATGGCGAAAGCAATTCACCTATCGCTTCGCCTACACCCGGAGCCTCAGGATCAGGAACAAATAGCGTTATGTCAAAGTGCAGGTGCGAGGCAATATCCGAGCGTTGAAGGGACAGAAGCATGTCCGCAAGTAGTGAGCCAGAGCCTGCATTGAATGCATTAATTACGAGTGTTTGAATGTATGGGTGCTGCAGCAGATATCTCCGCACGCGAGATGCTAAATACTCGCCATCGATAGTGGCTCCGCCAATTGCGGGTTCTGGTATACCAAGCGACGCACAAACATCCCCTAGCAATCCACGAGGATTGTCTTCGAATGTGGGCGCATACAATGACCAAAAGGGATTGATGCTTTCAACCGCGCACAATAAATGACCCGATTCGGTTGGCAGAATCGGGGGAAATGAAACTGGTGCTAGTTGCTTCAAGAGTACATCACGCGCAGCTGTAATATGATCTTTGGCACTACGTGACTGATTAATCCATGCATTCCCTAACGTCGCCCAAGCACTAAGCCACAACGCACGCAGAGGATGCGTTGGGGCAACAAGAGTAGCCTCCTTTCGAGCATCTCGATGGTCGGTAATCACCAGTAATACCGAATCAACGGCGAGCACTGCTCGCAAATTTGCTAAAGATGCCTGAGACTCTGCTGGATCTGTGCTTGATGTTCGATGCAGCAACTCTTGAAGAAGGTCGATGTAGCGAGCGGCATAATCCATGACCAATGATCGCAAGTCATCGAGATTTGCGGCTTGAGTTATCAGCTGCTTTTCGACTTGCTGGATAGCAGCAAAGTATTTTCGTCGGCTTTCAAGAAACCGCTGTGTAGCTGGCGTGCTTGGCCAGCGCACAGACTCACCCGAACTTGCCCCAACAATCCCGCAATTGATTGGTAGCCACCAGGAAATTGGCCCCTCTGGCTCGTTCAAAATCTTCTGCTCGAGTATCTTGAGCGGTCGTGGCACGGGAATGTGGATTGTTCCCTCACGCGGAAATTTCACTTCAATGTGATCCGATTCTCTACCCTTGGCATACGCACGATTCTCAGCCCATCCGATCGAGGAAGCTTTGATGGACTTGGGATCTCGACCGTCAGCCACTGCAGTAAACTGCAGCCTCATGGTCGCGTGCGCGACGCTTCCGTCGTTCGGAATGGCTCGTTGCGGTGGCTCTACATCAACTTCGTCGGAAGGAAGCACATAAAACAGATCGCTTTCATTGCATTTCCGGTAGGCGGCTTCATCAGTTGCAGCCCATGGAAGTGGATTACCCAATTCATCTACAATAGGGATCAAATCGCCTTCCTCCGTTTGCGGCAAAAGCCTGACAAAATGCCAACCCTCTTCCCAATCAACTTTGCTAAGTTTTGTAAACGAGATCGTTGCCTGCTGTGCCCCAGATTTCCAAACTGTTTTACTGCGCAACAGTCCAATTGGACCTCCGGTTTGTGAGATCACCTGAGCAACGAACTTGGCAAGGCCGTTGACCCGATTGGGAATGGGATCTACCTGAAACGAGACACTAAATTTCTTTAGTCCTTGGGCGCCTAATGGAAGAACTTGTTGTCCCAGAAGCTGATCGAGCCTTTCACCAGCACTTTCTTCATCAAGAACGGGTAGATCCGCTTTCACGTTATGAATGCAGATGGAATCCGGCTCTTCGCCACCGTCTTCGAATTCCCAACGATTGAACGCAAGCTTCCACAGATTTCGGTCGAGTACGATCCGACGTGTCCATTGTTTCGGATCTTCAACACCGACATCTGTCAAATAGGTACCCAGTTCATTTCTAAACCCTCGATTCATTAAGCCCAAATCAAGAACTCTTCCGCGCTCTGATTTCGCAGACCAAGTGATCATTGCGACACAGTCTCGATTGCGCATTAGCTTCTGCGGAACTTTTGCTGGCTCGTTGAACAGCTCGAAGTCAGGAATCAGTCCGAGCTCATACAGAGCGGCACCGTAGGCTTCTGAATCGCCTCCATTAGATTTTCCAGTTAATAAGTAACGCACGACAGAAGCGTCATCAATGTAAGGCCATGGGCGTTCCTCATTTGAAAGTCTTGCAAGGCCCTCACTTAACGCACCGCGATTCATAGAAGGGACGAACCCAAGTAGCTCCGTACGGAGCCGACCGTACACACCGTCCAAATTGATTTCTTCAAAGGTCGCTATTCCAAATGAATCTTCCGCAGATGCACGAAGGCCGCATGGTACAAAAACGAGTAACGGAGCCCTAAGACTTCCATCTGGGTTGGGGTTTCTAAGCTCGACAAGCTTGGTACTTGTAACCGCCATTACTGGAGGCACGCCAAGACTCTGACCATCTGTGAGAATGACAGACTTCGCTGTAGGAACAAGCTCCTGCAGTCCTTCGCACAAGCGAATCATCAGATCCATATCTAGGTCCGATATTCTCATGCAATGCCCGTCAGATCGAGACGCAAGTTCAGCCGAAAGCACCGGCAGGATTGCTTTCTCAAGCTCGACAGCAAGGTCGGTCGCCTGAAGTTCTCGCAGCCCCTTTGTCACAAGTCACCTCCTGAGGTCTGGTTTAAAAGCGATCCTTCTTTCTCGATGCGATAGCGAGGAGTCACTGTTTGCGTGACATACGCGTCTGACAGGTCTCGATAGAAGCCAACCTCTCGGAGTCGAACTAGGAACGCACGAGAGTTATCGCGCAAGGCCTTTTGGTCTTCGATGGTCGGGTGGCCAAACCCGTCTCCGATCGGCAGCTGCGAAATGCAGATCCCGTAACGACCACGGAGAAATCCCAAAAGTTCGTCTATACGCAATTCACCGGTATGATAGCCGAGTACGCCACCGGGCTTCAAAACCGCGATCTGCAGAATTACTTCGAGTAGTCGGCTATCCAGAACGAATCGCCGCGGAGCACTCTTCGTGCGTCCTTGTGCAAGCAAAGCCCCAGATCGATTCTTTAGTAGAAGTGAATCAAAACACTCCGTCATATATCGCTTATGGAAGCCACCTCGGGCAGCCACTAGCATCTCGATGTAAGTGTCGAATTCACTCAAGCCAATCCCACTAACCGCTTTGAGTTCGGGGTCTAGATCAGACTCGTCACTCCCAGAGGAGTCTTGAATGAGTCCGTAAACCCGTTGTCCAAAGAACTTCTCGCGTTCCCCTTTGTGCATTGGGTCAAGAAGCTGAAGCACATCACCGACAGAGAAAGCCCCGGATGCGGGCCTTGTCGCCTTTCCTCTTCTCACCAAATCTGCGGCAAACTCATCAAGCTTTCTTGTTGCGTAATAAGCTTTCACAAACGCAGGTATTCGGCGATAATGAAAATCCGCACTCTTTTCTGCCAACCTGGCGATTTGCGAATCGGGTTGGCCGGCCATATCCACAAAGAGCTCAATTTTGTAAGGACAATCACCCTGAGGATTCTCTGAGTTACGAGGGCTCATTGGACACGCCGCCCCCGAGCAAATCGGATCACCACCTTTACGCCTCACGAGTAGCGGTAGCAACTTCGCAAGCCTCAAATGATAGAGAGCCAGGTGAAAACTCAGCAATATCTTCAAGTAGTCCACCATCACTGATCGTGGAATGAATCGCTGATAGAACAACAATCGCTGAATATCTTCTGCCAACAAATCCGCAGCGCCGACGCAGAGAGGTGGATAGCTTTCGCGATTGGTCTTAGTATCTGCGGCATCCTCAACTTGGTTTAGAAGTCTAAGCAAGGCCTGTGTTTCAACATCAAGTGTGGTGTCGGCGGTAGGACTTCCGGTAACCCGATCATGGCCTTGAAAAAAGAATGCCTGCAGATGCTCCAGAGCCCTTTGGCCGGCGCCATGCCGAGCGTTAAACAACATTTCATAGATCTGCTGTGCAGCGCCATAATCGCGAGAGTGTCGCGGGTTACGAAAACGATACGTAAACCCGTGAAGGGGGCGAGGCGCTGCAACCGCTTGGTTAGCTTTTCCACGATTGACAACATCCATCAAATGAGTCTCAACCCATTTTTCTAGGATATCGCGATTTGCCTCGAATCCTGTAAACCATTCAGGATGCTCCAAAAATTCTTCAACGAACGCTTCGACCGTCAGATCAGCCTTTCTTCGTAGCCGACTTGGAAAACCATTATGTGCGAGACGGGCGAACAGGGCGGTTAGCACGCGATCCATCTCGAGGTACTTGAAATCAAGGTAGCTAATCTTCGGGAGTCGAAACTCTCGATCTTTCTTAGAAATCGGCATTGCCAACCTCCATCTTCGCTCGAGACATTTCCAATCGTCCGTCTAACAATCGCTTCACTTGAAAGAAGTCATGACCGGTCGTGGTAAGAAGTACATCTTGATACGGCGCCGAGCCAAGAATGTTTTTGAATACCGCAAGGCTAAGATAATAGCCTTGCTCCTCCTCAACGCTGGGACGATATCCCGCGTTAAGCCTCTGTAGCATTTCGAAGATATCAAGATTGATGACAAGCTCGGCATCGCTCTGATTGTCGCCCTCATACTTCAAAACCAACCCCGAGGGCAGATGCTCGACAAATCGAGCTCTCGCGGCATCATCTAGTAGCTGAAGAGAAAAACGCTCGCTCTGAAATACTCGATAACTTCGAATCGAGCCGTTCTCAACATCTCTTACCTTAAGTGCGAGGCTGCCTTGTAGTATGCGAGGATTCGATAAGCCTTCTCCACGATTGATTCCAGAAATAATCTCTCCAAGTAGATCCGCAGGAAGATCGCCTTCGTAGGAGCTGGCTGCATGCTTCTCTGCTAAACGGTAAGACGATAAGTGTTCTCGCACATCTCCAGCTGCTCCGGACGTAACGCTACGATTCGCGATGATTGTTAGGAGTTGCTCCGCTGAGCGGTATGGCAACATCGCTTTCCAACTGCTGTCACGGCGTTCAAAGAAAGAGCGGCGTCTCAAAAGGGCCACGTATTTCTGATGGGCTTCGGCGCGGAACTTTCCTGATTTATTTGCAATCTCTCGGGGAAGCTCGTCAAAACTGCGACGAAGAATCTCTTCGTCATAGGTGCCACGTTGAGCAAAGCTGAAAAGGCTGCGATCCTCGGTTGGCGAAACAAAATCTAAAGCCCGATCTAAGCGAGGGTCAACTGCAGGTCCGACATCCACGTCTTTCAAAAGTGTCAGCAGCCGATCCGCGTTCGGTTCGTCGCCTCCCATCCAACTGTTGAAATAGAACCCCTGAATGATTTCTTCGCGTTGACCTGTTTGATACAGTGTGTGGATCTCAGCGCAACTTCGTATACCTGCAAGCATATATGCCAGCGCCGATCGAAGATCACGAAGTGTAATATGCAGACGCCCTCTAAGGTGTGTCAGCGTATACAGTGCATGAAGTCGCTCTATAACTTTTGGCCCTGCTGTTTCATCCTGGATCGTCAGTGCATTGTGGTGGGCGTAGCATCGGTCCTTCAGGTCACAGTTCTGGCATGGTTTCCAGAACTTTTTATTGGTCATGCGACGAAGGAGCCGTTCCAGCAACGAACCGTCGGTCGCAAGACTGCCTGCAACCACACTTCGCAAATTCAGATTAACCACTCCCACACGGTGTTCTGGAACACCGGTCTTCAAGCCCTTCAATACGATTTCCGTAAGCATCGAAAAGTTCGAGCCCTCTGCAGATAGGAAATCGACCAGGCGTCCTTCATTAATCGCAATCAATCGAATCTCATTCTTGGGCCATTTTGCCGGATTCTTTCCAGCGTAAGGACCAAAGAACTCACGAAGTACATCGTCATTTTGTCTTTCCCCTTCGTCTTGGCTTCCGTCGAAATTGCTCAAAAATGTTCGACCGTCCATCGCGAAGCGATAGCCATTGAGTAGAGGCGGATCGAATATTGCGCCGCGAGATTTGGCATGTCCCTCTAACTTTTGAAGATAGGCAGTCTTGCCGTCTCCAGCATTTCCAGTGATTAGGACGAGACCAAGTTCTCCAGCAAAAATTGTTGGTGTTAGTTCCCTATCGAGAGCGCTATCGACATAGATCTTCTGTCCAAGAGAATCGAGGCCACGGGTACCGCTGTTGCTGTACTGGCTTTGACTGTACAGGGTAAGCAAGTAATTAACGAAGGGATTCGTATTGGCGGGAATCACGCCCCCGTCACCTAATCCTGCTTCGGCCCAAGTCGTCGATGCATCTTTTGCAGGAGGTACGATTCGACGGGCTTGCTTGAGTGTCGACAAGGCGTCCCGAAGCTCCACAGCCGAGGCAAAGCGATCTGAGCGTTGAGGGGAAATCGCTTTGAGCAGAACTGCTACGAACTCTGGTGTCAAATCGTTTGGGCCATTAACCTCACGCGGGTCAGTAGCAGGTATTCCTGGAGGTGGCACTGTAGTTTCCCAAGGATACCTACCCGTAAGCGCTTCGTATAGCGTTATCCCAAGAGCATAGATGTCTCGATCTGCAAGCTCAGTGATTGTGGGGTCGACAGAAAGATCGAGGTCGGGTGGCAGATAGCGACGAGAACCTCCTCCATGTCCCTCATCTGACTCGGCAATCACCGACACATTAAAGTCGATGATCTTTACGCCCTTATCCGTCCACAGCAAATTGCGAGGCTTGATATCACAATGGTAGACTTCATGTTGATGCAAATGTACTAGGCCTGCGACCACCTGGCGTGCTAGGTCAAGCGTATCCTCCGGTGAAAGCACCCCGCCTTCGATCATCTCACCTACATCAAATCCGTTCACGTACTCAAAGACGATAAATGGTGGTCCATTGCCGGGCAACAAATCTGCATCAAATACACGGACGACATTGGGGTGTTCGGGAGTTCGCAGCAGGGTGCGATACTCTTTCTTTAGCCGATCAATTGTTGAGTGACGATCACGAAGAATAAGTTTGATCGCTCGTGGGACATCACCAAGCGTATCTATTGCTTTGTACACAACACCGAATGAACCCGGGCGACCTAGACGTTTCTCGATAACATACTTGCTGGTCAACTGCATTCCAGATTCCAGCTTGCTGTAATCAACAGGCGGAATCTTTGGCAAAGAAACGGATGCAGAAGAAACCGACTTTGGCTTTGGCTCGGTTAAAGTTGATGGACTTGCGAGCTCAATTAATCTCTCCAATGCCCATTTTGCTGAAGGTCGCTTGTCGGGATCGAAAGAGCAAAGACGTTGAAGCCAGTTGTCGTAGCCCGTCGAAAGTTCACTGCGAAGGCTGGATGGCTTCTGAGGGAAAACACCGCTCTGGCTAAATATCTCAGATTGGTCTTTGAATGGCCGATCTCCAGTAAACGTTTCGTAGAGGATTAAGCCAGCACTAAAAACGTCTGAGGACGGCGATGCTGCTTGAGGTTCACGGTTTACCTCCGGGGCCATGTAGTCTTCATCGATCTCATCCACAATCGAACTCGCGATTGTATGTGTCCGATCTGTTCCAGAACGGGCGAAGTCAAAGCCTGTTAGTCGTAGATGACCGTCAGCACTCAAAAGAACACAACTCGGCGACATGTTTCGATGTATGACACCGTATCGATGTGCGTGTTCAAGTGCGGAAAGAAGCCCCTTCGCAGCATGCAGCTTCTGATCGAGCGTCAATGCCAAACTCGGCTTGTCCAGATGCAAACGAAGAGCTTGCCCAGGAACGTCTTCGGTTACCAGAACATAGCCATCTTCGCTCTCTGTTGGGAAGAAGTCTCGCGCTCCGATTATATTGGGGTGCGGTGGCATTCTGTTAAGCGCCTCGTACGCATTGCCGATCCGTTTGCGTTGGGCAATCCGCTGTTCCGATGGTAGATAGGGATCGGCCTGGTAGACGCGAAGGCGAACGTGCCCTGCCTTGGGGCCCGTGAAAATGTTGAATGCTCTGTATTCGGTGAATAATTCCGAAGCGCCGAGTCGCTCAGCGACTTCCCAGTTGCCGAAGCGAAGTGGGCCGGTTCGTTTTTTGGCTACACCCTGAATCGCCTTGAGAATGATGCTCTGGAAAGTGGATATTCTTGGGTTGAACCTACTAGGTACGCGTTCCATCGCTTGAAAGAATGCAGCAGACTTTTTCAGCGACACAACATCCATAAAATCTCGTCCGCTGGGGTCGTTCAAAACCGCGTCATCAGACGTCAACAAAATAACCGCATCCACAAAGATGCCCCCGAGGTCGTTTCGACCGGGATGACTATCAGTAATCAGTCCCTTCATGGATCTTGCATGACTACGGAGCTTGAGTAACGGTGATGTGAACGGCTCACGACCTTCCGGATACCACTTTGTACCGATAACTTCCATGGTGCCCCGTGTACCTTTAGCGTCCACGAGAAAGACGGCGTGCGGGGCAACAATAGCGATATCAATCTCCAACGACTGATCACCGCGTTTGATTTCAAAATTGTGGAGAATGAGAAACGTATCAGGTAGGTTGTCACGAAGATGCGCAATCGCTCGACGTTCTGCGTCATTGACTGGATCACCTATCGGAATAACTTTGGCCATTACGAAGCCTCCTCGATGGCTTTCTCTACGAGTGCTATAGCCTCATGGTCAAAGTCTGTTGCGGCGTCTTCAAGATCCCATGATTCTAAGATCGGATCAGCAATCTTTCGTCGGATTGATTCTTCGGGCCATGGAATGGAGATCTGCGCAAGATGCGCCGACTCAAGTTGCGGGATTGAACTTCCAAACGCATTCCGAACAACTGCACGATAGCCAATTGATGATGATAGTAAAGTAAAAAGATATGCTGAGTCATTCCGATTAACCGTGTTTATTCGAATCAAGTGATTCGACACGACACTCAAGTCTTGTTGTTTAGTTACTCTCATAACGCGTCCGATGAGCCCCCCAAGCTGGCCAGCATCTTGCATCAATAGAAAGTCTTTATTCACTATGTATTGATGGATTCCAGGTGCGCTTTTGCGCAGGTAGCCACGAGGCTCCGGATCATACGTGAACAATTCAGCTCCGGAATAATACGGATAACCATACTGCGGATCGTCAACGTATGGCCGCTTAAAAATGTTGGTTTGAAAAACGTCTGCAACTTCTCCAAGAAGTCTTGTCGGCTCGAATTTGGCGAACGCAGTAGCAGCATGCACTCCAAAGGGAGAATGATAAGCTGCATCGAGCCGACCAAGCTTTCGAGAAGTAACTCGATAAGAAATGAATGATAATGGAGTACCCGACAGGGACATGTCTGGAAGGTTAAGTAAAGAAGCAAATAGCGTTTGTGAGTTATTCCGGAGCCTCGCCGCCTCTGATCGGTTATTGGAAGCTCTTTCCACCAGTTCATGGGCCTCGAGCTCGATCACTCGCCCCAGGCGTGGTACTGGCATATTCGCAATATTCTCGGCTTCGATATGCACTATGATCGACCCAAACGTTCCACCAGTAATTTGGGGAATACCGTACTTCGATGACAGGAAAGCATACAAATAGCCAGATTTCACAAAACTATTATCAGGCACAACTTTTAGAACGTCCTGCGAAATGGCAACGCGCGAAAGGTCGAGCCTTGCATATGCAAGACGACCAATTGTGCCAGATCGTGTGATCAATGTTGTTCCCATGGGACATCGAAACAATGGATTGTTTTCTACTTGATGATTTGAAATAAACGGCTGATTGCGAAGATCAGCCTTGAGTATGTCTGAGCTACCCAAAAATGGCACGCCATGCTCGGGGCCATCAACCCATCGAAGTTTGTCCATGCCGACGTGATAAATACCCGCTAAACCATTCCGCGTAAGCGTAACAAGGGGCTCGGTCTTAAGACGCTTTAGCCGATTTCGAGCCTCAATGCCACCAGATGTGAACGGCCCACAATCCAAGCGATGCTGTTCTGCAATTAGCCACGATGCAGGTATTTGTTTGATTATCAACTTTTGAACTCCGAGGCTACTGACACATGGTAGAGCAGATAGAGGTTGGAACGCATGCTCATGAAGCTGTCGCTGAAGGTGGAAACCAGGCCTGGAGGGTATCACGCAACTCAATAAACGAAGGGTCTTGACATCCAACGAGGGTAACATTCTCTGTAATGGATCGATGAATTGCAGAAGACCAACCGATCCGTCGATTTCTTGCAATTGCTTCGAGAGCCTCTTTGGGCCGAGCTGGCTTTGGGGCCTCATCAGGCCAGGCAATACCAGTTGAAACTACAACGCCAACCATTTCCGCAACGCTATTAAACTTTAGTTGTTTTGCAACTCGTTGGTTTCGCTGCCAGATCCATGCTTCCAACTCTGGATCGATTACAATCACCTTAAATCGGTCAGGAGTCCATCCCGTTTTCAATATCCGCTCGGACAATTGCTGCTGAATAACTTGTGGAGGTGGCGCCCCCTGCCACTCGGCATCTAAAATCACTACAACTTTCTCATGCGACGTTCTGAATATTTGAATAAGATCATGCCCAATTGAGTAAAGACCTGGATCATGCCCCCCCGCACGTAACATGTCTTCTCTAGCATCAAATTGAAATTTACGAGTCCCCAGATTGTGTGGTAGGTGAAAATCGGGCCTCGACAAGAAACCGCTTATTGCGTTTTCCATGCTTATATCTGCAACATAAAAACCGATGTCTCTCATCTGAGCACCCCCGCCGCGAAAAGGGAACCAAGATCAATGGTTCCCTTCCATTCTTTCAAACGAGGGTGTTCGCTGCCTTGCACAATGGTTGCCGCCCCGTTTGGTGCAATTCTCGAGCATAACACTTGGTCAAGCTTACTCATCGCCAACACGACAGGGGAATGTGAGCTAATTAGTACTTGTGAATCGTAGACCGAGCCCAAGGACTGCAATACGGCTTCAATCGCTTGCGGGTGGATACCGTCTTCGGGCTGCTCAATAACAATTACCGCCGGTCGATTTAGCAGGTAAGGAAGCACTGTCAGTGCTAGAACACGCAATGTACCTTCAGATAATCCCGATGATGTCACCTCGTACCCACCGTTATATGTAACCGCCAGATATGCGTGGTGATCGTCCTCTCGTTCCTTCGCTTTGATAGTACTGATTTGAGGGAGCGCTGTTTTAACATGCTGCACCCAGGCGTTGAAACGCTCAGTATCCTTTTGCAAATCCAATACTAGCCATGGAAGATTCGCAGCGTTTGGCATTAACACATCAGGTAGACCTGGAGGGCTTGCTGAATGAAGTAAATTGATGTCAGGATGGTACGTTACACATGACGACGTCAATACGTTTAACAACCAACGAGAAGCCGGAAACTCTTCAGCCGATTCAAATTGCATCCGAGGAAGAGCAAGCATTCCCTGATCAATCGGGAAGGATTTGGGTTTTGCCAGCTTTGGCTTTTCTGCCCTGAAAGTCACGCTATCAAGATTTGCAGACTGGCCTCGTTGGATGATGAATCGCCAATCCTTTTTGGGAGTTGCATCCCCAAAAACTCTCAATCCATGAACGACATCACTGGCAATCCCCTTTCCGCGGTCTGGCTGAGAAAAGTTAGAAAACAAAAACAGATACTCGTTTCGTATCGTAAGTTGGCGGTCATCCACTATTCTAAATCGTACTTCATAGCGAATGAAACGCAGGTTGTGATCGTGGTTGTCTTGTGCAGATTTCGTTTGGATCGGCAGAAGCTGTTTGATGATCTCTTCAGGTAAGATCGCCTCAATTGCCAGAATGAATTCTGCTCCCTGTCCATTGAATACAAACTCATTTAGTGTCGCTCCCCGCGCAGGCCGATCATTCTGGCGAGTCGTGAATGCTTGTCCAATCTCTCGTTGGCGCAGACAATCCCCTAGGAGGCCCAGAATATCCAGGAACGTCGTTTTACCCGCTCCATTAGCGCCCACTAGCACCGCGAATGACTGCAAGTCGATATCCAGGAATTCGAGGCAACGATAGCGAGTAGCTTCGATACGTGTAATCATGTGCCGGGCTCCGGATTCTTATCACGAAACTCACGGAAGGCTTTGGCGATCTCTAGGAGGTCGTTATCAGGGACTTTCTTTTTTCGGCGTAAGGTCCGTACAACAACTTTACCGCCGATACGGATGCGTTCCGACTCCTCTTGCTCAACGAGAATCTCCTCACCATCTGGAGTACGCTTGTAAATCGGTACACCTCGTCGATCAAAGCCCACTTTCTCCGCAACTGCCATAAAGACTGGGTAGTCCACCTTGCGGCCCAGATCTTCAGCTTGAATTTCTGATTGAGTTTTCTTCTTCAGAAAAATTAGACTAGTAAGAATGTTGACGTTTGCCTCAACTATAAACGTCTCGACCGGAAGGTCTACAGAAGCCAATACATAGCACTGCCGCATGATCCAATGCCTGATGTATTCCGTTGCAGGATTTCCAAGGATACCATCGGGCAATACAATGCCCATTCTTCCGCCGGGCTTCAGCCATTCAATTGCGCGCTGAATGAACAGAATCTCTGGAGCAACTGAGGAATGATATCCATCTCCCTTTTGAAACGATCCGTCTGCCGTCGCCCATTTTGCAGCAAGGTCATACTTGCCGAGTACTCCCGGGTCCGTAATTGGAATATCAGATCCGAATGGAGGGTTTGTCATCAATACATCAAAAGAGCCCAAAGGAATCTTATCTTTTGCTTCCTTAAGTCCGTCGAGGTGTCCATCAGGGAATGTCAATGAATCAATATGAAAAACATTCCCTTTCGAACCTGCTGCCATCATAAGGTTCATCGTAGTGGCACGCACGAGAGCCGGGTCGAAGTCCGCACCAAACAGGTAGTCATCGACGAAATCGCGTACCGAGTTGCCTGCAACTAAGCTATCAGCAGTATCCTCGCCTTTCGACGGAGTTTCGACTTTGTATTTGCCTAGGATGTGAGCCACCGTTGCAACAAGAAATCCGCCGGTTCCACAGGCGGGATCGAGAACTCGTTCGTTCGGTTTGGGGTCCAACATTTGGACCATGAGCTTGATGGCACCACGAGGCGTGAAGTACTGACCGCGATCGCCACGCAAGTTGGCGCCGACTATTTCCTGATAAGCTGCGCCCTTGGCGTCGACATCAGTTCTGCCAAAATCGTATTTGGCCAGCTCAGAGACCATGAATGACAGCGCCCGGTCGGAGAGAGCTATTTCCTCGTTTCCTTTGAATATCGCTTTGTACTTCTTCTTTACGTCTTCAAAGAGAGAGACAATACGTTTCTTAATATCACGCCGGCCCTGCTCATCAAATTGTTCGGTTGGGCCTGCCCAGAATCTGCGAAGGTCGCTTGATTGACGTTCATCGTACATCTTGCAGAAAATCAAGTACAAGAACTGCCAGAACGCTGTATCCTTTGACATTCCTTCATTGCCATGAATGAAGTTGTGGCACCGACGAAATGCGGTGCGTAGCATCTCTGGCTCCGCGCGCCGCATTTTGGCAGCCGATGCTACATCACGAGTGCCCACCGATTCGTCAGCCAAAGGCCAGTCACCGATCGACTTGAACTTCACATCGAAACGAGTTGATTCCTTCTCAAAAAAGAAGAACTCCAGGCCATTTGTCCACAAGCCATACTTGCAATTCGGAGCCTCTGTCATCGCGGCCTTCAGTACGCTGAATTCTTTCTCCGCCTCCTCGGGTGACCGCATCTTGTACGCGCTCTTACGACCGTTCGTGGGCTCTTTTTCGCAAACCACCAGTCGACGAATATGCTCCTCGGTATGCTCTGCGCCAGCTTCGAAAATTGCGATGTCTAGCTTCTTTAGGCGTCCATCAACTCTTACTTTGAAATCGGGAACCATGTCATCGACAGAGATGCCATACTCATGAAAGAAGGCTCGCGCAATTCGCTGGCGAACCTGTTCCTTGGGAGTGTCTTTGACTGGCTCATTGGTGATGTAGTCAAGGATTGAGCCCTCTTCAAGCGACAGAGACTCACTGTCAACACCGTCTTCATTGGTACCGGATGTATCGTTCTGGCGTTGTTGCGATTTCTTTGCCACTGATGTGATCCTCATTTTATTTGAATTTGATTTGGACGTACCTCCTTGGATCGTCTCGATCAGTTGAGCTTTATTTTTTCCGTTTGGCGACTGTCCGTACGCGCTCATGACTCCCTTTAGTTCCGCTACATTGAGTCGCTCGAGAATCTGACCGAGACCGATACGTCGAGCAGATACAAACGCATCGACAGTGTGCTGCTTTGTGCGTCGCGATCCACCGAGGTCGAAACAATCAGCTAAATGACGCAATCGATCAGCCGACAGGTTTGACAGTATTTCCGATTTGGTTCTGCGGGCCATTAGTCCTTTTTCTCCCCAAGTTCATCCGTACTTGAAGCAGCTCCGCCAAGCCGAACCCACTCGTCGACATCTTCTTTCTTGAACTTCCAAAATCGACCAACCTTGTGTCCAGGCATCCCTTTGCCGGTTACCCAGGCGTAGACCGTGTCCTTCGAAACGCCGAGATACTCAGCAATTTCGTCAACTGAGAACCAGCGGTCATCCATAGTTTGTCCCTTCAAACGGGTCTGCGGAAAACAGAATTTTCATAGCTAGCACACATGGCGTCAATCGGATTTGGTACGATTTAGTCTGATTTGACTGGATTAGGTAGGATTCCGCAAGCCTCCGCCTGGTATTTTCATGTTACAACGACCAGGTAAACGCCTGCGTCGAAATGGCGGCATGTCCCTAACCGGTTAAAAACCTCCATGCCAGAAACGCCACCTTTAAGGACGCTTTCAAAAAGGTCGATACGAAATCATGGCAAAGAAAAAACCTCGCTCGACAACACACCTGCTGCGATGGACCAAGAATGTGCCAGCTTCAGCGGTGCAAGATCCTTTAGGACTTGGACTTCGTGGATCAACCCGGCTTGCAAGTAGACTTCTGTTTTGCATTACATCGGTTACACGCAGAGCACGATATTTTTCATTCATTCCCTGGTGCATTTACAACTACCAGAAGCACGAAAAGGACCACGCTTACGCATTAGGATTGCGAGAAGCAATCAAAACCCGCGAGACTGCACTTACACTTGCATGTGTTATTCACCACGATGGCAAACCTTGTGACGGCGGAGGTTTGGTAGGCTCGAATAAGGCAACGCATTGGGACCGATCAAAATCGGAAGCCAATTTCAAGCTACTGGACTTCGCAAAAGTGCCAGCTCTTGATATTTACTACAACTCACTGGTCAATCTTGGCTGCTTCATCAGCGACGAGGAGCGGCCCGACTCAGACGACGAATCCGAAGAGATTGAGTTGACCTTCGACGACATTCAGCTGTCTCCACTTGGACTGAAATTGGCCGCAGGTTACGAGTCGCTTGTTGGGCGTCTCGATTCCGTAAAATGTATCTCCGGGAGTAATCGTAAGTGTTCAGTCAATAGCCTGCGTGAATGGGGGAAACGCGGAGGTCTCTGCGAGCTTGCGGGTCCAGCGGCACCAGACCAAGCAATGCTGAGAGATATGTTCTTTGCTAAAAGCAGTAACGATGACCGTTCACACATCGTACGGAATCAATCGCTTGTCTTAATCCTTGAATTGTGTCGTCAGTTGAGCGCCGACGATTGGTGTCTTGACGCTTCAAGCTTTTCACAGGCTGTTTACTACGGTTTGGTTGTAAACGGTGACAGCGAGAGCATCACCATTGAATGGCCGAGTTGCCTGGGGGATGTTGCAACGCGATGGAGAATGTTTTACTTCCATCATTTCACGTCTGTTGCTCTGGAAGGAATGTTTATTTGGTTAGTCAATGCAGCAATTGAAAAGGGAATTCAGGGGACAACGACAGAGGAATTGGCTGGTAGACTGAACGAGGCAGCGGTACAGCGCGAGCTCAATTCTCTTCTCTCATCTAAGATTCCAAGGAATTTTGGGATGACTGGATTAGCTGAATTCTTTTCAACCTATGGCATTGATATGAGTGAGTTGAGCGAATCGACAAGCCAATTACTTGATGACAACCTTCGCTCGGACGTCAACGTCGCCGAATGTTGGCTAGAGGAAGCAATTCGCGCTCGAACCTATTTGAATTCGGCAACAGGCTTGGCTGTTCCATTGATTCTCTTTGCTTTAACGCTTGCGAGGTTTCGTCGATGGAGCAGTACCGACTACGAGAACTGGCTCGCTTCCACCGCGACTGATCCATATGTCGATTTAGTTCCTCCAGTAATAGTACTTGGGCTCGAACGACATTTCGGTGATTGGTGGTCCTGTTCATGGAGTCAGCTTGCGGATTTTGTTTTGGCGCGATACGTCGTTCAGCAGCATCAATCGATGGCTTACGAAAAGACCATGAAAGGAGAACGTTGTCTATTGCAAGTAGACGGCTCGAGAATACGAGCTGATTTGCCACATGAAAAGATTGGAATCGGTAATCCGAGGTTCCACAGCGCTGTTCAGGTACTCACTGACTTGGGACTCCTTAAAGCTGATGAAGACGGGATAACTCGATTGACACCTCAGGGTGGTGATTGGCTTCGAAGTGAACTCAATCTGCGAGCTACGCAATGAAATATCTTGATTGCTTTTCGCCGTTTGAGGGAGAACCAGCGTACCTTGCGCTTTTCTCAACTTTTCAATTCGATCCTGATTTCTTTGAGAGAAGACTACTTCGATGCGAGACGTTGAAGAAGGCTCGCCGAATTGCGATCTTAATGGACTCTACGCAGTGGCAAGACTTACTGAGTCGTGATGTTCGCGCTCGATGGCTCAATCGCCGTTATTTGGTGGTTCCTATCCACCGCAAAACTGGCGTTTTTCATCCGAAACTGAACTTGGTAGTCACGGAGTCTGGCGGACTAGTTCAATGCGGCAGCAATAATCTGACCAGATGTGGATGTTCGAGCAATCTAGAGCTGGTGAATTCGATCCCATTCGAGTTCGACGACAATGACTCAGAAGAAATGCAACTCGCCTCGGATACCTTTCGGTTCTTTTCGCGTGCGATTGAAGACGCGGACGATGAAGTAGCAAGAATCGTGTCCGGTTGGCTCGCAGACGCAAAGAAGGATTACCCCGCGTTCATCGCTGATAGGGACTCGCCACCTGATCAGCGAATTCGGCTTATTCACACTTACGATGGCCCTATCTGGGATGCGATCGACCATTCGCTCCGAACACGAGTTCCAAAGAGACTCTTTGTCGTATCACCTTTTCACGACTCCGATGGCCGAATCTGTAAACGGGTAGTCAAGGAATGGCCGGGTGCAAAGATTGAGATGCTTGTGCAGCAGGGCTATACGACCCTACCAGTTCAACCCTTGCGCAAGCTGCCAGGATTCAGACTTTCAGAAATAGTGAATACAACAGGCAAAGATGCGTCGCGTCGAGTCCACGCAAAGTTATTTGCTTGGGAAACAAGTGATAGCAGCGGATGCGTCGTCGGCAGTGCAAATTTTACGTCGGCGGCATTCGACGGCAGAAATGTTGAAGCCTGTTTGTTGATTCAAGATTCAAGCGATTTGGTTTCGCAATTATTCGATAGCGATCTGACCAAACAACCGCTTTCTTTCGACGACTTCTCTCCAGGGCCCGAAGCCTCACCGGAATCCCAAGAAGTTGAGGCAGGAACCATACAACTTCATTACGCTGTATTGCTGGACCAACAGCGACTTAGAATCAGCCTGTCGCATTCCTTCGGCGACGAACTGACTTCGCTGAGGTTAGCCATACGAGCACCAGGTGAAAATCGACCTAGAAAGATGCTAAAGCTGTCGTTGAAAGAGAGCTCAACGGAAACACTTAGCATTCCTGTACATACTCTCACTGACTGCAATGGAACAATCCTAGCCTCGCTGACGGCGGAACTTGCCAGCGGCGAACGGGTAGAGAGTCGGCCAGTTTGGATTGTTCAGGAGGAACGTCTTACATATGAGGCTGGAGAAGGTTCCTCGAATTCCAAGAGTAGACTTGAAGATACCGGAGAGGGGCTTCCAGATTATCTCGACGAAATAGGGAACCGCGATGGTGCACGGGCCGTTGCCGAATACCTGCGGCACCTTAACATCAGGTTTGATGATGGAGCTGGCCGTTCTTCTGGTAAACGAAAGTTTCAGGTCCGAAAATCCGATCCGTTTGCAGATGACCGGCCTCCTGAATGGCTTTTGAACGCTAAGCACGAATCCGACCAGGTTGAGGATGCGATTTATGACTTCGTTGATCGACACATTAGGAAGAAACTCCGAAAGCATGCTGATCGAGGCAACATCAACGGGATGGAGAACTTTCTTGACATCTTTAGAACGCTTGTTGAACTCCTGTACCGTTGGTTTAAACGCGGAGTCGTTAAGCAGGGGCGATTGATTGGACCGATTGTCACAATGCTCGAAGTAGCCACGAGCGGCAGAGACACCGAGAAAGAGTTCTTTTGCGGTTACCTCTATTCCGTTTACGACAGCGTCGGCGGCGACCTCTCCCTACTGCAAGAGGTCTGCTCCAACATCAATTACTGCGGAGAGATTGTCGCAGCATTGCTTATTGTTCAATCCGTACGATATCAACCTGGCGAGGTATTGTTCGGAAAGAAGATTGAACGCGCAAGTCAATCACTCGAACAACAGGCAAAGATGGTTTCCGAGGCAATCTCTGAATGCAGTCTTGAGATACCATCGATCGATTTAGTGCGGACGGCGCTTCAGCAGTATCGAATGTTTTCAGACAGCGAGATAGGTGTTTTGGTCTGCGATCTTGGCCGAAGTTAATTCGACGCCATTCAGAAATGTAACTTTGCCTTGGGCTGAACCACTTGTCAGACACAGAAAGTGCTATGAATGACCAAGCATGGATTGAATGATGCTTTGGGCTAATGCTTCGTCTGCACAATTGTCAAATCGACCCACAGCTGGATCGATGCCCGCGTCTGAAAGGACTTTTCGCGACACTTCAGTGACACTTGGGAGCAACAACTTCACACGTACTTGAAAAGGAAATTTGCCACTCCAAATTTTGGGAACTAGGTTACGTCCGCCATTTGAAGTCGCTTTCCAAATACCTAGTAATCCGCCAATTTCATAGTGATGAAGCAAGCAGTAGTCGCCTTCTTTAATCTCCAGGGGCCATGGCTTATTGGAACCAAAAAGGTTCTTCTCGACACAATCCATGTAGGTTGTACTACTACACTCGAAGATGTAGGTCTTCTGCGCTGGTTGACTAGCACCCATGTTGCCTGTTTCGTTGTTATCCAAGTTTTCTGTCATCCCAAAATTACTCTCTAATCCGAAAATCACCTTCTCAGGCTGCTGTTACAAGTAGTCTATCAAGAATTCAAGAATCGTAGGTTCATCGAATAAAAATGTTCCGGCAGAATTCGATTCGAATCAAGAAAGAATTTTCATGCTGGATCTTATGCGACAAGAACTTCGACAACATAGGCATCGTGGTCTGACAGCCCTTGTGCATCCACTCTTGTCGCACTCTCAACTGACCACGACAAAGGTACGCCAATATGGTCAATCGCTTGGCAGTAATTGCCGCGATGCGAAAGGCCAGTTGTTGGTACGTTGAGTCCCAGTTGAGATACGGCCTCAAGGACATGTTTACGTCCGCCCATGCTTCCAGCATGTTCCTTGCTAATTAGCGAATGGTTCCAATCTCCACCCCAAACTAGATCGCTCTTCGGCAAATTGCGAAGCAATGTAGTGATTGCATTCTCTGTCATTTCCGAATGATTGGAACCATGCCAAGGAGCCGAGTCGGCTTTAACTCCACGCCATGGAAGAATCGTTGAGCAGTATGTGACGCCGTTGATCTTTGCCGCTGCACTGGCATCATGCGGATCGTCCAATCGCTCAAAGGGAAGAACACTGAGGACGGCAGCCCAATGCTGGTTGCGCCCCATGACTCCTTTGGAAAGTTGGGCGTGGAAGTGCAGGATCATTGTACCCTCGTTCTTGGCCCACTTCGGATGAATCTCAGTGAGGAGCCATACATCACAATTTTGTAGATGGATTAATTCCTGATGCTTCTCCGACATCAGCCGATTTTCAACATTCCAAGTTCCAATTCGCATGGTGTTTTCCGTTCTATCCGTATCTTGCCCAATTCCGGATTTACTTTGTTGACCTGCAATATAGCGACTGAAGAACGATTCGGTCATGTCGGGTTGAGTTCACATCACCCCATCGAATCCGCCTCAGCAAAGATTTTTCACTATTCCGATTGTAGTGACCTAAGGTGTCACCTGCGTGTGAATGATAGCTCTCGCGATTGGCGGTGGCTAAGTCGGGATGGAGTCGATTAGGAAGTTGATCATGGACTGGTGGATGGGATGCCCACGCTTGGAATTTTGCTCGGTGGAAACCGACCACTGGCCACCTCCAATCGCTTTTTGTGCGTCAGTCGTTTGGATCGCTTGACGTTTTGTTCAATGAAGGATTGCTATGAATTATTGATTTTCAAGGTTTGCACCATGACCACTGTTCATTTACCTCGCTTGTCACGCCCCGGTGTGCTCGAGTCCATTTCCCCGAAGCGATTGTTCGCCCTGCTTCAACCCTATTCCGATTTCTTTGCAAATCGGTCTGTTCCGATCGTGTCGCCCGATTCGATCGATTGCCAAGCGGTCATACGCGAGATAACCCACGCTGATCACGAAACACCAGCAGACTTGCTGGATGCGATTTGCCTAATCGACGAACTAGCCAACGCTGTGGCTGTCGAACTGCTGCTCGATCGAGTTCCTGGCCATACGCTGGGTCTTGAGCAAGGTGGCGAACATTCAGCAGCAGACATCGTTACTGCGGCTTGGTTGACCGAGCGGGAACAGCTGGTTCAAACTCATGCAAGAGCCAAGTTGAAACGAGCTCGGTCGTTTAATTACTATCAAGCGAATCAAACAAAGCCACCAAAGTATGTTACGCCGGCCGAAGAAACGTTACGGCAACTGGAACGCGACATCGATTCGTGGTACGTCGAACGCTTTCGAGGCCAGGGGACCAAGATAGAGATCTTCGACAGGAAAGACGAAGTCGATATCTCGATCCTTCATGGCAGCTTGTTTCGACGCCAGCCAGTGGTGAACGCAGGCAACTTCGACATCAAGTCGTTCTGGCCAGTCCAAAGCGATTTGGCGATCTACAATCGTGCGTTCGGTGAATTGCGTATCAACGCGAAGTCGCCGAAGGAGAAGGCTCTGTACTGCCGGCTGTTGGGCAAGCACTTGTTCGGCAGCGAGGATTGCTTTCCGACTGGAGTGAAGTACTCCCTCGAGCCGCTGCGTGAGTTCGGCTTTGATGCGCTTTCACCAGGAGACATCGATGGCAACAGGCGATTCTTGTCTCCGTCGACGGTGAAACCGCGACGCTTCAATTTCCCAACGGCGCACCGCTTCCAATGTACCGCTCCGGGAATTGGTAGATGACAGCAGTTACTGGAAAGCTTAAGCGTCTAATAGTTTCGATTTCATTTCCGCATTGACCTAAGTTGTCACATGCCCAACTGATAATGATCGTGTTGGGACGCGGCAGACCAACAATTCCCGCACTGCCGCAGCAATCGAACTCAAGGAAGAATCAAGATGCTAGTTCTAAGTCGCAAAGTTGGTGACAAGTTGGTTATCGACGGCAACATCACTGTGGAAGTCGCCAAGATCCAAGGCAACCGAATCTCTCTCGGCATTGTTGCCCCTTCCAATGTCAAAATCCTCCGTGGCGAGTTAACCGAACAGCAAGCCAAGGTGCAAATTGTGGAAATAGTTGTTGAAGATGGATTATTGATGGCCTGCTAGACTCATAAGTGGTTTGAGTCGAGGCTATCCACGACCACCTTCGCAGCAAGTCTCGCATATCCTATGACACTTGGAGCATTGCAACTTCGCGCGGATGTCAATCAGCGATCCGCCGCAAACAGGGCAAGCCGGTTGGCACGGCTTTTCACTCTTCTTAACATTCGCTTCTACGGTGTTGCCGCTTGGGTTCTGTTCTTGTTGGGACTTCATCAGATTAGACCTCTACTTCGATGATCGTTCGATTGAAAGATGGACAAGTATACAACTTCCATCGTCGATGACGTTGAGCCCCGCATCCCGAGCGGCTTGGCTTCCTTTGGAGTCTTCTGCTCCGGGTTACATCCAAATATTCTTGACGCCAGCGGCGATCGTTTGTTGGATGACCTCGCGTGTGATGTGAGGCGGAGTGACAATCGATAGGGACTCTGGGACAACGGGTAGATTGGCAATCGAGGCGAACGCGGGATCACCTTCTACTTCGGTCGCCTTCGGATTCAGCGGATAGACACTTCGACCCGATGCGACGAGTGCACGGAATACTTTGTTGCCGTACTTGGATCGGTCTTGCGATGCGCCGGCCACAACGAACGTGCTTACTTTCAAAAACACTTCGATATCATTCGTTGAGGATGGAGACTTTCGCTGGGTATCTGCGTTTATACGTATGTCGGAATGTTGGCTTGCTGCGAGAATTTTGGCGAACCAAGAAAATTCAGCGAACCAATTCATCTTAGCGAAGTCTATCTTCCTGTACACGCTACAAGGCGTGGTAAGGAATCTGAAAAGCAATCAATCACTGGATACGAGATCATGACACCGATACAGCCCATTTACCGAAGGGCAAAACTGACCGAACGATTTAATGGATTTGAGAATTGTATCATGTCGCAAGGCGCGAATAGGCTCCGCTTTGCCCATTACTTTGGGCATCCACAACGGAGATGACACTGGGTTGGTCCTTTTGGACCAGTAACTAACGAAGCAACGTTGGCGAACCCGGTGTTACCCCAAAGTGACACCGGGTTTTTTCGTGCCTTGAGGTCAGGTTCCAGGATTCAGGTTTCAGACTGCAGTAATAAAGTTTGAAGTTGTTTCTAGAACCTGAAGCCTGAAGACTGATTCCTGAAGCCTGTTCACGGACTGGTAGCTGAGACGGTATAGCGGCGGTCTGAAGAACCGTAGAGGAGGGTTCGAGCACCTCCCAGTCCACTGGATGCGCACCTGGCAAAAACGCACATGAGAACAACTGCGCTAGAGGTGCGCACCTACATAACCAATATGGCTCGTTCGACTTCTGGTGAGGTCGCTGGTCTTTCAAGCCAGCTAGGTCGGGTTCAAATCCCACACGAGTCACTGACAAACAGAATGTAGCGGGTTAGGCCGTAGGCTGTAGGAAGAAGACTTCGATCGAATCGATGGACGAGCGTTGAATTCCCTAAAGCCTAAACACCTACAGACTAAAAACCTAACTCGGGCTTGCCGACGGGTCGGCGCTTTGACTTGCACTCAAGGCTACAGGGTTCAACTCCCTGCAGGTCCACTGGCGGCGAAGCCGCAGAGCAGTAGATACGAGAGAGTTGAAAGTAGAAGAGATGACTGCATCTACTGCGGTCTACTTTCTACTCACTACTCTCTCACGATTCGGGCAGAGGTGCAGATGGGAGCACGCCTGCTTTGGGAGCAGGAGGATCTCGGTTCGACCCCGAGGTGCCCGACTTGAAGTGATGGTAGTCGAGGGCTGGTTGCCCCCGCGTTAGCCAGAGAATAAAGCCGGCGGCTGATAACCGAGTCGCGCTGAGTTCGATTCTCAGGTCTACCACTGACAAGAGGCTTTAGGCTTTAGACCTTAGGCTTTAGGAAGACATACGAAAGAAAACCATGCGAGTAACACGAGTGTCGATCACGGATTGTAAACACCTACAGCCTATAGCCTATGGCCTAAAGCCTGCTTCGAGGTTGTGGTGTAGCGGTAGCACAGCGGACTTTTAATCCGCAAAGCGTGGGTTCGAATCCCACCGGCCTCACTGAGAGGCTTTAGACCTTAGGCTTTGGGCTTTAGGGAAAAACAGCAACGGCTTTGACGTTTCTTTCTTAAAACCTACAGCCTAACGCCTACAGCCTAAAGCCTAACTTGGGATTGTGGCAGACATGGTAATGCACCGGTCTCTTAAACCGGCCGATGTGGGTTCGATACCCACCGATCCCACTGAATGAATAAGCACTGATGGTCTAGTGGAATGACTCCGCTTTCGTAAAGCGGCTGCGTGAGTTCGATTCTCACTCGGTGCTCTTGATCTTTGACAATTTGGTTGAGCCAACAAAAGGCGTCCATGGTGTAGTGGTAACCCATCTCCTTGCCAAGGAGGAATTGCGAGTTCGATTCTCGCTGGACGCTTTCAATTATCAGGGTGTGGGAAAGTCTGGCTACTCCGCGTGCTTCGGGAGCACGAGATCGTCGGTTCAAATCCGACCATCCTGACTGTTATGAAGCATATTCCGGTGGGTCCTGTGTTGGTACGGGAAGGCGACTGTTAATCGCCCAGACGCAGGTTCGATTCCTGCTGCCGGAGCTTTTTTTGTGGAAGGGCAAGCCGATTGGAGACGGCACTCCGTTCGAAGCGGAGCGAGCTATAAAGCCTTGCGAGTTCAACTCTCGCTCCTTCCGCCTTATGTTTGATGATTTGTGCCATTGGCCGAGCGGCAAAGGTCCTGGACTTCCAATCCGGTCAGGTCGGTTCGACTCCGACATGGCACTCTGTCTCGAGTAGTAATTTACAGGTGTGGGCCAACGGTAAGCCAGCTGCCTTTGAAGCAGTTCATTGGAGGTTCGAATCCTTCCGCCTGTGCTGTGTCAATAAATCATTATTCCGGAGTAGCAACTGTTGGTCGTTGCGTCTGGCTCTGAACCAGAAGCTCGCAGGTTCGATTCCTGCCTCCGGTGCTGAAGTTTCATATGGTGGTCGTCCTGTATTGGTTCAGGAACTTGGCTGTGAACCAAGTCTATATCGGTTCAATTCCGATCGGTCACCCTTGGAACAGGCTTTAGGCTGTAGGCGATAGGCTGTAGGTAAAGACAGAATTCCTCAAGCCTCAAGTCTCGCTGCTCAAGCCTGCTCATGCCCTTGAATCCATCTGGTGGTGGAGCTTGACTGTCGATCAAGTCGTGGCGAGTTCGATCCTCGTCAAGGGCGCTTACTCGTATGGAAGACATCCGGCCGGATCAGGAAGCCACCTTGAAAGTGGTCGGCGCTAGTAACGCTTCGGGGTTCGAGTCCCTGGTCTTCCGCTTTGTTTGAAACTCATAGTCCTGTGGCCCAGCGGCGAAGGCACCTGGTTTACACCCAGTTGATCGACGGTTCGAGTCCGTCCAGGACTACTGAAATAGGCTTTAGGCTTTAGCAATTTAGGCTGTAGGTCAATACATGATGCCAGTCCGCATGGCGCGGGATGTGCCTGCAAAGCACGTTTGCTTGAGTTCGATTCTCAATGGCATCTCTTCCCAAAGCCTACAGTCTAAAAGGCTACAGCCTAACTTTGGCCCATCGGTCTAGCCTCAAGTGTTTGTGGGTTCGAATCCCACCTGCACGTGAGCGTACACGACGCTCTCTGAGATTTTCTCGCGGGTAGGGTTGCGTCGTGGCGCTCTGTTCCCTACTTCGATTTGCGAAGCTGATTTCGCATTCGACGCTTCGCAGCTTGGGCCGTTGCGTTATCAGCCTTATCGCGACGCTCCTGCTCCCGATAGGTGCGCACAGCTTCCGGGTGCTCTGCCTTCCAGCGATCCGGTAGCAGCTCCTCCACGCGCGCTGTCCCTCGTAGCAAGTGTGTAATCACACTCTCCAAGTACATCCCAATGTCAATCTCCTGACGCTGCGCACTGGCAACTAGACTCATGAGGCTTGCATTGCGTATCCCGGCTCGCATGCTTCCGACGAACAGCCAGTTCTTGCGCCCAATCGCGACTCGCTTCATCAGCCTTTCGACTTGATTGTTGTCGATCGGGAGGCGGCCGTCGGTGGCGTATACGCATAACGCATCCCAGTGGTTGCGCACATAGTTGAGCGCGCCACCAAGCTTGCTCGCAGGTAACACGCTTCGTGCCAACGGGCCATCGAGCCAGTCGCGGAGTCGATCGAGTATCATTCGCGATTCTTTGGCTCGCAGTTCTCCTCGTGCTTCATCGCTCCACTGCGCAGCGACGCTCGATATCGTAAAGCTGGTTCATCAGCGCAAGAGGGAGCGATGCGGCTTTCTGATCGTTGGATTGATGTTCGTAGACATGACGGTGCGCATGCGACCAGCACGCCATGCGGGTCATCTTCGACCCGGGCGCAAGAATCACGCTCATGTTGCCCGAATAACAGTCTGCCATCACATGCCCGGTATACCCTTCCAAGTATTCTGCAGGTCCATCGCGATGCCGCGAGACTCGGAAGTCGAAGAGATCATAAGGAGCTGTTGTGTCGAAGCCGGAGTAGCCCCACATTTTGGCATCCAGGCTATCTTTCTTTTCCTTTTGAGCCTCCTTCATCTTCTCAAGGAGTCGCTGTATTCGGGAGTCTTGCAGAGCCTCCTTTTCGTCGGGTATCTCCTTGGGCATGATCAGCTTGACGTGCGTGTCATCAAGCCCCAAGCAACGAGAGGCCATGAGTCTGGCTCGCATCGCTTCGATCAGCCTTTCCGAAACATCATGAGTTAGATCTGCCAGGTAATCCAGGGTAGATCGACTTGGGGTCCACCCTGACGAGGCGAACATGTCTTGGAGACGGTAATAGGGGAGATGGAGTCCGAACTTGCCATGGATCACTTGAGCAGCCACGGAAGGGTGGTAGCGGCCCTTTTCCCCAAGATTTACTTCTTCTTCGACGTTCAGCTCGCGTTCGGGGGAGTTGGCGTAAGCCAGAACAGGCTTCTTGTACTGGAGAACAACAAGCTTCGACGGGATGTGCTTGAGGGTTTCGGTGACTTCATAGCGTTTGACGATCAGCTCGCCAGAGTCAACGCATTGTTGGAACGCATCAGGGATCTCCACTTCCACGACCTCACGCGGCAAGTGTGGCGGGAACTTGTCACTATTTGGCTTCTTCGCGACAGCTTGCTTCTTGCGCGTATAGGTGATGCGCTCTACCTCGGCTTCCGCTTCCTTCTTGGCAGCTTCGAGCGCCTCTTGCAACTCCTTGTCATCCTCGAATTCCAAGAGATATTGGTCTGCGTTGATGAACTTCTCTCGCTTCTTCCCGGTGCGCAGGAAGCGGATCTCAGCAAGCGCTTCTTCGAGCGATTTTTTGAGCGTATCGATCTCGGATTTTTGCTTTACGAGAACGTTCGATTGCACAAGAATCACTTCTTGTGCGGTGCTCAAATCGTTCGGTAATTCGTTCGCGTCTTGCATGATGGTGTTATAGCGCGAGGCCCAAAAAGTGCAAGAGGGGACAGAAGTGAAATTGCCTAAAAACACAGGAATTGTTTCCGTTTCAAGCAGAGATTGCTTCTAGAGAATCGCGGGCCGGAGGGACGTAGCGCATTCTCTTCTTCACAGAGCTGAGTTCGACTCCCGTAAGGATCCACTGCAGCTCGGCGGACGAGACCACGACATGCTTCCCATCGGCGCTTCGAACTGGCGCTGAAAGCAGCCTCTCTCCAATCGCTTCATCCAAATAGCGATTCCATCGGTGTCCCAGTACAAGAGCTTGATCCGATTCAGGCGATGGTTCAGGAACATGAACAAGCCACCATCGCGCACGTCGCGCTGAAAGTCATTCTTAATGATCCCGAAGAGACCGTCGAAGCTCTTGCGCATATCGATGGGCTCGGTATGCAGGTAAATGGGAACTGAAGGGTTGAGAGCGAGCATGGTAACTATGCCACCTGATCGAGAATATCAGAGAGCGAGGCAATCGCACTAAGGGGTAGACGCAAAAGCACGCCGCTTGGGAGCTTGATTTCGATCGCAGAGTCGACAGCATCCACGGATTGAACTCGCAAGAACGCTGGCTGGACCGGAGCCTTGCCAAGCTTGCGCTTCCAGTTATAGAAGGTTGGAACGGAACAACCGATGGAATCGCAGAATTGGGTTACGGTAAGTCCTGAGCGGTCGAAATCCGCGAGATGCTGCGCCCATCGTTGGGAGCGAGAAGCAGAAGATGGTCGAGCCAAGATGAGTTCCTTGCGTACGAGTGAAAACGTTGATCGAACGCAGAAAACTACACGACAGAAACCGACCAGGTCGGGAAAATCAAGAACCGGTCAGTGTACGCTCACCCTGCACCACTGGAGAGAGACTTTAGGCTATAGGCGTTAGGCTATAGGTGAAAACCATTTGTCCTTGAGGTGTACGGGACTGCATTCAACTCTGCGAAGGTTGCGGACTAGGTTCAACTCCTAGCAAGGATACTTCTTCCTAAAGCCTATAGCCTAAAGTCTAAAGCCTTCTATATGGCTTGCGAGTGTGATGGATTCGCACGACAGTCTTCGAAACTGTTAGACAAGGTTCGATTCCTTGGCGAGCTACTTGGCAATATGGTGCGGTGCGCTAATTGGCATAGCGGCTGAGCTCAAACCTCAGTGTTTGTGGGTTCGAGTCCCACCCTCACCACTAGTGCATGACGTGGTACGCGAACAGGTACAGCGGCGAAGCTTAAACCTTCGCGATTGCGGGTTCGAATCCCGCCTGCGTCACTTGAAACTAATGGGTCGATTGGACTTGGGAGTCCATGCCGTCTGTAAAACGGTCGCTCGTCGATGAGCAATGTAGGTTCGATTCCTTCTCGGCCCACTGACGAACAGGGATGAGGTATGAGGCTTGAGCTTTGAGGCTGTTTACTCAAGCCCCACGCCTCATCCCTCACGCCTGATACTGCAGGCTAGTTGGGACTGAGCTGACTTTCATAAGGTCGGTAACCCGGTTCGATTCCGGGGCTTGCAACTTGCGGGTGGGCTAGTGCTCATCTGAGCCTCATAAGCTCGGACTGCCAGGTGCGACTCGTGGACCCGCCATTTTCAAAATTGGTTGAGTACGCAAACCGGAAAAGCGACTTGGTCGAGAGCCAAGTGATTCTGCAGGACTATGAAGTCCTGGGTTTGCAAGTGGCTTAGCCACTGTTTTCTGCAATTTTGTTTTCTACATGATAAAGCGTTCGGTTGTGTGTTTTTGGTGTGGCTACGCGAGGGCACTGAGCTGTTAGTATCGATCGATAACAAGGATGTTTGATTAAGCGACTATTCGAGGTGTGAACGCTTTTGACTCTGGTGTACCTGCTTGTGCAGCGGGCAGCGTTCCCTCAGTTATCCATGCACGGTTCAATCATCTTTGATCCGGTGAGATTGTTCCGCGAGTAAAACGGGCAGCTTGCTTGTAGGCTTCTGTGAGCGGCAAGCTGATTGATTCCATTGGACGGCACATTCTTTAGGGCGACGTATCTGATGATCTTGCATCGCTTTTGTGTCAGAAGCGATTCCTAGTTTTCAAGAATCAGGGTCAACTGTTAGTGGTGCATGCGTCCATTGGTACGTCTTCTCCTTGTGATCAGTCGACTATGAAGTCCTGGGTTTGCAAGTGGCTTAGCCACTGTTTTCTGCAATTTTGTTTTCTACATGATAAAGCGTTCGGTTGTGTGTTTTTGGTGTGGCTACGCGAGGGCACTGAGCTGTTAGTATCGATCGATAACAAGGATGTTTGATTAAGCGACTATTCGAGGTGTGAACGCTTTTGACTCTGGTGTACCTGCTTGTGCAGCGGGCAGCGTTCCCTCAGTTATCCATGCACGGTTCAATCATCTTTGATCCGGTGAGATTGTTCCGCGAGTAAAACGGGCAGCTTGCTTGTAGGCTTCTGTGAGCGGCAAGCTGATTGATTCCATTGGACGGCACATTCTTTAGGGCGACGTATCTGATGATCTTGCATCGCTTTTGTGTCAGAAGCGATTCCTAGTTTTCAAGAATCAGGGTCAACTGTTAGTGGTGCATGCGTCCATTGGTACGTCTTCTCCTTGTGATCAGTCGTATCTAGCTTCTCTGAGCGTCTCCTTATTGTTCACGTCTTTTCTGGTCCTGCACTTTAGGCAAAGATCTCTAACCGATCGTATTGTATTCAGTTGAACTCGGGCTTGGTTACGCCGCTAAGCACAATAGCTCGTCAATCAGTGCGATGATTTTTGGCGTTTGTTGGGCTGCGGGTAGTTCTGCCATAAATCGATTCCTCAGCATTTTATGGGTTATTTCGCGACGACGGTCAGCATGCGATGGGCGACGGTCAGGATTGTCCCAGGGACGATCGCTTCGGTCGACCAGCTGTTCTACCGGAGTGTCCCAACACTCCAGTTCCACCAGGCCATAGAGCCACGCATTGATGTTCCAGCAGGCGATATTCGACCAGACGTTTCGAACCTGCTGCTTGCCAGCGCCCCAGGTCTCTTTGGTATCGTGGAAGAACTCTTCGATGGCCCATCGATCTGCTACGGTTTCCAGAAGCATTTCGACCGGCATTTCGATTTCCGTACTAAAGTATGCTGCCGTTTCGCCGTTGTCGAATTTAAGTATCACAACTCGAATCGGTCCCTCGGTGATAGTTGTTGTTGCCAGGAAGGTCTTGTAATGACGAAGGACTGCGACACCACGACACGCATAGCTAATCGTCTGCCAACCTTGCTTGTGCTTGGAACGCTTTGAGAGATCGATTCGGTTGTAGCCGTATTTGCGAGGACGCCCACGAGTACCAGCCTTGCGAGCAGGGGGAAGGTCGAAGAGCTTTGCATTGCTTCGCAAGCGACTGACTACGGTTGTGTTTAGCGTCGTAAGTGACGTGATTAGGTCATACGTTGCATAGGCTCCATCGAAAACGACGAGTGTCTTGGATCGCGAACCGAGCACCCGCAACCAGCAGATGACCTGGTTGGTCATTTGCAGCGCAAGTTGGTGTTTTGTTTGAAATTTCCACCCATGCTTGGCATCCAACACAGGAACATCGCATTGCCTAACATACAGCATCGAAAGCAGTGGCAATGCGATCACGCCCCACAATGGATGCGTGCTCAAGATTGCCAGACAAACCCAGTTGTGACCGTACAACCACTCGCTATCGACTGGACCTGGCGTAGGATGGTGATGAATGTTCGCACCTTCGACGTGACGTCCGAATCGCTTTGTGGGGCTATCATCGACCGCCAGCTTCCAGTACCCGTCAGGCCCTGGATCGAATCGTTTGACAATTACCCTCAGCAAGGGCAAAGCCAACGATGTGGCGACCTTGCCCGCAGATACAAGCAGTTCATAAAAGCGATCCCAATCATCTTTCACGCCAGCGGCTCGAAACCAACTGCTCGCAGTACGGCGACCACGTGCCAGCATCGCACCAGCCATCACGATCGGAAGGCGAAAGCCGATGCGAGCATGCAAGAGCGATTGCATCGCAGTTACCACGATTGCGATACCTCCGACCAGCGGCACGCTGGCTGCCGTAGTTTTACGTCGAGTGGGATTCGAGCTCGACAACCTGCTGCGTTTGTCATGATGCGATGGAGTCGACTTTTTGCCATGCTGAAGTTGCGGTGCACGACCAGATCGTTTACGCTTGGCCATCCTTGGCTCTCCTGGGGTCGGTTATGTTTTGCAACCAACTTGTCCCTTGAGGGCCATTTTCGTTTCAAGAGCAATTCTTGCTCATTGTGATGCTTGCATTAGTTCCGGCTTCAGATCTTTGCCTAAAGTGCAGTTCTGGTCGATACATTGGGATTATCTCGCGGAGGATAGAGCACTGCTGAGAAGCAACTCGAGCGCCGCGTCGATGCTAAGTGGATCGAGCGCTGCTAGTTGTTCATCAGCTAGCGGCCTCTCCCACCAGCTTGATCCATTTGGCCCAAAGCGATAAATCTCGGGGGCTGGGGCAGAGCCCCAGTTAATAAACACTGTCTTTAGTCCAGTTCTTCTTCAAGTAACTTCAAGTCAATCATTTCACTCGTCTTGATCAAATCGCCTGAGAGATCCAATTCGTTCGTCGATCGTTTTTTAATCACTGCAAAATACTGGTTGTCCTCACAGGCGTTGGTTTAAAACGGCAAGTCAGGCCGATTCGTTCGTCGATGGCTTATGCATCAGCCGGCAGATACTGGCTTTCTGGCTTGCCTTGGTTTGGTCGTAGACGTTGGGATGGATTTACGTTTGCCGTTCTTCTGCTTAGAGGCAGGCTCGGTTGGCGAAGGCTGGCTTGATGTCGCGGTTGCTTCTTTGGCCGCTTGAGCTTCGCGTGCTTCTCTGCGTCGTCGGCTTCTACGCTGGTCGCTGTTCTCTTTGGGTTTCATCTCACGGAGCGACTCTTTGAGCGAAGTGGGCATGCGGCAGAAGGACTCGCTGACTTCGATCATACGTTGGGGTTCCCAATCTTTCTCATCGCGCAGCATGGCCCAAGCGATGACGGCAATCTTGCGAGCCAGAGCCACAGCGGCCTTCTTCTTGCGAGTCTTTTGTTTGCCACTGATACGCTCATAGACGCCTTTAGCCCAAGGGTTGTAACGTAGCGATGCCCATGCGCACTCAACCAAGATCGTTCGAGCCAGCGGATTGCCACGCTTGGTGATGCGGCCATTGCGATCTGTCTCGCCTGATTGATACTGGCGTGGAACCAGTCCGAAATACGCAGAGACTTGTCGACCGTTTTTAAAGCGATGAGGATCGTCGATACAAGCGACGAGGATCTCAGCTGTGCGAGGTCCGACACCAGGTATGCTTCGGATACGCTTGATGCGAGGGTCATCTTTGCCGATGGCTTCAAGCTTCTTGACGACCAGTTCGAGCTGCGAGCTGAGGGCGTCGAGCTGAGTCAGTTCGATATCCAGTTCAGCTTTCCAGAGCTCAGTGGGGCCACATTGGTCAAGCGGCTTACGAAAGGAATTGATATGAGCTCGACCGGTGTGCCAGGCTTTGTCGCCTTTGTCGATCGAGATGCCGTGATTGACGAACCAAGCGCGAATGGTGTTTTTCATCTTGTTGATGCGATAGTCGAGCGTCTTGCGATACTTGACCAACGAGCGAAACTCGCGGTGAGCTTCCGAGGGCATGTGAACGGCCTGCAGCTCGTTCATCGCAGCCATGCGAGCCAGTTTGAGTGCATCGTCTTTATCGGTCTTGCGTTTGACGTTGCTCCACTTCCAGGCATCTTCGTTAGTGGAACAAACAAGTGTCTTCAGGCCATGGCTGACGGCCAAATCATTGATCCAGCCTGAAGGACCACAAGCTTCCATGACGACCAGATCGACCTTGCGTTTCTTGAAGATAGTCGAGAGATAGTGTCGATCGGTAGCCGCTGTGAGGAATTCAGCCTTGCGAGTTTCTGTATTGAAAAAGCAGCACATCGTATTGAACTTACCGAGGTCAAGAGCGAGAATCTTCATGTTCTAAGTTTCCTTCGGGTTTTGGGGTGGAATGAATGTGACAGAGGTTGTTAGCGCAACCCAAGATCACGGGTCCGAGTCGCCAGATTTTATTCGAATGGCTCCCACCCCAAACCCAGGACTTACATGGATTCTTTCGACTCCTGTCTCAACCACCTTGTTCGATGATCGCGTGGTCCAGCGGCAAAGACACCTGCATGACACGCAGGAAATCGAAGGTTCGATTCCTTCCGCGATCACTGACAAAAGGCTTTAGACTTTAGGCTTTAGGCTTTAGGAAGAGCGACGAATCGAGTTTATCAAGGCGTTGAGGACACGAGCCGCTTCGGTGGTTTTGTCGCGGACTAGTTGGAGTTCAGTTGAATAGCCGAGTCGGTCGGCAACAGAAAGCTGGTACTCGAGTTCTTTGGCAGACCCATAAGACATATCGAGAAACCGCAGGTAATCCGCTTCAGAGTTCCGCGCACAACCTTCGACTATGTTGCTTGCAATACTCATGGCTGAGCGACGAACTTGAGAGGTCAGTCCGAAAATCTCTTCCTTGGGAAAGCTACGGGTAACGCGGTAGACTTCCATTACGACGCTATCAGCAATTTCGAACGCTCGGAGTTTTGTATGGTCTCGCATGATGATGCCTTTCTTCCTAAAGTCCAAAGTCTAAAGCCTAAAGTCTACCCGGGAAGGTAGCCGGATACGGTTCGCCGGGCCTGTTTGCTAAACAGTGCAACGTAATAGTTGTGTGGGTTCAACTCCCATGCCTTCCGCTCACGAACAGGTTTGAGGTATGAGAATTGAGGCGTGAGGTTTTACTCCAGCCTCCAGCCTCATCCCTCCAGCCTGCACCTGGCTCGATGGTGAAGCGGATATCATCTCTCGCTTCTAACGAGAAGTTCCAGGTTCGATTCCTGGTCGAGCCGCTAACAGGCTGGAGGTATGAGACTTGAGGGGTGAGGAAAGCAGCCAAAATAAAGGCTAAGCATCACGTTCACGCAATGATCTCATTAAGCCATTGAGAACTTTGCACGTTTCGGTTGCGAGCGAAGACCAATCACTCGAAGCACAGTCAGCGTAAAGTCGTTCGGCAACGGAAATCTGATATTCGAGCTCGCGAGCCGAACCATACGCTACTTCGAGGAATCTTAAATACTCGATAGTCGAGCTTCGGGAACAACCTTCGACGATATTCGAAGCTACAGAAACCGCAGCCCGTCGCATTTGAGAAACCAGGCCGAACAATTCGTCTTTCGGCAATTTCGCAGTCTGCTTGTAACTGATCATCGCAAGTTGGTCCGCCAACTCAAACGCACGTAGTTTTTTGTGATCCCGCATTTGTCTACTCCTCGAGAAGTAAAATGACAGCCCTAACACTCCAGCCTACAGTCTACAGTCTCGAGCCTGCTCTACAGCCTCCAGCCTCAATCCTCAAGCCTGTTCTGGTGCTGAACCGTAACTGGCAGCCGATCAACGTGGCGACGGTTGCGCGTGCCTTGATCATGCTATGGAACGATTCGGCCAAGATCGTCGACCCGATCGATTACCAGTTGTACGACTGGAGCGACTGGAGCCGAATGATTCCGGATCGCGACGAGCCGTTCATCCAGTCGGTACGCCAGCGTATTCGTATCCCGGAAGTCATCGCATTGACCAAGTTCGATGCGATGCCGACGCAGACGGTTACCTTCAGCCGCAGAAACGTATTCAAGCGTGACAAGATGACCTGCCAATACTGCGGAAAGCAGCCAGGTAGCGAAGAGCTCACGATTGACCACGTTGTCCCGCGTGCTCAAGGTGGATTGTCGACTTGGACGAACTGCGTATTGGCTTGCATCGATTGCAATTCACGAAAGGCTGACCGTACTCCGGCTCAGGCGCGCATGAAACTCCGCAAGGAGCCAGTGCGTCCAGCGTGGAAGCCGATCTACGCCGATCGGATGAATCGCGTGAAGAGCTGGTCCAAGTTCATTAGCGAAGCCTACTGGACGATAAGCATTGAGGATTGAGGGGTGAGTTGTGAGGTAAAATCGTAAGACGAGTGCACAACCTCACTTCTCAATACTCACGTCTCAGGACTCCGAAAGTGCGCGACCATAGAAAACTCCGAGCATTCGAACTTGCAGATCAACTAGCGTTAAAAGTTTATCAAACCACAAAGACTTTTCCAAAGGAGGAGATGTTTGGAATCACGTCACAGTTACGGCGGGCGGCAGTTTCGATTCCATCGAACATTGTGGAAGGCTGTGCCCGTAATTCAAACGCCGACTTCCTTAGGTTTCTGGACATCGCATTTGGGTCAGGGCGCGAACTAGAGTATCAGCTTTCGCTCGCAACTCGTCTTGGCTATGTCAACCAAAGCGAAAGCCAACGACTGGATTCAATCGTCAATGAACTTATGAAGGTACTTTCTGGTCTGATCAAGTCGCAGCGTCGAGACGATTCTGGTTCGTGAACTCATCCCTCAAGACTCACCCCTCACAACTCATTTCAGGAATGTTCGCCTGGGAGCGGACTCGGTCTCCAAAGCCGACGGACAGTGTTCGAATCACTGCGTTCCTGCTGACCTGCCGATGTGGCTCGACTGAGAAAGGCATCCGCCTTGTAAGCGGATCCATGCTGGTGCGAATCCAGTCATCGGCTCTGACAACTGAACTGCCTGTTCGGATTACATCAATTGAACCTTGAAAGGTATCTGAACAATCTTCTTCGTTCAGCTGTCTGTATTCGGTTCGCAGACTGCTGCGCTCCGCTCGTTCTCTAACCACCTTGCTACGAAGGAGCTCTATCATGCTCGACCAAACTTTCGAAGATTCCTGCTTTCGAGCCAATGAGTAAGCGCAGACGCGGCTTCCCCTCGGAAACCAACGTCAAACGCGGCGTCCGCATCGTGCACGGTGATAAGTTGCTCGAGGAAAAGCTCGGGCGAAACGATCCGTGCCCGTGTGGCAGTGGAAGGGCATTTAAACGATGCTGCCTCCATTCAGGCTGCTTTTGATGGCGTCAATCGCGACGAATACTTTTAGGGAGAAGGGTTGAATCTTCACGGGCAATGTTTTGGAACTGCCGAATGGGATTCCATGAGGGGCCTAAGGTAGCGATTGCGGGGTGACCCGCTAGTGAATGGCGTGCGAGTCTTTTCGAAGATAGACACGCCTGTCAACGGTCGAGCAGCAATGTTGCTCGAAGTCGGACGTCCCTAATGCCGAGCGGCGACTCTCGTTCAAACCTCGATCCAGAAACATTGCAATTGAGGGCTAATGATTGACTGCCGATTCGGAGTACATGAGTTATCGAGTGATGCGGGTTCGAGTCCCGTCGATGGGTTGCAAAATCCATCGTAGCCCAATTGGTAGAGGCGTCGAAAAAGTCTCTGGTCAACCACTTCGTCAATCATTTCCAAGCAAACAACCGACTGCCGACTCGGAGTACATCCACCACCCTTGCCGCGATAGTGGGAACTATCGAATGACGCACGTCGTCATGGCGCTCTGATCACACCTCGTCGGTTGTTTTCTGTGAACCTCGGACAATGATACGAGTCATTAATCGCAATCAATCAATCAAAAGATCAACTAGGGGAAGTGGATCGAGCGATTTGCTCTGTCTGCTTTGCGATTCTCGTTCGACTGCCTGTTGGGATTACATCGTAAACAAACGGTTTGCGGCGAATGCCGATTCTCAACAACCCTTCGTCGAACAGTTTTCCATTTGAGGAGGTCACACGGATGGCCAACAAGTCTCTATTTGCAAGTTTCACAAGCCGATTACCGCGAGCAAATGCAGTCAACGAAGCGGGTGGCTGCGCGTACAAGCTTGAGCCAAAGCACGCCCTGGCTCAAGTTGCCGCTACGGGTACGTTCGGTAACGCGTTCTACAGCACGGCTGAGACTCAGCTCGACGAGGTCTTGAAGTTGATCGATGAAGTCGATGACAACCAGTACTTGGCGAAGCTGGCTCTGTACGCTCGTGAGAAGGCGTTCATGAAGGACCTGCCAGCCGCATTGCTGGTTGCGTTGTCTGTTCGTGATACGGAGCTGATGCACCGAGTGTTCGATCGCGTGGTCGATAACGGTCGCGTTCTGCGCACGGTTTTCCAGATGATTCGGTCTGGCCAGTTCAAGAACAAAGCTGGCAAGGGCCGCGTTGGATTGTCGAGCTCTTTGCAGCGAGCATTCCAGCGCTGGTTGAACACAGCTTCGGTTGGAAAGCTACTGAGCGCGTCGATCGGTAACGATCCGAGCTTGCGGGACATCCTGCGAATGGCTCGACCGACGCCGAAGGATAACGCTCGACGAGCGATGTTCGGTTGGATGACTGATAAGAGCATCGAGAAGTGGGCACCGGCAACGGAAGCCGACTTGCCAGTTGAAGTTCAGTCGCTGATCGCGTACCGCAACTCGGAGAGCGAAGAAGCACAAGCTTTGATCGCTGGTGGACTCGACAACGTCCGATGGGACTTGTTGTCGGATGCTGCCAAGGGACCAAAGGTTTGGGCTGCACTGGCTCGCAAGATGGGTCCGCAGGCACTGCGTATGAATCTCAATACTTTGCTGCGACACGATGTGTTTGCGACAAGCGAGATGATTGATTACGTTGCTGACCGGATCGCTGACGAGTCGGAGATTCGCCGATCGAAGCAGTTCCCGTACCAGTACTTTGCTGCGTACTTGAACGCGGATGACAATGTTCCACAGAAGATCAAGACTGCACTTCATAAGGCAGCCGAGATCGCCTGTGGAAACGTACCGGAATTGCCGGGACCGGTTGTTATTGGTCTAGATACGTCTGGATCGATGAGCAGTGCGGTAACGGGATATCGTGGACGAGGTGCGACTTCGAAGATGCGATGCATCGACGTGGCAGCACTGTTCGCCGCAGCGATACTACGACGCAACCCGGACAGCGTTGTGATTCCTTTCGATACATCGGCTTACGATGCCAAGATCGATCCAAACGATTCGATCCTGAGTATTGCAGAGCGATTGGCAAAGTACGGTGGTGGTGGAACAGATTGTTCGCTACCGCTGGTAGCTGCCAACCAGAAGCATGCGAAGCGCAAGTCCGCTGGCATCGTTCTCGTTAGCGATAACGAGAGCTGGGTCGGAACAGGACGGCACGGTTCGACCGGTGTTATGACTGCTTGGGAAGCCTTCGTTGCCAACCAGCGCAAGCTGGCAGGTAAGGAAGCAGCTCCGAAGCTGGTCAACATCGACTTGCAGCCGTACCAGACGGTTCAGGCTTGTGAGCGTGCTGACATCATGAACATCGGTGGCTTCAGTGACTCCGTGTTCAACGTGATCTGTGCGTTCCTCGCCGACAACAACCAGCGATTCGTCTCTGAAGTCGAAGCAATCGAACTATAAACGCGGATTGGACTCCGGTCCAATCGCTGTATGTTTGGCACTCAAGACCCGCGGGTCGAATTTCCGGCTCGCGGGTGCTTTCGTTTCAATGTTAGCGCAGTTTTTTCTAACGATCTGCGGGAATCTATTCTCAATTTTCATTAGCAAAGATGCTAAAGCCAACGAACTTTCACTTATAATCGTTTGGGCTTAGGGTGACTTTTGGCGCAGTCATCCACGATCGCCCTTTCTGTTGAAGGTTTCCGTTTGTGTTTACGTTTCTGCTTTTCGTCCTAGTTTTGATACTGGGAATTTCCACTGGCATTTGCATTCACTTTTTGCTGCAGGAGAGGAGTAAATCACTTGCAATAGGCACAGAACTTGAGACTAGACAGCTTGAGTCCGCGGCTCAGATTGGTACCCTCACAGAGCAAATCACAAAGTGTAAGCAGGCCTACACTACACTTCGTTCAAAAGCAGAAACTGAACTAAAACGCTTGCAGGGCGAAACCAAGAGTTTGTCCACGACTATCGAAGAGCAGAAAGTCAAGATGCAGCGATGGCAGGTGATCGTTGACGCGGAAGACGAGGCCGATCGTGTGCGGGCACTGGCTGCAAATGAGGCATCCATTCTAACTGCGAAAGCTGATCAATTACTTAAAGATGCAACAGCAAAGTCACCTGCACTTTAGGCAAAGATCTGAAGCCGGAACTAATGCAAGCATCACAATGAGCAAGAATTGCTCTTGAAACGAAAATGGCCCTCAAGGGACAAGTTGGTTGCAAAACATAACCGACCCCAGGAGAGCCAAGGATGGCCAAGCGTAAACGATCTGGTCGTGCACCGCAACTTCAGCATGGCAAAAAGTCGACTCCATCGCATCATGACAAACGCAGCAGGTTGTCGAGCTCGAATCCCACTCGACGTAAAACTACGGCAGCCAGCGTGCCGCTGGTCGGAGGTATCGCAATCGTGGTAACTGCGATGCAATCGCTCTTGCATGCTCGCATCGGCTTTCGCCTTCCGATCGTGATGGCTGGTGCGATGCTGGCACGTGGTCGCCGTACTGCGAGCAGTTGGTTTCGAGCCGCTGGCGTGAAAGATGATTGGGATCGCTTTTATGAACTGCTTGTATCTGCGGGCAAGGTCGCCACATCGTTGGCTTTGCCCTTGCTGAGGGTAATTGTCAAACGATTCGATCCAGGGCCTGACGGGTACTGGAAGCTGGCGGTCGATGATAGCCCCACAAAGCGATTCGGACGTCACGTCGAAGGTGCGAACATTCATCACCATCCTACGCCAGGTCCAGTCGATAGCGAGTGGTTGTACGGTCACAACTGGGTTTGTCTGGCAATCTTGAGCACGCATCCATTGTGGGGCGTGATCGCATTGCCACTGCTTTCGATGCTGTATGTTAGGCAATGCGATGTTCCTGTGTTGGATGCCAAGCATGGGTGGAAATTTCAAACAAAACACCAACTTGCGCTGCAAATGACCAACCAGGTCATCTGCTGGTTGCGGGTGCTCGGTTCGCGATCCAAGACACTCGTCGTTTTCGATGGAGCCTATGCAACGTATGACCTAATCACGTCACTTACGACGCTAAACACAACCGTAGTCAGTCGCTTGCGAAGCAATGCAAAGCTCTTCGACCTTCCCCCTGCTCGCAAGGCTGGTACTCGTGGGCGTCCTCGCAAATACGGCTACAACCGAATCGATCTCTCAAAGCGTTCCAAGCACAAGCAAGGTTGGCAGACGATTAGCTATGCGTGTCGTGGTGTCGCAGTCCTTCGTCATTACAAGACCTTCCTGGCAACAACAACTATCACCGAGGGACCGATTCGAGTTGTGATACTTAAATTCGACAACGGCGAAACGGCAGCATACTTTAGTACGGAAATCGAAATGCCGGTCGAAATGCTTCTGGAAACCGTAGCAGATCGATGGGCCATCGAAGAGTTCTTCCACGATACCAAAGAGACCTGGGGCGCTGGCAAGCAGCAGGTTCGAAACGTCTGGTCGAATATCGCCTGCTGGAACATCAATGCGTGGCTCTATGGCCTGGTGGAACTGGAGTGTTGGGACACTCCGGTAGAACAGCTGGTCGACCGAAGCGATCGTCCCTGGGACAATCCTGACCGTCGCCCATCGCATGCTGACCGTCGTCGCGAAATAACCCATAAAATGCTGAGGAATCGATTTATGGCAGAACTACCCGCAGCCCAACAAACGCCAAAAATCATCGCACTGATTGACGAGCTATTGTGCTTAGCGGCGTAACCAAGCCCGAGTTCAACTGAATACAATACGATCGGTTAGAGATCTTTGCCTAAAGTGCAGCAAAGTCAGTAGAGATTCTTCGAGAAGCTGAACTTGCATCTCAGTCTTCTCGAGACATTGGTGAAAAGGCCCTCAATGTAGCTCACCTCGAGTCCGAGATTCTACGGAGTGCCGCACGCAAGGATTCAGAACTTATTCTCTCAGCGGCTCGACAAGAATCGGATGAACTCAAGCAAGAAGCGATGAAGCTGATCGAGGAGTCTAGGTCGAAGTCATCGGTCATTTTGGCAGAAGCCGATCGACGAGCCCGAGAAATAGCTGGAGAAGCCTATGATGTGAAGCAAAATATAGGCAAGTACGAAAAACTGTTGCGAGCAATTAAGAACGAGCTTCAAGGATATGGAGACGAGTACATTGTTCCTTCTCATAGTTTGCTCGACGAAATCGCTGAGGAGTTTGCATTCACGGATGCTGGGCAGCGGCTAAAGGAAGCCAGGAATTCTGTTAAGTCCATGGTTAAAAATGGTAATGCTGCCACTTGTGATTACGTGGAAGCCAATCGCAGGGAAACTGCCATTCGTTTTGTTGTCGATGCTTTCAATGGAAAGGTAGACTCCACCTTAGCGCTGGTTAAGCACGACAATTTTGGCAAGCTCAGCCAGCAGATCAAAGATGCATTTACACTGGTTAATGGTAATGGTGAGGCGTTTCGCAACGCAAGAATCTCTGAGGACTATCTTAGTGCCCGACTGGATGAGCTTAAATGGGCTGTGCTTGTCAACGAGTTGAAAAAGCGAGATTTGGAAGAGCAGCGAAGGATCAAAGAGCGGATACGAGAGGAACAAAAGGCTAAACGCGAATATGAGCGTGCTCTTCGCGATGCAAAGCGTGAAGAGGAAGCCGTTCAAAAAGCAATGGCTCGATTGCAGGAGCAACTATTGCAAGCCTCCGCTGAAGAAAGAGCCAAGTACGAAACTGAATTACAATCTCTCCAAGAAAAACTCAAGCTCGCAGAAGAGAAAGGACAGCGTGCAATTTCGATGGCGCAGCAAACGCGATGTGGGTACGTCTATATTATCTCTAATTTAGGTTCTTTTGGTGAAAACGTGTTCAAGATCGGTCTCACGAGACGTTTGGAACCATTGGACAGAGTCAAAGAACTCGGAGACTCAAGCGTACCATTCGAGTTTGATGTTCACGCATTGATTCGATCCGATGATGCTCCCGCTCTTGAGCACAATCTACATCGTCATTTTCTTTTGCATCAAGTAAATAAGGTTAATCATCGCAAAGAATTCTTCAGGTGCGATCTTGCGACGATTAGGAAGGAAGTAGAGGAACTCGGATTGCAGGCTCAATGGACGATGAGAGCTGAGGCTCGGGATTATCGAGAAACCTTAGCTATCGAAAAGAAGATTGCCAGCGATCCGTTTGCCCGCGAACAGTGGCTACAACGACAATTAGAGCTAGAGCTTACCGAAGATGAAGACGAGCTTCTTGGCGTTAGCGCCAATCAGGATGATGAGGAATCGCAAACGTAAATGGCTTCAATCTCAGAAAATTCTTGATAGGCGATCCGGCTCAGAATCAACTATAGCTTGCCACTGATTTCGTTGGCTTTTCCAGTCATTCTCCAGCGCTATTGATTGGAGCTGGCGAAGGCTCAGAGAATCGCGGCCCTTGATGACGCGATCCAGTGTGATTAGTTCTTCTTGGATGTCGGGAGCGAGTAACCGCAGGTTCATGATCTGTGTCACCCTTGCACGCGTGACGTGGCCGAGTGCGGCGATCTCTGCATAGTCATGGACGTGGCCTTGGCGGATGAGGTCTTCGTAGTAAATGGCGAGTGCCATGTAGCGTGTGATGCGAGGCAAGCGGCCTTTGGGACGTTCGGGAACTGTCGGCGGTGGGCCTTCCACCATGGCGATGTGCTTGCCAACGCGCTTCTTGTGAAAGGTTGCTCCTACTTGGATTTCGTCGCTCATGCGCGGGCCTCCTCAAGATCTTTGGTTGCATGCTCAGCCCGCTTCTTGATGCCGACCGGGTTGAAGGTGATGGTAACGCGTCCAGATTCGCCGTCGTAGTCAACTTGTTTGATGACAACTTGTACCAAGCGAATCTGATCGCGAAGCGTCATCGATTCCCAGATTGGATCGAAGGTGGTCATCGCGGTCTCGACATCCTGCTGGGTAAGCAAGTTGTTACTGATCTTCTTGATGTCGCTTAGCACGGTGTTGATCCGGCGCTCGTTGTGAGCGATCTGTTCTTGGAGGTCGGCCAATCTGGCGATTGCCGGCGAGTCGGTCTCGTTGGGACGGATCAGTGCGGAGGTCTTACGGATCTCGCTATTCCAACGTGCAGTGTCGCGACCAAGGGCCATCCGCTCGTCTTCGAGTTGCTTGAGCTGACCCTTCATCTTGTCGGCGACACTTGTGACTACGTCCTGGATCAGTTCCGGCGCGTAACCAATCTTCTTGATCTGCTCGATGACGAAATCCTCGATTTGCTTGGCGGGAATCGACTTTGACGGACAGGTATGCCAACCGCGTTTCTGAGCGGAAGTGCAAACGTAGTAGCGATAGCGTTTGTTGCCGCCCTTTGTCGTATGGTTTGGAGTCATGGCACAGTCGCAGCAAACACAACGAACTAGTCCTTTGAGCAAAGCACCGAATTTGTTTCGAACCATGATTCCACCGGTTCGACCGTTGTGCTTCAGTTGCTTTTGCAACCTTCTCCCAAAGTTCAATGGGTACGATCGCGTCGTGTTCGCCTTCATGGATCTCATCCTTGTAGCGGACTTTGCCAAGGTACGCGACGTTCGTGAGCAGCTTGAACAGCGAACTCTTGTCGAAGTGGCGGCCGCCCCGTTCTTTGCCGCTCTTGGTCACGGTCAGCTTATTCTTCCAACCGCGTCGATCGATTTCCTTGATCGTCTGAATGATCGACTGGCACTCGAGATACAGCTCGAACGTTCCACGCACCTGTGCGGCCTCGTCTTCGTTGACCACAATCTTGCGACCCTCGCGATCGTTGTCGTAACCGAGCGGAGCCAAGCCGCCACCCCATTTGCCTTTTCGACGAGCGGCCGCCATCTTGTCGCGCGTTCGCTCCGAAATGATCTCGCGTTCGAACTGGGCGAAAGAAAGGAGCACGTTGAGCATCAGCCTGCCCATGGAATTCGTGGTATTGAACTGCTGGGTGACACTAACGAACGCAACGCTCTTGCGTTCGAAGACTTCGAGCATCTTGGCGAAGTCCATTAGCGATCGGCTGAGACGGTCCACCTTGTAGACTACGATACAGTCAACTTTGCCGGCCTCGATATCGGCGAGTAGGCGTTTCAACGCGGGGCGATCCATATTGCCGCCAGTAAAGCCTCCATCGTCATAATGATCGGGAAGGCAGACCCAGCCCTCCGCTTCTTGACTCTTGATGTATGACTCGGCTGATTCTCGCTGGGCATCGAGTGTGTTGAAATCTTGGTCGAGGCCTTCCTCGGTCGATTTGCGAGTGTAGATAGCGCACGACAGGCGGGAGGCCGGAGACCGGAGGCTGGAGGCTGGAGGAAGAGTTAGAATCTTTTGATCGCGTGAGACTATTTGTCATTGTTAGCTTTCATGGGGATTCAGAGATGCGGGACCACAAGAAACTTCGAGCGTTTGAGTTGGCAGATGAGCTTGTCTTGTCGATCTATCGATTGACGGCTGGATTCCCAACTCAAGAACAATACGGACTGACGTCACAGTTGAGGCGGGCTGCGGTATCGATCGCGTCCAACATCGTGGAAGGTTCAGCGAGAAATGGTCTCGCTGACTACATTCGATTCCTTGATATGTCCTATGGATCGTGCCGCGAAGTTGAGTACCAACTTTCACTTGTGGATCGACTCGGATTTGCCAAACAAGAATCCGTGCAGCCCGTTCTCGTGCAAGCCGAGGAAACCGCCAAGGTCCTAAATGGCCTGATTCGATCACTGAGGAACAGGCCCGAGTCGTGAGTCCGGGAATCGAAAATATGAAAGGTATTGATTCGATCATACTTCTTCCCTCCCGCCTCCGGTCTCCGGTCTCCCGCCTAACCGAAAGAAGTGAAATCCGTTGATGTTCTTTTGCCCTGTGACGACTCGAGCGATCGCTGTGAGTGTCTTGTATTGAGTCCCCTCGAACTCAAATGAATTTGGTCGCACCATGACCTGGATACTTCGACCCTTGTAATTCTTGACCAAGTTGGCCCCAGGCAATGGAATTCGATTGTCGGCAGGTGGCGAGATCGTGGTCGTTGCCGTTTCCAGCGTTTCCGTTGTGGCCGGTCTGTTCACTCGTGGCAGCGACGTTCTTATGTCTGTCTCCATCGCGATCTGGTGAGCCAATCGCCGAGCGCGTTCAGAGATGTCTCCTTCTGCGTTGGCTTGTAGTTTCCAAGCGATCCGTTTGACTAGCCACTGTTTGTTGCGAGCGTTGGTGTCCTCGCCGAACACTTCGTGGTACCGATCGCGTAGCTCCGACACGCTCATGTGCCTGAGCGTCGCGACCTCTTTGGCGACGTTGATTGCCATTGCACGCTCTCCTTTTTGAAAAGACCTATCGATCGTTAACTCGATTGGTCACAGAGAGCACTGGTTTGGCAGGAACCTCAAGGCAAGCTGTCTCGAAATCTGTGTCGAATTCGCGATCTGCGTGGTCGATCGCGAACTGTTCGCTTTGCATGTAGCGTATTACGCCATCCGCAAGTAACGAAACGAGCTCCGCTCGCAGCTCGGTTTCATTCATCTCGTCTACAGCGCGAACCTTCGGCATAGCAATCTCCCAACAGAGGTAATGTGAAGCCCGAAATCACCGGTTTCTACGAACTAGCGGTCGATTTGATTAACAACCGGGTATCGAGCGAGACCGAAAGAAACAGGTCCCTATCTGTAGGGTTACACGCAACCAAGGCGAGTGGACGAAGCGACTGGGCGAAAAAATTGCAAATTGACATTACCTCAGAATCTGCATTGACCCGCCACCGTTTACGCGTGTAATCTGTAGACGTACAAGCTGTAGGAGGCTTTCATGCAAATTTCGGATGCTGAATGGGTGGTCATGAACTTGATTTGGAGTTCTTCTCCAATCGGATCGGCTGAAGTCGTTGACCAAATTGCTGCCCAAAATGGTTGGAGCGCTGCGACGGTAAAGACGATGCTTCATCGATTGGTTCGCAAAGGCGCGCTGGCAACTGAGAAGAACGGTAAGAAGTATGTCTACACGCCAGCGGTTCGCAAAGACGCATGTGTGCGTCAAGCAAGTCGATCGTTCCTGGAACGCGTATTCGGTGGCGACGCGACACCGGCACTAATCCATTTCGTGAAGACGGCCAAGCTTACCGCTAAGGAGGTAGAAGAGATTCGAGCGATGCTCGACAAGAAGTCTAACCGAAACGAAGGGGAACAAGAATGATCGCTGAATGGATGGATCGATTCGTTGACTTTGCAGAAACTTGGTTTTGGTTGGTCATGCTCGCAGCCTGGAGAGCTTTTCCGATACTGATAGTTGTGATAGGCCTTGGATTGGCTTTTCGACGAAGGCTAACGCCATCACTGCAAACGCTCCTACTAACAATCGTCATAGTCAGACTATTGATTCCAATTTCGCTCGGAAGCTCGGCCAGTCTTCATAAACCGATCGACAAATGGTTTTCGGGCGAAGCTGGTGAATCAGAAAATCAACATCGGCTAATGACGGCCTACGATTCCAGTTATGCAATTCTGCCTAACATTGATCATATCGTTGTGCGAGACGTTCCTCCACAAGCCCTAGTGCAATCTTCGCAGACGAACAAATCCTCGCTAGAAGAGATTCTCTGCCTCGCACTTTTGTTGATTGCCATCTCAGTTTCGATGGGTCTACTTTTTCGCAGTGTGTTTTCGCACATCCGATTTGCTTTGGGACTCCGCTCCTGCCGCTTGCTCGAACGTCAGCCACTAATCGATTTGGTTCTACGCGAGTGCGATTCTTTAGCAGTAGGACGGCGGCCGAAGTTGCGTGAAGTGCATTCGCTTGCTGCACCAGCGGTATTTGGACTTTTTCGACAAACGATTTGTCTTCCCACTGGCCTCGCCGAAACCTTGAGCGAACAAGAATTGCGTTGGGTGATTCGCCACGAACTTGCCCATATTCGTCGCCGCGACATTCCAGTCACCATTACGGCATCAATAGCAGTGGCATTCCATTGGTTTAACCCTGTGGTTTGGATGATCGCAAGCCGCCTCCGTGCTGCGATGGAAGGTGCTGCAGATCGACTAGCAGTGCAGAGCCTTACGCAGACCGAAGTTTCTGCATACGGAAACCTACTTCTTAGATTGGCGCAAGATAGCGTCGCTGCAAAAAAGTCTCCAACACTTGGACTAATCTCCTTCGCGTCAGGAAAGCATCTCAAGCAGCGAGTGAAGTTGTTGATGCAGAACGGCCAACCCAACGGCCGTTTAGCTAAATGTCTATCTGCGGGACTGGGGGGAACCATAGCACTCGTCGGCCTCACTGACGCAACGGAGTCAAAAGATCAACAGTGGCCAAAAATTCATGTGGATGGTGGTAACTCAATCCAATCGAAGGTTGCTCCCGGATGGTTTGAGCCCCTTAGCGACGAAGATGTCGGCGGTCCAACATTTGTTGAAACATATGACTTAACATCCGTTCTGGAAGCCGTACCAAAGACAATTAAATTGGACGACAAAACGCCCTTGGAGCAGTTGACTACCTGTGTTCCATTGCCGCCATGGATGAAGGAAAAAATACAGGTCGACGGCAAAACTCTTTCAGCAGAACTAACCGCTAGCCAACATCAGTCACTGAAGCAGACACTGGATATTTGGAAAAACGGAGAACCTAGGCAGATTACAATCGAAACAAAGTTTATTCAAACGAACCTCAAGACGGCTGGCTCGATTAAGTGGACTGAACGAAGAATTGAAGGGTTGGCCGTCCGCGGGCTAGGGCCGGCAATTGCAGCCCGCATCGACGAGGCGGAGTTAGCGCAGTTGATTCGAACTGTATCGGTACAACATCAGGGTAACATCCTACTTGTGCCTAAAGTGACAATGTTTGATGGTCAAACTGCCGGCATAGTGAATCAGGTCCAGCGTCCCTTTATTACGGGCGTTGATCCGAAAGCCGATGGCAGAATGCAGCCAGTGGTTTCTATCGTCAACGAAGGGCTGAGGTTTGTACTCAACCCGGTAGCTGGCGAAGACGATAGCGTCAACTTAGCATTCAAAGTAATGGTATCCAGCATCGGCAAGGTCTCATTCGCAAACTTGCCAATTAGAACCTCAAATAACGATGAACCTCTGTTTACAGTTCAAGTACCAGCAAGGGAACAATACGAAGTAGGCTCAGATGTCAAGCTGGCTGCGGGAGAGTCGATTGTCGTGGCGATTCCTCGAGTATTCGATAATAAGCCAGGTGCTGACGCGGAGACTACAATGCTCGTCGCGTTGACGCCTCGGATCATTGACATGCGGGAATCATCCGTTGTTACCGGACCAAACAACCAGTAGCGAGGTCCGTTCAGATTTCTCAGTAGAGATCTGGGGTCGCGGAGGGGATGGCTCGCGTTTCTGTCATTGGCCAGTTTCTCGCTTTCCTAGCGTTCGTGATTTCATGTGTACAGTATGTCACCATGTTGTTCCAAGTCGCATCCCAGAAAAGTTGGCGTCTGCTGAACGCGACACACCGATGCGCCGGGGGAGGTCGTCTCACTCGAGTACCCAAACAATTTGGCGATTATTGATAGAATTAGGAACAGCAGGATCAGTTACCGGTGGCTCCTCTGGTATTTGTTTCGTGGTGTCGGAAAGTTGAAAACCCCATAATGTTGCTCCGCGCGTTTCCTTGCGATAACCAAATGGTTTACTACCGAAGGGCACAAATTTGTCAGCTGCCTCGGGAAGTACTTCTAGACTACTAGGGAATTCGCCATATTGATGTTGATACATGCGGACAGCAATCGCCACGCGTGCCTGCCGATGAAGCTGGCAATCGTTGATCATCGTGGTGGCGGTGGCGTAGTAATCGGGAATGAGAATACGTGACAGGATTTGGTCAACCTGCGCAAATGAAGACTGTATATCCCTGTCGAACTTTGACATAAGTCTAGAGGAGCTGTCAAGGAATCTGCCCCAGTCCTCCGTGCGTATCTCGGATGCTGCGACCATCGTATCGATAAAATAGACGGCATCATGACCGCGTGCTGGCATGATCATGTCCGTGTCCATGTACAAATGCGGCGTGACAAACACAGGAAGGTTCAGAGACATTTCGTCCAGTATCACCTGCTTCCAACGATCTCCAATGTCGCAATAACGCTCGATCGCCCGATCGATCTGCAGCAACTGATCCACAGTGAGCAGGTCAATCTCAATTGCGTGCTGAAGGGCCTCTAACGCCATTCGTCGAAATGCGATACCGACGAAACGCGAAACGATCGAAGGTACAGCGTCAACATGCTTCGAAAGCTCGAACATGGCCACCAAATCTTCCGTCGTCCGGACGGAGTCTTTTTTAAACATCGCCACTTGGCAATCGGCGCGCAGTAATCTTGCGATTGTTCGCGAGCTTTGTACTTCTGTAAGAAGCGTCTCATTTGCTCGGAAAAAGATGGGAAAATAAGTTGGGCTGGGATCACAGGCAAGTTTCCGAGAAAGTTCGACGAAATGTTCAAACTCGGTGGTTAGGCTCGCTGTTGCATCAGCGAAAGGCCAGTTTTCCGACGTATCAAATTGATCGCCGAATTCGTCGACTTCCACAGAAGGATCAAATGGAGGAATTCCCTTTGTCTTTTCTTGAAATTCAGCAGTCTCCACACCTGCCAGTAGCTCGGCCCACTCAAAAACTAGATCGTCCGAAGTTCGGTCGATGTATTGTTGATCAACCGAGTCTGAGTCTATCGCAATTCCTTGGGACTGAAGCTCAGAAATCTTTTGAGACATTTGTTGTCGGCCCTGGTTCTCCCTTACGGTGTACGCAACTCGGAATAGGACTGTACCAACCGCGACTAGTGAGAAGGGAACGGCGAAGATAGCAATGATCAGCCACCACCGAACTCGTCGCCTCGCTTTCTTGATTGGTGTAGGCACATGAGCTTTAAACGGTTCTGATTCAGACATTCGCTGATATATTTCCAATCTAAACTATTGTAGGAAACGGCAAGAACATTGACGATGTCATCTGCTCCTTACGCCAGGCTTCGATGCTTATGGCCTTCAGCCAACCAAACGAGAGTTGCATCAGCGTCCGCGATAGCAATCGATCGAAAGGCGTTTGGACGACTTCCCTTGGGTCATCCGCCGGCATGAAGCGTTCGTCCTCATCTTTATCTTTATTCGGTGGCTTGTTCATTCGCTCAATATAGCATCAAGGTAAAGACCGTATTTAGATTTTAAGCGACGTTTAATCGGCGATCGTAGATACAATGAGAGTTTCTAAAGAGGCTTAACCGTGCAATCGAAATCCGTTCTCATTTTGGCAAATCGTCAAGCTGCTGGGCTTGTCTTTCCGCTACTTGACGACCTGCAATCTGCAGCACTTGTTTCGCCGATCGCCGGCACTGGAAATCATGCTCACTGGCTATTGGGTCATTTGGTTTTCTCCGAAGGCCGTTACCGCGAGATGATGCAAGGAAATGTGAATCCATGCCAAACTTTGCAAGACAAGTTTGGCGGAGGATCGCAACCAGATCCTAAGGCGAATGGATACCCGTCTTACGAAGAGCTATTGAGTCGCCTGCGTTCAATGGACGAGGAGTTCTTGGCTTGGCTTGAAAGCATGAGCGAAGAAGAGCTTGATCAACAGATCGCAGGAGTCCCTCCTCAGTTCGAGCTCTATTTTGGAACGTGGCGACACATGTTCTTGATGAGAGCCATGCACTGGATGAACCATCGAGGGCAACTGGCCGATTGCCGTCGAGCCGCCGGCCGAACACCACTGATCATTTAGATGAGAAAAGCAAAATGACGGCAGAAGAAATCGTATCTCAGCTTACGAAGATGGGGAGTGAAAGCACGGCGAGAGTGCTTCGAAATCATGGCGCTCACGATCCATGCCTTGGTGTCAAAATCGGCGACATGAAAACGCTGCAAAAGCGGATCAAAAGGAGCTTTTCGCTTTCGTTGGAACTCTATGACACTGGAATCTACGATGCGATGTATCTTGCTGGGATTATCGCCGAACCAGAACGCATGACAAAGAAAGACCTGACAGGTTGGGTCAAAGACGCATCGAAACCCATCGCAGCTTATGTCGTCGGGCCAGTCGCAGCTGCTAGTCCATCGGGTTGGACGCTTGCACTAGCATGGATCAAATCCAAGAGGGAGATTGAGAACATAGCGGGTTGGGCTACCCTATCCGCCATCGCAAGCATTCGTCCTGATTCAGAACTAGACCTCGATGAGTATCTGCGATTGCTAGTCGACGTCGAAGCAAAAATCATTGAGGCCAAGGACGCAGTTCGTTACCAAATGAACTCCTTCGTGATCTCGGTCGGAAGCTACATAATTTCCCTCACCGACGCAGCAATTGAAGCCGGACACCGGATTGGCGTCTTGAAAATTGACATGGGCGACACGGAATGCAATGTGCCGTTTGCGCCAGACTACATCCAAAAAGTCAAAAGTCGCGGCAGCATAGGAAAGAAACGCAAGTCAGCCATGTGTTGATGGTTTCAGAACTCAAGCCGCGTTCCGAAGCTCGCCGGAGTTCTCGTGGCTTCATGCGTACGAAGGAATGTCAGCCAGCTCAACCTAAATAGAAAGCACTTATTGATTGATTCGCACTCGATTCGTTTACCTCATCGCCGCTACTGTGGTCATTATTGCAGGCCTGGCATCTCGCAAGTACCGGGGGCAGTTGCCTGCGTTCTTGGCCGAATACGCTGGCGACACTCTTTGGGCGCTGATGCTGTTTCTGTTGGTCAGCATGCTTCTAGCTGGACGGCCGGTGCTGGCGAGGGCAGCGATCTCGCTAGCTCTCGCTTTCCTAGTGGAGGTCAGCCAGCTCTTTCACGCCCCGTGGATCGACTCAATCCGTCAGTCCACGCTGGGTGGGCTGGTGCTGGGGTTCGGATTTCTCTGGACTGATCTCGTTTGCTACACGGTCGGCATTGCGACCGGATCGCTCACAGAGTGGGGTATCAGACGTTTCGGTGGACCAAAATTGGAGAAGGTTTCTGGGCGTTAGGATTTGCTACCGCTGTGTTAATCAAACCCATCTTTGGAAACGGAGATCTTGAGAGTTCTCAGTAGAGATCTGGGGTGGCGGAGGGGACGGCTCGCGTTTCGGTCGTATCCCGCTATCTCTCTTTCCTAACCGAGATATTTGGGGAGGGCGTCGCGGACGCGGAAAAAGCCCAAAACGTTGGGTAGAAACGAAAAACGCCGGGCGTCGATCTCTCGTCGTCCGGCGTTAACTTTTTGGCGTTTCTTCCGTAGAAAAAACTAAGGCTCCCCCGGGTGGGCTCGAACCACCGACACGCGGATTAACAGTCCGCTGCTCTGCCGACTGAGCTACAGGGGAATTTCTTGCTTAGGACTATCCAAACCACCCAAAGGTTCACTGTCGAATCCTGGGGCTGGGATCCCTAGCTCGGCTTCGAAATGTACCTATACCGCCCATGGCTTGCAACCCTAATTGGTTCGCACTTCCGTTTCCCAAATCACCAGGTTTCACTTGGGCGGAATTTCGGGTTTGTACCGACTGAACTCCCCCCCGCCAACATAAGCTCCATTGATTCCATTGCTCCGTCAATGTTTCGCATTCTCGATAGAATTCCAGGGCGGAATGCCAATGAACTCGGCCGGGGCCAAGCCTTTCGGACATCTTCCCGCTCGTCCAGATTGGACACGCAGGGAAGCCATGGTGTGATGCCGATCAAAAGTCTGCGTCGAGGACTACTCGATAGCGTGCTCGGCCAGCGGCGACGTGCTCGAACGCTTGGTTGATCTCGCTCATCGGGAAATGCTCGGTCTTCGGAGCAATCTTGTGCCTCGCCGCGAATGCAAGCATGTCGGCCATGTCGACGGGTGATCCGGTCGGTGACGCCCCCACACTGGCTTGCCGCATGATCAACGGAAAGACCGCAACAGGGATCGGCTCCAACACCGCTCCCACGACGTGCATGCGTCCGTTAGGGGCAAGCGACGCGATCAATGGATCCCAATCGAGGGGAACATTGACGGTCACGAGGAGCAAGTCGAATGACTTCTCAAGCCTCTGGAGCGATTCGCTGTCGCGCGTGGCGACAACGTGCTGGGCACCAAACGCCCGCGCCTCCTCGAACTTGCTCTCGCTCGAAGTGAAGGCTGTCACTTCGCAACCATACGCCGCTGCAAACTTCAACGCCATATGCCCCAGCCCTCCGATGCCGATCACTCCGACACGACTCTTCGGCGTCGCAAAAGTGGCGATTGGATTGAAGACGGTGATTCCTCCGCATAGCAGCGGTCCAGCGTCGGCGACATGCAACCCCTCTGGCAACGGAATTGCCCACGCCCAATGGGCTCGCACCGAGTTGGCGAAACCACCGAAATGCCCCGCAATCGTGGGCTGGGCTCCGTCGCACAGATGGTGCTCACCTGACATGCACGGACGACAATGCATACAACTGCCACTGTTCCATCCGATTCCCACTCGCTGGCCAATCGCAAGCCCCTTTGCATGCGGCCCAAGAGCTGTCACCCGCCCAATGACTTCATGCCCCAAGACCGCTGGATAGGTCGACATGCCCCATTCGTTCTGCCACATCGAAAGGTCGGAATGGCATACGCCGCAATGTTCGACCGCAACCTCTACCTCCTCCGGTCCCAAGGGTGGTCGTTCTATAGATTGCTTTTGAAAAGGGGCTCCGGCGGCGTCCGCCACCCAGGCTTGATAGGTCATGCGCAACTCTCTCTCGGTCTTCTCAAGGCCAACGAACTGGGATAAAGAACTGGATCGATTCGATGCAGGTCCCGCATCCATGAAGTGTTGGGTTGGATTCTACCGGAACGATCGTGGGAGGAATGGGATTTTGGGAGACGGAAGAACGGCTTTCGGAGAAAGGGTACTACAATCGGGGGCTAGCCGAATGGCAGGCGAGCCGAACAGGGACGAGTTATTTCAGCACGAGATGGGTTGAACTGTTTGTACAAGGAATGATCATGGCAGCGGTTAGCAGGGTGGCTTCGATCGACATCTACCGTGGCATGGTGATGTTTTTGATGCTGGCGGAAGTGCTGCAGCTTCCCAAGTTGCGTCAAGTCTTTAGCGGTGACAATACGAATGGCCAGATAGCGGAGTGGATTCGCTTTCATACCTCGCACGTCGCTTGGGCGGGCTGCTCACTGCATGATCTCATCCAACCGAGCTTCTCGTTCCTGGTTGGAACGGCGATGTCGTTCTCGTTGGCGTCACGCATTGCGCGGGGTGATTCACGCTGGCAGCTATTTCGGCATGCGATCCTGCGGAGTGTCATCCTCGTTTTTCTCGGGATCTTTCTGCGCAGCCTTGGCAAGCCCAGTACCAACTTTACGTTTGATGATACGCTGACGCAAATCGGGCTTGGATACTGGGCCCTTTTTCTAATCTCGTTGTTGCCTACGCGTGGGGTATTGATCGCCCTCGCGGCAATTTTGATCGGGACTTGGGGGATCTTCGTTCTCTATCCAGCACCTGCAGCAGATTTCCCCTATTCGCAAGTCGGTGTGCCAGAGAGTTGGTCCGAGTTCTATCGCGAAGGGTTTTCTGTTCATTTCAACAAGAACTCCAACGCGGCTTGGGCGTTCGATCGATGGTGGATGAATCTTTTCCCCCGCGAGAAACCGTTCGAGTACTCCGGGGGTGGCTATGCAACGCTCAGTTTCATCCCCACCCTTGCAACGATGGTGCTCGGATTGCTCGCGGGTCGTCTGCTGCAATCGCCACTTCCTTTTGCGCGCAAGAACCTAGTTTTTGCCTGCACAGGAGCGGGCTTGATGGCGACCGCTTGGTTGTTGGACTGGACGTTGGTCTGCCCCATTGTGAAGCGCATATGGACCCCGGCTTGGACGCTCTGGAGCGGGGGGATCTGTCTGCTTTGGCTCGGCGCCCTGCATTGGATTGCCGACCAGAAAGGGATTCAGCGGTGGGCGTTTCCATTCATTGTGATCGGAGCGAACTCGATCGTCGCCTATGTCTTGTCATGGACGCTCGAGAAGCCGACGCACGACGCGCTCCTGCGGCACTTCGGCAGTTGGCTTCAAACCCTTTCGGAATTGATCCAATCCATCCTCGGCGCCGGCAAAGAGCAAGTTCCTATGATTCAGGAGTTGCTCTTGGGTGGCTGTACGCTGATCGTGTTCTGGCTGATTCTCTACTGGCTCTACACCAAAAGAGTGTTTGTGAAGATTTAATCCAGGTTCCTGGTGAAACTCAATCCACGAAGCAGAATTCGTTCGTACACAAGAGGATTTGAATGAGCTGAGCGTACTCGTCGATACCGACCTTTGGGAGAGCCTTCAAATAACCCGTGAACTGCTCGAATTCGTGATCGGACGGAGATCGTTTGAGAATGGACCTGAACATTTGCTCGATAGCCCAAGTGGCATCTCTTCCCTCCTCAGACAAATAAAGCTTCTCTGCGAAGAGAGAGCTGTAATGGTCAATCATGCCGCTATTCATCATGAAGAGCGCTTGCTGGGGGACCGTGGTGGCGAAACGGAGAGGTGCATGGGAATCAGGCGAAGCAAAATCGAAGGCCCGGAAGAGTCCCTCCAGATTTTGGCGATCAATATATGCATAGACTGTGCGTCGTCTGGAGAAGGGCCGATTGATCATTTTGACGCTCTTGCCTCCGACGCGGTCATCCAATTGCTGAGTTCCGACCAAAACCGAGTCACGCAGGGTTTCGAAGTCGAGGCGTTTGCGAACACCACGCCACCAATAGCGGTTCTCCGCGTCCAGCAAATGTTTGTCCGCATCATGGGCACTTGACCGTCGATACGCGTCCGAGAGGACGATGCGTTTGATAAGCCGCTTGATACTTTGCCCGTCCGCCATGAACTCGGCCGATAAGAAATTAAGAAGCTCCAGCTGCGTGGGGGCTTCCGACCGAAGACCGAAATCGCTTGGGGTGTCGACCAGCGGCGTCCCCATGATCCAACCCCAAATGCGGTTCGTGATCACTCGAGGTGTGAGAGGATTTTTGGAATCGGTGATCGCTTGGGCCAAATCCAGCCGCCCACTTCCCGTGTCCATCGGTCGACTTACCGACGTCATAAACTCGATGAACTTGCGAGGTACTTGATCCCCTCGCGCGCCGGCTTGCCCTCGTTTGAAGATCACCGCCGGCCGAATCTTGTCAGCATCCACCATTCGAAGCGGCCCAGGTGCATCTTTTGGTTCCTTGCTGCTGACGAACATGGAGTGAAGCGAGTAGTAATCGGCCATGGAGATCGGATCGAATTTATGGTCATGGCAACGGGCGCACGCGACGGATAGGCCCAGGAATCCGCGGGTGACCAAGTCGATTCGATCGTCTGCGATATCATTTTCGTTGTTGAGAAACCGGCGGCCTAGGGTAAGGAATCCCATGGCGTCGAGGTTTCGGTTGTGGGTACCGGGATCCAATCGATCTGCAGCAAGTTGATATTGCGTGAACTGGTCGTAGGGGAGGTCCTCATTGAAGGCGCGGATCAGCCATTCGCGATACCGCCAAGCATGGGCGTATTCCCGATCTTCTTGAAATACATACCCCTTGTTGTCAGCGTATCGCGCCACGTCCATCCAACGACGAGCCATTCGTTCGCCGAAGTGGGGGGAGTCGAGGAGCTGGTCGACCCACGACTCATACTTTTCGATCGGTTGCGATTCCCAGACCGCCAGTTCTTCGTAGGTGGGAGCCAACCCCCACAGATCGTTATAAAGTCGGCGAATCAGTTCCCGTTTGGTGGCGGCACCATGGGGTTGAATCTTCTTATCCGATTGGGAGCGAGCGAGGATGGTATCGATGGACTGATTTTTGTCATAAGCGACGTCGAGGTTTTGGAATGCCCAGTGCTGGGCAGCAAGCTCGGTTTTGGAGGGTGCCGCCGGGGCAGCGTCAGACTCCTCGCGAGGATCCACAGCCCCTTGTTCGACCCAAGTTCGAAAATCGGCGAGAACATTCTCGGGAAGCTTCCCGGTGGGGGGCATTTGCAAGGCGTTGTCATCGTAGGACAAGGCTTTCAGGAGAATGCTCTTCTCCGGTGCATCAAGCTGCAATGAAGCGCCGCTCGCTCCCCCTTTCTTCAAGAGCTCGGCGGTGTCGAGTCGAAGTTCGCCCCCGGGATCTCCCGACGCAGCGGAGTGGCACTCGTAGCAGTGCTCCACGAGAACCGGTCGAATTTTTGTCTCGAAGAAATCGATTTTGGCTTGCTGAGCCGCGGCATCGGTCGGGTCGTCCCAAGCCGCAGCACGCGTCAAGGAATACGGGATGCTCGTCATGATTGGGAGCAACACCGACAAGGCGCGAAGGATGCGAATTGCTGACATGAATTGGATGGGTAGGGAGGTAGGAAGGTCTAAAGGTGGGGGAGTGGAGGTTTCGTCCGGAAACGAATCGGGCCGTCCAACTCAGGACAGGGCTTTCTATCTCAAAAACGGGCCGAGATGGCGAGCCGAAGTGGCAGCAAAGGATACCCGTTGCCGGGCTAACTGCTGCTTGGCACTATTGTACCCGCGATACCCTGTTCTATCCAACGCTGGATACACCAACGGACCCCAAACGTCGAAAACGGCTTAGGAAAAAGGGCATCGACACCTTGTTCCTGCAGCGATTGCCAGTCTCCCCAGCGAGGAAATGGGTCAAAAAAGGCCAGCATGGCGGTCGGAAAACGCTGCCGAAGCCGGGTCGTCCAAGGGAGCCATGCCGGTGCGCGCTCCCCTGCCAAACCTGCCAGCTCCGCGTTTTGCGAAGCGCGAGATGCGCGAGGTGGAACGTCGAGATCGACCAAAACCACGTCCGGTGTTGCTTGCATGCGGAGTTCAGTGGGTCGGGCTAGGACGAAGGAGACATCCCATCGTTCGAGGAGCGATTGCCACATTTGGGATGTGGCAAAGGACTCGGCGACGACCAGGATGAAGGGAGTTGTCGCGTTTCCGCTCCACCGGTTGACACTGGGCATCGATTGCTCGGACGCAACCTGCGCGTGTTGGATCCAGTCGATCACGCGAGGGCTAAGCCGCGACATGTCTCGTGGCAATACGCTCGAGTGGGCTCCCTGGTCCCCTGTATCCGCCCCGGTTGGGGATGGAAGGGTCAGGCTTGAAAGCCAGGGGAGGATTCGGTCGAAAAGTTCATACCAATAGAAAGGGACGATGCCCTCGGGAAGGGGGAACGTGCGGCGATGTCCCGTCCAAGATTCTCCGAGAATGACGGCCAATTCGAGATCGCTACTGGGAGGAATTGCGGCGTCCGGACTGGAAGCCAAGGCCTTCTTCGATGTTCTGCTGCCCTTAGTCGTTTTGCTCACCTTCTTTGCCGGCGCGGCCTGCGGAGGTATCTTGCGGACGTTCGCCAGCCAAGATGGCCACTCCGCTTCGTATCGCCCATCGATCCCTTGGATCCAGATCGGCGCTGGACCTTGGATGCAGATCGGCGAAGGGGTTTGTTGCATGGGATCGGGGGCAAGGTGCCTAATCGCCATCGCGTCTAGATCGACAACATTGGGAAGCTGGATGTAGGTCCGGATCCACTCCCAATACGAATCCTTTGGGGCCGCCCAAATGACTTGGCGATCGGTTTGAGATGTGTTCGATACAGCCATGCCACAAGCATCCATCGGAAGCGATTACCGTCCTGCGGATCGAGTTCCGGAGGCCTCAAGTTCCAATTCAGCGGATCGAATTGTATCGAGGGCTTCTTGGGGGCTGGTGGCCGATCGGAGCATCGTCAAAAAGACTTCATCCGTCACAAGCCGCGCGAGCCGAGCCAAAATACGAAGGTGGACGCGATCGTCGGTGGAGCAGATCAAAAAAAACACATCCGTGAGATGCCCCGAAGTGTTTCCGAAGGGGATCGGCTGCGGGGAGATGCCCAGTGCGACGATCGGCTCGGCCAAAATCGACGTTTGCGGTCGTCGAGGGTGAAGGAGGGCGACCCCATTCTCGAGGGCGGTGGGGTGTAGATCTTCCCGAGCGGCGACCGCCTCCACCATGGCGGCAGCATCCCAGAGGAGTCCGGAGCGCTCGGCCAGGGAGCACATCTCTCGAATCACGGAGTTTTTGGTCCGTACAGGCAAAGGAACTTCGATGGCGAGCGGGGACATGTAATCGGCGAGCATGGCGCGATCATCCGACATGACGTCGATGTTCCGCTGCAGTACCTTTTCCATCCGCTCCAATTCTTCTGCGTCCCCCACGCCGATTTGATCTTCGAGCCAGTGATGGATTTCGGATTCCGAAAACCGCCACTCGCCATTCACTTTCCGGGAAGGAATTTTGCCCCGCACCGCCATCTTGGTGACTTGCGTCAGGGTCAAGTGGAGGTAGTCGGCGAGTTGAGCGATGTCTAGGTCTTTGCTGGCCATGGCGATCTGGACTTGCGATGCCCGAAGGGTTCGGCGTTCAAGTCATTGGGTTGGACATTGGAATGGTCGATGAAATGGTATCAAAAGGGAAAAGCGGGGAGAGGATGCAATGCACGCTGCGCGATAGCCCAAACCATTAGGCTAAAAAGTGTAGTATCATGAGGATTGGTACGGTACCCACATTCCTCCCATCCTTATGAAATCACCATGAATTTCCGCACAATGCATCCCTCCCGCGCGTCCCACTTGTCCCGTAGAAGTTGGTTGCAAGGAAGTGGCGCGCTGGCACTCGGCGCGGGTCTCGGCTCCAGTTTGCTTCTCGACCAAGTTTTACTTCCCAAGAGCGTCCTAGGATCGACGGCAGCCAAAGTACCCTTTCAATTAGGGCTCCAGCTCTACTCGCTCCGTTCGTTCTCGGTCGACGCTGCGCTCCAGCACGCCAAGGACTTGGGGTTCGCGCAAGTCGAGTTCTATAGCGGCATGTTTCCGCTGAATGCTACCCAAGAGCAGATCGACGCGTTGGTAGGAAAAGTCAAAGCTCTGGGGCTAACGATCTCCGCGCATGGCGTCAATGGGTTCGGAGGAGACGCCGCAGCCAATCGCAAAGTTTTTGAATTCGCCAAGAAGGCAGGCATTCGCACCCTTTCGGCAGACCCGTCCCCAGAAGCCTTTCCGAGCTTGAACGAACTGGTGAAGGAATTTGATATTCGGATCGCGATTCACAACCACGGACCCTCGCACCGTTACAACAAAGCGGTCGACGTGCTGCGAGCCGTCGAGAAATGGGATCCACGCATCGGAGCTTGCGCGGATCTGGGCCACTACATTCGCTCAGGAGAGCGACCCACCGACGTGATTCGCACCTTGCAAGGTCGATTGTATGGAATCCACCTCAAGGACTTTGCAGAGATGCAAGAGAAGGCAAAGGGAGTGATCCTTGGCAAGGGGTATCTTCAGTGCAGCGAGGTGTTCGACGCCATGGTGCGAGCGAATTTCCCTGCTGATGGTGCACTGTCGCTTGAATATGAAGAAAACCCGAAGGACCCTATTGCAGACATTCGCGAATGCGTAGCGATCGCGAAGAAGGCGATGGACGAAGTGAAGAGTTAGGTTACGGAGGGGGGCTGTTTGCGACAAGCGTCGGAGCAGTATTTGACACGTTCCCAGTCCCGCTCCCATTTTTTGCGCCATGTGAACGGACGTCGGCAACGTTCACAGATTTTGGTCGGCAAATGGTACTTGCTCGGTTTTTGTCTCTTCGGCGGTTTGCTCATGGGAATTGGGTTGATGTCTGTAGGCAACGATGTGCGTGGATTGCACGCATAAACCGTCGAGGACGACCGTTCGACGTTATGGGGGCGGAGGTTCGGTGTCGTCGAACAAGCCTGGGAGGAACGGCTGTTGCTTCGATCGATTGGCATTCGCTGTCCGCTTGGTTTTGGACGGAGCCGACCGAGAACTCTTCGTGCTTGGGGCTCGGCCAGGAACGGGATCGCGATGCTTCCGGCTCCCATGCTTTTCGTAGACTTGCCGTGCCATTGCCATTGCGGCTTCCGATTGTCGGACCTCGAAAATGCGGGTTTTTGCAAAACGGACCGCAGCAGTATGCTCAACGATGGGGGGCGGGTAATCGACTCCCATACGACATCGGTATCGGATTTGATCATCCATCCCCATTTTCCATGGCTCATGAATATAGAGCTTGGGCACGAACTCCAGTTCAGGAATGTTCTCACGAATGAAGCGCCCCTCAGGATCTTGGTCCATCGCTTGCTTAGTTGGTGAGTAGATTCGAATTGTGTTGATCCCGGTGACACCCGACTGCATTTGGCATTGGGGATAATGAATTCCCGGCTCGAAGTCGAGAAAGAGCTTTGCTAGATGCAATGCGGGAGATCGCCAATGCAGCCACAAATGGTAGGCGGCAAACGACATGAGCATGGCTCGCATCCGAAAGTTGATCCATCGTTCTCGATGCAAATACCGCATGCACGCGTCGATCATGGGGTAGCCGGTACGGCCAGCCGTCCAAGCCTCGAATCGATCTGGTTGGAACTCATTTTCCCGTAGACCGTCATAAACCGAACAAATGTTTCGGAACTCAATCTCCGGTTCATCTTCTAGTTTTTGGATGAAATGGCAGTGCCAGGATAATCGCGAGGTAAAGGAACTGAGGGAGTGCGTCCAATTCGAAATAGTCGAATCGCGAGAAGCAATCTTCGCCTCCATCAACTCCAGTCTCTTGCTCTGAACACTTCGCTGCACCGATTTGATCGACAAACAGCCCCAAGCAATGTAGGGGCTAAGCCGACTGCAAGCGCTGGCAGCCGAAAGAGGACTCGACATCCTGCTCCGATATTCGCGTCCCCGCTCGGCTAAAAAGCTACCCAAGCAAGTCTGCCCGGCGAGTTCGCCTCCCGGTTGCAAATGCTGCTTCGCGACTGGTTCGCACTTGGTATGCCGTGGAAAAAGTTCAGTTGCTTGGGGAATCGGGCCTGGCTCCAAGGAGCGAGGGACATCCAATTGCAAAGGTTTGCTGATGATCTCGGCCTTCATTCGCGATTGCCAAATACGTCCCCAGCCGTCTCGGCTTTTCAGTTTCCTGACCACGCCATTGGATGGAATCTCCTCCCAAGGGATATTGTGCTCGCGAGCCCATTTCGCAACGGATTGATCCCGTCGGTATGTCCACATGCTGGCCGTCTCTTCATGGCTCCAGATTTTAGCAATCTCCACGTCCTCCCGCAGCGAATGAAGAACGGGAATCGCCTCCCCGGTACGAACGAAGAGGTCTGCACCGATCCTTGTCAGGGATTCACGGAGATCAACGATCGATTGCCGAACGAAGTGAAAGTGTTCGGGAGCATTCTCGGGTTGGGACCAGAACCCAGGCTCAAACAGAAACAGCGGAAGTACCGTTCCACGCTGCAAGGCGTGGGAAAGGGGGGCGTGGTCTGTTAACCGAAGATCTCGCTTGAACCAAACCAGTTGCACAATGGGCTTGGACATTCCCAGAACCGAACGAAAGGAGAAAGGAAAGGTTAAAATCGCAAGGAATGGTAGAAGGTGAGCAAGAGGAGAGGCGAGGAGCGAGTGGCGAGAGGCGAGTGGCGAGGAGCGAGTGGCGAGGAGCGAGTGGCGAGGAGTGAGGAGCGAGGAGTGAGGAGCGAGGAGCGAGGAGCGAGGAGCGAGGAGGAGCGAGGTGTGAGAGGTTTTAGTCCCGGTAGGGACGGCATAGAATAGCCCAGCCTTTTTAAGGCTGGGTGGGGTGGTACCCGTGTCCAAAGTCCCGGCAGGGACGAAAGAACGCGTCCCGGTGTCCAGGGATCGTGGCATCGCAATTCGGGGTAATCGCACATTCGTTTACGCTTGGGATTTGCGGCCCGCTTGCATGGGGGGGCGGGCGAATGGAAGAATGCGGATTGCGTGTGGGCGCGATCTTGACGCGGGCGTGGAAAGCCATCTTTCGTCCCTACCGGGACTAAGACCAAGAGACCCCTGCCGGGACTAAGAGTTTATTTTCCCGACTCGGAAAAAGGCCGAGACGTTGCTACCGGGACTATCACTAAGACGCGGCCTGCGCAGGATTAAAGCGACGGGGCCATGAGAAGGGCTGCGCAATAGGCGGTAATGGAATGGTGCCTTCTCTCTATGGCTGGACGCTAGGTGAGGTGGATCATGGCTTTGATGACGCCGGAGGTGGGTGCAAGCCATTGTTCGAAACGCTCAGGGACTTCATCGATCATCGCGTGGTGGGTGATCCAAGGATCCGTGTTGATCGTTCCATTTTCGATCAAGGCGATAATGCGGCCGAAGTCGCGAGATGGAGCATTGCGACTGGCAAGAATCGATAATTCCCGGCGATGTAGAACCGGTGCATGCGGGAAGCTTAAGTTCTGTTGCGTGATACCGACGAAAACAACTCGCCCCGCGCAAGCGGTGAATTCCAGAGCACGCGACATGCTGTGGTTGTTGCCAGTTGCATCGATCACGACATCGACCCATCGATGGTTCGTCAAATCCGAAATGGTCGTGAGATCGCGATCGTCTCCGAAGAAGCGAACCGTGTGGCATCCTCCCATCTTCGTGTTGACGAAATCGAGTCGGGATTCACTCAGATCGGCCATCAAGACACGCGCACCAGAGAGCTTGGCAAATTCGAGAGCGGATAATCCGATCGGACCAGCTCCAAGGATCAGTACCGTTTCTCCTTGCTTGGGATTTCCGCGATCGACCGCATGGCAACCGATGGCCAAGGTCTCGACCAACGCCGCTTGCTCGTAGCTCAGGTTGTTCGCAGGGTGCAGCTTTCGGGCTGGCAAAACGACTTGTTCGGTCAATCCACCATCGCACATGACACCGAAGGTTTGGTTGTACTCGCAACAGTTGGTGTAGCCGCGTTGGCAGGCGTAACACTCTCCGCAATTGAGATAGGGCTCGACGCAGCAGCGATCCCCCACTTGCAAGTGTTCCACACCGGCCCCCACCGCGACGATCTCCACTCCTAATTCGTGACCCGGGATACGTGGAAAGGCGAAGAACGGGAACTTGCCCAGATAGCAAGCGATGTCCGTGCCACAAACGCCCACGCGATGGACCCTTACAATTGCCTCACCCGCTCCCGGATTTCGTGGAGGTGGGATGTCGATCATTTTCCAACTTTGAACTTGGTCTAACTGCAACGCTTTCATGGAAATCGCTTTGGGAGGAGTCTGAACCGAAAAAGGATCCTGGAAGTTGCTCAAATCTGGCTATCGGCATCTTCCAGGCCGCAACAAGTTATACAATAGAGCCCATTCCGCCAGAGTTCTTTCCCCACCATTAAAGGACATAATGATGACTTCTCCCATCGAAAACAGCTTGAACAAAAAATCCAATCTCGCATCGGTCGACCGTCGGAATTTTCTGATCGCGACCAGCGGACTTGGTGTCGGTTGCGCACTCACCCCAAGCAGCTTGTGGGGATTCGAGCCGGGTGGCAGCAAGGCGGAGACGGTGATCGGCGAGCTCTACGAGACGTTGACAGCATCCCAGCGCGACGTGGTCTGCAAAGAGTTTGGCGATGCGTTGCGTCAGAAAGTGAATGCGAACTGGCACGTCGTCAAGCCGCTGATCGGCTCTGATTTCTATACGAAGTCACAACGCAATATGGTGCACGAGATTGTTAAGCAACTCACATCGGAAAGCGGTTTCGAATTGATTAGCAAACAGACCGAAGACGATGACGGCGGAATCGATGCTTACAGCGTCGCTTGGTTTGGAAAGCCGGGTACGGAATCCTTTGAATGGATGCTAACCGGACGGCATTTGACTCTACGAGCCGATGGAAATACGCAGAAGAAAGTCGTCTTCGGCGGCCCGATCGTGTACGGGCACGGAGAAGAAACCGCTCCGGAAGACAATCTGTTCTTCTTCCAAACGCAAAAGGTGAACAAAGTCTTTGCGGCACTTTCCACCGAGCAACGCGAGCAAGCTCTGTTGAAGGCTAGCATTCCAGGTGAGTCATCGGTCCGTGTGGAAAAGAAGGATCAGTATGCGGGTCTCCGTGTCGGGTCGTTGAGCAGCGATCAAGTTGGGTTGGTCAATGAAGCCCTTACTTCGATTTTAGGTGTCTACCGAGAAGAGGATACCAAGGAGGCCCGAGAACTACTTGCTGAGGTTGGAGGAATGGAGTCGTTGTCGCTACAGTTCTATGCCAACGATGACCTCAAGTCCGATGGTGTGTGGGACATGTGGCGGATTGTTGGCAAGAATACTTGTATTCATTTCCGTGGCGCGCCGCACGTGCATGCGTATATCCATATTCAGAACGTGTAGCGCAGCTTCTGAGCGTCACGTTGCGTACGAATTGCTTCGCTGAGGAGAACACCGTTCGGGGAACGGACCTGGTTATGCACAACTATTTGGAAGCACACTGAGTCAAGATATGTGCTTCTGTTGTGCGTAAACAGTCGAGGACGACTGTTCGACATTGGGGAATGGTCGAGGGTGACTGTCAGGCGGCGCGGCGGGTCGGTTGCTCGCTTGCGGAAGTCGATTTTGCGCTGGCATTGGCGATGTTCGCGTCGGACGAAACTTCGTCTCGCAGGGAGCGAATCTGACGCACTTTGGCTTGTAGTTTCGCGATGTTTTCTTTCTTCTGAAGCTCCTCTTTGGCATTTTCGTAGTGATCGACTAGCAGCTGTCGAAGGCGATCACGCATTGAGAATGATAGAGTTAGGAGCGTTCGCACCGCGATGAAGAGAACCAATCCCCAAAACATCCAAGCCCACGGTAGTGCGTTCATCCGAGGACTCCAACAAGGTCGCTTGCTTTCAATGCCAAAGTGTTTGATGCCATAAGAATGCGATCGAGATGGCGAGCCAGACGACATCTTGTTGAAGTGGAGGCAGGAAGGGACTTAGGTGAAGTGAGCCGAACGGTCGAGGACAATCGTTGGCCTGGTGGAGAAACGGTCGAGGACGACCGTTCGACAGTAAAACAGTCGAGGACGACCGTTCGATAGTGGGGGGCAGCGGTTTGTTAAGCTGCTTTTCGTTTGGTATCGGATGCAAGCATGGCTCGGAGACGCTCGAATTCTTCGATGCTGGTGAAGTGGATTGTGATCCGCCCTTTTCCTCGCCCGGATTGGGAGATCTCGACCTTCGTTCCCAGCGTCATTTTGAGCTCGCTCTCAAGAGCTTGCAATTGACTCGTCTTGGACGCCCGGCGACGGGGAGCCATACCGAGAATGCCCTCTTCGGCCGCTTCGGCATTCGCAACCGCTTCCGCGACTTGCCGCTCCGTTTCTCGAACGCTCCATCCATGATCGAGGATCCGGCGAAGATAAACGTGCTGCTCCTTGGTACTACCTAAACTGAGAAGAGCCTTTGCATGTCCCGCCGTGATTTCTTCCCGTTGGATGGCATCGGTGATCGCTTCAGGCAGCTCGAGCAATCGCATCATGTTGGCGATCGTGCTACGGTCGATCTTCAAACGGCTGGCCAACTCCTCTTGGGTGCACTTATGTTCCGAGATATATCGCTTGAACGACATCGCTTTTTCGATCGCATTCAAGTCCTTGCGTTGGAGGTTTTCAATGATTGCCAGCTCTGCGACCAAGCGATCATCCGCTTCGCGCACTTCAGCACGAATGGAGGGAAGGCCAGCGTGGATGGTTGCGCGAAGTCGGCGTTCCCCCGAAATAAGCTGATAGCGTTCCCCGACTTTGCGGACCAAGACCGGTTGCAATTGCTGGTGCTGTTTAAGCGATTCCGCCAGTGATTCAATCTCGGCGGCGTTGAAGTGACGCCGTGGTTGAAAAGGATTGGGATCGATCAGATGGGTCGCAACATCGATCGTTCCTTGATGATGCTGTACCCCCTCCGGAAGATTAACAATCGGCTGCACCGACGCTGGAGTCGCAGAGGACGAGGCAGCGATCGGCGTCATGGGAATACTGATCGGCGAATTGGTTCCACGGGGCGATTGGTCACGTGTAGATTGACCGCGGGCTTCCGACGCAAACTGTTTGATGATATCGGCGCGCGGTGAAGCTTTTTCGGTAGTGATCGACGACTCGGATACAGCAGTTCGTGCAGGGTCGAGCGAAGGTGAGCTCGACATGGGAATCGTCGCGGGTGACATTTCGCCTGCCCCTTCTTCGACAGGGGTTCCGAGAAGGGCAGCGAGTCCACGTCCAAGTCGTCGGTCTTTAGTCACGTTCCAGTACCTCCATGCAAAGTTCGATGTAAGCTCGCGTTCCATGCGAGCGCGGGGCATATGCTAGCACACTCAGCCCGTGGCTAGGGGCTTCGCTGATTGCGATATCACGTGGGATGGTTGTATCAAAAACTATGTCTCCGAAGAAATCCCGAACTTCGGAATCTACTTCGTGCGTTAGTTCGAATCGGGGGTCGACCATGGTGAGCAGGATTCCACCGAAGGTGAGCTTGCCCGAGTTCGCGGTCATGACATCGCGGATGACGTGAATCATTTGCGTCAGACCTTCCATGGCGTAGTACTCGCATTGGATGGGCATGAGCACTTCGGTGCTAGATGCCAGTGCCGCTTGCGTGAGTTCGCCGAGTGAAGGCGGACAATCGATGAAGACGGAGTCGTAGATTCCGAGGCCCGCATCGAGATGTTGTCGTAGCAATGCTCCTTGAGACATCCCACCTTTAGCGAGACGATCGACGTCCTGAAACGATCTGCACCCCGGCATGAGTTCCAGGTTGGCTAGGTTCGTTTTGAGGATCCCTTCGCGGAGCGGGGCGTCCACGAGCAACGGATGACGCGGGGCAGGCGAGAATCCTAGCCCGCTCGTAGCATTGCACTGAGGATCGAGGTCCACGATGAGAGTTTTTTGTCCTGCGGTGGCCATCGCCCAAGCCAGGTTGATGGCCGTCGTCGTTTTGCCGACGCCACCTTTCTGGTTGGCGATACAGAAGATTCGAGCCATGGCATCCCGCGCGAGTAAACAAGTTGGATTGGTTGCATGTGTGGGGCTTGTCCCGCACGTGGATCGTTTTATTACCTAAATTGCCATATCGGGGGAAATGCCAGTTGCGCTTCCCGCGAATAGGGTTTCCATACTGAACACGATTCGCGAATCGCCGCTGGTGACGGTTTGATCCTTTCTAGGGCCGTTTCGTGAACATCGCATCGATTGCCTTGGCGACCGAGATGGAAGGCCCGGTCCTTCGAATTGCCGACCAGCCATGGTGAAACGGGATGGGCAAAAGGAAGGGGCCGCAAAGTCCCCTTCACCGTCCAAGTTCCACGCAAAACGGGTCCCCCGTGTTGCTTTGAACTTTGCTATAATTTCAAAACCGCATCTCACCATCCCCCTCCACGAACCCTCGTTCGAAATCATGACTTGCAAATCGATCTTTCGAAGGACGTTGCTCTCCACCATGGCTGTTGCCCCTCTTTTGGGTGGAGCGCTGATCGCAAACGAACCGGCGGACAAGGCAAAGCCGACGGATTGGTATCAATGGCGAGGCCCACAGCAAAATGGCCAAACCACCGAAAAAGGGCTGCCAACCACATTCAAGTCCGATGGCGAGACGGTCCTCTGGCGAAAAGAGGAGTTTGCCTCTCGCTCGACCCCTGTCGTCATGAATGGTCGCTTGTACCTGGTGTGTCGGCACAAGCCAGAAACACCTCAGGAGGCCGAGAAAACCGTCTGTGTGAATGCGGAAACGGGGGAGCTCATTTGGGAAAGCATCCACAATATCTTCTTGTCCGATGCTCCGTCGGAGCGAATCGGTTGGTCTAGCGTTTATGCGGATCCGGATGCGGACCGAGTTTATGTTTTAGGCTTGGGTTGCATTTTCCAGTGCTTGGACGGTGCCACGGGCAAAGTGATCTGGGAGAAGTCCCTGCTGGAAGAGTACGGAATGTTGTCCACCTACGGAGGTCGGACGAATTTCCCGGTGGTGTACGAAGACACCGTCATCATCAGCGGCGTGCTGACTTCCTGGGGCGAAAACGCCCTCCCTGCCCACCGCTTGATCGCCATGGACAAGCGGACTGGGGCCCCTATTTGGATGATGAACACTCGTCCTCGCCCCGAGGACACGACCTACAGCACTCCTGTTTTCACCGTGTTGAATGGCCAAGCGGCCATGGTATTCGGCGCGGCGGACGGAGCCCTCTACGCCGTCCAACCCCGAACCGGGAAAGTGATTTGGAAGTATCAGGTTTCGCCTCGGGGATTCAGCGTCTCCCCATTGGTGGTCGACGGCATCGTTTATTGCGGGCATGGCGAGCAGAACGAAACGGATCGGACGGTTCTCGGAGCTGTCTTTGCGCTCGATGGGAATACCACTGGCGAAATCACCGATGACAAATTGCTGTGGAAGATCCCTGCAAAGACCGTTTCTCGCAGCTGTCCGGTCAAAATCGGGGACCGAGTCTACTTCATCGAGGATGGTGCGGCTCTCATCGGGGTGAATGCCAAATCGGGTGAGATCGAAGCAAAGGCCAAACTCGGCCGAGTCATGTTTGGATCTCCGATCGTCTCGGAAGGGAAGATGTTCGTCGCGGAGAATTCGGGGATTATCCAAGTCCTTACGCCGAACGACAAAGGTGTCGACATTCAGCGTTTCCGGTTGAACGACCAAAGTGAAGTCTTCGCGTCCTTTGTCGTCTCCAACGGCAAAATGTACTTGCCCACGAGCCGAGCCCTCTATTGTTTTGGGAACAAAGACGCGGCGCCGTCGATCGATCCTATTCCAGAGCCGAAAAAGGAAGAGCCTCTCACCGATACCACCGTGGCACACATCCAAGTTTGCCCAGTGGAGATGCTTTTAGTCCCGGGCCAAAAGGCCAAACTGCAAGTTCGTGCTTACAACGCGGCAGGTCAGTATCTGAAACTGCTAGAAGATGCGCAAATCAGCGTAGACGGGGCTGGCACCGTGTCCGACGGGCAAGTCTACGTGGCCCCCGACCAAGTTTCCGGTGGAACTACCGTTTCGATCGTTGCAAGTTCCGGAGAATTAAAGAGTACGGCGCGGGCTCGCGTCATCGGTGCACTTCCTTGGAACTACGATTTCGAAGACAAGAAGGTTCCGAACCATTGGATCGGTGCAGCCTACCGGCACCAACCTGCCGAGCTTCCCACCGGAGGAAATGGACTGGTCAAGATCAGCACCATTCCTAAGGGAACGCGCAGCCAAGGTTTCATCGGCCTCCCCAAGATGAGCGACTATACCATCGAGGGAGAGTTTCTCGCCCTGGATACCAAGAACAAAGTTCCGACGACCAAGTTGCCAGACATGGGTCTTAACGCCCAGCGATACACTCTCGCTTTGGAAGGCTCGCAGCAGCTCAAGATTCGAACTTGGCTCTCGCACGACACCCGTTTCTCCGTCGGAGTTCCTTTCGAGTGGAGTGCGAATACTTGGTACAGCATGAAGTTCCGCGCGGAAAATAAGGACGGTAAAGCCATCCTACGCGGAAAAGTCTGGAAGAAAGGGGATGCGGAACCTGAGGGTTGGACCATCGAAGGAACCGATGACATGCCCAATACGCAAGGCAGCCCGGGGATTTTCGGGAACTCGACCGACGCGGAATTCTACATCGACAACATCAAAGTCTCAGCCAACTAGCCAGAGTGGGACGTTCATGACCCATGGGATCTATTCGACCAATAGGTCCCATGGATTTTTAGACCCGTCGGTCGCTCGCACGCGAAGCGGCACAAGGAATCCTTGACAAACAGACCCCACCAACGGTAACTGCCTATCGCAGTTGGAATACTTCCGGTTCGGCGACATAGTCGTGCGTTTCGACTTCCCCCATCATGGTGAAAGCAAAAACGTCGGTCACTCGGACAGGGAGTAGCGATCCGGTCTGCCGCATGTTGCCGTCCCACACAATGATTCGATCGCAATGGGTTCGGCCGGTCATTTGTCGAAACTCTCCGGTCTGCCCTTTACGCACCGACCATTTGCTCGGACCTTCCACGAGCACCTCGACGGTTTGCCCAAGGAACCTCATGTTATCCTCGAGCGAGATTTGGTTTTGCACTTCCAGCAACTCCAAATTGCGCCGGTGCTTGACCTCTTCTGGA